>JAYZBQ010000060.1:0-66881 GCA_036338695.1 Myxococcota bacterium
AAGGGCCCTTTTTCAGGCGCATAATTTTGACCGGTTTAGGGGCCCTTCGTAGGTTCATTGAGCGCAACGGAGAACAGCATGAGCAAGCGAAGCGATCAGAAAACGACGACCACCACCACCACAGTCGATTCGGCGGCCGAGAAGGTCTTGCGGATGCGGCGAGGTAAAGCGGTGGGTGACGACGTCGCCGTGGGCCCCGCACAGGGTCTTGCGGCTGAGACGCTTGCGGAGCTTGAGCGGATCCAGGCGCAGGTGCTTGCGAGTTACGGGATGAAGGAGTCGAGCCGCGGAAAGATCGTCAACCGCCTCAAGCAGCTCGACGACGACTAGCGCGTCGACCCGTTGCAACACGACCAGGCGCTCCGGCGCCTGTTCTAGTTTTTTTAGTCTTTGGAGGCGACCGCAGCACGCAGGCGGTCGGTGAGCACCTTGATGATCCCGCGTGCGATCTCAGGCTTCTCCGCCATGATGTCATCAAACTCTGCCTTGCGCAGCTTGAGCAGCGTGACGTTACCCGACGCGAAGCAGTCTGCGTTGCGTGGCTCGGCGTCCAAGATGCTCATCTCGCCGACGAGCTGACGCTCGCCCAAGGTGGCGACGTCGCCAACGCCGCGCACGTGCACCCGAGCGGTGCCGTCGATGATGAGGAACAGCGCGTCGCCATGCTCACCCTGCCGGATAAACTGCTCACCCTCTTCGAGGTGGAGCTCCTCCGTGACCGCAGCGATCCGCGCAAGGTCGTTACCCGGAATCGCCGAGAAGAGGTCGACGCTCTTGAGGAACAACACTCGCTCAACCGTACTCAGCATTCGATAGCCTCTGGGATAATCGACGCCACAAAGCGACGGACTTGTTGTGAGGGATCATCCACCAGACTGCGGATCGACTCAAGGGCTGATTCGCCGCCGCTTCGGTGAAGCGCCTGCGCCGCTGCCTCGCGCACCAAGGGGCTTCGATGTTCGAGCATCGGCTCGATCACGAGCGCCTCGGGCTGGGTCGACGGCTCGTTGAGCGCACGCTGCCCAAGCAGGTGCAGCGCACACGCCACGATGAAGGGTTCGTCATCCTTCAGCAGCTCCTCGAGCCGCTCAGACGGGCTGCGCTGCTCGAAGTGAATCTCCTTTTCAACCACCGCCAATTTATGCGCTGGCTCGCTTCGATCGACCAAGTTGACCAGGGCGCGACGGATCGTGTTGTCAGCCAGGTCGTCGATGATCTCGACGGCGTTGTCGCGGACCGTGGCGTCCGGTGACTCGAGGTTACGGGAGATGGTTTGGATCGTGCCCGGGTCGTGGATCAGCCCGAGCAATTTAAAGATGCGGCGCTTTTGGTACATCAAGCGGTCATCGAGCGCCGCAACCATCGGCTCGAGGTCCGCCTCGCCGGCTAGGTCCGCTTGAATACTCAGGCTCCGGTAGGCTCCTTGGAGCTCGTCCTCGAGGTGTTTGAGCACGCCGGCTTTGTTGGGCACGAGGCGTGGGTTGGAGGCGCGCAGTCGACCCAGCGCGGTGGCGATGCGATAGCGCTGGATGCTGGTCTCTTTATCGAGCTGAGCGAGGAGCACGGCCGTGGCTTCGGCGGTGCCGATACCGCTTAGGATCCGCGGGATCTGCGCACGGACATGGACGCTCTCATGCGGGTTGTCGATGACCTTGCCGAGCAGCGGGACGACGTCGTCTCCCATCCGCACCAGCGCACGCGCTGCCGCTGCGGAGAGCCCGCGCCGGTCGAGGGCGTAGATCACCGAGGGGACGAGCTCGGGTGTGCCCATAGCGCCCGCTGCCTCGAGCGCAGCGCTTGCGACGCGCGGGTCATCGTCGTTGATCAACCTGAGCACCGGTTGGTAGAAACTCGCTACCTTGATGGCTTCGAGGACCTGCGCGGCGCTGATTCGGTCCTCGGCTGTGTCGCTGTCGAGCAGCCGCTTGAGCGGCTCCGCAGCCTTGAGAATTCCATCCAGGCCGCCGTGCTGGATCAGCCCGGCGATCGCCGCCTCACGGACCCGCGCGTCGGCGTCGTCCAAGAGCCCGGCGGTGGAGTCGATCGCCTTCTCGCGCGCAATCGCGCAGAACGACGTCGTCGCCGCCGAGCGCACCTCGGGGTCCTCATCGACCAGGCGTCCATGTACGGCGTTCAGGTGCTGCCAAGCGCCGCGCCGACCGAGCGCAATGAGCGCGCCTTTGCGGATCGCCGCAAGCTCATGAGTGACGAGGTTGGCGAGCAGCTCATCGAGCCCTGGGCTGCGGACCTTCACGGCGATCTCGAGCCCGTTGAGGATCCGTCGCGACTCGGGCGACGCCAGCTCGCGCCGGAGGGTGCGGATGGTCTCGGGGTTGTCGAGGTTGGGCTCACCCGAGGCGAAGTCGAGACTCCGGCGAGCCAGTGTAGACATGAGCGTGCGGACGTACTCTTTGCGCACGCCGACGAGCAGGACGACCCAGAGCGCAGCGAAGATCAGCGTCCCCCAGCCGATGTGGCTGACGTGCTGGTCTTTGAGCCCGATGATGTTGGTCAAGAGCAAGAGCATCAGCCCTGCGGCGCCGATAGCGAAGGGTTTGAGGATGCCGTCGATGAAGGCTTTGGCACGCGAGCGAACCGCCGCCGCGATCGGCGTGTACATCAGCTGCATCGTCGAGTCGTAGACGGTGTAGCGTAAGCCCATGCTCGCGCCTTGGGCGATGCTGGCGACGATAAACAGGACCGTTACGCCCGTCCCGAGCAGCCCGACCACCGCCAGCGCCGAGGACCCAAGGAGCAGCGCGACCGGTAGAATAAGCAGCGCTACCAAGACCCCGAAGTGCTCGAGCAGGCGCCGCGTGATCAAGAACTGGAAGAGGACCGAGATGATCCCGACGTAGCCGTAGAAGCTGCCGAAGAAGCCGCCGAGCTCGTCCGAACTCCCTTGGAACTCCTGCTGTGCGAGCGCTTTGAAGGTAAAGTCGATGAACTGGGTGGTCAGGAAGGTGATCATCACGATCAACGCGATGAAGCGAACGTGCTTGGTCGGAAGCGAGCGCCCAAGCATCGCCTGGAACCCCTTCTCCGCAGGGGGCGCATCGGCCTCCGATTTGCTCGCCGACTTCGTGCGGCGACCGGTAAAGGCCCGCTTGAGCGCCTCCCGCTCGGAGCGGCCGAGCACGATGACGCAGGCGATGCAGATCCCCAAGCAGATGGCGACGCCGAGGATGAGGTCTTGGGTCGGCAGCTCAAAGCGTTTGACCAGCGCCCGGCTCCCGAAGCCAAAGATGATGTTCGCCATGGTGCCGCCGCCGAGGATGAAGGGCAGCAGGCGCTTCGCCTCGCGGCTGGTGAAAATGTCCCCTGCGAAGGTGAAGAACTGGATCATGATGAAGGCGCCCATGACCTCGATCCAGACGTAGAAGAACGCAAAGAACCAATGGTTCCGGACCTCTCCTCCGCTGTTGATCGAGCCGATGAACAGCCAGCTCAGGATCATCGTCACCGTAAAGAAGCCGGTGAGACCGACGATCAGCTGGTCGCGCCGAAACCGCTCTGAGAACCGAGCGTAGATGATGCTGGGGAACGCCACTGCGGCGAAGACCGAGACGTAGAGCCAAGGCAGGATCGACAGGTCGGATTTGGAGAGGAAGAGCGCGTCACGCACGATGCGTCCGCAGATGAACCCGCCCACCACGTTGAGCGAATAGAAGAACATGATGTAGGCGCGCAGACCTTCACCGGTGCGGATGTGCAGTGCGCGCGAGAGCCAAGCCACGAGCTACCTCATCAAAGACGTTCGACCCTAGGAACTGCGAACCCTTTGGTCAATGGAGCGCACGACCCCCGAGCGCGCTATCGTGCGCTCGTAAGTTCGTCGAGATACGCTTGGAGCGCCTGGTTGCATTCGTCTGGGAACTCGAGCGGGCCGGCGTGGCTTGCGCCTTCGATCACGACCAGGCGGCTGTCGGGCAGGGTTTTGTGCATCGACCGGCTCAGCCGAGGGGGGGTGAAGGAGTCCGAGTCGCCGGCCAGCACGAGGGTGGGGACCCGAACATCCATGAGCCACGGCCGGGCGTCATGCTCTGCAGCCTGGGCTAGGACGGCGAGGAAGTCCTCAGGGTCCATCTGTGAGAGCCGCTCAAGGTAGGGCATGAAATCGATGGGGCGAATGCGCATGGCGTTTAGCTCGGTCATCAAGCCGACGGCGAGGCCAAAGCGCGTCGGCATCGCGTGCTTCCAGATGACCTCAAAGAGGCTCTTTTGGCTTTTGAGCGCCACCCGCAGCGCAGGCAGGTAGCGACCGAGGCGGTCGTTGCCTCCGTACTGGTCCAGCACCCTGCCGGCGGCGCCAAAGATGATCACCAGCCCGCGTGCGCTCAAGCCGTCACGCAGGGCTTGCAGGTTGACCTGCACGCCCATCGAGTGCCCGAGGACCAAGGGGTCGGTGACGTCGAGCTCGCGGCACAGCTTGATCAGGTGGGCGGCGAAGAACTCGATGGTGAGTGTCTGCGGCGACGCGGCTCGGTCGGAGAACCCATGCCCAGGGTAGTTCCAGTGCAGGACACGGTACCCGTTCTTGACGAGCTGCGGGATGATGTAGCGCCACATGTAGCCGTCGCAGCCGATCCCATCGCTCAGGATCGCCCAAGGCTGCCCAGGCTGCCCCGCCACGCGGTAGTACAGCCGCGTGCCGTCAGCCCCTGTGAATCGCTTTTCCCGCCAGTCGATCGTCACCGCACCGCCCCTTGGTTATTGCTCTAGATCAAACCCTGTGAGGACGCTAGGAGGAGCGTACTCATGAAAGGGGGGGTCATGCGTCGAATTCGTGCGGAGCGCCTCCTGTTCGTGGTCTCGCTGATCTCGCTGCTGGCGCTGGTGGCGTGGTGGACCGTGTTGATGAGTCGCTCGCTCGAGCAGAACTATGCGTACCGCGTCGCTGAGCTGTCCGCGGTCGCCAGCGATGCGACGCATCCCGAGCGCGTGGCGCTCGCCGCTTGGTATGAACGCCGCCGGTTGATGGTGTACGGTGAGGGCGGTTTGCTGGTGATCCTGACGGCGATCTGCTGCTTTATGCTCGTTCGGCTCGCCGCCGAGCAACGTCGCTACCGACAGCAGCTCGAAGCCTTCGTGGGGCAAGCGACTCATGAGATGAAGACCCCGCTTGCGGGGTTGCGTGCCCTGCTTCAGACCATCGAGCTTGGCCGCATGCCCGAGGAGCAGCTGGGTGATGCGGTACGGCTGGGGCTCGATCAGATCGCCCGGCAAGAGCGGCTCATCCAAAACCTCCTCATGGGGCACCGCATCCGGTTCGCTCAAGGCGACTTCACGTGCCGCGCCACCCCCGTCAAACCGTTAATCGAGCGCTTGCTGCGCGAACGCAGCGGAGCCGGCGCACGAGGTTGCCAGTTTGAGCTGGTCGAGCCAGCACAGGCGACCGCGCTCGCAGACGCCGAAGCGCTGCAGACGATTCTCGAGAACTTGTTTGAGAACTCGGTGCTTTATGGCGCGAGTCAGGTCGAGGTCTCGGTGGTGCGCGAAGCGGCGCAGCTCTTGATCCATGTTCGCGACAACGGCGACGGCTTTGGTCCGGCGCGGCGAGATGAGCTCTTTGAACCCTACACGAGGGGCTCCACGGCGGCGCGCGGGACCGGGCTTGGTCTGCCGTTGTCCCGCTCGCTGGCGGAGGCCATGGGCGGGCGACTCGATGGGGTGAGTGAGGGCGAGGGGCTCGGGGCGACGTTTACGGTGAGCCTGAGCGCAGCAACCGGAGAGGGGGCGTGAGTTCGATGCGCGTGTTACTGGTTGAGGATGATCTACTGACCGCTAACATGGTCCAGGTGAACCTAGAGCACGAGGGGTTCGCCGTCACGGTCTGCCGGGACGGAGCGGAGGGTCTGGCTGCGCTTGAGTCGTCCAGCTACGACCTGTTTGTCTTTGATCTCATGTTACCGATTCATGCAGGCACTGAGCTCGTCGCGCGCGCACGCTCCCTCGGTCTCGGCACGCCGATCCTGATGCTCACCGCGCGCGCCGAGATGGCGCTCAAGGTCGAGGCGTTAGAGCTCGGCGCCGATGACTACCTGACCAAACCGTTCTACGTCCCCGAGTTGATCGCACGCGCTCGGGCGCTCATCCGGCGCTCGCAGTCTTCGGTGGAGGCGCCATCAGACCGCTGCTTTTACATGGGCGGCGCGCTCGTCGATTTGGATCGTCAGACGATCACGAAACCGGGCGGAGAGGTCGAGACCGTCGGCGAGCGTGAGATGAACATGCTGGCGCTTTTTGCTCGCGAGCCTCGGCGCGTCCTGAGCCGCGCCGATATTCTTGAAGAGGTGTGGGGGATGGAGAAATTCCCGAGCGAGCGGACCGTGGACAACTATGTGGTCCGGCTGCGTCGTCTGGTCGAGCAGGTGCCCGACGAGCCGAGGGTCCTAGTCAGCGTGCGCGGTCGCGGGTACCGTTATGACCCTGTCGATGGCTGACGTGATCGGATCATGAGGCCCCTCTCAACGCTCGCGCTGCTGGGAGCGCTTGGTTGCAGCGGCGAAGTACTGCCCTTGCTTCCGGACGGCGCGCCGGCGCGGGATGTCTGCGGGAACAACGTCGTCGAGGGCTCTGAAGCCTGCGATGATGGAAACCGTAACGACAACGACGGCTGCTTGAACACCTGCCGCTTGGCGACCTGCGGCGACGGGGTCGTGCGCGTGGACGTCGACTCGCAGTCCGAAGGCTTTGAAGCGTGCGATGACGGCAACGCGCTCAACACGGACGGTTGTCTTGCGACCTGCCGGTTACCGGGCTGCGGCGATGGTTACCTGCGTAACGATCTCGAGCCGTCGGACCCCGCCTTTGAGCAATGTGATGACGGCAACAGCGACCCGAGCGACGGCTGTCACCGCTGCCGCGTCGGCTGCGGTAACGGGGTGGTGGAAGCGGGCGAGGCTTGTGATGACGGCAACGACGTTGAGACGGACGGGTGCACGAACACGTGCGCTGCCGCCCTCTGCGGCGACGGGATCCGGCGCGCCGACGTCGAGGCGGATGACCCGGCCTACGAAGAGTGTGATGACGGCAACTCGGTCGACACGGACGGCTGCACCCGGACCTGCCGCAACCCCTCCTGTGGTGACGGCTTCATCAACGGTGAGGAGGCCTGCGACGACGGCAACGACGACAACACGGACGCCTGCACCAACGACTGCGCCATCGCCCGATGCGGCGACGGGCACCGACGCCTCGACGTCGGCGGAGGTCGAGAGGGTTTTGAGGAGTGCGACGACGGCAACGAGGACGACAGCGACGACTGCGTGGGGGGGTGTCGCCTCCGTCGCTGCGGTGACGGCTTCGTTGCGACGCTGCACGAGGGCTGTGATGACGGCAACGAGGACGAGGATGACGGCTGCCTGAGCAGCTGTCGGCTGGCGACCTGCGGTGATGGTGTCATCGATGAGGGGGAGCTTTGCGACGACGGCAACGAGGTGGACACCGATGCGTGCACGGGATGGTGCCTCCCGGCTCGCTGCGGTGACGGCTTGGTGCGCCAGGACCTTACGGAGGACCACCCGCGCTTTGAAGCCTGCGATGACGGCAACGCCGTGGAAGCGGATGGCTGCCTCAACACCTGCCGCCTTGCGACCTGCGGTGACGGGGTGGTGCGGCGAGACCTTGCGCGCCGCGTGCCTGGCTTTGAGGACTGCGACCCTGCGGACCCGCTGACGGCGGAAGGTTGCATCGATTGCCGCCGAGGCTGCGGTGATGGCGTGGTGGATGCCCAGGCGGGAGAGGTCTGCGATGACGGCGACGACGACGACGCCGACGGATGCCGAAATGACTGTCAGGTGGCGGTTTGCGGTGACGGCGTGGCGCGCCTCGACGTGCTCGAGGGGCACCCCGAGTACGAGGCTTGCGACGACGGCAACACCGAGACGGGTGATGGGTGCCGGGGCGACTGTTCGCTGATCGAGGTGACCGATGTCTGGGCAGGGGTCAACATCACCTGCGCCGCCTTTGGCGACGGGTCCGCACGCTGCTGGGGTTCGGGGGATGCCGATCTGAAAAATTGGGTCGCCGGTCAGCGCAGCGTGCGGCGGGCGATCGTGCTCAACTTTGCGGTGGCTTGTGTGCTCAGGGTGAACGAGCAGATCGACTGCTACAATCGCTATCAGGCGCAGCCGAGCGAATTGACGCTGAGTCACTCGCAGGGACAGCCGATCCGTGAGTTTATCGACGTGGATGGCAGCTCCGAAGTGTTCTGCGCCTTGGCGCGCTCCGGTCGCGTCTATTGCCAGAAGCCAGGGCTCATGTTCCGCGGCCCTGGCTGGTGGGTTGTCACACCGGTCGCAACGAACAGCCTGTACTTAGCGATCGATACCAACACCAACGGGGCGTGCGGTCTGACTCGAAACGATCGCAGCGTCGAGTGCTGGGGGTACCGGGATACCACCTATCAGCGGCGTCATGGTCCGATCGCCAATTCGCTCGGTGTGAGCGCCTTCTCGGTCTCGATTGGCGGTCTTGTGATGGTGGACGCCATGGGCGTCAGAGGGCGTGCGCACCAAGGATCTTTACCGCTGAGTCGTCAGAGCTGTGATCGAGCGCCGATGGATTATAATGCTTGGGGGGACGTCTCGCCGTGGCAAGCCCTGAGCCGCAGTGAGCAGGGCACATGCGGTATCACGGAGGCGGGCGAGGTGTACTGCGTGGGCTCGCGCGCCGGATTTCCCTGGGAGGGGAGTGGTCCGTGCATCAACGAGGGGCGTTACCTACCTCAACCGATTGCGTTACCAGATAACGAGCGAGCGGTTCAGCTGACGGCGGGTGCGCGCCACTATTGCGTCCGCACCGATCAAGGCATGATGTACTGTTGGGGCTACAACAATGTTGGGCAGATCGGGCTCGGCGGCGGTGAGGCTGTCAGCCCGATAAGGGTTGCGCCCTAAGGGGCTGGGGTAAAGGCTTTCCGTTAATCCGGTTGGCGCTTGCGAAGCGAAGCCGCTAGAGGCAAAGACTCGCCGTAAAAGGGGGCGACGCCATGGACCCGATCACGCTGGTGCCGACACCGGATCAGATCGCCAAGCCGCAACTGGCTGCGACCGTGATTTTGGTGCGCGACGGCATTAAAGGTCCTGAAGCTTTTCTGATGCGGCGCTCGATGCAGAGCAGCTTCATGCCGGGAGCCTACGTGTTCCCGGGCGGCAAGGTGGACCCGGCGGATGCGCTGCTTGCGCAAGGCGCCCAAAGCCCTGCGTTCGTCGTCGCTGCCGTGCGCGAGCTCTTTGAAGAGGCTGGTGTGCTGCTCGCGCTCAACGAGGCCGGCGAATACCCGGCGCTCAATGAGTGCAGCGCCTACTGGCAAGCCCAGCGGGCGCGCATTCGCCAGGAGCCGGAGCTGTTTGGTGGGCTCTTGAAGAAGCACCGGCTCACCCTTGCCACCGAGCTCATCAAGCCGTGGTCGTGGTGGATGACGCCGGTGATCGAGGCGCGCCGCTTCGACACGCGCTTCTTCATCGCCCGTTTACCGGCAGAACAGATCCCATTACACGATGGGTTTGAGGCGACGGATAGCCTGTGGATGCCGGTCGGTCAGTGCGTCCTCGGGTACCAAGAGGGAGAGGTCACTATGGCGCCGCCGACCATGGCGACGCTTGTGGAGATGAGCGGTCTCGCGACGGTCGATGCGCTCATGCAAGCTGCGCCTTATGACCGAGCGATGCGTTTTCCGTTCTTTGGGCAAGACAGTCGAGATCGCGCCGTGCTGCTGCTGCCCGGAGACCCGGACTATCCCAAAGAGCAGCCGGCGGTGCGAGGGCCGACGCGGGTCGTGCTCGAGAATGGCCGTTGGTGGGTCGTCTCATGAGCGGGTTTATTCAGCGCATCGAACAGCTGCTCGATCATCGCCCGCAGGACGTCGAGCGCGCAGCGGCGGCGCTGACGCACCCGAGCTACCTGCACCAGCATCCGGACGCCGGGGCGCACAATCAGAGGCTGGAGTTTTTGGGGGACGCTGTGCTCGGACTTATCGTCGCTGAGGAGATGTTCCGGCGGCTTGAAGGAGACGAGGGGAAGCTGACGCGTGCCCGCGCCTCGGTGGTCAGCACGGCGGCGCTGGCCGGCGCCGCGCGCCGGCTGATGCTGGGCGATCTTTTGCGCATGAGCGATGCGGCGCAGCGCAGCGGCGACAACCAGCGCGACAAGGTGCTCGCAGACGCTTTTGAGTCGATGGTAGCGCTCGCCTATGAGGAGCTCGGTCTCGAGGGCGCACGCGCTTTTGTGCTCAGGCATCTGGCGCAGGAGCTCGACGTGGCGGCGCAGGGGGGCGCGGCGCTGACGAATCCGAAGTCGGCGTTGAGCGAGGCTTGCCAAGAGCGCAATGGGCAGCCGCCGGAGTATCGGCTGGTGGGGCGTACGGGGCCGGATCACGCGCCCGTCCACAAGGTGGTCGTGCTGTGGGGTCAAGAAGACGCTGTCTTTGGCGAGGGCGCCGGGCTAAAAGCGGCTCAGATGGACGCCGCCCAAGCGGCGATGTCGACGTGGTTCGGAGAGACGTCATGAGTCAGTTTGTATCGGGGTATTGTGCCATCGTGGGGCGGCCGAACGCCGGTAAGTCGACGCTCTTGAACCGCCTCATGGGCCTCAAGCTCGCCATCGCCACCCACAAGCCTCAGACGACTCGAGATCGGATCCTGGGCGTCTTGACGCGCGACGAGGGGCAGGTGGTCCTGGTCGATACGCCGGGGTTGCACCGCGCTGAAGGGGGGATCAACCGCCACATGGTGCGCACCGCCGAGCGCGCCCTCGGGGATGCGGACGTGGTCCTCTGGATGGTGGAGGTCGACACCGAGGAGGTGCGCGAGCCGAGCCCGGGACAGCATAAGATCCATGAGACCATCGTGGCGTCTGGGCGCCCGTGGGTTTTGGCGCTGAACAAAGTCGACAAGCTGCCCGACCGCAGCCGCCTCCTTCCTTGGATTCAGAAGTGGCAGGAGACCTTTGATCCGCCTGCGCTCGTCCCGATGTCGGCGCAAGAAGGCGACAACGTCGAGGCGCTCTTGAGCGAGGTGATGACCCGGCTCCCGGAGGGGCCCATGCTCTTTGATCAAGACACGATCACGGACCGCTCCGAGCGCTTCCTGACCGCTGAGATTATCCGCGAAAAGGCGATCCTTGAGACCAAAGAGGAGCTGCCCTACTCGATCGCCGTCACCATCGACACCTTTGATGAGTCCCTGCGTGAAGACTCAGAGGACCCGGTGGTGTCGATCCAGGCGACGGTCCACGTCGAGCGCGACGGGCAGAAGCGGATCGTCGTGGGTACACGCGGCAAGGTGATCCGAAAGATCGGGATGCGGGCGCGCAAGGACCTGCGCCATCTGTTGGGCTGCCGGGTCTATCTTGAGCTGTTCGTTCGGGTGACCAAGAAGTGGACGCATCTGCAGCATCAGCTCCGGGAGTTCGGTTATGACCAATGAGTTTGTGCCCGGTCTGGTGGCCGTGGTCGGACGCCCGAACGTCGGCAAGTCCACGCTCTTTAACCGGCTCGTCAAAGAGCGGGTGAGCATCGTTCAAGACACGCCGGGCGTGACCCGTGATCGGATCTACCGCACCACCGAACACTGGGGGGTCCCCTTTGTGCTGTGTGACACCGGCGGTTTTGAGCCGAAAAAGGATGACCCAATCCTGGCGGGGATGCGCCGTCAGACGCAGCTCGCCATCGAGCAAGCCGACGCGGTCATTTTCCTGACCGATGGCGTCTCGGGGCTGACGGGCGCCGACCAAGACGTGGCGGATCTGCTGCGCCGTGCTGACGTGCCCGTTTTTCTGGCGGTCAACAAATGCGAGGCGCCGTCGCGTCAGCAAGAGGCTTGGGAGTTTACGCAGCTGGGCTTGGGTGACCTGCACATCATCTCAGCGGAGCACGGGGTCGGGATCAGCGACCTGATGGATGACGTCGTGGCGGTGCTGCCCGCCCCGGAGGTGGTCGAAGAAGATCCGGACGAGCGGGAGCGGGTGGAGGCGCTGCTCGATGAGCTTGAGGAGACCATCGCTGAGTACGCCGAAGACGCGGAAGAAGGCGACGAGGAGGCTGAGATCGTCGTCAGTGAGGCGCTCGATGAGCAGAATC
Source organism: Myxococcota bacterium (assembly GCA_036338695.1). GTDB lineage: Bacteria > Myxococcota > UBA4151 > UBA4151 > UBA4151 > CACGMS01. Next base: position 12,083 of record JAYZBQ010000060.1, read on the forward strand.
GGCTTCGCTTCGACCGGCGTTATCCTAAGCCCGACACCATCCGTTTGGCGGTGATCGGTAAGCCCAACGCGGGCAAGAGCTCGCTGGTCAACACCTTCCTTGGAGAGGACCGGTTTTTGGTCTCGGACGTGGCGGGCACGACGCGGGACGCGGTCGATGCGCTGTTCGAGCGTGACGACGCACGGTTTCAGGTCGTGGACACGGCAGGCATTCGGCGCAAGCGCTCGATCTCTTCGCAGCTCGAGCGCTACTCGGTCGTCTCGGCGCTGCGCGCTTTGGACCGCTCTGACGTGGCGATCTTGCTGATCGATGCGCAGCAAGGCGTGACCGAGCAAGACGCCAAGATCGCAGCCTTTGCGCACGACAAGGGCAAGGCGCTGATCATCGGCGTCAACAAATGGGATGCGCAGCCCAAAGGGCAGCGCGACCGCAAGGAGTTTGAGCTCGCCTTGCGCGATAAGCTCAAGTTTTTGCATTACACAAAGGTCTGTTTTCTCTCGGCGAAGACCGAGCGCGGCGTGGACGGCCTGCTCGACGAGGTCGTGGCGCTGCTCGACCGGTATTATCAGCACATCAAGACTCGCTTGCTGAACACCGTGATCCAGGACGCCAACCGAAAGCACCAAGCTCCGAGCCATCGAGGGCGCCCGATCCGTCTTCTTTTTGCGACCCAGGTCCGGGTGGCGCCGCCGACGCTGGTGATTCACACCTCGCACCCGGAGGGGATCGACGTGACCTACAAGCGTTACATCCTCAACCGACTGCGCGACGCCTTCGATTTTGAGGGCATCCCGATTCAGGTCTGGTACCGCAAGCGAGACAGCCACGGCGGTCGGAATCAGCGCCGAAAACCGAAGCGCCGATGACGACCGTAACGCCCGGCTCCGAGGAGCGAGAGGAGCCCGATTCGGGCGCCGCGCACGAGCGCGAGGCGGTGAGTTCGCTGCCGAGCAAGGGCGGCATCGACGACCTCCTCGGCGCGCCCGGCGAGGTGCTCGAGGCGCTGCAGCGAACGGGGAGCCACGGTGTCCAGCTTGGCAAAGAGATCCGGGTGTTGGTCAGCGCGTGTCGGTGCTTCGCCGACAACGAAGATTGGATGAACGCAGCGGCGGTGAGCTTTTATGCGATCTTGTCGTTCATCCCCTTCTTGCTGCTGATGCTCTCGGTGCTTGGGTTCGTGACCCACGGTCACACGCAGGGCAGCGTCGAGCAGTTCGATCAGCTGCTCGAGCCGATCCAAGGGTATGCCTTCGTCACGCCCGAGGTGGTCGAGAAGCTGCGCGGCTTGGTCGCGGCGCGCAGCGCCATCGGGCTTACGGGGCTTGTGATCCTTGTGATCATGGGCGGCGCTGTCTTTCGAGGGCTTGAGGTCAGCGTCTGGAGGATCTGGCGGGGTGGGGAGATCCGTAAAGGGAGCTTGCGCACGGTCGTCTTGTCGCGCCTGTTCTTCGGCGCCTTCGCCATGGGGTCGGTCCTGCTCCTGTTGGTGATCGACTGGATCTTTAACGCCGGTTTGCCTCTGCTCGAGCGGTTTGCGCCAGAGCTCTTTCTGCGCTTTTGGTCGGTGGTTGAGACCTATCTACCCATCTCGACCTTGTTGGATCGGGTGGTGATCGCAGGGTTTTTCATCCTGCTCCTCAAGTATCTCACCCGATTCCGCGTCAAGTGGGTCCCTGCCGTGCGCGGCGGGATCTTGTTCTCGCTGCTCTGGTGGATCGCTAGCGCCGGCTTCCAGGTCTATCTTGGGCAGGCGCAGCTTAACGCGGTCTATGGCGCCTTCTCGGCGTTGATCATCGTCGTGCTCTGGACCTTCTACAGCTCGCTGATCTTGCTCTTGAGCGTCGAGTACGCCTACGCCTGGCACAAGACCCTGTCCGAACCGAGCTAATCGACGCCTTGCTGCCACGGACCTTCGATGGTGACCTGCGTGCCGAGCTTCAGGCTGCGCAACTCCGGGTTGTACATCGCCTCGGCTTCGACAGGCGGCTGCCTGAATTGCCCCGCGCTGACGGCGCGCACGTTGTAGTTAAACGTCGCCTTCTGACCCCGGTTGAGTCGGCCGAAAAGTTCGATCCGATCGTCGCGGGTGTTGCGGTGCGCGATGTTCCACTGCCTCTGCCCCCGCTGCCGGAAGCCGCGGATCGAGGACGCCGCCTCGATCTCAAAGCCCGCCGGCAGCCGGTCGACCAGCGCAAGGTTCTCTTGTTCGGTCGGCGATAGGTTCTGAATCTCGAGCTCGACCCGCACCATCTCACCCAGCTCCAGCTTGGTTTTGGCTGGATCAAAGGGCTGTCCATTCTGACGAAACAGCTGACGGTTGACCCGCAGACCCTTGTTCCCCGTGTCCCACTGCGCGTCGGTTCGGATCCCGTCGCTTTGGATGATGGCGTAGCGCGCCCCTTTACCGCCGGTGAGGCGCACCTTCAGGTCCTTGCGCTCGCTCGCTCGCCAGACGTCCCAGCTGACACCGAGTTTGTTGGTCGTCGTGGCTTTCAGCGCCTTTTTGTTCTCAAGCAGCTCAACGGTCCCGAGATCACCCGGTGAGCCAAGGCGCATACCGAGCCCGGTCAGCGCCCAGGCTAGCTCCTGCGTGTTGTACCAACGGCTCTTGCGCTTGAGCGCGCCTGCGACCAGCTCTGCCAGCGCCTCGCCGCCTGGCTCGCGCGGAAAGATCGAAGAGATCACTGCGAGGGTCATGGCGCGCCGGCGCAGGTCAGAGTAGAAGGACCAGCTGTTGCGTCGGTTGGTCGTGATCTGGCTGAGGTCTGGCTTTTTGAGCTCGGCTTCGTAGGTGCGGTCACCGCTGAGATAGAGCGCCGCCTTGAGCAGCATCCGCGCCTCAAGGTCATAGCCTCGCTTCGCCTTGGTGCGCTCGAGCAGAGCCTTCGCTTGCCCCTTACGGCCCTCGCCTGCGCGCGCCAGGACATAGTGTGCGTAGGCTTTGGCGTTGCGCTGCCAGCCGTAGCGTTCGCTGCCGTTGGTGTAGCCACCCAGCCAGGAGATCGCCTCTGAGAGCGCAAACTCGGGGACCTCGTGACCCGCCTGTTTGGCGTCCATGAGGAAGTGCACCCCATAGGCCGTCGCCCACTCTGTAGGCCGTGAGCCGCCAGGCCAGTAGGCGAAGCCTCCGCTCGGCGTTTGCATCGAGAGCACCCGCTCGATGCCTGCGCGGATCATATCGGGTACTTGCGCCGCCTTCGTCGACTCCGGGTCCACGGCGCTGAGCGCAAGCCCTGCGAACAGGAGCGGCCGCGCCGAGGAGACGGTCTGTTCCATGCAGCCATACGGGTAGCGGATCAGGTGCGACAGATGCTTGAAGGTCTCGCCATAGGGATTGGTTGTCACCCAGATGCTGCTGCGCTCGGTGGTCGGCAGCCAGCCTGTGAGGTGCTGCGCTAGATCATTCTCGCCGTCCTTGAGCTCGACCCGCCGGGTCAAGCGCGTACGCGGCGCTTGCGGGCTGAACGGGACATCGAGCGATTGCTGGGAGACCAGCGCACCGGCACGTGCGGTGACGCTTAGCTTCGCAGCGCCGAGGGCGCGCAACGCGGTGGCTTCAAAGCGCACGACACCGCCCTGACCATCTGCGAGCTGGAGGGTCTTTTGGTCGCCATCGATGAAGCGCAGCGAGGCATCGCTCGTAGGCGCATCGCCGCCCATATCGATGGCCTCGGCTGCAACCTTGACGTCGACCGCTTGCGCCCTGCCTGACAAGTTGGTGAGCGAGACGGGGATGAAGAAGCGGTCGCCTTGGCTGAGCTGCTTGGGCAGAGACGCGAGCAGCACGAGGGGGTCGCGCACCGGCACGGACTGGGCGGCGGAGCCCACACGCTGGGGTCCGGCTGAGACCACCATCACCTTGAGCGAGCCTCTGTAGGTCGGAATTTTAAAGGTGTGCTCGAGCGCGCCGCTGATCGGCACCTCGAGGATGCCTGACCACAGGGCGACGGGCTTGGTCGGCTGGACGCGTTTGGCGCCGCCGGACATCTCATCGCCGCCGCCTTGCTGCGCCACGGCGCCTGCCGGGAGCATCAGGTTCCAACCGACGGTCTCGAAGGTCGACACCTCAAGCCGGCGCTTGGCGTAGAGGGCGCTGATCGGGTCTGGCGTCTTGTAGCCTGTGAGCGACAAGATGCCCTCGTCGATCGCAGCGATGGTGACGCGCCGGCCCGGCTCCCCTGGACCGAGGTCGAGCTTGATCAGCAGGTCGCTGTTGGGTCGGATCTCATCGGGGAGTGTGACCGCAATCTCTTGGCGTCGCTCAACCGGGTCGATCGCTACAGAGGTGAGCCCAAAGGCGCGCCCCGGGACAAAGGCTTGCTGTGACTCGAGGTGCGGATCTTTGAGGATCAGGACGCTGACGTAGACGTTGGGTTGATAGGCTGTGACGGTGAGCGGGATCGACTGGGGACCTGGGGTAACGGCGTGCCAGGACGAGCGGCGAAATACATCGGTCTCTATCGAGACCAAGGCGCGGCCTGCGTAGGGCGCCTCAAAGCGGACCGAGAAGGGTTCGCCCACGCGCGCCTGCTTCGGCCCTTCCACGACCAGTTGAACCGGCCGGTCCGGAGCTGGGGTTCGGTCCGCAGAGCGCTGGTTGCGCCGCCACCAATAACGGCTCCCTGTGCCACGAAGTTCGTACTCCGAGCGGGTCACACCGGACTGAGCACGGATCAGGAAACGCGGCGCATTCTGCGCAATCTCAAACGTCTGCGTGTAGTCGGTTTGCCCGGCGGGTTGCTCTTGGCGACCCTCCTCGACCAGCCGAGTTCGGTGGTCGTAGGTCCAGCGCCCCTCGTCCTCATCATAGCCCCAGGCGTACTGCTCTTCGATCCGATACAGGGTGAACTCGATGGGATCCGTCAGCGGCGTCGGTTGACCCGCCTTGTCGAGCACCACCGCCTTGAAGCTCGCCGTTTGACCCTTGCTGAGTTTTTCTTGAGCGCTCGCAACGCCGAGCTGGATGGAGCCAGGGAGGATGAGCGCCGAACTGCGGGCACGGGTCGTGCGCCCGCTGCCCGCTTCTTGTACCGAAGCCTCGACGTTCACGCGCAACGGCCGGTCAGCCTGAGCGCCTTGCAGCTCGCAGCGGTGCGCAGTCTTACCCTCCTGGTTCAGCGGCGTTGGGCGGCCGCTGCTCGCGCCGCTCGACTTGGCATCCGCCGCCTTCCACGGAACAAACGAGTAGCCGTCATAGCCCTTGGGTTTTGGGGTGCCCGCTGAGAACTGACACTCGACGACCACCGGACTTCCCTTGGCGCTGCCGCCGAACAGATACTCCGCCGAGATGGCCGCCTCAACCGGCTCGCCGGCGCTGAACACCGGCTGCTCGAGCGCAACGTCTGCGCGCATGCGCTCGGGCATGAACTCCTCGACGCGAAAGGTCGACCGGCCGACCTCTTTGTCGCCGATACGCACCGAGACGGTGTAGCGTCCTGTCGGCGCGATGGGCGAGAGCTTGACCGGAACGCTCGCGAGCCCCGAGTCGTCGGTCTTGATCAGCTTCTTGGCGACCTTACGCCGTCGTGGGTCATGGATCAGAAACTCGACCGGCAGCCCCGCCTCGGGGGGCTTATCCTGGCTCGTTCGGACCATCGCGACCACATGCGCCGTCTCGTCCGGGCGGTAGAGGTCCCGGTCACCATAGACGAAGGTGCGGTAGGGCTTCGTGTCACGATAGCGCTCGCCACCGATCTGACTTTGATTAAGCGGCAGCTCGAGATCCTTAAAGCGCAGGTAGGTCAGGTCACCGCCACGCCGTGCGACCACGGCGATGCCGCGCGCTGGGTCCATGGCGTCTGCGCGCGTGTCCTCGAGCGCACACGACCCATCTGCGCCCGTGATGCAGGTGGCGATCGCACGACCGCTCGGGGCGACCAGCTCAAGCTGCGTTCCCGCCAAGGCTTGGTGCGTGTGCATTGCGGTCGACCAGACGGTGTACTTCCACTGAGCCGGTCGTTTGTCTTGGGCTGGTGTCTGCAGGGAACGCTTGGCGAGGAGGTTGATGTCGCTGACCATCAACCGCGTGCTGCTCGAGGCGCCAGGCGCTTTGAGCTGGACCTGAAGGACGCCGCGGAAATCCGCGCCGATCAGCTCCTCGACGTTGAGCGAGCCCGTCGCCATGACGTCAGCCTCGGCGCCCACGCGTAGGCTCTTTTTGACCACGACGTCGCTGATGCGCTGATCGGCTCGCTCCGAGCCGCTCGAGAGCCAGTATCTCAGGTTCTCTGGACGGATCTGGCGCACCTCAAGCTGAACCTCGCCGACGTTCCGATGCCGGAACCTTAAGGTCTTCCAGCCAGCCTTTGGCAGGTAACGCCCCGACTCGACAAACTCGAGGTGCTGGGGCCGGGCACCGACCCGCACGATGCTGACGTGGTCGCTTTGCAAGAAGCCTTCATCGACGGTCACCAAACCCGCGTGAAGCTTGACTCGGTAGCTCCCGCGCCGGAAGTCGCCGAGCAAGCGGAAGCCACCTCGCCCGGGAACGACTCGAAAGTCGACCGGCGGTGAGACCGAGATGAGGCTGGCGCTGTCTTGACTAGGCAGGCAGCGGTGCCCGACGCGGAAACCTCGCCGCATGTCTCGGTGATAAAACCAGCGCGCTCGGCCGATGTCGTGGCAGATGATATCGACGCCGAAGCCGTCGGCGCTGGCGGTGGCGTGGACCCCTTTGATGGTGATGGTTCGCTTGCCGTTGTGCCGGTTGTGCACCTGCGCAAAGCCTGGGGCGACTGCGTCGCTGTCGCGTGCGGAGACGCCTGGTTTCACGTCGACAGCGATGACGTTAGCGAGCTTGTAGACGGGCGACAGTTGGATGACCGCTTGCTCTTCGTCGTTCATAAACGCCACCACACGGGGACGGCTTGCGTCGATCGAGATCGGGACCCCGTCGGCAGTGATCTCGAGCCGGTCGAGCAGGGTTTGGCGCATGATCGGGGCGCTGGCGCTCAGGATCAGCTGGAAGCGAGGGGACCGCATCACCGTGGAGTCATAAAACAGGAATTGGGGACTCTTGAGCGAGGCGGTGATCGGGGCGCCGGCTGCCTTGATCGTCTTCCAGCGGGTCTTTTGAAGCGCTTTCACGCGGACGGTGTAGACAGCGTCCACGCTGACGGGCTCGCTGAATAGGTACTCGAGGGTCAGCGCGTCGCGGCGGCTAAACCGCCCTTTGAGCGCTGGCTCGATCGTGATCTGGTCTTGGTCGATCTGCCCCCTCCCGTTGAAGACAGGCTCTGCAAAGTGGACCTCGAAGCCCTTCGGTCGTGCGAGCGGGTGCTTTTGGGTCCAGCGTATCTGTGGGCGGAGCTGCTCGAGGGTGGGGGGCTTCGTCTCTCCAAGTGCGGGCGCATCGACCACCTGGGCGTGCTCGACCACCCCAGCATCCGGCGCGAGCAACGGCTCGCCGGCTGGATCGAGCGCAGGCGCCTTCGCCGGCGGCGGCGCCGGCTCGTCTTGAGAGCAGCCGTTCGCCGCCAAAATAAGCCCGAGCACCCAGAATCTCTTCATGCAGAAAGCCTCCATCGCACGCCACCTTATCGAGACGGCGTCAGGCCGGCTAGGGCTCCGTTCTGACTTTGAAAATCGTCGTCTCGGTTCGCTTCGGCTCGGTGTGAAATCACCGCTAGCCAGAGCGCCCTCAAGAGGCCAATAGAGCGACAGAAAATGGGGGGATCCATGGCGCGTATACTCAACTTTTCGGCGGGACCTGCGGCGCTGCCGCTGGAGGTCTTGGAGCGAACACAGGCTGAATTCACCGATTATCGAGGCTGCGGCACCTCGATCATTGAGCAGAGCCATCGCGGACCGACCTACAGCCGAGTCCATCAGGAGGCGACTGAGCTCATCACCGAGCTCGCCGGCGTGCCTGATACGCACCAGGTGCTCTTTCTTCAGGGGGGCGCATCGCAGCAGTTCGCTATGATCCCCATGAACTTTTTGCCCGAGGACGGGGTCGCAGCCCAGCTGGTGACGGGGACATGGAGTAAGAAGGCGCTCGCAGAGGGACGAAACGTGACCGCCTATCGCGGCGGCAGCGTGCAGGTCGCGAACCCAGGCGAGCAGGTCCCCGACACCTTTGTGAACACCCAACTCGGAGGCGAAATCGCCTCAGGCGCCGCCTATTATCACTTTGCGAGCAACGAGACCATTCACGGGGTTCAGTTCGGCCATGAGGGGGCGCCTTGGCCGGAGGTGGACGCGCCGCTGATCTGCGACATGAGCTCGGACTTTTTGTGGCAGCCCTTGGACGTGAGCCGATTTGATATGATCTACGCAGGCGCTCAAAAGAACATCGGCCCGAGCGGCGTGGTTGTCTGTATCGTCCGCAAGAGCTTGATCGAGCAGGGGCGGCGCGACCTGCCGACGATCTTCCAATATCGGACGCACGCGGACAAAGACTCCATGTTCAACACCCCGCCGACCTTTGCGATCTACATGATCCGCAATGTGCTCGAGTGGGTACGGGACCAGGGCGGGCTGGTGGCGATGCGTGCGCGCAACCTCCGGAAAGCCCAGCGCGTCTACGAGGTCATCGACAGCAGCGAGTTTTTCCGTTGCCCGGTTGAGACGGCTTGCCGCAGCACCATGAACGTCGTGTTTCGACTGCCCACCGAGGCGCTCGAGGCAGCCTTTTTAGAGCAGGCGACCGAGCAGGGGATGAGCGGCTTGAAGGGCCACCGCAGCGTCGGGGGCTTACGCGCCTCGATCTACAACGCCGCTCCGTACGAGTGGGCCGACCGATTGGCGCAGTTTATGACCGATTTCGAGGCAAAGAACGGCTAACTCAGGCGAGCGCTCTCAAGCCGCTCAAGCGCACTGAACGCTTGCCGCAGCGCGCGGCGGTCGTCGTGACGCTCTAGCCGGCGAAGGATCTGTACCGCGAGGTCGACGATCGATAGCGCTCGGTTTGCTTGAGCCTTTTGTGCACACAGCAAGGCAGCCGAACCCAGGGCGTTCGCCAGCTGCAGATTGTAGATGCCCTGCTGCTGGAATTGCGTCTGAATGGAGGCGCTGAGCTCATCCCAGCTCGACCACTCGGCGTGCTGCGCGCTCAACCACAGCTTAAGCGCAGCGATCCGCAGAGAGCGCCGCTCGGAGGGCTGTCGCTCGAGCAGCTCGTCAAGCTCGGCGATGTGCGATGTCAGGGCGAAGGCGTCTCGGTCCGCAATCGCCAGGTAGCCGAGCTGCATGAGCGCATGGTGCGCACGGTCTGAACCGAGCGCTTTGAGTCCGGCCGCAGCGTCTGAGCACAGCCGGCGCGCCCGCTCGGGGCGGTTGAGCCGCAGGCAGAGCTCGCCCATAAAGCTCATCGTGATCAAGAGCGCCGGCTGGTTACCGGTCTCATTCTCCAGCGTCAGCGCCTCCGCGAGCATACTCTGAGCCTGCGGAAGATCACCCTCGACCTGTGCGATGGCTGCGCGATGCCGCAGGGCGACCGCTTGCGTCGTTGCGCTCTGTACTCCGCCGCCCTCAAGCAACCCTAATGCGTCGTCGAGGTGAGCTTTCGCGTCGCCGATTTGCCCAAGGTTTTCGAGGACGCGCGCCAGACCGACGAGCGACTGAGCTTGGTGACGGGGCGATTTGAGCTGACGGTTCGTCTGGACCAAGTCGGTGAAGGCTTCGAGCGCCTCGGGCAGTCTCCCGAGCGTCAACAGCGCATTCGCAGCCGCCTGCTGGGCGCGCGCCGCAAGCTCCGGCAAACCCTCGCCTTGCGCCAGCGAATCGGCTGCTTGCGCTGTCTCGAGCGCCTTCTCGAGGAGGTGCCGATGGATGTACCCTTCGGCCTGGAACGTCATCAGCCGGAGACGAGCCGGCGCGTTCGGTGCGAGCTCGAGCTGGTCACAGAGCGCTGCGGCTTCGCTGAGTAGCGCCATGGTATGCTCGAGATCGAGTCGCGTCTGCGCTCGGTCGGCAGCCACGAGGAGGGGTGCCAGCGCATCCTTGAGTTGACCGGAGTCTTTAAGCAGCACGTAGAGTCGCTCGGCCACGCGGCGGTCGCCCTTGGCGAACAGCTCATTGAGCGCCGTGCCGCAGGCCGTTTGGGCGGCGTCGAGCTCGCCGCGCCGCGCCGCTTCCTCGAGCGCCGCCTCGCGTAGGAGACCATGGACGAAGCCGAGCCGCTCGTGGGCGGGCCGAATGATCTGCCGCTCCATCAGGCTCTGCAGCAAGCTCTCTTTATGCCCAAAGTTCAAATTCTCGCAGGCTAACGTCCACTCATGGTCATCAAAGGGTGAGCCGAGGACCGCTGCGGCAGCGAGTGCCTTGACGCCACCCGCTCGATCGGGCTCGGGGAGCGCGCCGAGGGCGTCCTCGAGGCGTTGCCAGAACAGCTTTATGGCGTCTTTGGGGAGCGTGTCCCAAGCCTCTTGCTTGAGGGCGACGCCTTCGTCCTCGATGACCGCCCACTCCTGCGCAACGGCGTGTTGCACCCATTGAATCGCGAACAGCGGGTTGCCCTCACTGCGACGACGCAGCGCTCGAGCGGAAGCAGGTGTCAGGTGCAGGTGTTCTTGTGTCAGCTGGGTCATGGCTGTGTCGTCGAGGGCGCCGACTCGGTAGCGGGTCACCTGTTCGTAGCGAGCAAGCCGCTCGAGCAGCTCCCGCTCGATCGGCTGATCAGCAAGCGCTTCGTCGCGGATGGTACCCAAAACAAGCAGCTGAGGGATGGGCGGGCCTTCGAGCACTTCAAACAGAAATTCGAGGCTGTCGCGACCCCAATGAAGGTCGTCAATCCAGAGGATGATGGGCTGGTCCTGGCACAAGACCGAGATCAGGCTTCTGAGCGTCTTATGGCGCTCTTGCGGGCTCATCCCGCCCCCGTCACGGACCAGCGCAGCGAGCAGCTGCGCTATGGTTCGACGCCCTTCGCCGGCGCGCCGAAGCCACTGTGCGCATCGATCAAGGAGCGCATTGGCGTCGAGCGCCTCGCTCTGAAGGTGGCGCTGCAGCGCACCGAGCAGCGCGCTCCCTTCTGCACCGCCAGCGCCGTGGCGGACCTGAAGTCCGTCGGATAACCCCTCGCGCCGCGCTGCGCGGAAGAGCCAGTCGGCGAGCCGCGTCTTGCCGACGCCGGCCTCACCGTCCAAGAGCAGAACTTCGGTGCGGCGCTGCTCAGAGCAGAGGCGAAAGTGGCTCCACAGGCTGCCCTTGAGTGGCCGCCTTCCGACCAGCGGGATCCGCCGCTGAGCGAGCAACGGTAGGGTCGCATGGACCTCTTCGCGGCGGACCCCGTGGGCTCGTTCAAGGGGAGGCTCCGTCGGGATCCGCGCATCGACCGCTCCTGGAGGAATCGTCCGGCGGAGGCGGTCGACCTCGAGCAGGTGGTTGAGCGCGCTCCGGGCAGCGCGCGGGCGATCACCCGGATGCTCCCGCAGCAGTTCTTGCATCCACTGGGCGAACCCAGAGGGGACTCGAAACAACGGCTCGAAGCGGCGCATCGCTGAGTCGTCTGAGTCGCTCCCAGGCGCGCTCCCGCAGGTCAGCCTCCAGGCGAGGTTCCCAACGCCATAGAGGTCCATCTGCACCAGCTCAGACGGCGAGATGCGCTCGACCCCGGCGCACTCGGGCGCAACGAGCGCAGGCTGCAGGCCACTGGGCAGCCGGCCGGTTCCGTCGAGGTACCAGCCCTCGACCCGCAGAACGGGGGGCGACTCACCGGGCACCTGGAACAAAGAGCGAAAGCTCAAGGCGCCGTGAAAGGCGTTGTAGGCGTGTGCCTCGCTCATGCACTCGAGCAGCTGGATCAGGCGATCGCGCAGCGTCGACCAGCGCTTGGGGAGCGCCTCCTCACTGACGGGATCCAAGGTCTCGGTGACGAAGTAAGGGGTGCCGCTCGGCAGGTCGCCAACAGCCGCCTGGCTCACGCCATGAGCCAAGATGCGCGGCAAGCCTGGGTGGTCGAAGCGAAGGCGTGTGGCGATGCGCTTGAGCAGCTCATCCGGCGACAGCGGGGGCAGGTGAACGCGTACCGGTAAGCCGGAGGGCGCGTGTCGTGCGGCCAGGCTCGACGGCTCTCCCTGGACGGGCTCGGCGGCTTCAAACTCGTGAAATGCGCTCAACGCCATGCGCACCGTGTAAGCCGCTACGCGGTGGGGCAAAAGCCCGCCGGGTCATTAAAGGGTCAGGCGTGATCAGTTTGCAGCCTCTTCATCGGCGTGCGACAGCCCGAAAACGCTGATCCCAAGGGCTTTCGCCCGCTTCAGGAACTTGGGTTTATCCAAGATCAAGCAGCCGACCTCAAGCCCAAGCCAGCGCAGGCCGCTGTGCGCCATCACCTCGAGGGTTGCGACGCCGACCGTAGGGATATCGAGCCGCTCGTCCTGGGTTGGCTTAATCGCTTTGACGACCACCGCGCCGCGCTTGGCGAGGGAGCCGGCACGGCGGAGCATATCATCCGTCCCTTCGACCGCTTCAACAGCCACGACGCAGCCCTTGCGCACGACGACCGTTTGACCGATCTCAAGCGCACCGACGGCGTGGGCGATCTTGAGCCCATAGCGAAAGTCTTCGCCGCGGACCTCGTCAAGGCGCCGGCCGGTGAGCCGCCCGAGGGTCGCTCGATGTTCCGGCAGCCAGTCGATGGGCGCGCCGACGCGAAAGCCCTCGGCCTCGAGCAGGTGAGCGACTGCGCGCAGCAAGCGATCGTCGCCTGAGTCGGGGAGCGCCCGCAACAGTTTGAGCGCAGCGAAGTCGGGGCGCGCTGTCCGAAAGAGCCGCGTTTTATCGACACCGCCTGCGAGCAAGACCTCCTCAACCGCCTCGCCCTTCAAAAAAGCGAGCGTTTTACCAAGCGCACCGACCGCCACGGTGGTCGCAGCGTCGACGCGCGGAGGCGTCAGGCCGATCGATTCTCCTCGAAGATTGACGACGACGCAGCGCCGCCCGCTGGCCTTGATCGCGTCGGCGAGTAAGCCGGGGAGATCGCCGCCGCCAGCGACGATCGCCACTGCGCCTGTTTTCATCTGCCGCTCGGGCGAGCCGAGCAGATCCCTCGGTCGCTCGCTGCGATGAAGGCGAGGAAGGCGCGGGCGTGCGGTGAGTCTGCGTCGCCCTCTGCGAGCGCCGCAATCGCTTGGTCCGTCGTCATGCCTTGGCGACACGCGTAGCGGTAGGCTCGCTTGAGCGAGCGCTTGCTCAACTCGTCAAGACCCTCACGCTTCATGCGCTCAACGTTGAGGCCGACCAGGCGCGCTCGGTCGCCATGCGCCATCGCCCAAGGCGGGACATCTTGGGTCACTTTAGCGCCTCCAGCGAGCATGGCGCGGGTTCCGATTCGGCAGAACTGATGCACGCCGCTGAGCGCGCCGAGGATGGCGTGGTCCGCGACCTCCACATGACCGGCGAGCTGGGCGGCGTTCGCCATGATCACGCCGTCGCCAACAACGCTGTCGTGTCCAACGTGACAATAACTCATGATCAGGCAGTCCGCTCCGACCACGGTCTTCATGATCCCGTGCGCTGTTCCGATCGTGATGGTGGCGTTCTCCCGAATCGTCGTGCGTGCGCCGATCTCGACGGTGGCTGGTTCGCCCGCATACTTAAGGTCGGGCGGGACCTCGCCGACCGAGGCGAAGGGGAAGATACGGACGTCCTCGCCCAGCGTCGTGCGGCCGGTGACGTGCGCATGCGGCCCGATCTCGCAGCCTCTACCCACCACCACGTGCTCACCGATCGTCGTAAACGGGTGGATAATCGCGTCGGGGTGCACCTGCGCACCCGGGTGGACGATGGCCAGCTCGTGCACCGCCATGGCTTAGCTCTCTTCCGCTTGATTCAACTGGGCTTCGAGCTCCGCGACGCGGGCGAAGAGGTCCGGGAGCTTGGTCACCAGTCGGTTCTCATAGCTCACCGTCTTGTAGTCACGCGCTGGGAAGCCCCGGACTGTCTGACCATCGGGGATGGAGCGCGTCACGGCGGATTTGGCTGCGACGGTGACGCCGTCACCGATGTGCAAGTGACCTGCGACGCCCACGTTGCCTGCGAGCGTGACTCGGTCACCGACGCTGCACGAGCCCGAGAGCGCGATCTGACCGACTAGCAAGCAGTTCGAGCCGACCTGCACGTTGTGACCGATGATGTTGTGGTTACCCATCTTGGTTCCCGCGCCCACACGGGTGTCGCTGATCGCACCTCGGTCGACGACGCAGTGCGCGCCCAAGTCGACGCCGCGCTCGAGGTGCGCCGTACCCACCTGGGGGACGCGCCGGTGCTGGAACGCATCGTCCGAGGCGTAGCCGAAGCCGTTGGTGCCGACAACGCAGTGCGGTTCAAGCTGGCAGAAGTCACCCACCGAGCAGCGGGCTGCGACGACGCAGTAGGGCCCGAGGTATGCGTGCTCTCCCACCTGACCGCCTTCGCCGATCACGACGCCAGTCTCTAGCTGAGCGTGTGCGCCGATTCGAGCGCCGCGCTTGATCACAACGTAAGGACCGATCGCAGCGGTCGGGTGGACGTCGGCGTCGAGGTCAACAATGGCCGTTTTGTGGACGCCCGCCGGCATCGGTGACGCGGGGTGGAAAAGCTCAAGCGCCTGGGCGAGCGCCATGTAGGGTGCGTCGTGCTCGAGAAGACTAACACCCTCCGCGACACCCTGCGGCTCCACCTGACCGCGCAGGATCAGGATGGCAGCGGCGGTCGTCTGACTCGCCGCCTTGGCGTAGGCAGGGTTGGTCAGGAAGCTGACTTGGTCAGGTCCCGCTTCGTCGAGCGTCGCAACGCCTCGGACCTCGACGTCACCGTTGTCGCCCACCAGCGTGGCGCCGATTTTCTCCGCGAGCTGTGCGAGCTTCACGGATTCTCTTTGTCGTAGAGGCGGATCAGCTTGTCGGTGACGTCAAGGTCTTCTGGCGCATGGAGCACCTGCCCGGCGTCGAGGATGACGGTGTAACCACCTTTGCGCGCGATTTTGGAGATCAATGGCTTCATCTTCGCCAGGATCTTGCGCGTCAGGTCAGCCTCTTTCTCAGCGAGGTCTTGCTGGAGCTTGGCGCGCAGCTGCTGAGCTTCGAGGACGCTCTTTTGGAAGCTCGCGAGATCTTCTCGCAGCTTCTGCTCAGGCGCTCCGCTGTTCTTTTGCTTCTCGAGCTGCTCGTAGCGCCGTTTGAGGGCTGCCTCACGGTTCTTGAGCTGATTCTGCTTGCCCCGAAAATCTGCCTGGAGCTTGCTGCGAGCCGCTTTCCCTTCCTTGCAGCCGGTCAACGCGTCCTGCAGCCGGACAATGCCGATTTTGGAGTCACTCTGTTGCGCAAGGGCCGGCGCCGCGCTCACGCACAGGCCGATCAATGAGAGTCGAAGGATGTTCATCATGAGGTTCGCTCCTGGTGCACCCGGCGGATGCGCTTGGGGGGTTACGGGCCAATGACGCGTCGGTCAACGATTGCCTGCGTTACCGGGCTCGCTGCGAAGTGTCTGCAGCCCTAGACGCCAGAAACCGACCGCGCATTCTGGACGCCAAGCCTCGCACTAGCTATCACTACCCCGCAAGCGCGCCGCTTCGTGCGGTTAACAGCTCGCCAATTTCGGTCTGAGGAGTTCGCATGAACCGGTTGTTGTTGTTGTCCTGTCTCGTCCCTGGCCTTGTGCTGGCGGGAGCCAATGAGGATTTTGCTGCGGGCGTGGCAGCCTACAAAGCAAAGAACTACGCTGAGGCGGAGAAGAAGCTCCGGCTCGCGGTCTCGGGTGACGAGAACAACCCACAGTTTCGGCTGCGGCTCGCCAAGGCGATCTACAAACAGAAGCGATACGATGAGGCCATTCAAGAGCTCAAGGGGCTGGTGGCCAAACACCCACGAATGGCAGCGGGTCGCTACCAAATGGCGCTGGTGCAGCGTAAAGCCGGGCAGCTGCAAGACGCCGTACAGTCGTACTCGGCTTACGTTCGGATGATGCCGAAGGACCCCGACGGCTACTACGGGATGGCGGAGACCTACAGCTTGCTCGGGGAACCTCAGCAGGCGATTGCAAACTACGAGAAGTACATCGCTCTCGAGAAGCGCCCTTCAGAGCAAAAGTATGTCAAAAAGGCTGCGAAGAAGGTCGATCAGCTCAAGCAGGCGCTGACGGCTTCGGCGAAGCCGAGCAGCGAGACCTCGGTCAAAGCGGCACCCAAAAAAGGTCTCAAGGCGGCGGGTGCTGCGGCGCCCTACCTTCAAAAGATCGCACGCCAGGCTGTGGCGCAGGGCGACGCGCTGCGCGCCGAGACCAAGCTCAAGCCAGCTGCTGAGGCGTACCGTGACGCCGCATTGCGGGACCCGCAAAACGTAGAGGCTCGCTTCAAGCTCGGCGAAGTCCTGGCAGAGCTCGGCGACCTGAAGGGCGCCAAGGAGGCCTTCGAAGCCGCCCAAGCGCTCAAGCCACAGGCGGCGCCGATTACGGGCAACCTCAAGCGTGTTAGCGATGCGCTGGCTAAGGCGCCCAAAGCCGAAGAGGGCTCTCAAAGCGCGCTCGGCAGCGCCGTCGAGATGCTCAACCGAGGCAAGTACAGCAACGCGCTGCCGGTGCTCGACGCGCACGTCGGGAAGAACCCGAAAGATGTCGCAGCCCACGTGGCGCGAGGCAGCGCGCTGCTCGCTCTGAAGAAGCTTCCGGAGGCGATGGAAGCCTACGGCATGGCGCTGGCCCTTCGGCCCGACCTGAGCCTCGCACACTTCGGGCTCGGTGAGGTCTACCGGCTGCTCGGAGACCGCGCCCGGGCTGTGAACCATTTCCAGAGCTACCTGAGCTCGACGGGGAAAGACCGCAACCCGATGTACGACCAAGTGGCGAACGCACGCGTCGCCGCGCTTGGGGGCTGAGGCAGCGGGTCAGCCTTGAGGGCGTCCGATGAAGAACGGTAGGGTCTGAGCTTGTCCTGGCAAAGCGGGCTGATCACAGCCCTGGACATCGCGCTCGTCTACTACGTGTTGTTGCGGTTGCTTCGCCTGGTCCGCGGGACCAGGACAGGTGCTGTCCTTGTCGGGTTGTTCGTGGTGTTCGCCGGGTGGTGGCTGAGCGGACAGCTGGGGCTGACTGCGATGCATCGCCTGCTCGACAGCGTGATCGAGAGCCTGGTGATCATCATCGTGGTGGTGTTTCAGGCAGACATCCGCCGGGCGCTGGCGCGTGTCGGCGGGTCACCCCGGCGGTGGGGGCGTACCTATCAATCACCTAAGATCATCCCCGAGATCGTAGCAGCGGTCGCACGCCTCGCCGATCGCCGCTGCGGCGCCTTGATCGTGATCGAGCGCGGAGGAGAGCTCGGCCATCGTATCGAGGGGGCGGCGGTGCTGGACGCTGCGGTCAGTCGCGGTCTGTTGCTCAGCATCTTTCACCCGGACAGCCCGCTGCACGATGGCGCCGTCGTGATCCGTGAAGGGCGCGTCGCCGCGGCTGGTTATTTCATGCCCATTTCGGCCGAGACCCAGCTCCCCGATGAGCTTGGGACCCGGCACCGCGCCGCCATCGGCTTGACCGAGGACGTCGACGCCATCGTTTTGGTGGTGAGCGAAGAGCGTGGCGAGATCAGTATGGCGCTAGACGGCGAGCTGCGCCGGGCTGTGAGCACCTCCGATCTAACCGACGAGCTGCAGCGCTTGCTGGGGTCAGAGGAGGTCAACCGGTGGCGCCGGTGGACCAGTTGGTGGCGAGGAGGTGAGCGCTCATGAGCGACGAGATCACCAACGTCCCAACCTCTGAGCCGAGCGCACGCTGGGCAGGCTTACGCAGTGCCTTCACGCAAGACCTCTGGCTCAAAACCGTGGCGCTTGGGTTTGCGCTTGCGTTCTGGGGTTCTGTGCAGCTGAGCACGGACGTGAGCGAGAGCGTCTCGTTACGAGTCAGCTTCCGCGCACCCGAAGGGCAGATGGTCGTAGGGGATAAGTTCTTTCGGGTGCAGGTGTCGGTGACCGGGAGCCTCGGCGCGATGGAGCAGTATCGGCGGCGACGAGACGGTGACGTCGTCTACATACCGACCGATTCGTTCGGGCTGGGGAACAGCACGATCTACCTTAACCGTGACCTGCTCGGGTTACCCAAGTCTCTGCGGGTCGAGGCGATCCGTCCCTCGGTTGTGCGGGTCAAAGTGGCGCGCCGGATCACGCGGCAAGTTCCGGTTCGTGCCCAAATTCAAGGGAAACCGAGCGCCGGTTTGACCGTGAAGCGTTGGGAGGTGCTCCCCGACCAAGTCACGGTGGATGGACCTGAAGAAGAGGTGAGCGCGCTCAAAGAGGTGCTGGCGGGGCCGATCTCTGTCGATGAAGAGGTGGGGAATGTGGTGCGTACGGCGAAGCTTCGAACCGGCGTACTCGGCGTGCAGGTCGTCGATTTGCATGAGGCTGAAGTGCGCGTCGAGATCGCTGCACCGCTGCTCGACCGCGCCGTCGAGGGGGTTAAGGTGGTCGTCAAATCAGAGACCTTCGCGGCACAGCCCGCCGAGGTCTCGCTGCGCCTAAAGGGACCTCTTGATACGCTCGACCGGCTCGAGGCAGCTGACCTGCGTGCGGTACTGGACGCTGAGAAGCTAGCCGATGCTTCGGTCGGGGATGAGCTGCGGGTGCGGCTCGAGGGATTACCACAAGGTGTCGTACGTTTGGGGCCTGTACCGGCGGTGCGGTTGATCCAGCGCACCGCCACGCAAAACGCAAAGGAGTAGCGGTGACGCGACAGTTCTTTGGAACCGACGGGGTGCGCGGGCTGGCGAACCGCTGGCCGATGACCGGTGAGATGGCGATGGCGCTTGGGCGGACGCTGACCCATGGGCTGCGCAAGTCGCATACGCCGCGCATCCTCATCGGCAAGGACACGCGCCGCTCGTGCTACATGCTTGAGACGGCGCTGGCGGCGGGGATCTGTTCGGCGGGGGGGGATGCGCTGTTGCTTGGCCCCATCCCGACGCCTGCGGTCGCCTTCCTCGTCAAGTCGATGCGTGCTGACGCAGGGGTCATGATCTCGGCATCGCACAACGCCTTTGAGGACAACGGGATCAAGCTCTTCGGGGCTGATGGCTACAAGTTCGATGACGACTTCGAGCTCTCGCTCGAGCAAGGGATCCTCAACCCGCTGCCCGAGCAGGAGCTGCCGCTGGGCGCCGACGTGGGGCGCATTCGCCGTTTGGATGAGGCGCTCGGCCGCTACATCGTGTTCGCTAAGACAGCCTTCCCCGCCGGCATGACCTTAGACGGCCTGCGCGTGGCGATCGACTGTGCAAACGGAGCCGCCTATAAGGTCGCCCCGAGCGCGCTCGAGGAGTTAGGCGCTGAGGTGATCGCCGTTGGAACCACGCCGAACGGCGCCAACATCAACGACGGCGTCGGTTCGCTCTACCCGCACAACCTCGGCGCCGTCGTCCGTGAGAACAACTGCCACGTGGGGCTCTGTCTCGACGGGGACGCCGACCGCCTGATCGTCGTGGATGAGCACGGCGCGCCGGTAGACGGGGATCAATTGATGGCGATTAACGCCCTCAAGCTGATGGATGAGGGGCGGCTCGCCAACAAGACCTTGGTCGCTACGGTGATGAGTAACCTGGCGCTCGATCGTTGCCTGGAGTCGGCGGGCGGGCAGGTGGTCCGGACGCAGGTCGGTGACCGCTACGTCGTCGGCGCGATGCGCCAAGGAGGGTATAACCTCGGCGGTGAGCAGAGCGGTCACCTGATCTTCCTTGATCACAGCACCACGGGCGATGGCTTGGTCGCAGGCCTCGGCTTCCTAGGCGCTCTGGTTCAATCGGGTCAGAGCGTCTCCGAGCTCGCTGGCGTGCTCAAGCCTTATCCGCAGTCGCTGGTTAACGTGCCGGTCAAGCAAAAGACCCCCTTAGAGGAGCTGCCGACGGTTCAAGAGCAGATCCGTGCTGCGGAGGAGCAGCTCGGTGACGACGGGCGCGTCCTGGTGCGCTACTCTGGGACTGAGAACAAGGCGAGGGTGCTCGTCGAGGGTCCGGACGCAGGGGTCGTCGGTCAGTTGGCTGGTCAGATTGGGGCGGCGCTGGAGGCGGGGTCGTGACCGTCCGGCTGGGTGTGAACATTGATCACATCGCAACGCTGCGCAATGCGCGCGGGGAGGCGTACCCTGACCCGGCTCGAGCGGCTGCTGTGGTGGTCGCAGCGGGCGCCGATCAGGTCACCTGTCACCCGCGCTTGGATCAACGGCACATTCGCTTCTCGGATCTCGAGGCGCTCCGGCGCGCCAGCCCGGTTTTGAACTTTGAGATGGCGGCGGTCGATTTCATGCTCGAGCACGCACTGGCGCTCATGCCAGACTGGGCTTGCATCGTGCCAGAGACGCGAGAAGAGATCACCACCGAGGGTGGTCTGGATACGAGCTTAGCCTCGCTGCCGCCGATCGTTGAGGCGCTTCAGCGCGCCGGGATTAAGGTGTCGCTCTTCATCGACCCGGAGCTTCGAGCTGTGCGCGACAGCGTCGACCTCGGAGTGGATGCGGTCGAGCTGCACACGGGCGCCTACGCACAAGCGGGCGGCGGCGAGGTCGCTCAAGAGCTCGAGCGTCTTCGGTGCGCAACGGCGCTCGGCGTTGAGCTGGGCATGGCGGTTCATGCTGGGCATGGTCTGACCTTAGCGAACACGGGCGCAGTCGCTGCCTTGCCGGGGGTTCAGGAGCTGAACATCGGCCACGCTTTGATCTGCGACGCCTTGTTCGTTGGTGGATTGGAGGCAGCCGTCGCCGCCTACAAAGACTGTATCTCGGCGGCGACCGCCCCATGACCCTGCAGCCGCTTTGGGGCTGCGAGACGCTGCGGCGGCTCGATCAGGTGGCGCTCAAGGACCTGCCTTGGCTGATGGAGGTTGCGGGCGCTGGGTTGGCGGACGCCGTGGCGCGGGCGGTGGCGGAGCGCGGGCTGCGTCCGGGGGCGCAAGTCGAGCTCTGGGTGGGGCCGGGAGACAACGGCGGCGACGGCCTCGTCGCCTGCAGGCACCTGCTCGAGCTCGGACTTCGGGTCGCCGTTTGGGCACCTCACGGTCTGCCGGCGTCGGGGGACGCGGCGAAGGCGCTGGCGCAGCTCGAGCCTTCGAGCGCATCGATCCGACACCTCGAGGCGGCGCTCCACCGGGACAGCGAGCTGGTCGTAGACTGTCTGTTCGGGACCGGTCTGTCACGACCCTTGAGCGGTGATCTGCTCGAGTCGGTCGAGCGACTGAATCGCTCACCGCTGCCCGTGGTCGCGTGCGACATCCCGTCAGGGCTTTGCGGCAACACCGGCCGGGTCCTCGGGGCGGCTGTGCGCGCCGACTGGACGATCGCCTTCGGAGGGCTTAAGCCCGGTTTCTTTTGCTCGGATGGGCTCGATTATTGCGGCACCATACGCTTGGCGACCCTAGGCTACCGACCCGATCACTACGACGAGGTGGAACCCGAAGGGTATCTGGACCTGCGTCCGGCGCAGGAATTCTTGCCGTCGATGAGGCAGGCAGACCACAAAGGGCGCTTTGGTCGCGTGTTGGCGCTCGCCGGGTCTCCCGGGATGGAAGGCGCGGCCTTGTTGACGCTCGAAGGTGCCCGCTGCGGCGGCGCCGGGCTGCTGCACCTTTGGTCGCCTGAGCGGAGCCGGCGAGAATTCGGCGAACTGCCGGCGGAGGTGATGGTGGCGCCGTTCGCAGACCACGCTCTTGAGGTCGCTGCGCGCTGTGACGTGATCGTCGCAGGGCCTGGTCTTGGGCGCACACCCGCTGCGCGTGAGGCGCTGTTGAGGCTCTTGGGGGTGGCGGCGCACAAGCCTTGGATCCTCGATGCCGACGCGCTCTACCATCTGGCTCACGAGCGTTTTGAGTTGCCAGATCAGTGTCTGCTAACGCCTCATGAAGGTGAGGCGCTGCGGTTGGTCGGCGAGGATCCCCTCGTCGGTACTTGGGGAGGCGATCGGTTCAGCCTGGCGCAGCAGCTGAGTGCGCGTTTTGGCGTGGACGTGTTGCTTAAGGGGGCAGGTAACATCATCACCCTCGATGGGGTCAGTTGTTTGGTACCGGGCAGCGCCCGGGGGCTGGCGCGCGGTGGCTCGGGCGATGTCTTGTCAGGGCTCATCGCAGCGGTCGTTGGACGCGGCGCCTCGTTAGGGGATGCGGCGCATTTTGCGCTGAGGTTGCAGCTGATGGCGGCGCAATCGTTGGACCGGGGCGAGGCAGAGACCGTCAGCCAAGCGCAGCTGGTCAGCGCTATGACTGCTGCCTGGAGGGAGGTCTATGAAGCGCACCGTTGAGAGCGTCGAGGCGATGCGCGCCCTGGGCGCTGAGATCGCTGAGCGTGCGACGCCGGGGACGGTGATCGCCTTAGTCGGTGACCTAGGCGCCGGGAAAACCGAGTGGGTCAGGGGGTTTATGACGGCGCTGCCGGGCTACAACGCCGCCGACGTGGCGAGCCCGACCTTTGCGTTGGTGCATCGCTACGAAACCGCCCCGGCGGTGTGGCACCTCGACTTGTACCGGCTTGAGAGCGAAGAGGAGCTCGCAGCGATTGGCGGCGAGGAGTTTTTCGACCCCATCGATGAGATCACGTTGGTCGAGTGGGCGGACCGTTACCCGAGCTGGCTGCCCAAGGGCGCCTGGCGCGTCGAGATCGAGCGCGTCAGCGTCACCGAGCGTGCTGTGACGGTGGGGTTCGGCTAGAGGCGATCGAGGCGCACTAGGACCTCGTCCGTGATCTCCGACTCCGGCGAGAAGGCGAGGACTTGGTCGGCTCGTAGGACCAACGAGACCTGCCGCTCAGCGGCGATGGCGGTGACGATCGTGCGCACCCGGTCGAGCAGCTCTCGCCGCATGGTGTCCTTACGGCGCTCGATGTCTTGGATCGCTTGGGCTTCCAGCGCAGCGGCGCGATCACCTGCCTCGTCGTCGCCCGCTGCGGCGCGTGCGCGCAGCGCCTGGACCTCGTCTTGAGCCATACCCCAGAGCTTTGCGAGCTCCTCAGAGGCTCGCTGCCCATGGCTCGATTCATCCAAAGTGCGTGCGATATCGACGACGAGGTAATCCACGAGCGCTCCGTTTGGTCCAGAGCGCAGTCTTCAGGAGCCACGGTGAAACGGCAAGTACGAAGAATGATCGACTTGCGCCGACGGGGCTGGGGGTCCAAGGTGCGGAGTCCGATTCAGAGGTGACATCATGCAGCGACTCGCAGCGTTTGGTTCGATACTTCTCTTCGCAGCGGTGGCTTGCGGTCCACCTCCGGTCAGCGGCGGCGGGGGCACGCGCACGCGCTCGGACGCCGGCGCTCAGCCGGTCGCTGATGCCGGGGACGCCGCGACGCGCGACGCGGGCGCCCAGGGCACCCGAGACGCAGGCGCTCCGCCGGCGGACGCGGGGCAAGCACCGGTGGACGCCGGTCAGCCGCCTCAAGCCGGTGCCTGTCTTGAGCAGGGCAACGGGCGTACGACCGGCTCGAAGATGGCGAACTTGCGCCTGCAGAATTGCAACGGTGACTGGGTCGAGCTGCACGATAACTGCGGACGCACCAAGGTCCAGGTCGTGATGTTGGTGACCGAGTGGTGCCCCAACTGCCAGACCTCGATGACCGAGTTTTCAGGGTTGAGCGATCGATTTGAGCAGGATTGGGAGAACATCTTTGTACTGGGCGAGCTGGGTAGGAACGTCCCTGCGACGATGTCCGAGTGCGGTCGCGTCGCCCGTGCCAAAGGGGTTGATCCGAACCTGATGGTGATCGATCCGGGCTTCGTTCGGACGCTTCAAGGAGGCTGGGTACGCCCCTGTACACAGAACGGCAGCTTTGGGTTGCCACAGATCAACATCATGGATGGGGAGTCGATGACGCTGCGCTGGGAGAGCATGTGCGACGGGCGGGTCGGCGAGGTCGACCCCAACCCGATCTTGCAAGAGCTCCTGAGCCGCTAGTCCGGTCGGAAGCGGAACGGGATTCGCAGCCTGTATGCGGCGCCCTCGGGGTCGCCAGGGAACGGCAGCTTACGGACCGCATCGAGCAGACAAGCGTTCATCGTCTCAGAGAAGTCTGAGGTCTCGATACGAGGGCGGTTCGGCAGCTCGGTCGGGACCTCGATGATCACGATCGCCGTCCCTTTGGCCTCGGCGGTGAAGAGCTGCTCGTTGACGTAGCATTCTGCCAAGGTGCCCTTCGCACTCCCGATGATCTGACGCGTGGTGTCCGGGGAGCGCACGCCGATGGGACGAGCTGCGCCTCCGATTTGGGCGCCAAAGGCCACGCCTGTTTGGCCATCGGCCGAAGCAAAAGTCGCCCCTGATGCGCTCGCGCTGTTCACCTTGTTGCTCCGCTGGATCAGCGGCCGGCCGCGGTCGCGAGCGGTCGGCTGAGCCGTGTCGGGCTCGAGTGTCGCCGGGACGGGGCGTGGGCTCGCCTCTGGCGCGGGCGGGGGCGGTTCCGGCGTTGCGCTCTCATCGATCAAGGTCGCCGTGGCGGGCTTCGGTTGAGCGCGGGGCAACGCAGGCGGCGGCGCTGGAACGCTTGGCGCCGGCATCGGGGCCGGCGCTGCTGGCGCGGCGGTCCGCTCGTCGCTTGCGAGGGGAAGCGGATCCTCGGCGGGCGTTGGCGCTGGCTCAGGTGTCTGGCTCGGTTGAGCCGGAGGCGTCGCAGGTGGCGTGCTCGCAACAGCGGGTGGCTCCTCCTTAGCGCTTGGGGCAGGCACGGGTGGAGCTGCTTCTTGCGCAGACTCGTCGAGGTCGAGAGCTGGCGGGGGTGCCATCGGAGCGGCTGCTGGGCTCGGACGCGCCGACGCCACCGAGCTCGGCGCCGGGATCGGCGACGGCGCAGCCGGCGGTGTCGGGATGGCGGCGGGGGGCGCGGGTGGAACGCTGGAGGCTGCGACGGGAGCCGCTGGTGCGGGTGGATCAGGCGCATCGAGCGCTAACGTCGGTGCAGGTGAGGGTGCGCTCGGCGCCGGCGGCGTTGGGGGCGGGGCAGGCGGCATCGGAGGGGGGGCTGCGCCGGGCATCGCCGGGACGCTCGGCGGCGAAGGCGGCAGCGCCGCCAAGTTGCCCGGCGGGCGCAACGCCGGCTGTCGATCAGATGGGCTGATATCGATGGGCTCGATCACGTCGATCATACGCGCGAACGGGTCTCGATCGCCTTCGTAGAGCGACATGCTCTGGCAGCTTATCGTGGCGGCTGCGGCGAGAAGAGCGGCGGGTCGTCTCACGGTCGAATCTCCCACTGGTCGATGATCTCATTTTGATCTGCAACGACGGCGCCGACTAGACCAGCCGCCGACTGACGGAGTCGAATCCAGTGATGGACGGATCGATGGTCGCCTTGGAGGCTCGTGAGTTCGCCGTCAATCGACGGGTCTGGGTGCGACTGATCGCAGGCTTCGAGCGCAGCGCCCGCTCCGCCAGAGTTGACGAAAAGGCGGCCGTCGACCTCGAAGCGCTCGTAGCACGACGCTTGACCTGCGAGCACGAGCGGGACCTTGTGACCGCCCAGCAACGTGCGCAGCTGCTCGCGACGACCAAGGCCTTGCCGGCGGCTCGAGCGTGTGTACGCCGGTTGGTGCATGAGCAGCACCGAGAAGCCATGACCTGGCGCCGCTTCCGCATCCCTCAGGATCTGCTCAAGCCAGGCTTGCCCTTCATCGCTCCAGATCGAGGGGCCTACCTGACCAAGGGTGTCGACAAAGATGTAGACGAGGGCTCCGACTCGGATGGCGTAGTTGTCTCCGAGCTGCGGGTGTGAATGCCCCCGCCACAGCGGGGCAAAATACTCAGCGTACTCACGCGCTGTGTCGGCGTGATCATCGGCTTGCGGCGCAGGGCGCTCAAACTCAGACTCGCCAACGACGGGCAGGATCTGGGCTGTGTTGAGCAGAGGTCGCCAGCGATGGAACCACGCGCTCCAGGTCTCGTTCGGGTCGCTGTAGCGTTGCAGGTTCCCAAGGTGAAGAATGGCGTGCGGCTCAGCACCCCGGATCGCTTGGGTTAGCGTCGCCGTCACCTCATCGTCAGCGGCGCTGTTACCGAGTACGGCCATCGTGACGTCGGCGTCGGTCGACGAGGCTGCCGTACAAAATCGTCCCTCAACTTGCTCGACCGACTGCGCCACCTGATACCGGTAGCAGGTGTTCGGCGTGAGGTTGCGCAAGGCCAGTCGATGAACATAGCTCGGTCCCGGTCGATCGGGTGCAAGGATGGGGTCCGAGTCGACCTCTAGGGTCCGCTCGATCTGAGTCGCCTGTGAAGCCACCTGCGCCAGCCACCGCTCCGAGTTCACCAAGCCAAAGCGGACACCGCCGCAGCCATCGCTTGCTGTCTCCCATCGAATCTCTGCCTCGGTCATGTACCAGCCAACGGCCCAAGGTCCGCGCGTCACCGGTTGGGGCGTGCACGGCTCGGGCGGGTCGGGACAGCCGGTCAGCAGGACCGCAAGCGTCAGCAGCCTTACATCCACAGCAGCACTCCGATGGCGACTAAGGTCATCACCAGCGAAGCGATCATGATCGGCGGCGTCTTCGGGGGTGGCCCACCCTCGGCGGCCTCCAGCAGTCGTCGGCGCTCTTCGGGGGTGGCCTCTCGGGCCAATCGCTGATAGCGACGCTTCGAAATACCCCATACTTCGGGCTTTCTGGCGCTGTTCTGAAAGGCGATCCACTGCATGGCGAGAAAACCCAAGAACAAGAAGGCGACGAGGAGCAGCATGGCACGGCTCATGGAAATGACCTTTCGGCTCGGCTCGCGCGTGCGAGGGGGTTTGACGGTTCCCATGTATGCGGTAGCCGGTTCGAGAGACAGCGCGCAATGAGGCGGAGAGTTTAGTGACCGATTGGCGAGTCAGCTTCTTCCGGGGTGAGGCCAGCCTGCAGGCGAGGCATCTGGAGGTAGGGGCAGCGCGTGTCGAGCAAGCGGTGCTCCGCTTGATCGACGTGACCGGTCCTGTCGAACTCGAGGGCGGAATCGAGCCCTTCGCCAACCATCGCACCGCGCTGGAGCGCCTCGAGCTAGTGATCGACCCTTCGGCTCATCTGCTGGAGCGCGAGTCGGCGCGCTGGCGTGACGGGACGCTCCACATCACGACCGATGCGGTCTGCGGTGAGCTCGTGGTCGACCGCCTTGGCGATCGTGGGCTGCGCTTGGTCCCGCTGCGAGCGTGGACGGCGACTCGAGGCGAAGGCGGTGCGTTCTCGCTGTTGCTGCGCTGGGTGCAGGAGCGACTCGGTGGCGTGATGGTCGATGACCCGGTTGAGCTGTTCGCTAAGCGGGGGCTGGTGCAGGCCGGGCGCAGGCGTACCCGGCTTGAAGGCGGTCGCGTGGGCTGGACCCATGAGGGCGAGCAGCCCGTGTACATTTTTGATCGTTCGGAGACGCCGGGTGAGCCGCTGCCCATGCAGAGCCTCGCCGCCGACTTCGAGGCGCTGCTTGAGCGCATGGTCGCTGGCGATCTGCATGGCGCCGCTCAGACGGCGCGTGAGCGCCTGATGGAGGGAGGGCTGTCTGCTGAGGCGGTTCCGCTCGCAGTCGATCTGTTGGCGGAGCGCGACGATGCGCTGGACCTGCTGGCTGATCTGCTCCCCCGGGTCGACCGACTGACTCGGGCTCTGGCGCTCGCTCGACGTCGCCCCAGCGTGGCGGCGTGGATGGACGCAGCCGAAGCGTGCCGTGCTCATCAGTTTGATGCGCTTGAGCACGCTGCGTTGCTCGAGATGCTCGATGCCGGCGTTCAACCGGCGAAGGTCGGCAGCGTGATCGAGCGCCTCCTCGAGCTCGGTCGATGTGATGACGATGTTTTGGGGCGTTTAGCTGACGCCGCAGAGCGCAATGACCACCCTCGACTTGCGATCTCGATCCTCCGCCGATTGGTTGGACGCAAAGCGGTGGATGAGTCGGTGCGCGAGGTGGTGCGCCTCGGTGAGCTGCATCTCGGCGAGGGGAATCGTCCGCGTGCACGCCACTACTTTGCGCTCGCCCTGACCGTCTCAGAGAACGCAGCGGCGCTTGAGGGTGCGGCATGGATCGCGCTCGAAGATGACGATATCGACTACGCCATCACCTGCCTCGAGCGCGCCGCTCGGCATGAACACGTCGAGTCTCAGCGTCGCGCAACGCATTGGCGGACCGTCGCTCGCCTGCGCTACGAGCGCGGCACCAGCGATCTCGCCGCCGCTGTGTCGTGCCTTCAGGAAGCGAGCCTTTTGGACCCGGACGGACGGGCGGAGGACCTACGTCAAGCGGCTCTGTGGTGGCGTGAGGTGGGGCAGCTGGAGCGAGCGCTCTCGTGTGTGGAAGCTCGGCTCGAGCTGCCGGGTGAGGCGGCGCGATGGGAGTTCGAGGCGGCGCAGCTCTTGTTGGCGCTCGGGCGACCCGGGGAAGCCTCCGGCGCAGCGGCGCGCGCGCTCGCCGACGATGAATTGGCGCCGCAGGTCTTCCCGGTGGCGGTGCGCGCCTTACAGCAGGCAGCGCGGGATGATGCCCTCCCTGCTCTGGTAGCGCAGTGGTTCGCACGTGAACCCGAGTCGGTCAGCGATGACTTGGTCGAGATCGCAGCGCTGGCGCTTGGCGATCGCGGCGCGATGGCGGAGCGGGTGCTTGCACACCGTCCGGGCGATCACGCTCAGCTCTTCCGATTGGTGGTGGAAGACCGCTTTGCACAAGGCGATTTTGAGGAAGGTGCTGGGCTGCTGAGCCGTGGGCTGGATCATCACCCGAATGAGCTCAGCCTGTGGCGGCTGCGGCAGCGCCAAGCGGAGCACGACGAGCAGGCGTTGATGCGCGTCGAGGCGCTTGAGCAGCTGCATCGGCTGGACCCCACCGAGGAGCGCTCCCTGACGCTCGCCGAGGCGCATCTGGGCGTCCAGAACTTCTCCGCCGCGGTGGCGTTGTTTGAGGAGGCGCCCAGCGGTCGGCTGCGTGCAGCGGCGATCTATTTGGATCATTTTGGGGCACCTGCGCGGTGTCTTGAGCTGTTGGGCGCGCCGGATCGGGGGGACGTTGAGCAGCTGCTCCTGGGTGAGCGTGCATCGCTTCTCGATGGGCAGGCGCTGACGGACCCGTGGTCGTTGGCGCTGGTCGACCTCGGACTCGACCGTGTGCATGATCCCGATCGGGTGGCTCGCTTGATCCTCTCGAGCGAGGTCTCCGATGATGACGCCGAGCGCCTTGCGCTCTCGCTCGTTGAGCGAGGCGAGCTTGAAGCGGATCAGTTGCGCTCGCTCCTCGCCGGCGTTGAGGGGCGCGCCTTGCCGGTCTCGACCGGGCGTATTCTGGACGCTCTGCGCGAGGTGGCGCCTGAGCCTGGATTGGATCGGGCTCGTTTGGACCTGGCGCTCGAGGCGCACGACCGGCAGCGAGCGGACGACTTGATGGCGGCGCTGTATCCAGAGGACGCAGTCGACTTTGTCGGCGGTGATCGAGACCGGCTGGACGCCTACCTTGCGCTGGTTGAGCGGACGGGAGCGGGATCGCCACTTGAGCGTTGCCTGCGGCAGTTTGCGGAGCTGACACAGGACGCCGGGCTGTGGAAAAAGTTGGCGGCGTTGCTCTCGGACCTGGGTCGTTATCAGGAAGCATGCGCCGCCTTTGCCCATGGTTACAGCTTGGAGAAGAGCCTGTCGGCGCTCGATGCAGCCACCTGGATCGAGTCGGCGCGTAACCTGAGCGAGACCGACCCACTGAGGCAAGCCGTCGACGCCGCAGGCGCAGCGCTTGATGCGGACGCTGAGGAGCGTGCAGTCGTCGAACTCGCTGAGCGCCTCGAGGGCGCCGCCGCCCTACCTTATTGGCGGCGAGCGCGTCATTTGGCGCCGGAGGATCACACCATTGTGCGGCGGTACGCGATCCGTGCGGTCGACGTGCTGCCGCCGCTCGAGTCGCTTGAGTTGGTCGAGGATTGGCTCAAGCAGGCCGGTCAGCTTCCGCCCGAGGGTCTTACGGCGGTGGTGCGAAGCCTCGCTGCGCGCATGAGCGCCGAAGGGCTCGCCGACCGTGCGCGCAGCCTCCTCGGCGCAGCGAGCCGCCGTTTTCCGCAGGAGTTTGAGCTGGCGAGTACCTGGATCGGCACCGTCGATGAGGTGGGGGATCACGAACTCAGCGCCAGCGTCCGTGTTGAGGCAGCGGAGCACTTGGAGGATCGGCGCGCCGACACCTGGCTTCGTGAAGCGGTGGATCTGTTTCGCTCTAAAGCGAGCCAGCACGACCAAGCGATGGACCTCCTCGATCTTCTGATGGAACGCCGCCCGGACGACCCGGAGCCAGCGCTTCAGCTCGAGCAGTTGTCTGCGCAGGCGGGTGATTGGCCTCGCCGTATGAAGGTAGGCCGTGGGATTTTGCAGCGTGGCTTGGACAGCGAGCGCCGCAATGAGCGCTTACGCGTGATGGCCGATATCGCAGCACAGCGTCTCCACGACGTCGACCAAGCGCTGGCGCTGCTTCAAGAGATTGAGCCGCGCAATGCAGCGGAAGCTGCCTCCGCCACCGAGCGCATGATCCAGGTCGCGCTCTCCGGGGGACGCCAGGCGATGGTGGCCGACCTTCTGACGACTGTTGTGGATGCGGCGGTCGACGACTACGCCGCGGTTGAAGCCTTGTCTCGGCGAGCGCAAGCGCGCGCTGCGGCGGGCGATCTCGACGGTGCCATGGAAGACCTTGACCTGGCGCTGCAGCGCGGCGGCGATGCCCTGCGGCTGGCCGCGCTCAGGACGGAGCTAGCGGATCAAGCCGGTCGCATGGACGTGGTCGTGTCGGCGCTCGAGGCGTGGGCGATCGAGCTCCCGGTCGGCGAGGCTCGAGCGGCGGTGCTGTTCCGCCTGGCGCGAAGTTTGAGCCGCGCCGAGCGCGAGGAGGAGGGTATCCCTCATCTGACGGCTGCGCTTGAGATGGGTAACGAGGCCCTGCGTCAGCGCGCCTTCGAGGCGCTCTATCCGCTCCTCGCCCGGCAGGCCGACTCGCGCGCCCTCGCCGAGCTTTTGGCGAAGCATGCCTACGAGCTTGAGGATCGGCTGGCTGCGGCCGCCTTGGTCGCCGACCTGCCGGGAGGCTTGGGCAAGGCGCTTCGGTTAGCGGAAGGGGTTGTGAACGCCCAGGCAGGCGGTGGTCTGGATGGGGCGGCTGCCTGGCTCCTCGCCAGCTTGCATGAGCGGGCAGATCAACCAGCGCAAGCGGCGGATCAATATGCGCTTTTGCGGCTGCAGGGCGACACCGGCGACGAGGTGCTCAAGCTGGAGGTTCAGGCGCGACTCCAGGCGGGTCAGCCCGCTGCGGCGTGGCGCCTGATCGAGGAACATGATCTCGGGGCGATCGATCTGAGGGTCGACACGCTGGTGCGCCTCGAGCGCTACGAGGAGGCCGCGGCAGAGCTTGAGGGCGCGCAGGAGGTCCACCGTGTCTGTCGATGGGGCCGGATCGTCGGGCTCGACCTGGCGCAGCCGAGCCGAGCGCTGGAGCGCTTGCGCAGCTGGCTGGCCGATCACGAAGCGGCGCAGGAGGTCCTGGAATTGATCGAGGACTTGGCTTCGCGCGCTGGGGACGTCGAGACGACGGCTTGGGCGCGCCAGGCTTTGGGTGATCTGGTCCACGATGACCCACTCGCTCGGTCCCGCTGGCTGCAGCGCGCAGCGCAGGTCGCATCCGACGCTGCGGAGGCGGTCGCCTTACTGACAGAGGCGGCTCAACTCGACACCGCAAGCGATGCGATTCGGCATCAACTGGGTCAAGCGCTGGAGCGTGCCGGCGATTTTGAGGCTGCGGCGCAGATCGCGTTGGATCTGGCTGAGTCTTCGGATCAAGTCGGTGAGCGCGTGATGCATCTCCTGCGAGCTGCCTCCAATCTGCGCCGGCTGGACCCGGCGCAGGCGCTGCAGGTTCTCGATCGGGTCGAGGCGGTCGTTCCGGAGGACGCGCGCATGCTCCGGATGCGCATCGAGCTGGCTCAGGATCAGCGGCAAGTCGATGAGGAGGTGCGGTTGCTGAGGCGACTCGCCAAGGTGACGGCGGATAAGGCGGAGCGCCTGTCCGCTCTGCGTCGCGCAGCGGAGGTCAGCGGTGACATGGATCTGCTGCGCATGGTGGTGCTGCACGATCCCGACGACGTCGACGCTCGCCTCGCGCTGGCTCAGATGGCTGAGCGTAGGGGCGACCTCGGCGCCGCCGTGGGTGAGTTCAAGACGCTGGCCTCGCATCTGCACGGCGACGCCGCTGCGGCTGCGCTGCACCGAGCTGCAGGGCTGTTGTGGCGCGTGAAGTCGGACGCTCAGGGCGCGATCGATCTGCTCGGCGAGGCGCTCGAGGTTGTGGAGCACGCCGCGACCTTTCCCGAGCCCTTTTTGCTGCTCTCGGAGATCTACGAGACCCAAGGTGATGCGACCGCTGCTGCTGCCGTGCTTACACCGCTTTTCGATGTTTTGGCTGAGCTCGATGAGGAGGTCGCGGCGCGCGTCATCATGCAAGCCGTCAGCGGCGGCCTCAGCGAGATCGCCTTCCCGTATCTCGCTGCTCTTGAGGAGCAGCGCCCGGAGAGCTTGGTGCTCCAGCGCGCCGTGATGCATTATCTGCGTCACCAGCGCGACTGGGACAGCCTCCGGGAACGTCTGGCGTGGGTCGCTGAGCATCACGACGACGTAGCAACCGACCTCGAGCTGTGTGCCCGCGCAGAGCAAGGGATGATCCCGGCACATGACGAAGCGGTGAGCGCCGCCCTCGAACGCCTCGCAGCGCGAGGGGGCAGCATCGCGGAGTTGGCTGTGCTCGGGGTGACGCCGGTCGTGATCCCTGCGTTGCCGGGCGAGCGAGTGGAGGTCGTCGCCACCGAGCGCGGCCCCGTTCAGGTGCTCAGCGCAGCCCCGGTCGCCCTAGATGACGAGGTGGGGACGCTGGCGCCGGCGGGCACGGCAGAGCCGGATGAGGCGGCGCTCGAAAATGAGCTGCCCACCGTCCCGGCGCAGAGCGCGCGCGAAGCCGGGGTGCTGCCGCCGGTCGAGGGTGAGGACCCGCCGCTCGATTTCGATTGGGGAGGTGAGCAGACCGAGCTTTCGGTCGCTCAGATCGCAGGTTCGGTCGATGAACTGCTCACGCAGGCACAGGAAGCCGAGCTGGCGGGACAGATTGAGCTGGCGCTGAGCTGCCTTGAGCGCGCCGCAGCGCTCGCCTCGGACGACGAGGCGGTGCGCGACGCCGTCGCCTCCTTCTTAGCGCGTCACCCGGGCGCGTGACCGCCGCCGGATACCGACCAGAGCCAAGAGCATGAGCGTACTCACCGCCTGGTGGCTGCATCCCGCCGCTGCGGGCGGAGCTTGCGTCGCTGCGGTCGGTGCGCTGTTGGCGACCGAGAGGCGTGCCGGCGCCGAGCGTCGACCCCAGCGGTCGACCGCGACCACCTCGACGCGCGTCCCTGGGGCGACCTGGTCGCGCTCGATCGTTCGCTCGTCGAAGCGCGCCAGCTCACTGTCTTCACCCCACCGGACAAAGACGCTGACCTGATCGTCTGAGCTGTGCAGCACCTGAATGGTCCAGCCGGTACGATTCTCGATCAGCTCGACGACCGGAGGCGCGGCGCTCGTACGGACGGTGACGGGCGCCAGCGCTTTGGGGCGTGCGCGCCAGTCACCAACCGGTCGCGCCCGCAGCTCGACGTGGTGCACGCCGACGAGCCCGAGTTTCGGCTGCCGGAGCGTCAGCCAGCCTGCGGGGTCCGGCTGTGTCCAGGCTCTCCAAGGACCGCCACCGACTCGGTAGGAGTACTCGAGGTCAGCAGCGCCCTCCATGAGCAGTCGAACGGCGCCCGTCGCTCGCAGCCCCGTCGGGGTGCTTGCGATCAAACTGTCGTGGTCGATGGAGGCGACCGCAGAATTCAGGTCGAGCTGGCTGGGCAGTGCCTCGCCCACGGCGAGGTTGGTGTAGACGGCGAGCTCGTCGCCCTCGGCGCCGCGCACTTCGACGTGGTCGACGGAGGCGGAGACGGGGGTCCCGAGGGCATCGCCAAGCGTCGAGGCGAGATCGACCTCGAACCGCAGGGAATCTTGCAAGAAGTTCCCGAGCACCAAATCGATCAGCGCCGGCAGCGTCCCACCGATATCCGAGCCCACGACGGGCTCGTCGTAGACCACGTCAAAGTCTCCGATGTTCGGTCCGTCAGCGACCTGCACAACCAGTAAGGGCGTCCCCTCCTCGTCCGCCTCGGGGCTCAACTGCAGCGCCATATCGACGTTGAGGAGCACGGCGAACGCACGAACGAAGCGTTGATCGATGGCGATGAAGACCTCCATCTTCATCTCGTTGAGCTCCATACGCATCTGCGGATCAGAGGGACCGGCTTCAGCGATCATATCAAACCGCGGCTCGGTCGTCGGGCGCAGGCGAACCATAACCGGCGCCGACGGCCCGGCGAGCGCCATAATCTCTCCAGCGAGGAGCCCGAACATGCCGCTGCTGAGCAGCTCGGGCGTCCCGGTCAGGGCACCGATGTCGGCTGTTGTCAGGTCGATGCACAACATCCCGCTCGTGAAGATGCTCCAGCCGAGTTGGTTGAGCCCGCTCTCGGACAAGCCAAAGCCCAGCGCATAACGCCGCTGCTCGCCCTGATCATCAACCCATCGTGGCGGCAGCGTCACGGGGGTGGGCGCCGAGAATCGTGGGAGCTCATCCGGAAGCATCACACAGCCCGCAGGGAAATCGTTCTCGTCCTCGACGACCGCCTCAAAGCCTAACTCCATGGCGATGTCCATCCCGACGCTTTCGCTGTCCTCGCAGTCGCCTAGGTCACGGTCATCGCAGTTGACCTGAAAGGCTCCGCCCATGGCGGCGGCGTGGATGCCGAGCGGTTTGGCGCGTTTGAGACTGGACAAATCAGCGATCAAGTCACCGGTCTGCAGCTGCAGGTCGGACTCGAGCGGCGTCGGGGGTACCAAGTTGTTGACGATGAACTCTCCGAGATTGGTCAGCACCGGCGTCAGCGCAGGTTCGATAAGAGCGACGAGACGCTCGAGCACGTTGAAGACGCCGTCGAGCGCCGGGCACAGGACCGCGCTGCACTCGCGATCACTTTGATCGAGGCAGAGCCCCAGCACGCACAGATCGCCGTCGGCGCAGCGCCAGTCCGTCCCTGCGGTGATGTTCAGGTCAACGCCGTCGATGCTGACGTCACGGACGTCCACGTCGACGTCGAGCTGGTGTTCGTTGTCGACCGACGGGAAGAGCTTGATGTCCACCGTGACGCGGAGCGCATGCTCGGGCGGTCCGCCGTTGCCGTTGCCGAGGACACAAGCTGCATCGATACCGGTCAGGCGCCGTCCAAACACGGTGAGCCCGACATCGGCGCCAAGGATCA
Source organism: Myxococcota bacterium (assembly GCA_036338695.1). GTDB lineage: Bacteria > Myxococcota > UBA4151 > UBA4151 > UBA4151 > CACGMS01. The sequence goes on from JAYZBQ010000060.1 coordinate 47,297, forward strand.
CATTGAGCCCGATCTGCAGGTCACGGATGGTCAGCTGGATCCCGTCTCGCTCATCGAGAAAACTCATCGAGAGGCGCTCGCGGAACGCCTGGGTGAAGATGCTCATTGTGCTCACCGGGCTGCCGCCGCGGCCATCGGCGACAAAGATGTCACCCTCGATCGGCGACTGGCCCCAGTTGAAGACGGTGCCTGGCACCGGGACCTCGATCTCGCCCTCTTGACCCTCTTGATTGGCGAGCGCCTGGTCGAGCAGAGGTGGGATGGCTTGGCGGAAGAAGTCGAGCCCGTCGCGCGTCAGCCGCAGCTTCATGGCGTCGGCGACCGGTACGGTGTCGACAGCCGGTCGGCTAGGGTAGACGTAGTCTTCAGCTCCCGAGCACCCGCCGCAGCCGCCGCCGCAGCCAATGGACAGGAACAGGACCGCTGCGAAACCCGCGTAACGACGTTGATGCATCTCGCCTCCGAAGGGGGTATAACAGAAACGCAACAGCATTTCAGGAGTCTTTGCTTATCTGTTGCCGTTGTGGAATAATCCCGACCGCACCCCAATGGAGAAACGGGTATGAACTTGCTTCGCACTGTCTCGGCCACTTTGGCTCTCACCGCATTGACCTCGGCCTGTGGGCTGCCGGTACCGTTCGAGTGGACGAGCAACCCGCAGCAGGTGAACGTCGACGAGCTGCTCGGCGAGAACACCTTTAATGTCCCCGCAGGTGAGGACGCTGAGGCGGCGCAGGACCTGATCCAGCAGTACCTGTCTGAGTTCTCCGATGAAGAGAACTGGCCGGAAGACCTCGCGGAGGTCAAAATCGACGTGCCGCTGCTCCAGACCTTTCCGGTTGACTTGACCCAGAACGAGCAGGTCGCCGCTGCGGCGGATAAACTCGAGGCGGTGGCGGTGGACAACCTAGAGGTTCGGTTCCTGGCGAATTCGATCAACTACAGCATCCCGAGCTTTCACTTCTTCACTGTGGATGACGGCGTGACCATGCCCGACGCCGAGAGCTTTGACATGAACAGCCTCCCGGCGGGTGTTCAACAGATCGGCAGCATGACCGGCGTTGAGGCGAAGAGCACGGGGAGCTTCGCCCTCGAGTACAGCGAGGGCGGTAAGCAGCTGCTCAGTGACGCCGTGCTCGCACGCAAGTTTAACATCGCCATCTACACGCAGGTGACCTTTGACAGCACGCAAGAGGGCGGGTTGGTCCCGACCGGTGCGGCTGAGGTTCAGGCGCACATCAAGGGGCGTATCCTCTCCGGTAACTGATGCCAAACGATACGTTCTTAGCCCCTCGGCGTCTGCGCTTGCTCGCAGGCGCCTTGGTCTTTTTAGCCCTGACCAGCTGCTCAGCGGTTGAGGAAGAGACCGAGTCGTACCAAGCCTGGTACCGCCCGGTTCCGCTCGGCTTTTGTCCGCGCTTTATCGTTGGGGATCGCCACGCCTGGGTGGTCGGGATGGTGGCGCCTGGCAAGGAGCGCGATCAGCTGGAGCGGCGCGTGTTTACGTTCCGTGGGGCGTTTGAACTCGACGGCGAAGGGGAAGAGCGAACCCGCTCGAGCTGTGATGATCGAGCCTATCCGATCTTTCGGTTGAGCGAGGTGACAGAGGAGCGGCTGATGGCGCTCGGTGAGCCCGAGCCGAAGGTCACGCGCGGTCCGGGGAGCATCCCCAAGCCCGAGCCGCTGGTGGCGCCAGCGACGCCGGCGCCGGCAGCCAAAGACGCCGCTGAGCCGGGTGCTCCTGCAGCGACCGCTGCGCCGGCAAAGCGGCGGTTCAAGGGGAAGCGAAACCGCCGCACGCGCCGCCGAGTCAAGCAGCGGAGGCAGCGCACGCCATGAGCGAGCGGTTACGCGTTGAGACGCTGGCTGCTGGCGGGGACGGTTTAGCTCGTCGAGCCGACGGCGCTGCGGTCTTCATCCATGGCGGTTTGCCCGGCGATCTCTGGTCGGGGACGTTCGAGCCGCTCGGGCGGCGCGCCTTTCGCCTGGTCGAGGCTGAGCGCCTTGAGGATGGTCCACAGCGGATGCCGGCTCGCTGTCCGAGCCGGCCGCAATGCGGCGGCTGCAACTGGCACGAGCTTGAGCGTGCGGCGTCTATGCGCGCCAAAGGCGGCATCTTGCGAGACGCCCTTACGCGGATCGCAGGGTTGGAGGCGCCGTTGGCGATCGAGCAGCTCACGCCAAGCGAGCCCTATGATGGCCGCTATCGCGTCGGGCTGCGGGTCACGCCGAGCGGGCTTGCCTACTCGGGTCATGCCAGCCACGACTCGGTCGTTTGGTCTCGATGTGAAGCGCTGACGCCCCACCTCGAGGTCGTGATGAAGGATGTCTCTCAGAAGCTTGCGAGCCTGCCGCCCGGGCTCGTGAGCGTCCAAGCGAGCCTCAGCGCAGATGGTCGAAAGAGCGCCGCTCGGTTGACCGTGATCGATCAGTTAACTCGCCCGGCGATCCGGCACCTGTGTCAGGCTGTCGTGGCTGAGACGGCGCTCGACGGCGCCTGGGTCGGCGTCGACCATGAGGTCATTGAGGCTGGTCAGACGCGCCTGTCGGGGTTGATCAGCAGTGGCGTGAGCCGACGGTATCTGGTGCGTGGCGGTGCCTTTCACCAAGCGAACCCCACGATCAACAAGGCGATCGTCCGCGCAGTGGTTGAGGCGGCCGAGGCTGGGCGGCGCACACGGGTTGTCGACATGCATGGGGGCGCTGGGAACTTCGGCCTGGCGCTCGCTGCGAAGGGAGCCGACGTGACGATCTCCGAGACCGATCCGTGGGTCTTTGCGGACCTCGAGGTGAACGCCGCGTCGTATCGAGGTCGGGGCGTGGTTCATGCTGCGGAGATGTCGGGTGCGCAGGCGCTCAAGCGCTGCAGCCGCCGCGGTCGGGTGGACGTCGCCGTCTTTGATGCGCCTAGGACGGGCGACCCGAGCGGAGCGAAGGCGGTCGCTGAGATTCGACCGAAGCGGGTGGTGGCGCTGGGGTGTGACCCGTCGACCTTCGCCCGGGATCTCCAGGCGATGGGGCTTGGGCGCGGTTACCGATTGGAGCGTCTTGGGTTGTGGGATGCCTTTCCGCAGACCCATCATTTTGAGAGCCTTGCGGTTCTGGAGTGCGTGAGCTGATGGGTGTGATCCGGCAGATGAGCGATGCGCTCGCCAACCGCATCGCCGCAGGTGAGGTGGTCGAGCGGCCTGCCAGCGTACTCAAAGAGTTGGTCGAGAACAGCCTCGACGCCGGCGCCACGAAGGTGACGGTCACCTTGGTGGGCGCTGGTATGCAGGAGCTGGTCGTCGAAGACGACGGGGTGGGTATGGATGCGCAAGATGCGCTCGCCTGCTTTGACCGCCACGCCACGAGCAAGCTGACCGATGATGCGCAGCTGTTTCAGATTCAGACCTTGGGATTTCGTGGCGAGGCGCTGGCGTCGATCGCCTCGGTTGCGCGCGTGACCTTGCAAACGGCGCAACGCGACGGTGAAGGCTGGGAGGTGGTCTGTGTGCCGGGTGAGCCCCCGCGGCAGCGCCCGTTGGCGAGGCCGCGTGGCACCAAGCTGTCGGTCCGGGATTTGTTCTTCAACACGCCAGCACGCCGGCAGTTTCTCAAAACGGAGCGCAGCGAGGCGGCGGCTGTCAAGACCTGGTTGAGTCGCTTGGCGCTGGTACACCCCGGCGTTGCGTTTACGCTGCGCGACGAGCGCAAAGAGCGCCTACGTGTGGACGCCGCATTCGACGTCGAGGGGGAGACGGCGCGCGTGGAGGCGTTGCTCGGCACGGGCTTGAGCGGCGGTTTGTTTTTGTTTGAGGGCGAGCGTGAGGGCTACAGCGCCCGAATCTTTGCGGCGCGCCCTGATTTATCCCGGCGTGATCGACGCGCCTTACAGATCTACATCAACGGGCGTTTCATCGACGACCGACGCTTGCAACAGGCGGTCGTCGAGGGCTTTCGATCGGTCCTTGAGGTGGGGCGCCATCCGGTAGCAGCGGTCTTCCTGCAGATCCCTCCCGGGCTCGTCGACGTGAACGTTCACCCCCAAAAGACCGAGGTTCGGCTGGCTCAGCCCCGGCTGGTCTTCAGCTTGATCCGCTCGACCCTCATCGAGGGCTTGGTGGACGCGCCCTGGCTCGCCGTGGGGGCTGCGCCGGCTGTGGTGCGCGAGGCGCCGTCGGGCAACCAGGGGGTAGCCTATCGCCCCTCGGGTCAGGTTCAGCGGCTGCCGACCTCATCGGTTTTTGGGGGAGGGAGTGGCGCAGCGTCTCTGCGTGCGCTCGAGCGCAGCTTGCCGCAGCGGTCGGTGCCGCTGGCGCCTGCGCCGACGCCGCCGAGATCGCACGTCCCAGCGGTGGAGCCCGGTCTACTCACCGGTGTACGCTACGCCGATTTGCGACCGATCGGCCAGGTGGCGACGACCTATCTCCTGCTTGAGGGACCCGAGGGGCTGGTCGTGATCGATCAACACGCAGCGCATGAGCGGATCGTCTTTGGGCGCCTACAGTGCGCGCTCGGCGGTGAGCGTTTGCAGCAGCAGGGGTTGTTGATCCCCGTGGCGCTGGACTTGGACGGTGAGGAGGCTGCTGAGCTGCTGGCGCATCGAGACGTCGTCGAGCGTTTCGGGTTTGCGCTGTCCGAGGTGGATGAGGCGCTGGTCGTGACCGCGGTGCCGGCTATTTTAGGTCGCGTCGACCCGCGCGTCCTCTTGAGCGACCTCGCCGGGTCCCTGGCCGACGGCGGCGGCGAGGCTGAGCTCGAGCGCGCCTTTGACGCAGCGGTGGCGCGGCTGGCGTGTCACGGTTCGATCCGTGCGGGTCAGCGGCTCAGCGTGGAGGAGATTCATGCGCTGATGGTCGACCTCGACGACGCTGAACATCGGAGTCATTGCCCGCATGGGCGGCCCTTCGTGGTCCAGTTTAACGAGCAGGCGTTCGAGCGATGGTTCCACCGCGACTGACGGTTATCCAAGGCGCGACCGCCTCGGGTAAGAGCGGTTTGGCGGTGGCGCTTGCGCAAGCTTGGGACGCCGAGATCATCGGCGCCGACTCGATGCAGGTGTTTCGTGGGATGACCGTCGGCACCGCAGCGCCGACGCAAGCGGAGCAGAGAGGGGTGCCGCATCACCTGATCGGTTGCTGGGACCCGAGCGAATCGGTCAGCGTACGGCGTTGGTCCGACGCCGTGGACGCGCTGGTCGAGGGCCACCCGGAGCGCCGTTACGTGATCGTCGGCGGCACCAATATGTGGATCCGATTATGGCTCCAAGGGCAGGTTGGAGCGCCTGAGGTTGATGAGGGGGTCCGTGCGTCTTTAGAACGGCTTGAGACCGAAGAGCTCTACTTGAGCCTAAAGCGGCTGGATTCGGAGAGCGCAGCCGTCATTCACGCCCGTGATCGGTATCGGATCGTGCGCGCGCTGGCGCACTTCGAGCAGACGGGCACCCGCTTGAGTCAAGCGCGTCAAGCGCACGGCTGGGGCGAGCCGCGGCACCGCTGCTTTCGCCTTGGCTTACTCCCACAGCGCGCCTGGTTGCACGAGCGGATCAATCGGCGCGCCGAGCAGATGTATCGACAGGGGTTAGTGGACGAGGCGGTGGCGCTTCGCAGCCGCTACGGAGCGATTCGACCGCTCAGCGTTTTAGGGTACCGAGACGCGCTCGAGCTCGCTGACGGCGGGATCGACTACGAGGAAGCCCTGCATCGCACTCGGCGAGACACTCGGCGCTACGCGAAGAACCAAGAGACGTGGCTGCGCAAAGAGCCGCTTGAGCTGCTGGGCGAGGCGGGTGCGCTGTGTGAGGAGGACGCCGAGGTGCTGGCGCAGCGGGCGATCGCCCTGTGGTCAAGCAGTGGCTTGGGTACCTAGCGCGACCGACTCGGCTGCCTGTCGGACCCGACCGGTGCGCAAGAGGTCGTGAATCGCCTCGAGATCGTCAGCGAGCACCCGGTCTTGACCCAACGGCTCGATCACGGTGCGCACCATCTCATAGACGGTTTGGACCGCACGGGATGCTCGCAGCGGTTGGTGGAACTCAAGGGCTTGGCAGGCGGTCATGAGCTCAATGCCGAGCACGCGCCCAACGTTTTCGATCACCTGCATCGCTTTGTTCGCCGAGGTCATCCCCATGCTGACGTGGTCCTCTCGGTTGGCAGAGCTCGGGATGGAGTCGACGCTCGCAGGGTGGCACAAGACCTTGTTCTCGTTGATGAGCGCAGCCGCCGTCACTTGGGTGATCATCAGACCCGAATTGAGCCCCGGGTGCGGGGTGAGAAAGGCGGGCAGACCGCTGAGCGATGGGTTGACGAGCTGTTCGATCCTGCGCTCCGCAATGTTCGCCAACTCAGCGGTGGCGATCGCGAGGTAATCAAGCGCTAAAGCAAGGGGTTGACCGTGAAAGTTTCCACCGCTGATCGAGCACGCTTCCTCAGCGAAAATAAGGGGGTTGTCCGTCGCCGAGTTGAGCTCGGTCTCCAGCACGCTTCGGACGTGCGCCAGCGCGTCGCGCGTAGCGCCATGGACCTGCGGCATGCAGCGCAAGCAGTAGGGGTCTTGGACCTTCCCGCAGCCGACATGGCTCGCCATGATCTCGCTGTCGGCGAGCAGGGCTCGGAGGCGACGCGCTGATTCGCGCTGGCCGGGGTGGGGGCGAGCGCGCATGATCAGCTCGTTAAAGGGGGCGGCCGAGCCCTTGAGCCCTTCCAGGGAGCACGCGCCGGTGATGTCGGCGAGATCGGCGAGACGCTCTGCGTGGAGCAGCGCGAGGCTGCCCACGGCGAGCATCGCTTGGGTTCCGTTCGTGAGACCAAGGCCCTCTTTCGCCTCGAGCTCGAGCGGCTCGAGTCCGTGCTTTTCCAGTAAGGAGCGCATGGGCTGCCACGGCCCATCACCCGCTCGACCTTGCCCCTCACCGATCAACCCGAGCGCTAGGTGGGCGAGCGGAGCCAGGTCACCCGACGCACCGACCGAACCCTTGGCGGGAATACGAGGTTGTAGGTCGAGATTGAGCAGCGTCATGAGCCGCTCGACCACGACGACGCGGACGCCGGAGACACCGTGTGCGAGGACGTTTGCGCGCAGCGCCATCAGGGCGCGCGTCGCCTCGGGACCGAGCGGGTCGCCTACGCCCACGGCGTGGCTGACCACAAGATTGCGCTGAAGTTGCCCGAGATCAGCGGGCGCGACCGGCGTCTCAGCGAGCGCTCCGAACCCCGTGTTGATCCCGTAGACCGGCTCGTCTCCTGCTGCGATTCGATCCACGAGTGCCCGGCTCGCCTGCATCCGCTCTCGGGCACGCTCATCCAGCTCGACCGGCGCTCCGAGCGCAATCTGCTCGAGCTGTTCGAGGCTCAGCGAGAGACCATCGAGGCTAATCTTTTGCGGCATGAGCACCTCCGTGAGCGATCCTTTACGGAAACTCCTCGGGTCTGTCGACGAGCCGATGCGCCGTCAGTCGCCGTTGGCGGCTCCCCAGAAGCGCAAGTCGGCGCGTCGAAACAGCTCACTCGCCTCGCCGGTGTTGGCGTCGATGAGCAAAATACGGCCCTCGTCCGTCACCCCAAAAAGGTAACCAAAGCTAGCGCTCAAACCGTAGATTTTCTCGAACCCGGTGGCACCGAGCACACGCGGTGTGGCGTCTCGGCTGTCGACGTAGACCAGTAGGTCGCCGTACTCGGAAGGCGCCGTCATCAGCAGCGAGTCGTCTTTGAGGACGACACAATCGCCGGAGCTTTGATAGGGGCTGAGGTCGCCGAGGACGTCGATGTCCCCTCGCTGCGTCACGGTGTAAGCCTGGGAGCCCTCATCATCGCTTTGGGTCAGGAAGATGCGCCCCGTGCTGTCGATCGCCAGGCCGTTGGTGTTGCGCGGGGTATCGATCGAGGCGATGAGCTCGTAGCGGCCCTGGTCATCAAAACTGAGGAGCTCTTCGCGCGTCACGCCGATCAGCGTTCCGTCGGGCGCGCTGTCGATGTCGAGGACGCCGCGCCGCTCAGGGGTGCGCAAGGTGCCCGCTGGCAGGACACGCTCTTTGAACGGGTCGATCCGGTACAGGTCGTAGCGACCGTGAGCGTAAAAGGTGCAGTCTAGGCCTTCGTTGTTCACGCCCGAGCAGTTTTCGTCGACGAAGGAGCAGCGCTCGGGCGAGTCGGGATGACGCGAGCGGTCTCGGTCGTCGCAGTCGGTCCCCCCTGCGCAATCGGTCGCTAGGTACCCGTCACCGTCTTGGTCGCAGCCGGGTGGGGGACCGGCGTCGACGGGCGCAGGGCCCGCGTCGTCACCTAGGGTCACGCCTGCGTCGACGATCGAGACGGGTTGGCCCGGCTCAGTGGGTTCGGTGCCACAGCCTAAAACGAACACCACCAACAGAGCGTTGCGCATGATCGGAGCCCTCCGAGCCGCTTTGTCTTACGGACTTTGCGGTGGGAGCGCATCGGGCGAACGCGCCCTTTTTGAGCATTTTTTTTGTGCTCTGGTGACGCCCCCCTAGGATTGTAGGTGCTTGGAGGTGCAGAACCGTGAATTACCTGAACCGAACCTCGTGGGTCCTCCTTTTGGGTGCGCTGTCGACCGGCTGTGTCAGCCTTCGCTCCGACCCGATGACCCCGCTTGCGAGCCGAGACCCGCTGTATTCACCGGGTGCCAGCGCAACGGGCGGGCGCTTTTTGCTCGGTCTCGCCGACCCGGAGCGGCGCGCACCTGTGAATCAGCCGCCGATGCGTCTCGCCAACGGCACGACCACCACCCCGCGCACTTGGGGCGTTTCCGGGAAGCAGTACAAGAAGGGGCCGATCCGCGTCTCGGATCGTCACGCCGAGCGCCAGCGCCTCGCAGACGCAGCGCTCAGCTTGGTCGGGAGTCGAAACATCGTTGTGGGTGGGCAGTCCTTTCCGAAGGACTGCTCCGGGTTCGTGCGGGCGGTTTATGCGAGCCGCGGCATTGACGTGTACCGCACGCCGCGCGTTCAGAGCACCGACAACGGGGTGCGCATCATCCACAAGTTCTCGGGTGATCGCGGTGGCTTGCACCGACGCGTCTTTCCTCAGGTGGGCGATTTGGTCTTCTTTGACCACACCTGGGATCGCAACAAGAACGGTCGAGACACCGACGATCGGCTCACCCACGTGGGCATCGTCGAGCACGTCGACGATGACGGCACGGTCCACTTTGTGCACCGGATCACCGGCGGGATCGTGCGTCAGCGCATGAACCTGCTGTACCCTGATCAGCACGCCTCGAAGGGCAAGGTCATCAACGACTGGCTCAAGCGTGGCGGACGCGATCGCCTAGCGGGCAAACTGTTCGCTGGCTTCGGCACCGTGGTCCGATGACGCAACGGGCTGAGCCGAACGACGAACGCCTCCAGTGCGTTGCGCGCTCCTCAAGAGCCCTGCGCCCCGGTTAGACCTGTCGGGGGTCCGTTGCGTCGCGTAAGCCCTCACCGGCCAGGTTGTACGCTGTGACCGTCAGGAAGATCAGCACACCCGGCCAGGTCACGATCCACCAGTAATACGGGTACGTACGCGCTAGGCTCAGCGCCTCGCCCCAGCTCGGAGTCGGCGCTTGGACACCAAAGCCGAGAAAGCTCAGCGAGCTCTCGACGAGGATGGCGCCAGCGATCCCAAAGGTCGCCGAGACCAGCACCGGCGCAATGGCGTTGGGGAGGACGTGCCGAAGCAAGATGACGGCGTCTTTGTTCCCCATCGCCCGAGCAGCGGCGATGTATTCCATGTTTTTGACCTTGAGTACCTCGGCGCGAAAGAGCCGGGCCACACCCGTCCAGCGCGTCAGCCCGATCACGATCATGATGTTCCAGATGCTCGGGTCAACGAGCGCCAGGACCGTGATGATCAAGAAGAAGCTCGGGAAGCAGATGACCACCTCGATCACGCGCGACAGCACGAGGTCGATCCAGCCGCCGTAAAACCCTGCGAGCCCCCCTAAGAGCAGTCCGATCAGCACGTAAATACTCACCGAGACGAAGCCCACCAGCAGGCTGACGCGTGTGCCGTGGACTAAACGCGCCGCCAGGTCGCGCCCGAGGTCGTCGGTGCCGAGGAGGTGATTGCCCCAAGACAGCGACTCCGGAGAGCCCAGGCGTGCGGCGAGGTCGGTGTCATCCATCGAGTAGGGGATCGGGGCAAAGATCGCCCAATCGCCTTGGTCCATCTCGAAGCTGAAGCGCCGCCAGTCGCTGACCATCTGAAGGTCCTGCGGCAAGGGGCTAAACGTCATGTTCGGCAGACCCGTCAGCAGCACGGTGAGCACGGCGATCACCAGGAACCGGTGGCGCTTGGTTTGACGCCACAGCAGGACCATAAGGATGGCGGCGACGAGGGCGGGGTAGATCGCCCAGCGCAGCTCGAAGCTGTCCGTGCGCTGGAGCCAAGGGCTGTACCAACCGCCTTGGTAGCTGAGCAGCAACGGTGAGCCGTTGGCGATCAGGTCAGCGGCGACGTAAAGCGTCCCGAAGACCATGAGCATCCACATGCTCAAGCGGTTGATGAGGCGCTTGTTGAAGGTCAACCAGACCCGGTTCCAATAGCCTTCGCTCTGCGGCGCGTGCTCCGCCACTTGGGTTGCGTTGGGATCGAACTCAACCTGCGTTTGTTCAGTCGTCATAGCTGATCCTCGGGTCGACCAGGGCGTAGGTGAGGTCGGAGACCAAGATGCCGAGCATCGTGAGCACCGCCGACATGAGCGCAATCGCCATCACGACGGAGTAGTCACGGTTCAGGATCGCCTCAAAGCCGACCAAGCCCAGCCCGGGAATAGTAAAGATCGTCTCGATGATCACGGCGCCGCCTACCAGCGCCGGCAGGGTAGCGCCGAGCAGCGTGATGATCGGGATCAGCGCGTTGCGGACGGCGTGCTTCCAAACGACCACCTTCTCAGAGAGCCCTTTGGCTCGAGCGGTCCGCACAAAGTCCTGACGGATCACCTCAAGCAACGAGGTGCGCTGGAAGCGACTGATCGCTGCGAAGCTCGCATAGGTGAGGCAGGTGACCGGCAGCAAGAGGTGCCAGATGCGGTCAAGCCATGGCACCAGCGCGCCCGTGGCGTCACCCGAGGTGACGGGTAGGAACGCCAGGCAGATGATCGCAGCGATCGCGCTGCCCAAGGCGCGCATCCACGCCTGCGGCGCCAAGCTAAGGGCTGCGTTGAGCACGCCAAAGACCGCCACGCTGACGATCGCAAAGCGCGGCATCCCGTCGATGAAATGGAGCACCGCCAGCGCCAGCACGGTGCACACCGCCGTCGTGGTGAGCTGGGTACGCCGTTCTTCGGCGATCCCCATCATGATCGGTAGCGGCACCGCCATCGTCAGCCCGACCACCAAGCTCCTGACGAGCTCTGTGTCGAGGACGGCCGCGTCGCCACCAAGCCCGCGGATGGGGACTAAGTTCCACCAGTCACCGCCCCCAAAGAAGAAAATGCCCAAGAGCGCCACCCAGAAAGAGGGCAGCGAGTACAGGATGAACAAGACCACGGTGCTTGAGCGATCGAAGAAGGAGTTCTGCTGCACCGCCGCTCGGACCCCGATCGGGATCGCCACGAGGTAAGCGATCAAGATGGACAGGATGCTGAGGGTCAGCGTGGGCTTCAACGCCGCCTGGATCTTCTCGGCCACTGGGCGTTGATCTTTCGTCGAGACGCCGAAGTCGCCTTGCAATACGCTGCTGATCCATTCGACATAGCCGAGGAGGAGCGGCTTATCGCTGTAGTGACGCAGGCGGTAGGTGCCGCTGACGGCGGCGTCACGTGTCGCCTCGAGCGCCTCACCGCCGCCACCGATCAAGGCAAAGCTCTTGGTTCCTTGCACGTCCTTGACATCAAAACCCAGCGCACCGGGTTTCGCCTTCATCGCAGCGTCGACATCGGAGACCGGAGTGCAGGTGATCAAGTTGGCGCCCGTGAGCTTGAGGTCAGCCCCCACGTTTTTCCACAAGCCGTCCCCGTCGACGTCGCTGTAGTAGCACTCGGTCGGCGCATCGGGGCCGCCGAGATCCTTCCAGGTTTTGTCCTGGTTGAGCAAATCGGCGAGCTGGGGTTGCGTCAAGCCGGTCAGCGGATTGTCGCTTGCGACGCGCATCTTCACAGGTCGCACATAGGCCAGCCCATAGAGGACGCGCATCTGGTTGATGGCCTCACGGCTCGAGCTGCCTTGCTCCATGCCCTCGGTGCCCATCGTGCTCTGGACAGGGTCACCGGGGGCGAGCCGAGCGACACCATAGGTGATCATGGTGATCCCGATGAGCGTCGGGATCATCAGGATGATTCGTTTAAGGGCGTAGGTCAGCATCGGGTCCTACTTCCCGGTAACCCGCTTGGCTTCGTCCTGGTCAATCCACCAACCGCGCGGGTCGTTGACCGTCATGATCGGCAGCGGCTGAAAGTTCTTCAGGTACTTCCGGTAGACAACGATCGCCGAGCGCCGCGAGATGAAGGTGTAGGGCTGCTCGTCGTAAACGATCTTGTGCACTTCGCGACACAGCTCGTCGCGCTTGCCGGCGTCCATAGTCTCGCGGATGGTCTCCACCAGCTCGTCCATACGGTCGTTCTTCATGCCGTGGTAGTTCGAGCCCGTCGTCGCTTCAGACGAGTGCCACAAGCCCAAGGGGTCGGTGACTTAGCCGAGGCGCCAGCCCAGCGTTGCGACGTCGAAGTCGTGATCATTCAGTGATTTGAGGAAGGTCGCCCACTCCGTCGTGCGGATCTTCATGTCGACACCGAGGCGGCTCAGGTCCTTCTTGAAGATCGTGGCGATCTGCGTCGCCGCTTTGCTGCCGGATGAGAGGCTGAAGGTGAAGGCGAAGGCTTCGCCCTTGTCGTTGACGAGCTTGCCCGCTGCGTTGCGCGTCCAGCCAGCCTCTTTGAACAGGTCAGCCGCTTTCTTGAGGTCGAAGGGGCGCGCCGTGAGCGAGCGATCGTAGGAGTCGGCTTCAGGCAGGAAGGGGCCGGTGATGCGGGTGCCCACGCCTCGATACACCTGATCGATGATCTCGTCTCGGTTGAGCGCATAAGACAGCGCCTCCCGCACTCGCTTGTCCTTGAACAGGGGCTTGCGTCCGTTCCAGACGGCGTAGCTGTAAGCGGGGAGGCTGTAACGGCTGATGCCTACAGTGGGGTCAGCACGGAAGAGCTCCTCGTTGGCGAAGAACTGGTCGGGCGTCAGCGAGGTGTAGTCGAGGTCACCGCGCTTGAACGCTTGCAGCTGAACCTCTTGCTCCTTGATGACGATGTACTTGAGGGTATCGATGGACGGTTTGGGGTAGGCGAAGGGCGGATCCTTCAGGTCCTTACCCCAGTAGTCTTTGTTGCGCTTGAGCTCGATGTAGTTGCCGGTCTTCCACTCGCTGAACACATACGAGCCGGTACCCACGGGAGCCCGGTGGTAGGGGTGCTTGTTGAAGTCGGTCTTGTCTTTCTCGAAGACGTGCTTGGGCATGATCGGCAGTCCGTTCATCACGCCGACGGCGTTGAAGTAGACCTTCTTCCAGGTCATTCGGACCGTGTACTGATCAACCTTCTCGAGCTTCTCGGCGTCGCGGAAGCTCGTACGGACCTTGCTGGTGGTGTAGGAGGGGTTCTGCAGCGCCTCCCAAGAGAAGATCACGTCGTCTGCGTCGAAGGCTTCCCCGTCGTGCCAGCGCGCATTTTTGCGCAGGTAATAGGTCACCACCTTCTGGTCGTCGCTGACGTCCCAGCGCTCAGCCAGGACGCCGTAGAGCTTCAACGTGCGCGGGTCAAAGTCGACCAGCGACTCGAGGATGCGTCGGCCCATGAGCACCGAATACCAGTCGCGCACGTCTAAGATGTCGTTGAGCGTGTTGGGCTCGGTCACCGCCATGCGCAGCGTACCGCCAACTTGTGCAGGCGCCGTCGGTGCCGCCGTACCTGCGCCGCTTGTGAGCCCCATCCGGTCGACGCGGCTCTCGAGCTCTTCGAGTCGCGTGTTAAGTTTTGTCACCTGTTCGCTGTCGGCGGCGTTGCCCGCCCCGGTCACGGTTTGACCTCCCTGTACGATGCAAGAGGACGCGACCAACAGAACGGACGGCAGCAGAATAGAGCGCATAGGTTCCCTCTCCAAAGGCTCCGCCCACTAAAGTGGCAGCCTCGCGCTGTCAATGTTCATTGAGCGCCACGAACGCACAGCGAGCCCCTCTACAGGCCGCCGGCGGAGGGGCTCGTGCGTGATTTGGCGTTGACCGCTCGATGATTTGAGAACAAGGCAATCACATGGAGTCTCAGCGAGCAGGCGCAGGGGTCGTCGAAGAGGTCGTGGTCACGATCCTGCGCGCAGGGCGCGGACTCTCGCTTAAAACCTGGGCAATGACCGGCGCCTATCTGGCGATGGCGGGGGCGCTGGTGGGCGCCGTTGCGTACGCCGGTTTACGGGGGCAGCCAGCGCTCATCGACGGTCTTAACCACTACATCTTCCCGTCGTCTTGGCACGGGTTCTCGAGCCGTCTGGTGGCGATGATCCTCGAGCGGGTGCCGCCGGACGTTTGGGTCAATGGTGTGGTGCTGCTTGGCCTGCAAATCGCAGCGCTCAGCTTGTTTCCGCTCAAAGAACGTATCTCGCTCGCCGTCGAGCGCGAGCAGGGTTTATCCGAGGATTCACCTGACGAGTTCCCGCTGGTGCGTCAGGGGGTTGAAGAGCTCAAGCTGCTGGTGATCAATCTTGCCCTAGGTGGAGCGATCCTCTGGCTCGGCTACTCAACCGCCGAGTGGCGGCGCGACGTCGCTTCGATCTTGAGTCATCTGCACCTCGCCGGGTTCTTCGCCGTCGATTTCATGGCGCCCATGGCCCAGCGTCACCGGGCTTCAGTCGAGCAGATCCTGTCCGCGCTGGCGCGCAAGCCGGTGGCGCCGATGCTCTTTGGGTTGATCCTGACGGCGCCGTCGAGCCTGATGACGCGCAGCGACGGGCAGGCGGCGTCGATGTTGCTGCTTGTGTTCCTCGCCAACGCGGTGCCGATGGCTTGGGCGACGCTCGCTGGCACGCGCCTCATGGCGAGCGACCTGCGGCGTGTTCAGAGCGTCGTTCCGGTCTCGCGGCGGGGCGTTCTCGCCGCTTGGTTCCTGGCGGGCGGTTGGGTCATGACGCAGGGCGCCGTGCTGGGTGCAGTCGCTTCGAGCGTCCACGCAAAGAGTCAGGTGCTCAAGTGTGATTACAGCCTCCCGATGGACGGGGTTCGAGTGGATCAACCGAGCTGGATGGCGCTGCTCTCTGGACGGCTCGAGCTGAGCGGATACGTGACGCTGGCGGTGGATAACCCCACCGAGTTTGATCTGGCGATGGAGAAGAACCGATTGGTGATCGCTGTCGACGGGGCGCCTTGGTGGGAGGGCTCGATCCCGACGCTGCGCGCCTCAGCGCGGTCTGAGACGCGGGTCAAGGTGCCTTTTGAAGTCACGGTCACCGCAGCGCAGGCGCTCGAAGGAGCCAAGCAAGGCTGGTCAAAAGCGAAGGCGCTGTGGTCGCGCGTCAGCGAGGTCTTCAAGCGCATGGACTCGCCAGCGTCCGTTGTTGATCAGGCTGAACGCACCATTGCGGCCACCCAGTTGCGCTTCGAGGCGGCGCGCCAGAGGGTCTCTGTCACGCTGTATCTCGAGATTTTTTCGGGGTTTGAATTCCCGATTTATCTGCTCGCACCCCCATGAGAACCGGGCATGGAACCGGGTTGGGCATCGGCTGCATCCGTTTGGCTTGGCTCGAAGCCGGTCGCTGAGACCGCCCCGTAGGGGCAGCGCGCTGAGCGCCCTCGTGGGCGTTCGGCTTCACATTCGTTTCGGATAGGTTGCTACACCGCAGGGTCGATGGCACCATGTGCTCAACGCCGGGCAGCCCGGGGTGGGGGTCAAGTGCATCGAATCGTCTATATCATGGCGCTCTCGGCACTGCTGACCTCGTGCCCGAAGGAGTTTGTGCCTGGATCGCCCCCGTGTCGTGCGAACATTGACTGCACGCCCCAGTTCATCGGCGCCGAGTTTGACTCTTACGTCTGCGATGCGAAGACCAAGCGCTGCCGCCCGAAAGATACGTTTTGCAGTGACGGCATCGTCCACGACGACGAAGAGTGTGATGATGGCAACGTCACGCCAGGCGATGGCTGCGGGCCGGAATGCCGTATTGAGGTCTGCGGTGATGGGATCGAGCACCCCGACGAAGAGTGCGATGACGGGAACGAGGTTGAGAATGACGCCTGTCGTAACGATTGCACTCGAGCGCGCTGCGGCGATGGGATCCTTCGCACGGATCTCGAGAGCACGCTGCCGGGCTATGAGCAATGCGACGATGGGAACACGGACGATGACGATGGTTGCCTGAGCAACTGCGTCTCGGCGACCTGCGGCGATGGTTTTGTCGGACCGGATGAAGAGTGTGACGACGGCAACGAGGACAACGACGACGCGTGCCGTAACAATTGCCTGGCAGCTGCTTGCGGTGACGGGATCATCCGCACGGACCTCGCCGCAGGACAGCCTGGATTCGAGCAGTGCGATGATGGTAACCTAGAAGACAACGACTCGTGCCTGAGCACCTGCCGGACGGCAGCTTGCGGCGACGGGATCCGTCGGACCGACCTGCGGCGCAGCGATGAAGGGTACGAGGCTTGTGACGACGGCAACGAGAGCGACCTCGACTTCTGCATGTCGAACTGCCGCTACTCACGCTGCGGGGACGGTCGAATACAGAGCCAGAGTCTGCGCGATCGTGACGTCTCCCCGCCGGGCGGCGTGGGGCAGGTGGCAGATGGTGGTCAGCTGGTCGGTGATGCGGGCGGCGCGCCGAACGCGGATGGTTATTGGGTCGTCGAAGAGTGTGACGACGGCAACACCGACAACAACGACGGATGCTCATCGAACTGCTTTGACGAGCGCTGCGGCGACGGGATTCGGCAGAGTGATGAAGGTTGCGATGACGGCAACGACGACAACCACGACGCCTGTCGGAATGTCTGCCAGGTGGCGCGTTGCGGCGATGGGGTGGTGCGAAACGATCTGGCGCCGGATCACGAAGACTTCGAGATCTGCGATGATGGCAACCGAGACGAGACCGACGACTGCTACGACGACTGCACGCCGCGCGGATGCGGCGACGGGATCCTCGCCGGCGGCGAGGTCTGTGACGACGGGAACGAAGACAGTAACGACGGCTGCCCGGCGTCGTGCCGTCCAGCACGCTGCGGCGACGGCTATGTCCGCACGGACGTTGGCGAGCTCGATCTGCGCTACGAGCAGTGCGACGATGGCAACACCAACGACAACGACGGCTGCCGCAACAACTGCACGCCCGCT
The DNA here is from genome assembly GCA_036338695.1 of Myxococcota bacterium. Classification (GTDB taxonomy): domain Bacteria; phylum Myxococcota; class UBA4151; order UBA4151; family UBA4151; genus CACGMS01. The sequence goes on from JAYZBQ010000060.1 coordinate 64,583, forward strand.
CGCTGCGGCGACGGGGTGACCCGAGACGATCTGCAAGCGGGTCAAGAGGGTTACGAAGCTTGCGATGATGGCAACAACTTTAACAACGACGGCTGCCGCCGTGACTGCACCGAGCCTCGCTGCGGCGATGGGAACCTCCGGCGTGACCTGTCACCTGGGCAGCCGGGCTATGAAGCTTGCGATGACGGCAACCAAGCGGATAACGATCTGTGCACGAACCAGTGCAACTTGGCGCGCTGTGGCGATGGGATCCGGCGAGTCGATCTACAAGCAGGTCAGGGCGGTTACGAGGAGTGTGACGACGGTAACCTCAACAACGACGACGGCTGCACGGTGGCTTGTACGACGCCTCGATGTGGTGACGGCGTGGTCGTGGGCGAGGAGGTTTGTGACGACGGTAACCGGGTCGAGCAGGACGCTTGCCGGAACAACTGCACCGAGGGGTTCTGCGGCGATGGCTTGCGCCGGATCGATGCTCAGCAGGGTGATGAGGGCTATGAGGCCTGTGACGATGGTAACCGGATCGACACCGACGCCTGCCGGAATGACTGTCTGCTCGCACGTTGCGGTGATGGCGTCACCCGTGTGGGCGTCGAGTTGTGCGACGATGGGAACGATCAAGGCGGCGATGACTGCACCAACGCGTGCCGCCCGGCGGCCTGTGGCGACGGGATCCTTAGGAACCAAGGTGACACCCGCGAAGAGTGCGATGACGGGAACAACCGCGGCGGCGATGGCTGCAGCGCAACCTGTCAACGAGAGGGCTGCGGTAACGGGCAGGTTGACCCGGGCGAAGAGTGCGACGACGGCAACGAGATCAACGGCGATGCCTGCACGAACAGCTGCCTGAATGCGGTCTGCGGCGATGGGGTTCGTCGCATCGATCGGCTCGAAGGCGAAGAAGGTTATGAAGCCTGCGATGACGCCAACCGAGACGACCAAGATGCCTGCCGCAACACCTGCGAGGTGGCGGCTTGTGGCGATGGAGTACGGCGTGAGGACATCGAGCCGGGCGCTCAAGGCTACGAAGCTTGCGATGATGGCAACGAAGTCGAGACGGACGCCTGCCGCAGCAACTGCGTGGCGGCTGCGTGCGGCGATGGGATCATCCGGACGGGCGTCGAGGGGTGCGATGACTCGAATGAGATTGCGTCGGATGGGTGCACGAACACCTGTCAGGTAGCCGCCTGCGGCGACGGGGTCCTGAGGCAAGACGTGCAACCGGGTGAAGAGGGCTTTGAGGTCTGCGACGACGGCAACCAGGAGAACCAGGACGGCTGCCTTAATAGTTGCGTGTCCGCTGCCTGTGGCGATGGGGTCCGGCGCCGGGACGTCGAGCCCGGTCAGCCGGGTTACGAAGGCTGTGATGACGCCAACGAAGACGACACGGACGTGTGCACCAACCGATGTACTCTGGCAGAGTGCGGCGATGGCGTGCTGCGTCAGGACGTGGGCGAGGACCATGAAGAGTACGAGATCTGCGACGACGGTAACCGCATCAACAGCGACAGCTGTCGCAATACATGCCGCCCGGCGCGCTGCGGCGACGGGGTCCGGCGGACAGACCTTGAGCCGGGTATGTTTGGGTACGAAGCCTGTGACGACGGCAACGAGGACAACGGCGACGGGTGCCTAAACGCCTGCACCACGGCTCGGTGCGGCGACGGGACGGTCCGGGACGACCTCGAAGAAGGCGTCGAGGGCTACGAAGCGTGCGACGACGGAAACGTAAGCGACAACGACGGCTGCAACCGACGTTGTGAGCCCGCTCGTTGCGGTGATGGCATCCGGCGGCTTGATCTCGAGCCGGGCGATGAAGGTTACGAGCAGTGCGATGACGGTAACCAGGTCGATGACGACAACTGCGACAACGACTGCATTATGGCGGGCTGCGGGAATGGCCGCATCGACCCCGGTGAGGTCTGCGATGATGGCAACCAAGTCGACACCGACGCGTGCACCAATCAGTGCCGGGTCGCAGCCTGCGGTGATGGGATCCGTCGGACCGACGTCGAGGCGGGGCAAGAGGGCTATGAGGCATGCGATGACGGTAACCGTCTCGAGACCGACGCCTGCCGGAACAGCTGCGTTGCCGCTGCCTGCGGTGACGGGGTCGTGCGCGCTGGCGTCGAAGAGTGTGATGAGGGTAACGAGGTCAACACGGACGCGTGCCTGAACGACTGTTCGAACGCATCGTGCGGCGGTGGTGAACGCCCCACCCACCAGCCCCCAGGTGACGACGGGGTGGGGGTGTGTGTCGACGGGAACTTACGGGTGGATGTTTCCTGCGGGGGACCAA
>JAYZBQ010000061.1:0-44177 GCA_036338695.1 Myxococcota bacterium
GCGCCTGAGCCTGTCGCGGGCGAGGACGCCGAGACGCTGGCAAAGCGAGGGCAGTTGATCCAGAACGCGACCTACACCGTCTACGCCGGCGCCGGCTTGCTCGGGCTGGGGCTGACCGTCGGCACGATGGCGGCGATCAACGCGTCGCAGTGGCGCAACACCAGCTACCGTTTCGAGGATGGCGCCTACCGCGAGCAAATTCGGGGGATCGCCCAGACGCGTGCCCTGATCGCCGACACGCTGCTTTTCTCGGGACTGATCGCCGGCGGTACCGGCTACTATCTTCAGCGCAAAGCCGTGGCGGGGCCTGCGGGCAAGCTCACGCTCGGATGGGGTCAAGACACCTGGCGTGAACCGGAGACGCCACCCGATACCGCCACCTCATCCGAACCCCTTGCGCCGCCGGAGAGTCCAACAACGCCAGCGGCTAAGGAGGGAGCCGAGCCATGAGTCGCTTCGCCCTCATCACCCTCTTCGCGTGCCTCGGCTGCAGCCCGCTGCTCAATTTTGACCCGGACGACGACGGCAACAAGACCAACCCGTGTGAGCCGACGCAAGCGGACCGCGGCGCCGCCGACTGTGCGCTCGGGTTCTGGTGCAATCCAGAGACGGCGCGCTGCGAGAGAGGCGACGTCTACTTACCCGTCTACAAGACCATGCCGCCCAGTTATGCGGGCACCTGCTTTGAGTCGGACGTCAGCAGCTGCTTTGACGGTCGCGGCGCCTGCACGATCAAGTGGCGAGAGTTCAAGGACGACCAGGTCGAGGTGCGCGCCGGCAATCTGTACGAGGTCAAGTGGGAGAACGGCGCCGCCTGCTATTACCTGTCGCTCCTCTTCGCTGGGACCTGGGACTGGCCGGACGTTTTCGAGCGCAGCTGGTGCGTTAACTCAGACCCCTTAGGGAACCAACTCTGCGTCAGCAACGAGATCAGCTCCATCACCGCCAATACTCAGGCGGAGTATTGTGTTGGGACGCACTCCGAAGGCCCGAATCGCTCTTTTGAATTCGCCCCGCGCGGGACCCTGCTCAACAACCACTGCAACTGGCGTCTGCGCTGTCCTGACGGCGACGACACCGAGAACTGGGCGAGCTCACCGGCGCCTCAACCGCAGTGGTCGCGCGGTGACGACAACGCGCGCATCGCCTTCTTCAAGGAGACCATCAGCAACCACTGCGAGGTAGCGCAGAACACACCGCTGGAGGACTGGCCTAAAGACGGCAACGTCGTGCCCAAAATTCCAATCGCCGAGTCGGACGGCTTCCCGGGCGACATCCAACTCGGAGACGACGCCAACATCACGTGGTCGGGTCTTGCGGTCCCAGCCGATGGGGTCTCGGAGGTGGTGCGGATCGAGCGTTTGACCCTCAAGCGCACCGACTCGGTGCGCGAGATGATCGACGGCGCGCTCGAGCTCTCCCTGGTGCACAGCGGCGGAAACACCACCGGCAACGTGCGCGGGATGCTCGCGCGCAAAGACAAGCTGGTGCTGCACCTAGGCGGTGCCATGTGGCGAGGCAACTCCTGCTCACCCAAGCTGATCCTAGACCTCGAAGGCTACCGAGCCAGCGGCGGGGCGCGCATCCCAGCGGTGATCGAAGGCTGCAACCTCGACTCGACGCTCTATCTCTGCCCAGGCGTGCGCCAAGACTGCCGAGCGGACTAAGCGCGCGCCGTCGAAGACGCTGCGCCCCCTGTGTAGCGGATCAAGAGCGCCATGAGGATGAGGGCGCCGCCGATCAGGGTGTGCGGCGCAATCGCTTGCCCCCAGATGAGCAACACCCAGATCGGGTTCACGACGGGCTCGAGCAAGGTCAGAATCGAAGCCTCTTGAGCGCCGACCTGCTTGAGTCCCCAGGCGAACAGCACATAGGGCACCGCATATTGGACGACGGCGAGCCCCCCGACCCAAGCCCACTGACCGCCTGATAGCCACGGGTCGTGACCCTGAAGAAAGGGGACGAGTAACACCACACACACCAGCTGTGTGAGCGCCATCACGCTGACGCTGTCTTGACCCCGTAGAAGCCGCAGGCTGACGATCACGCCGCCGTAGCCAAACCCTGCGACCAGCGCCAAGCACAGACCGATCCAGTCTCCCACACCGGAACCCAAACCCACGATCGTCAAGACGCCGAGCATCGCCACACCGAGCGCGGCCAGCGAGCGTTTGGGGGTCGCCTCCCGGAGCCACACCCAGTTGATCAAGAGCACCCAAAACGGCGCCGTGTATTGCAGAAAAATCACGTCGCCGGCGTCGCTGCGCGTCATGGCGGTGATGAAGCAAATGCTCATGAGTGAGAAGCTCAGGAACAAGCTGATCAGCGCCCACTCGAACTTGAGCGTTCGCCAGCGCACGAAAGGCAGAAGCAGCGCGGCACAGAACACCCCCCGCCACAACGCGATCAGTGGACCTGCTCGCTCGGCCGGGGCGACCGACAAAAGCTCAGGTGACTTGATGAAGAGTCCGCTCGTGCTCCACAGCAGCGCCGCCAGGAGCACGGCGAAGCGGCCGCTCACCCCTCGCCCTTTCGGGCTTCGTAGGCTTCGTATAGGTCCGGACGCCGAGCTTGCGTCCGCGCCACGGACTGCTCGTGGCGCCAAACCTCGATCGCGCCATGATGACCGCTGCGCAACACGTCGGGTACAGCGACCCCCTCATAGCTTGCCGGCTGAGTGTAGTGCGGGTGCTCAAGCAGCTCCGTCGAGTGGCTCTCGACGTGCGTGGAGTCCCAGTTACCCAGCACACCAGGGATGAGCCGCGCCGCCGCGTCGATCAGACAAGCCGCTGCCAGCTCACCGCCGCTTAGAACAAAATCACCCAAGCTCAGCTCGAGGTCGACGTGAGCCCGAATCCGCTCATCGAAGCCCTCATAACGACCGCACAAAAAGATGGCGCCCGGCTCGGCGCTGAGCGCGCGAGCGACCCGCTGCGTTGCGGGAGCCCCTTGCGGCGTCATCATCACCACCGGCGCGCCGGGCAGCTCCGCCTTCGCCCATCGAATCGCCGGCACAATGACGTCGGCTCGAAGCACCAACCCGGCGCCACCACCAAACGGTTTATCATCAATTTTTCGGTGCTTCCCGAGACCAAAGTCGGTGAGACAGCGACCCTCGATGGCGAGGTGTCCCTCGCTGATTCCGCGACCGACGACGCCGGTCGCCACCGCCTCTCGGACCCTATCAGGGAATCGAGCCAGCACGACATAACGCCTCATCGCTGCGCCTCGAACAAGCCCTCAGGCAGATCAAAGGTGACCACCCCCGCCTCAAAATCAACGTGCGCGATCACGGGGCCATCCAAGGGCACTAAGCCGTCATCGAGCCGCGCTATGAGTCGCCCAGCGAGCGTAAAGACGTCATGAACCGTGCCAAGGCTACGCCCATCGCTCTGCTCGGCGCTGAGCCCGACGAGGTCGGTGACGTAGTAGCCCTCATCATCGTCGAGGTCGGGTAACGCGCCACGCGCAACCGCAATCGCCTCACCCTTGAGCGCCTCCGCTGCCGAGCGGTCGCCCACCCCAAGCAGACCGATCAGATAGGAGGGAGGTCCACCGGGTGCTATGCCAAAACGAGAAAGCTCCCGGGGGGTACTACCCACCAGGAGCTCAACCCCTGGCACCAGCCAGGATGTGTCTTCTAGGTCGAGCCTTACTCGGACTAAGCCGCGCACCCCGTGAGGTCGCTGCACGAAGCCGAGCGTCAGCGTTCGACCCATGGTGTCCGCCGATCAGGCCTCGATGCCGGCCTTCTTGATCAAGCCCGCCACGGTCTCCGAGGGCGAGGCACCGACGCCGAGCCAGTACTTCACGCGCTCTTCGTCCAGGTTGAGCCCGTTCTCTTCGACGAGGGGGTCATACGTGCCGAGCTTCTCGATGTACGAGCCGGCGCGGGTCTTAGCCGTGTCGGCGGCGACGACGCTGTAAAAGGGGCGCTTCTTGCGACCACGACGAACCATGCGGAGGCGAACAGCCATGCTAATATCTCCACCCTGTCCCCAGGGACGGGCGCTGTTAGAGGTGGCCCAACCCTGCGTCAACCGAATTCAGTGGCCGGCGGCCTTCAGACTCTGGATCGCCACGCGCAGCCGGCGCCGCACGCGCTCCTTGCCCAGAACCTCCAAAGTCTCGAACAAGCCCGGCGACGCTTTGGTCCCAGTCACTGCGATCCGAACCGGCATGAACAGGTCCCGCGCCTTCCACTCCTGCTCTTCACAGAAGGCTTTAAGCGTCTCGTGGAGCACATCACGCGTCCACTCCGAGACGCCGTCGAGCTGCTCGACTAAGGCCGTCAAAGCGGGCCGGAGCTCGGATAACTCTCGCTTTTTCGGCTTCAGCAGCTCGACATCGACGCTCAGGTCGCCCGTAAAGAAGAAGTCGGTCTTTGCGACAAACTCATCGAGCCGGTCCATACGCTCCTGAACGAGCGGCAGCATGGCGAGCAGGCGCTCATCGCTGAGCAGGTGATCCCTCAGCAGCGCCAGCAGCTGCTCGGGTGTGTGGTCTTCGCGCAGATACCGCCCATTCAACCAGGTCAGCTTGGCCAGGTCGAAGACTGGGCCACCCAAACTGATCCGCTCCAAGGTAAACGCGTCGACCATCGCCTCGGTCGTAAACTTCTCGACCGAATCCTCGCCCTCAGCCACCGGATAGCTCCACGCCATCCGCGCCAGATAGTTGCGCAGCGCCGCTGGGATGATGCCCGCATCCCTGTAATAGTTCAGGCTGACCGGGTTCTTGCGCTTGGAGACCTTGGACTTGTCTGCGTTGCGCAAGAGCGGGAGGTGAACGAACTCAGGCGGGGTCCAGCCGAGCGCATCATAGAGCAAGACGTGCTTGGGCGTCGAGCTGATCCACTCCTCACCGCGGATGACGTGCGTGATCTCCATCAGGTGGTCATCCACCACGTTCGCTAGGTGGTACGTCGGGTAACCGTCGGACTTGAGCAAGACTTGGTCATCCACCTGTTCGTTGGCGAAGGTGATCTCACCGCGAAGCCGGTCGCGCACGATCGTCTCGCCGCTGCGGTCCACGTTGAGCCGCACCACGAACGGCTCACCCGCTGCCGCTCGACGCGCCGACTCCTCCTGGCTCAGCCCGGCGCAGTGTTTGTCATACCCAGGGTTCTGCTTGTTCGCTCGCTGAGTAGCTCGAAGCTCGCTCAGTCGCTCGGCCGTGCAGAAACAACGGTACGCCTTACCGCTGGCGATCAACGCATCGACGTACTGACCATAGAGATCCAGCCGTTCACTCTGGCGGTAGGGTCCGAACGAGCCGCCAACATCGGGTCCCTCGTCCCAGGCTAAGCCGCACCAACGCAGCGCCTCAAAGATCATCGCCTCGCTACGTGCGCTCGAGCGGGCGCGGTCGGTGTCCTCGATCCGGAGGATGAAGCGCCCCCCCTCCTTGCGAGCAAAAACTTGGTTAATCAGACCGATATAGGCTGTTCCGATGTGGGGGTCCCCGGTTGGGGAAGGGGCGATTCGCACGCGGACGGTCATCGTCGTCTCCTCTTCACGTGCGCCTTTTGATGGAGTGCGCTTGCCGACGCAAGCACAGCCTGCCCGAGGGCGCGCTAAGGCGCTGGCGTCGGAGGCGTGTTGCCGTGGTGGAGCTTGTTCCAGATGGCGGCTAAATCCAGAGGCTTGAGCTTGGCGCCATGGTCCGCCTGATGACAGGTCTGGCAGTCTTTGAGCTTGCTGTCTTTGAGCCCGAGGTACCCTCTCAGGTAGGGGTCCCGCATGACGTGAGCCTCTTGATATTCGCTGCCGGCGCCGTGACAGGCTTCGCAGGTCACACCGGCCTCCGGCCGCTCGGGGTCCGGCGCATGACAGGTCAAACACAGCGGGTTGGTTCGGTCCTTCGCAGGCAAGCTCTGATAGGCTCTGGCGTGCGCATGACCCTGCCACTGCGTATGCTGGGCGCTGTGACAAGTCGCACAAGCCTTGGGGCCGATGGTGGTCGGCTCACCCGCTAGGGCAGGCGCCCCTACGAACAAAAGGCTTGCGACGATGAGCGTGCGCTGAAACAACCTTTGCCTCCTCGATGAGTCGGCGCTATCACGCCCGCCGTAGGGGTGGCAATCGGAGAGCTTGCATGCGCATTATTGGTCTGACGGGTGGAATCGGGGCTGGCAAGTCAGAAGTCGCCCGCATCCTCTCTCGCCGCGGAATTCCCGTCATCAATGCGGATCAGTTGTCGCGCGAGGTGGTCGAGCCGGGGTCGCCAGGGATCAAAGCGATTGTCAAGCGCTTCGGGAAATCGGTCCTGCGTGGCGACGGGAGCTTGGATCGCAAGGGGCTCGCCCAGCGCGTCTTTGGGAATAAAGACGAGCGGCTTGCGCTCGAGTCGATCCTTCACCCGCTGATTCGCGAGCGGACGGAGGCGCACCTCTTGGTGCTTGAGGAGGGGAACACGCCGGTGTGTATCCTCGAATCACCGCTCCTGTTTGAGGCGCAGCAGGACGAGCTCTGCGACGCTGCGATCGCCGTCATCGCCGACTTTAACCTCCGGGCCAAGCGGGTCAAGCGCCGTGAAGGCTTGACCATCGACCAGTTCCAGCAGCGCGTCGACGCTCAGATCAACGACGAGACGAGGCGGCGACTCGCGGACATCGTGATCGAGAACAACGGCAGCCTCGAAGACCTCCGGCGCGCGGTCAACCGCATCAAGATCTAACCCAACCGTGACGTGGCGACTCATCAATCCAGCGTTCGAAGTCGGCGCCGTGCGTCCCGAGCAATTCCCCGAACCTGATGCGGTCGAATTCGCCCTCGTCGGGCGCTCCAATGTGGGTAAGAGCTCGCTGCTCAATGCGCTTTTTGGGACCCGTAAACTGGTCAAGACGAGCAAGGCGCCAGGGCGCACGCGCGAGCTCAACTTCTTTGCGGCAGAGCTCATTGACGCTGAAGGTCAACGTCTCCCTGTTCGCTTCGTCGATCTGCCCGGCTACGGCTACGCCAAGGTCGGTCACGCGCAGCGCGACGCCATGAGCGAACGCATCGGCACCTACCTGTCGTCCGGGCGTCACCGGATGGCGATGCTCTTGCTCGATCTCAAGCGACCGCCGGCTGATATGGACCGACAGACTTTCGATTTCTTATGCGATTTAGGTCCGGCTCAGGTGGTGTGCACCAAAGCCGACCGACTCAAACCCAACGCGCAGAAGACGAGACGGCGTGACCTGCGCGCCGAGATGGGCTTGGCGAGCCCGCCACGGGTCACGTCCGCAACGAAGGGTAAGGGCCTACCTGAGTTACGCACGTGGCTCGGGCAGCTGGCGCTCAGTCAGGGCGAATAAGGTAGATACATGAACGCCGTCTGAGCCGGCTCACCGGGCGAGCCAGGCGGTGCAGTTCGTCCACCAACGACCAAATACGAGCCGTCATCGAGGATGTTCACCGACGCCCCCCACCGAGGCTCCGGCAGCGCCGCATCGAGCGGCTCCGCCTCGACCCGCCAGCGCAGCTGGCCCTGCTCATCGACCTGATTGAGACGTAGGAACAGCGCACGATCACTCGCAACGCCGCGTTGGTCCTCGCCGCCCACGACCAACACCGGGCAGGACTCGGCGCCCTCGCAGGGAACGGTCACCGCTGCGAAGCCGCGATCCCAGACGGCGGCTTCATCCGACGCCTCGACCGGCAAATGCTCGAGCGAGCCGCCCTCGCGAAACCCGCGGCGCCCGTTCGAGCGCCACCGATAAAGCTCGAGCGCCTCGGCGCCACCCACCGGCGCGTCCAGTCCGCCGGCCACCAGCACCATATCGGAACGCACCGCAAAGCCCTGCGCCTGCGCCCGGGGCCGGTCTAAGCTCGCTTGCGGGTAGATGTGCGGCGCTTCGATCTCGATGTTCGCGGCCGTATTCGAACGCAGCAGCTGGTACACGGCGCTCGAGGGCTCCGTGATCCCTTGTCGATCGACCGCCCAGCCGCCAAAGAGCAGCGCGCTGCCGTCGCCGAAGGCTGCGACGCCTGGCTGGAAGGGCAGGCGGATCTCGGTGTCCGAGCCCAGATTGTCGCGCCGTGAGACCAAGTTCGATGCGTTGACCACCGCCATCCGGTCCGGCATCTCGAACGCTGGCGGGTCGTGGCGCGGCGGCCAATCGGACCCCGGTGCCTCTTGCGGCCGCCCCCAGTAGCCACCCAGGAGGACCACATCCATCAGATCGTGCTCCACCGGCACGGCGCGTGGGAAGACGAGCCGCTGCAGGGCAAAGTGGCTCTCCCGCTGATCCTCACCCCAGGTCAGGCTGGTCAGGCGCGGCTGGCTCTGCTCCGAGTAGTCGAAGATGTGAAATTGCGCCGCAGGGGGCGGGTCACAGAAATCATCGCCGAACACCGTCAACCCGCCCAAAAGCATCACCCGGTTGCGCTCGACCTGGTGGAACAGGCTCACCCCCATAAGGCGCGGAATCTGCGAGAGCTGGCGCCGGCTCTCGGTCTCAAAGCGATCCACGAAGCGCATCCGGTAGCGCTCAAAATACACGACCCCGTTCTGAACGGGCGCACCCAGCGAACGATCGATGTCCAGCGGCTCGCACCCCGGCGCCTCGGAGTTCCCGGCGTCCGCTTGTGCGTCGGTCGCGCCGGCGTCGCCTACCGAGCCTGCCTCGACCAAGCCCGCATCGGCTGCGCCCGCATCGCCTACAGAGCCCGTATCGGACGCGCCGCCCACATCACTGATGCCGGCGTCAGCAGGCGCATTGACGCCGCCGTCGAGCGCCACCTGCGCATCGCCGGGCCCGGCGTCGGCCTGCCCGGCGTCACCAGAGCCTGCGTCTTGGGGCGGCCCCGCGTCCGGAGGCGAAGCGCGCAGTCGCCACGGCGTCGTGCGCCCCCCCACAAACAGAGCGCCGGCTCCTACCGACACCGACTCGTGCTCAAAACGTTGGACCTGGGGTGCAGGGAGGGTCACCCACCGGTTGACCGGGACCACCGGTAGGTCGACCGTGACCTCGCTTGCGAGCTCCTCGCAGCCAACGTCGGCGCGCCGCCCGAGCGAATAGACAGCACCAGAGGGACTGCGCACCAGCAGCTCTAGGTCGAATCGGCTGCCCTCATCGAAGCGAACCGGGTCGGCAAAGCGCACCACCCGATCGCCCGCTTCGCTGCCCATGAGACGTCGCTCGACGACCTCGCCGTTGCTGCGCGTCATCCGCAGATCGAGCGACGAGAACGGCCCCTCATCACCTGGTCGATCCGAGCGAAAGGCGTTCACGCCTTCCGGCTGCACCACGTTAAGGCGCAGCAGGCACGTCCTACCCGGGATCTCGATGATCTCGGTCTCTTTCGGGCAACCGACTAGGAGCAGCGGCAGCGCTGCAAGAAGGGCTCTCATGGAAGCGTCACCTCCACGGAGAGGGTCGGGTCGAGGAAGACCTCCTCGGTCGGCGGCTCTTGCATGCTGTAGATCAGGTATGCTGCGCTGCCGCCGAGGAGCGCCACCGTGGTCACGATCCAGAGATTGGCGCTCGACCCTTTGCGCCGGTAGCGCTGACTCGGCATCGAGACCGGGCGCTCCGAGACGGGCAACCCTTCAAAACTCGATGGGTCCGGGATGTCTGCCTGCATCGTCTTTTGAGCCGCCCATTCACCCGCCGCAACCGGGGCACCCTCGCCCTTGCGGCTCGCAGCGCTGAGCAGGTGCGCCAGATCGTTCTCAGCCAGCAAGCCGCCGGTGACCATCTTCCCGACCCCAGCCACACTGCCATCGGGTGAGACCGCCGTGATGTGCAGGTCAAAGCGTCCGTCGGTCCGGCGCCCGATGGTCGCTAACCAACCGATCTGCGCAGCCGCTTGACGCACCAACTCACCCATCCGCGGCAGCACCTCGAGGCGCGTCGCTTGGGCGCTAAGCGCCTGATCAAGCTCAACCGCTGAGCGCAGCCGCGCAGGCCGTAAGGAGGCCCGTAGCACGACGCTGCCTGCCCCCTCTACCACCTCGAAGGCCTCGACATGCGCACGGTGCCCCGCGGCGCGCACAAGCAGCCGGTGCGACCCAGGGCGCAGGGTGTCACCGGATTGGACCGGCCGACCGTCAACCCATGCCTTGGCGTCGGTAGGCTGGAGCCGCAACACAGCGCGCGCAGCCGGTTTGAGCGTCGCTTTGCGGGCGACGACGAGATCCGCCAAACTTCCCGTCAACCCTCGCTGTCTGGGCTGGATCGTAGGGATCACGCGCAGCAGCTGATCGATGGTTCGATCCCGCAGCAACAGATCCTGCTCCGCCTCTGCGATCTCTGTCTGCAGGATCATCACGTCCCGCCAAACCTCACGGGCGTCGGGCGTGAGCGGCAGGTCGCCGACGTCACGAATGACCTGCTCGAGCGCCTTACGCGCCGCCTCGAGATCGAGCTCCTCATGAGCCGACCGGGCGCGCTGAATCTGTTGCAAAAGGGTGCGCCGATCGACCTCAGGGCCGGTGACGAGTTGTGCGTCCTCTTCGCCCTCGACCAGCAGCCGATTGCGGCGTTTGATGAGGGCCTTAAGCTTCGCCTGAAGATCAAAGAGCAGCGACGGCGGGACGCGTTTCCCGACCGCCCTCGGCCGCGCCAGGTAAAAGACGGTCTCTGCCTGAGCCACCTCCGACAGCAACGACACGAGAACGAGAGTGTAAACGGCGGCGCGCACTGAGACTACCTCGCAAGAACGCAAACCCAGAGGCCTGCGCCTGCAGCTATAACCCCTGCGCCACGGCTGAGCCAATTGTTATCGAACGCCAACCAGACACCAAGCGCCGCAGCGGATACGCCGGCACCACAGCGAACGCTCCGACGCTGATGCCAGGCGCGTAAGCGCACGGGCGGCGGCTGAGGTTTTGCCCGTTTCGGCGCGTTCTTGACCATGGCGCCGTGCTGATTCAAACCATCCGACGCCGTCCAGGTCGCTTTGATCTGCCGCTTCACCGCTCCCTGGAGTTGGCACGCTTGGCGGGTGTCACCCTTCACGCAGCTCGGCTGCGGACAATCCGCCGGTGGCTGATCCGCCAGGCAACCTGCCTGCAAACCCCACAGGGCGATGACGCTACTGATCATCCAAGACGATCAATGCAGCGCCGATGCCTGCGGTCGTCAACCCGACCCCTGCGGCGATCCAACCGAAGTTCCCTTGCTCTCGCTCGAGCGGATTGCTCAGCGAGCCCAGCCCGGCCATCGAGATCATCGTCCCGACGGACGCCGCAGTCCACGCGTAGATCGTTCGTGAGCTGTGCCCGTAGGCGTAGGGCGGATCCAGCGCCAGCTTGAAGAGCGCCAGACCCTCTTTGAGTTCGGCTCCCCGAGCGCCGGCGTAGTTCTCGACCAGAGGCTCTACAGCCTCGATCGCCGCCAGCAGCTCCGTCTTCTTTCCCGCAACCGCCGAGCCATCCGTAGGGTCCACTTCCGCCAAGGGGCTCAGCTTCTCGTGCGCCGTCACCCAGCTCGCTTTGTCGCTTGAAGCCTTCGTACGCACGGCGTCTTCGTCGATCCAGACCCCACCGACGATCGAGAAGGCTCCCGCTTGGGTCGCTGCGGCGACCAGCTGCCCGGGGTTCATCGAGGCGTCGATGCCTTCGAGCGGTTTGGTTTGTCCCGCCAGGGCGAACACAATCTGAGCGCCCAGGTTCAGCTTGGCGATCTTCTCATCGACGCTCGCAGCGGGTGCTGAGGGCTCGGGCTGAGCAGCAGGTGCTTCAGGCTTCGGCGCTGGGGCTGGGGCTGGGGCTGCCTCCGCAGCTTCCTCGGGCTCGCTGGCGACTGCTTCGGCTTTCTTCGCCTCGAGCTCGGCGTGCGCTTCGGCGGCTGCTTCTGACTGTGCCGACGACACCGTCGAGCCCAAGAGTGTTAGCAAACACATGATGGTGGACGCAGTTCGCATACGCTCAACTCCCAATACAGACGCCACCTCCTAGCTAGCCACGTGTCCGCCTGCAAGCCGTCAATGTGCGGACGCTTTGGGATTTGGGTTGGTTTTCGGGGCGGAAACTTGACCCTGATGGACTCTGGGTCTGAAATGCGCACAATGGCCACGCTCGTTACTGGATTCCCACGCTTTGTCGCTAAGGTGCTCATCGAGCGCCTCAAAGAGCTGCGCCCCGAGGAGCCCGTCCATCTCGTCGTGCTGCCGCAGAAGCTAGCGGCTGCGCGTAAACATCTCGGCCGCCCCAAAGGCTTCACCATCCATCGAGGCGACGTCGCCTCCACGGATCTCGGCTTAGGCGCAGACAGCTTGAGCGAGCTGCTCCCCACGGTGCGCCAGATCATCCATTTTGCGCAGATTCATCACCCGAGCGCAGGGCGAAAAATCGGCTATCAGGTCAACGTTCATGGCACCCAGAACACGCTGCGCTTTGCGCAAGATTGCGCCGCCGCTCAAGGCGGAGCTGCCCCCCGTATCGTCCACCTGAGCAGCTTGTTCGTGCTCGGCGCAGGATCTGGCAGGGTCAATGCTGAGGCGCGTGCGCAGCACCCGCGGCACCGCAACTGGTGGGAGGCTGCCGTGCACCGAGCAGAGGAGCTCGTGTTGCGCTCTGGGCTGCCCTACACGGTGCTCCGCCCCGGCCTGATCATCGGGCACTCGAAGACCGGAAAGATTGATAAACTCGGTGGACTCTACGAGCTTGGCGTGATGGCTGGCCAGCTACCGCGGAATGTCCCGCTCCCTCGCCCGAGCTCGAAGGCGATGATGCACGCTACCGCCGCCGACACCCTCGCCGACGCGGCGATCAAACTCAGCAAAGCGGAGGCTGCGAACGGCCGCATCATCGCCCTGGACCACCCCAACCCAATCTCGGCGGTCGAGTTTATGGAGGCGATTGCGCTCGAGAGCGGCCGAAAGCTCGCTCGATGGCCGATTCATATCGGGCTCGCCGGCTCCGTCGCCAACACGCTGCTGCGTCAGTCGCCTGCGGCGCGCGAGGCCGCTTATCTCAACGATCGCAACCGCTACGACGCGCCGGACTCTCAAGCGATCCTGCGCGCTCTGGAGGTCGATATTCCCGAGCCGCGCCGGCTGCTTGAGACGGCGATCGCCTTTACCAACGCCACGCTGCGCGCTCGGCGTGCACACCGCGCCTGACGCCGCCGCCCAACGAAACTTAGGTGGAAGGAGGCGAGCCCAAAGCGCGCTAGCCCATAGGGCTACAGCTTGATAGGGCGCCGCTACCATGCAGCAAGAGCTAACGATACGAGCCAAGGGACTGTGTCGTCGTCACGGACGTCGCTGGGTGCTCGTGCACCTCGACCTCGAGCTCGCCGCCGGCCAAGCGCTGCTGCTCGCCGGCGGGAACGGTGCGGGGAAGAGCACGCTGTTGCGCATCCTGAGTACCTTGACGCCACCAAGCCAGGGTGAGCTCGAGCTGTTCGGAGCGCCTGTGCGCGACCAGCGGCGGCAGCAACGCCGCCGGATCGGCATGATCGGTCACTCGAATCAACTCTACCATGAGCTCACCCCGGACGATCATCTGCGTCTCTGGTCGAAACTGAGCGGTCGAACGATCCCAGCGGACTTGCTCGAGCGCGTGGAGCTTGCAGACCGGCACCATGACCCGGTGCGGACCTTTAGCGCCGGGATGCGAAAGCGGCTGGCGCTGGCGCGGCTGCTCTTGCTCGACCCGGACCTTATCTTGCTGGACGAGCCCTTCGGTCAGCTGGATGCGGCGGGCGTCGAGCTGATGCAACAGAGCGTCGAGCGGTGGTGTTCAGCCGGAAAGACTTTGGTCCTAGCGACCCACCTGATCGAGCGCGGCGCGCCGCTCTGCGACCAAGCGCTGGTGCTCGCTCACGGCCGCGTGGCGTGGCGCGGGCCGGCAAGCGCCGTGACGCCTGCGATCGTTGCCGGGGAGGCGTCATGAGCGGCCTCCTGCTCAAGGAATTTTTGCTGGTGTGGCGTGGTCGAGCTCGTATCGCCGCTGCGCTGACCTTCGCCGCCGCGACCTTACTGATGTTCAGCTTCTCAGCCGGGGCGGATGGCCGGCTCTTGCAACGCCTAGCGCCCGGGTTCTTATGGCTCGCCATCGTCCTTGCGAGCACCCTGACGCTCCAGGCGAGCTTTGACGCTGAGACGCAAGATGGTGCGCTCGACGGCTTGGTGCTGCGCGCCTCACCCGGAGCGATCTTTTATGCCAAGGCGCTGACCAACTGGGTCTTTCTCGCCGCGCTCGCCTGCGTCCTACTCCCCCTGATCGCCGCGCTGTTCGACGCCAGCCTCGGGACCCTACCGCGCGTGCTCGCCGTCTTGGTCCTCGGGACGGCGGCGCTGTCCGCGCCCGGTACGCTGTACGCTACGCTGGCTGGGCGCTCACGCGCTGCCAGTCTGCTGCTACCGCTGTTGTATTTCCCGCTGATTATCCCAGCGCTCGTCGGGGCCGTCAAAGCAACAGAGCTCGCATTTTTCGGCGACCCGATGAACCAATGGAGCGGCTGGGTCGGTCTACTCGGCGCGTTTTCGATGGTATTTTGGGCGCTGTGTGGCGCATTGAGTAGCGCCATCTTGGAGGACGGATGACTCGAGAACGCGTCGCAGCCGGCTTCGGTGTGCTCGGCCTCATTCTGCTCGGCTGGGGTTCTTACCTCGGGCTTTTTGTGGCGCCGCCTGATCGCTACATGGGTGACGTGCAGAGGATCATGTACGTCCATGTTCCCTTCGCCTGGCTGGCGCTCGTGGTCTTCACGCTCGCCTTCGTCTACGCCGTGCTGTTCTTGGTTCGGCGCAGCTGGCGCTGGGACGCGCTGCACGAGGCGTCCCTCGAGTTGGGAGTCCTCTACACCTTTTTGCTCTGCGTCCAAGGCGCCCTCTGGGGTAAACCGACCTGGGGCGTCTACTGGGCTTGGGACCCGCGCCTGACGACAGTGGCGGTGATGTTACTCAGCTTTGCCGGCATCCTCAGCCTGAGGCACTTCCTCGACGACCCGATCCGGCGGGCCAGCTGGTCGGCGACGGCGACCATCCTCGCCGCCGCCAACGTCCCGATCGTCTACTACTCGGTCCGCTGGTGGAACTCGCTCCACCAGCTGCAGAGCTCGCCCGAGACGGTGAGCTCCTCGATGGTGGAGCCCCTGCGCCTCAACGCGTTTGGACTGCTCGCCTTGACCGTCGCCCTCCTCATGGTCCGTTCGTGGATTGCGGCAGATCGCCGAGCAGCCGCCATGGCGCCGCCGCTGCCGGCTGAAGGAGCTTGATCGATGAGCGGAATGATTCAAGGGGGTTGGGAGTTTGTATGGGCGTCGTACGGGATCACCGGCGCGGTCATGCTGATCTACATGGCGAGCCTTTGGGTGCGCCGCAGCGATAAGGATTCGAGCGAATGAGCACGGACGAGCGCATCGAGCTAGCGCCCCTCCCACGGAACGCAAAGATTCTGGCTGCCTCGGCGGTGCTCGTCGCCGCCGTTGGGTTAGCCATCGTGACCCTCGGCGGCCTCGGCGATAACCTGATCTTTTACTGGACACCGACCGAGATGAAGGCTGCCGGCGACAAAGCCTACGGCGCCACGATCCGGTTGGGGGGACAGGTGGTGCCCGGTACCATCCAGACCGAACCGTCTGGAACTCGGCTGAGCTTTGCCGTGAGCGACGGAACGACCCAATACAACGTCGACGCCGAGGGGATGCCGCCTGCGATGTTCCGCGAGGAGATCGGCGTGGTCGTCGAGGGGACGCTGCTGCGCTCAAACCGCTTCGCCTCCGACCGTCTCATGGTCAAACACGACAACGAGTACCGGGCGCCGGACGACCCGAAAGGCAACACCAAGGACTTGATGAAGACCACGAAGGGGCTTGATCCGTAATGATCTCCACCCTGGGTCAGAGCCTCATCCTCGGTGCGCTCATCACGACGGGCGCCGGGTCGATCCTCGCCTTCGTCGCCGGCGCCAAGCGATCGGTGGAGGGCGTGGCGTGGGCACGGCGAGCTGCTCAGCTGTTCGCCATCCTGCTGATCCTCGCCAACGTGTTGATGGTCTACGCCCTGTTGGTCCCCGACTTTTCCGTGGGCTATGTCGCCAAAGTCGGCTCAACCAAGGTCCCGACCTGGGTAGCGGTCGTCAGCCTCTGGTCCTCGCTCGAAGGGTCGATCTTGTTCTGGGGCGCCATGCTGGGCGTGTTCGTGCTGATCTCGGTGCGCGACATGGGCGACCACCACCCCGAGCACCTCCCCTACTTTCTTGGCGTCTTGCTCGCTTGCGGCGTGTTCTTCACCTTCTTGCTCGCTGGACCCGCAAACCCCTTTGGGCACGTCCCCAATCCGCTGACGGAGGGACCTGGACCGAACCCGTTGCTTCAGAACCATGTCCTGATGATCATCCACCCGCCGATGTTGTACGGCGGTTACGTCGGCATGACCGTGCCCTTTGCGCTGGCGATGGCTGCGCTGCTGGCAGGCAATCTAGGCGCAGACTTCGTGCCCCGGCTGCGGCGCTGGCTCATGATCCCGTGGATTTTCCTAACCGGCGGGATCGTCTTGGGCGGCTGGTGGGCGTATGAGGTCCTCGGCTGGGGCGGCTACTGGGACTGGGATCCGGTCGAGAACGCGTCGTTCTTCCCTTGGTTGACGGCGACGGCGGCGCTGCACTCCGTGCTCGTGGTCCAGCGCCGAGGCGCGCTCAAGATCTGGTCCGTTACGCTCATTCTCGCCAGCTTTCTACTGACCATCCTCGGTACCTTCATGACGCGCTCGGGCGTCTTCAACTCGGTGCACAGCTTTACCCAGAGCGATATCGGACCGACCTTCCTGGTGTTCCTCGGGATCTGCTTCGTGATCGTCATCGTGGCGCTCGCCGCACGGATGGACCGGCTCGAAGGCGAGCGAAGCATTCGTGACCCTAAAAGCCGCGAGGCGATGTTCCTGCTGAACAACCTACTGTTCGTACTCTTCACCTTTGTGGTGGTGATCGGGACGGTGTTTCCTCTGCTCGTCGAGGCGATCCGGGGGGTCAAGATAAGCGTTGGGTCACCCTACTTCAACGCCATGGCGGTTCCCTTGGGCGTGGGCATCTTGTTCCTGATGGGGATCGGCCCTGCGCTGCCCTGGGGTTCAGCCTCGATCGAGCGCACCCGTAAAGCGCTGGTTCCGCCGCTCGGCGGGGGCGTCGCCGGGTTGGTGATCGGGCTGCTGTGCGGGATGACCAATGGTTGGGCGCTCGTGACGTGCTTCGCCGGCGGGTACACGCTGGTCGTCACGGCGCAACAGTTCGGGCTCGGGGCGAGCCGGCGTGGCTTGAGCGGAACACTCCGCCACCTCTTTGGCGCAGACCGACCGCGCTTTGGCGCCTACATCGTCCACTCGGGCGTGGTGCTCATCATCCTGGCGATCGCCGTTTCTCACACCATGCGCACCCACAAAGAGACCACCTTGGTGCAGGGTGCCTCAGCGACGATCGGTGACTACAACTTGACCTTCGTGGATGTTGAGCAACGGGTTGAGCCCCACCGCCGGGTGCTGGCGGCGCGCATCGCCGTGACCCATCAGGGCGACGCCCTCGGCGAGCTCAAACCCGCCATCAATCATTACCATACCCAGCGTGAACCGATCGGAACCCCGGCGGTGCGCGTCGGCGCTTTGTCCGATCTGTACCTGTCGATGATGAGCTACGACCCGAACGAGAAAAAACTCGGTCTGCGCGCCTTCATCAATCCTTTGGTGTCGTGGATCTGGCTCGGGACGCTGATCATGATGATCGGTGGCGTCCTCGCCATCCTCCCTAGGCGCAGCGCATGAACCGGACCGTCCTCCTGATTGGGCTGATGGTGACGGCGCCGCTCGTTTGGATCTTAGCGTCAGGCTTTGGCAACGACCCGCACACCATCGACTCCCCTTTGGTCGGGCGTAAGGCGCCGACCTTTGCGCTCCGGCAGCTCGACGGTGGGCAAGCGGTCGGGCTCAAGGGCATCAACCAACCGGCGGTCGTCAACTTTTGGGCGACGTGGTGCCGCCCCTGCGTCCAAGAGCATGGCGTCCTGACCGCAGCCGCCAGCCGGTACAGCGGCAAGGTGCGGTTCCTCGGTGTTGTCTATGAAGACACCGAAGAGCGGATCCGAGCCTTCCTCAAACGCAGCGGTGCGGCGTATCCGACGCTCATCGACGAGGCGGGCAAGACCGCCATCGCCTATGGCGTCTACGGCGTGCCCGAGACCTTCTTTATCGATGCGCAAGGGCAGATCCTGTTCAAACACGCCGGACCGCTCAATCATCAGTCGATCGAGTCGTACCTGCGCAAGCTGACGGGGTCCACGCCGTGATCGCCGCGCTGCTCCTGATGGCGGCGGTGTCGCTGCCCGATGTCTCCGCTGTGGTTGGGCACCCCCAAGCGACGCCGCTGAGCGGCGAGCGTCTGGCGAACGAGACCGAGCGCCTCTCCGACATCATCCGCTGCCCCGTCTGTCAGGGCAGCTCCGTCGGGGACAGCCCCTCCGAGATGGCGCGCAACATGAAGCAGCAGGTCAAGGAGCTGCTCGCGCTCGGCTTCAACGATGAACAGATCATCCGCTACTTCGAGTCCTCCTATGGCGAGTTCATCCGGCTCGAGCCCACCCGCGAAGGCCTGAACCTGATCGTGTGGTTGGCGCCGCTGCTCGGGTTAGGCTTGGGGGTTTTCCTCGTGACCCGCCGGCTCGGGAGCACGACACCACCAGCCCTCGACGAGGCGCCGAGCGCCGGGACGCTGCCCGAGGATGAAGAGCTCGCACGCTGGGTGCTGCGCGTACGTGAAGAGGTGTATGGCTGGCCTGGCGGTCACCCCCCGGGCGAGGAGCGCACGTGACCGAGCCCACCAACTGGATCCCGGGACTGATCGCCGCAGGTGTCGGTCTGAGCGTAGGCATCTTTGCCGCTTGGCGGCTTCGGGGATCCGCCACTCCCGACGCGGCGCTCACCGTGCGCGATCGTCAGGCGGAGTGGGATGATTTGCGCAACCAACTGATCGAGGCGCGCGCCAACGAGCTCGTTGAGCCCGAGCACGCGCACCACCGCTATGCGCTCGAACTTCGAGCCGCCGTGTTACTCAAGGAGCTCAGCATGAGCGAAACCGAAACGCCTGAACCGAGCCCTTCTGCGAGCGAGTCCGCTGCGCCTGCGCGTGCCGCTTGGGTGGGTCCGCTCTGGGGGGCGCTCGCCATGGCGGCCATCTTGGTGCCGGTCATCCTGGTCCAAAACCATGCCTCTGAGCGCGTGGAGGGCGGGTCGCTGACAGGAAACACCGGCCCTGCCGGAGGTCCAACCGCTTCAAGCGAGCCTGCGCCCGCTCCTCCGATGAAGGCGGCGCCGGACCCGGCGCTCAAGCCGCTGCGAGACGCCGTCGAGGCCAACCCAGAGGACATCGACGCCCGGCTCACGCTGATCCGCGCACAGATCGGTAGGCGGCGCTACATCCAAGCGTATGAAGGCGCCTCCGAGGTGCTCAAGGTGGCGCCGAACCATCCGCAGGCGAAAACCTTTCTCGCGATCGTACGGATCGAGATGGGCATGAGCGCTGTGGCGGTCAAACTGCTCACCGAAGCGCTCGAGCTCGACCCCACCCTCGTCGAGGCGTTGATCTACCGAGGCGTGGCGAATATGCAGACCGGTGAGGCTCAGGCGGCGCTCGATGATTGGGCTGAGGCGACGAAGATCCGTCCAGACTCTGCGGCGGTGCTCCAACCGCTCATCGAGCGCGCCGAGGGCATGCTCGATGGCTCGATCAAACCACCTCAGCCGACGGGTCATCCGCCGGCGGGGCAGGGCTTACCAAGCGGGCACCCACCCACGGGGGCGAAGCAAGCTCCTGCGGCTGCCGCTGCGCCGGTTCCGCCTGGGCCGCCTGCGCGCATCACCGTCGACCTCGCTGACGGTGCGGAGGCGCGCACAGGCGCCATCCTCTTTGTCATTGCGCGGCCTCAAGGGGTCACGGCGGGTCCGCCGGCGGCGGTCAAGCGGCTGACCGTGGGCACCTTCCCGGTCGAGGTCACCCTCACCAACGCCGACATGATGATGGGCGGGACCCTCCCACAAGCCATCGATGTGACGGTGCGCGTCGACGGTGACGGTGACCCGCTCACCAAAAACGATGGTGTACGTGGTCAAGCGAGCGGTGTGATCGTCGGCGGCAAGACAGCTTCCCTGACCCTCGCACCCGTGCCTCAAAAGGCTCAGTGACGAATCACCAGGTTCCATAATCCGGTGGCGACGGGTTCACCCGACTCGTCTTCCGTCTCTGTCCGAATCTTAACGAAGTACATGGGGCCTTTGTCGCGCACCGACTCGATGGTCGCTCGCGTGAACAGCTGCGCGCCGACTCGGATCGGCTGATGGAAGGTGAACTGCTGTTCGCCGTGAACGAGCTTCGCGAGGTTGATCTCAAGCTCTTTGTCCATCACGCAGTCGTTCACCGGCTTGAACGAGGGGATCACGATAAACATCGGCGGCGCAATGACGCCACCGATCTCTGCTGCGGCCACCTCATCGTGATGCCAAGGGTGATCGTTTTTGGTGGCGGCTGCGTACTCACGCACCTTCTCAAGACCCACCACGTATTTGGTAGGACCATATTCTCGTCCAACGAACTGCTCTGCGGTCGCCATACCTAGTCCTCCATCGTCACGAGCGCTTTGCGCAGGATCTGGTCGCCGTCTTGATTCTTGACGTCGACCGTGTAGGTCGTCTGCCCTTCACCCTGCTCCATCACCGTCCCGGCCAAGCTCAGCTCATCGCCCAAACGAACCGGTCCGCTAAAGCGGCAGCTCATCGCCTTGATCTTACGCGGGTCACCGTGCGCCCGAGTGACCGAGTCCACCATCCAAGCGGCGGTGCACAGACCGTGGAGGATGGGTCCTCCAAAGCCAGCCTTCTCGCCAACCGCCGGGTCGATATGCAGCGGGTTAAAGTCGCCTGATGCGGCGGCATAGTAAAAGGCGCGGTAACGATCGACCTTCTGTTGTTCCTCGAAACTCATCGGGCGTCCTCCTCTTGACGAGCGCATAGGAAGGACCACCCATCGCCCCAAAGATCAAGTCCTCGCACGCAACTTGATTTCAGGATAACCCGCCAGGCAGGAGGCACCGATGAGTCAAGTTCTTGAGGGTTGTGTTGCGCTCGTGACGGGCGCGAGCCGCGGCATCGGCCGCGCCAGCGCCATCGAGCTCGCACAAGCTGGCTGTGAGCTGGTGCTCATGGGCCGGGACACGGAGGCGCTCGAGGCCACGGCGCAAGAGTGCGCCGAGTTCTGTGAGACCGTGATCTTCTACGCGCTGGACCTGGCAGACCCCGAGGCGATGGCCGACACCGTCGAAGACCTCCTCGAGAGCACAGGGCGCCTCAACATCGTGGTCAACAACGCCGGCGTCCGCGGACCGCTTGATCCATCTGCCCCCTTTGACGAGACGGTCGAGACCCTCGAGGTCAACCTGCTCTCGATGATGCGCCTCAATCATCACTGCGTGGACGCGCTGCTCAGCTCTGAAGGTCCCAAAGCGATCATCAACATCGCCTCTGTACTGGGTAAGGTCGGTCTCGGCGGGAGCGCCGCCTATTGCGCCAGCAAACATGGGGTCGTCGGGTACACCGCCTCGCTCTTTGAAGACCTGCGCAGCGCCGGGGTCAAGGTGTCCGCCATCTGTCCGGGCTTCGTGAACACGGCGATGGTAGCGGACCGCGGCCTCGCAGGGGAGCGAATGATCCAACCCGAAGACGTGGCGAGAGCCGTTCGTTTCGTCGCCGAGTTTCCGGGTACCGGCTGCCCGACAGAGATCATCATTCGACCTCAGATGAACCCCTACAGCGCATGAGTGAGCTGCTCCGCACCATCGAGCGAGCGCTTCGTCGCCAACCCAGCGGTCTGGCGTTCCAGTGCGGTACGGAGACGATCACATGGGCTGAGCTCGACCAGCGAGCGGATCACGTTGCACACGCGCTCAGGGCACAAGGACTTCATCCTGGCGACCGCGTCGCGTGTGGTCTGGGCGCCAGCGTCGAGCTGCCCGTTCGCCTACTCGCTCACCTGCGCGCCGGGCTCATCCACGTCCCCGTCAACGACCGCTATCGACAGGCTGAGATCGACCACCTTTTTGCGCTCACGGCGCCGGCGGCTTGTGTGGGGCTCGACCGCCCGCCAGAGCCAGAGAAGATCGCAAGCGACGCCACAGACCCGGCTCTGATCCTGTCGACCTCGGGAACGACAGGCGCGCCAAAAGGCGTCCTCCATACCCACGGCTCACTCCTCGCCGGGATCGGCGCGCTGACCCGACTCTGGGATTGGTCGAACGCAGACCATCAGGTGCTCGCCTTGCCCTTGTTTCATGTGCACGGTCTCGGGATCGGTCTGCTCGGCGCGCTGCTGCACGGCGTCTCGACCGAGCTCATCCCCCAATTTTCACCGTCGGCGGTCTGCGAAGCGATGGCGCGCGGCGGGACCTTGTTCATGGGCGTACCGACCATGTACGTGACGCTCCTCGAGCACTTTGATGCCGCCCCGGGCAGCGCCCGAGCGTTTCGACACGCGCGCCTTTGTTGCGCCGGGTCGGCGTCACTGAGCGAAGCCATCCTCCACCGTTTCGAGGCACACACGGGCCAGCGTATCCTCGAGCGCTACGGCATGAGCGAGACCCTGATCACGATCTCAAACCCACTGCGCGGCGAGCGGCGAGCCGGCGCGATCGGTCACGCGCTGCCTGGCGTCGAGCTCACCATCGATGGCGGCGACGAGGGCGAGCTGTGGGTGCGCGGCGAGACGATGATGCACGGCTACTGGCGTGACCCGGAGGCGACACATGCCGCGATGAGCGACGGCTGGTTTCGGACCGGCGACCGCGTCCAACGTGACGCCGATGGTTACCTACACCATCGGGGGCGGCTGAGCGTCGACTGGATCAAGTCCGGCGGCTGGCGAGTGGGCGCCAGAGAGCTTGAGGTGTTGCTCGAGGCACACCCCGCCGTGCGTGAGGTGGCGGTCTACGGTCGCCCGGACGCGACCTGGGGTGAGCGGGTCTCGGCGGCGGTGGTCCTTGGCGAGCCGCTTGACCAGCCCGAGCAGGCCCTCGCCGACTATCTCATGGCACAGGTCGCAGACTACAAACGGGTGCGCCACTGGCGGTTCCTTGAGGCGCTGCCTCGCAACGCCCTCGGTAAAGTCCAGAAGCGACGGCTGCTCGACTAAGGGCGCCGGCCGAGCTTGCTGTTGGGGTAGCGCCCATCGCCTCGTTGCTCGGAGAGAACGACAGGACGACCGGTCTCCGACGACTCATAGATGGCGTGAAGCAACTCGACGGCGCGCAGGCCCTCAGCGCCCTCAATCAGCGCTCGACGCCCTGTGGTCATCGCCTCAAAGACATCCTGATAGAGCATCACGTGCCCGTAGCCGTACACGTTATCGATCGGGTAGCTGGCGTCTTCTTCGGCGGTCTCGCCTGGGTTATCTGCAAAGTTCCAGGTGTCGACCTTGTTGGTCGCAAAGCCGCCAAGCACCACCGAACCACCCTCGCCGAGAAACGAGACGCTGCCTTCGAGGTTATCGGGTCGCGTAGCGGTCGTCGCCTCGATCACCCCTAGCGCGCCGCTCGAGAACCGGAGCACGACCGCGGCGGTATCCTCCGCCTCGATGTCGACTAGGCGCGTAGCTGTCTGGGCATAGACCGACTCGATGTCCCCCATGATCCAGGTCATCAAGTCGATGTAGTGGATGGTTTGGTTCGTCAGGCAGCCGCCGTCTTCCGCCCAGGTGCCGCGCCACGCCGCCTGTCGATAATACCCCTCATCGCGGCGCCAGCGAAGGCGCACCGTGCCCATGACCATCTTGCCAAAACGACCGGCGTCTTTCGCTTTGCGAACCGCTTGAATTCCCGGGTTAAAGCGGTTTTGCTTGACCACAAAGAGGCGCACACCGGCAGCCTCAGCTGCCGCCATCATGCGGTCACAGTCGGCGATGCTCAGCGCCATTGGCTTCTCAACGAGGACAGGCTTTCCGTGCGTTTGCATGACCTGGACAGCGACCTCGGCGTGGCTGCCCGAGTCGGTCAAAACGCTGACGAGGTCACAGTCCACTGCTTTAAGCATGGCGTCGACGTCGGTAAAGTACGGCACCCCGGCGCGCTCGCCAGCGTCTTGCGCCTTGTCGGCGACCTGATCACAGACGCCCGTCAGCTGCCAGCGCTCGCCGTTCTCAGCGAGCGCGTCGAGGTGTTTGTTGAGAATGCGACCGCAACCGACCAACGCGACCCTTTTTTGCACCATGAGCGCCTCCTTGTGCCCGCCTTTAGGGCATCGACACGACCATCACAAGCAGACAGGCTCTGCCCGACCAAAAGACCTTGTTGCCGGGGCTCCAATCCAAGGGCAAAATGACGTAGAGCAGGTATCCGATACCTGACCGAGCGGCCGCAACCCAAGGGCTCCCTGCCCGATACACGCGGCGCCTGAACGAACCGGAGAGAGCTCATGCGCTGGTCCCTTCTCATCCTCTTCCCTGTCCTCTACGCCACAGGCTGCTCCACGCCGTGTGAGACCGACGCTGACTGCGACAAGGTCAACTACTGCAGCCTGGACAAAAAATGTGAGGACATCCCGCCGTTTCCGGACGACTTCTTGTGGGGCACCGCCGTTGCGGGCTTCCAGGTCGATTACGGCTGCCCAACCATGGCGCAGGCGGAGTGCGAGGACACGGCGAGCGATTGGTTTGCGTTTACCACCAGCGAAGAGACCGTCAACTCAGAGGGCGCCTTCCTGAGCGGGCAAAACCCGAGCGAGCTCGGGCCTGGGTTTTGGGAGCTTTATGACGCCGACTTTGAACGCGCCGCTACAGAGCTCAAGAACAACTCTTTTCGCATGAGCATCGAGTGGTCTCGAATCTTCTCGCAGCCCACGGACGAGGCGACGACGCATGAGGAGCTCAAGGCGTTAGCCAACATGAACAACGTCGAGCACTACCGCTCAATGTTCGCGAGCATGCGTTCCAAAGGCCTTAAGCCGCTGGTCACGCTCAATCATTACGCGCTCCCCACCTGGATCCACGACCCCGTGACCTGCCACGTCAGCTTCAGCAACTGCGAGCGACGCGGCTGGGTCGACGACGAGCGCACCGTGCGCGAGATCGCCAAATTCTCCGGGTTCGTCGCCAAGGAGTTTGGCGACCAGATCGACCTGTGGGCGACCCTCAACGAGCCCCTCCAGAACATGCTCTTCGGCTATTTCCAGCCCAGCGAATCGCGCAGCCACCCACCGGCGATCGCCCTCAACGCAAACGCCGCAAAGACCGTCCTGTTCGCCTTGATCGAGGCGCACGCTCGGATGGTCGATGCGGTGCGCGCCAACGACACGGTCGACGCCGATGGTGACGGCGCGGCGACCAGCATCGGCGTGGTCTACCCGCTGGTGCCCATCTCGCCCATGCGCCCGGGTGACATCGCCGACGAAGAGGCGGCGAACAACATCTCCTATCTTTGGAACAAAGCGTTCCTGCGCGCCACGGCGCTCGGCGAGCTCGACGAGAACCTGGACGGGACCTCACAGCGGCAAGAGCGCCTCGCCGGACGCATGGACTGGATCGGCGTCAACTACTACTTCGGTGTGACCGTCGAGGGCGCGCCCAACTCGTTTATGCCCGACTTCTCGCCGCTGCTGAACGTCAACCCGCTCACCTTTGTGGAAGGGATCAACCAGCCAGACCGCATGGAGGGTCTGCTCCGGTGGGTGCAAGACGAGCTCAAGCTGCCGATCTACATCAGCGAGAACGGCGCCATCGATGACCCGAATGAC
This sequence comes from Myxococcota bacterium, assembly GCA_036338695.1. Classification (GTDB taxonomy): domain Bacteria; phylum Myxococcota; class UBA4151; order UBA4151; family UBA4151; genus CACGMS01. Next base: position 25,695 of record JAYZBQ010000061.1, read on the forward strand.
AGCGACTATATGAGCCGTTTCGTGGTCCAAAACCTCGACGCCCTGCAGCGCTCGATCGCGCGCGGCATCGACGTACGTGGTTACTTTTACTGGACCTTCATGGACAACTTTGAGTGGAACCACGGCATGACCTGGAAGATGGGGATGTACGCCATGGATGGGACGGACCCGAGCAAAACGCGGGTGCTCCGACCAGCGGGCACGCTCTATCGAACCATCGCCACCGAGAACCAGATCCCCGCTGAGGCGCGTGAGAAACACCTGCCCTAGCGGAGCGATCAGCGAAATGCGTTGCGCTGAGCAGGCACAGGCTTGTAAGGCTGCGCACCCCTAAAGGGGTGGGAGTCGAACGGTGGCTGACTATTACGCGCATCCAACGGCTGTGATCGATGACGGCGCCGTCATCGGCGCAGGGACCAAGGTCTGGCACTTCTGCCACGTGATGGGCGGCGCCACCTTGGGCGCGCAATGCATCCTGGGTCAGAACGTGTTCGTCGCCAACGGAGTCGAGGTCGGCGCCGGCTGCAAGATTCAAAATAACGTCAGTTTGTACACCGGCGTCGTGCTCGAAGAAAACGTCTTTTGCGGTCCGTCGATGGTGTTCACGAACGTGATGAACCCGCGAGCGCACGTTGAGCGCAAGGACGAGTACGCTCGGACACGCGTCGGACGCGGCGCATCGATCGGCGCCAACGCAACCATCGTCTGCGGTCACGACATCGGCGAGTATGCCTTTATCGGTGCAGGCTCCGTCGTCACTCGGGAGGTCCCGGCCTATGCGCTGGTCTTTGGCTCGCCCGCCAAGGTGCAGGGCTGGATGAGCGCCGCCGGTGAGCGGCTTGAGTTCGATGAGAGTGGGCGAGCGATCTGCCCGCGTACGGGCGAGCGCTACCGACTCAGCGACGGCCTGTGTGCGCCAGAAAGGACTTAACGATGCAGTTTATCGACCTGAAAAGTCAGTATCAACACTACCGAGGCGGTGAGGACGGCATCGACGCACGGATGCAGGCGGTGCTCGATCATGGGCGCTACATCATGGGTCCCGAGATCACCGAGATGGAGCAAGCGCTCGCCGAGCGAACGGGCGTGGCGCATTGCATCTCGTGCGCATCGGGAACGGACGCCCTTTACCTCCCGATGCTGGCGCTGAACATCGGCGCGGGCGATGAGGTGATCACCGTCCCGTTCACCTTCATCGCAACCGCTGAGATCATCCGATTGATGGGCGCAACCCCCGTCTTCATCGATATCGACCCCGACACCTACAACATGGACGCAAGCCAGCTTGAGGCGGCGATCACCCCGCGCACCAAGGCGATCATCCCGGTCAGCCTCTATGGGCAGGCGCCCGACATGGAGGCGATCAACGCCGTGGCGGCGCGGCATGGTATCCCCGTCTTAGAGGACGCCGCTCAGAGCTACGGCGCAACCCGCAACGGCAAGGCGAGCGGGGGCCTCTCGACCGTGGGTTGCACCTCCTTTTTCCCGTCCAAGCCGCTCGGCTGTTATGGTGACGGCGGCGCCGTCTTTTGCGACGACGATGAGCTCGCCAGGGTCATGCGTGAGCTGCGCGCCCACGGCCAGGAGAAGCGCTACGTCCACAGCCGCATCGGCATGAACGCCCGGATGGATACGCTCCAGGCCGCCGTGATCCTTGGAAAGCTACCGCACTTCGACGCTGAAATCGCTGCGCGGCAGCGCCTGGGTGCCCGGTACAGCGAGGCGCTCGGCGACCTCGCAAAGGTCCCGACCATCGCCTCCGGAAACACCCACGTCTACGGACAGTATACGCTGCAGGTCCAGGATCGAGAGGCGCTCCGTCGCGCCCTCGCCGAGGAGGACATCCCCACCGCCGTCCATTACCCGCGCCCGCTGCACCTCCAGCAAGCCTTTGAAGATCTCGGTGGTCAGGTCGGTGATTACCCCGTCTCGGAGCGAGCCAGCGCCCAGGTGGTGAGCTTGCCCATGAGCCCCTTCTTGTCGGAGCCCGATCAAGATCGCGTGATCGCAGCCGTTCGCAAGGCGCTCGGAGCCTAGCCGCGTGCACATCCTCATCCTCAGCCAGTACTACGCGCCCGAGATCGGAGCAGCCCAGACCCGACTGCGTGCCACTGCGAGCTGCCTCAAGGCGGAGGGGCACGAGGTGACCGTGCTGACGGCGATGCCGAACCACCTGCTCGAGTCGGTCATGCCTGCGTACCGAGGCAAACGCTACGTCGAGGAGGAGATCGACGGTATCCGAGTCCTGCGCACCTGGGTCTACGCAGCGACGGGGCGCAGCTGGAAACGGCTCGCCAACTACTTCAGTTTTGTCGCCAGCAGCGCCCTGGCGTCGGCGAAAGTCCCCCCGATCGACCTCGTCTTTTTCGAGTCGCCGCCCCTTTTCCTAGGGCTCTCTGCGGCGCTGTTGGCGCGCAAAAATCGCGCCCGACTCGTGATGAACGTCTCGGACCTGTGGCCGGACTCGGTGCGCGCCATTGCGCCGGACTCAGCCTTCTCGAAGGGGCCGCTGTACGCCGCAGCCGAGCGCCTCGAGGCATGGCTTTACAAGCGCTGCGATGCGGTCACAGCCGTCACCCATGGCATCCGAGACACGCTGATCGAGGACAAGGGACTGCCCGCTCACAAGGTCGCGTACCTGCCCAACGGGATCGACCCCGACCTGTTCCAGCCTCGGCCTCCGGAAGAGCGGGTCCAGGCCCCACGACGCTTCCTGATCGCAGGGACCCTCGGCTATGCTCAGGGGCTCGATGCCGCAATCGATGCAGCCAGGCACCTCAAAGGGCGCGAAGACATCGAGATCCACTTTCTTGGCGGCGGACCGGAGAAGGACCGCCTGCGCACCGCAGCGGCGCAAGAGGGGCTCGACCGAGTGATCTTTCGTGACCCGATTCCGCTCGATGCGATGCCGAACGAGTACGCACAAGCGACCGCGGCGCTCGCGCTGCTCGCCGATGACCCCTTCTTCGATCGAGCTCGCCCTGCCCGCTCCTTTCCGCCGCTCGCTTGCGGCCGTCCGCTCATCTTCGCCGGGCGCGGCGACATCGCCGCGATGCTCCGCGAGCACGCGTGCGGTACCGCAGTGGAACCGGGCGACGGTCGAGCGCTTGCGGACGCCATCGCTCGCTACGCCGACCAGCCCGACCTGGCGCAAGCCGACGGGGAGCGCGCAGCGAATTATGCCCACGCAGAAATCACTTGGCCAGCGCTGGTGAGGCGCTGGCTTAAGGAGGTCAACGCATGACTCGCCCACCCCTCCCCTTCGCTCGCCCGAGCATCGATCAAAACGATATCGACGCCGTCGTCTCGGTCCTCGAGAGCGGCTGGCTCACGCAAGGGCCGGTGACCCGCGCTTTTGAGGAAGAATTCGCAGCTGCCGTCGGGGCGAAGCACGCCATCGCCGTGTGCAGCTGCACGGCGGCGCTGCACCTTGCGCTTGACGCCATCGGGGTCGAGTGCGGCGATAAAGTGCTGACCACCCCGTACACCTTCACCGCCACCGCCGAGGTGATCCGATACTCGGGCGCGGAGGTCGTCTTTGCGGACATTGGGGGACCGAGCCTGCTGTGGGATATGGACGCCGTGGAGCGAGCGCTCGCAGCGGACCCATCGATCAAGGCGTTGTTGCCGGTCCACGTGGCAGGTCAGGCGGTCGACATGGAGCGCCTACTCCAACTCGCCGACGGACGCCCGGTCGTGGAAGACGCCGCCCATGCGCTGCCCACCGAGGTACGCCTCGGTGGCGGGTGGAAGCGCATCGGCTCGGTCGGCAAGATAACCTGCTTTAGCTTCTACGCGACCAAGACCATCACCAGCGCAGAGGGCGGCATGGTCACGACCGATGACGACGCCCTCGCCGATCGCATGCGCCTCATGCGTCTGCACGGCATCGACGCGGACGCCTGGCGGCGCTACCGAGAGAAGGGCTCATGGGGTTACGACGTGGTCGCGCCCGGGTTCAAATACAACATCAGCGACATCCACTCGGCGCTTGGCCGCAGCCAGCTTGCGCGCGCCGACCACTTCTCGGCGCAACGCACCGCCATCGCTGCGCGCTACAACGCCGAGCTCGCCGAGCTACCTTGGATCGAGCTCCCGCCGACGGTCGAGCACAGCAGCCACTGCTGGCACCTTTACGCCGCGCGCGTCCGGCCGGGCACGATCGATCGCCAAACGGTCATCCAAGCCCTCGCCGACGATGGCATCGGGATCTCGGTGCACTTCAAGCCGCTGCACCTTCACACCTACTACGCCGAGCGCTACCAGCACCGGCCCGAAGACTTCCCCGTGGCGCTCGATCATTACGAGCGTGCGTTCAGCCTGCCGATCTTCATGGATATGACCGACGCTGACATCGACCGTGTGATCAACGTCCTCCGCTCGGTGCCATGCTGACGCGACTCCTCGATGCCGTGGCGAAACGCGGCATGGACGTGGCGCTGGCTGGCGCAGGTATCGCCGTCAGCTGGCCGGTGATGGCGCTGATCGCCGTGGCGATCTCGCTCGAAGACCAAGACAGCCCCTTCTACATCCAAGAGCGCATCGGCAAGGATGGTAAACCCTTTCGCCTGCTCAAGTTCCGGACCATGACCAACCGCCCCGTCGGTAAAGAGGGTCCGGAGATCACGGTGGGGGTCGACCCGCGCATCACCAAGGTGGGTCAGCTCCTACGCGGCGCTCGGCTCGATGAGCTGCCTCAGCTCTTCAACATCCTCGCCGGCGAGATGAGCGTCGTCGGGCCCCGCCCTGAGGTGGCGCGCTATGTGGCGCATTACAGCGAGGAGCAAAGGCGCGTGCTCGAGGTCAAACCAGGGCTCACAGATCCTGCGACCCTCGCCTACCGCCACGAAGCAGAGCGGCTGGCTCAAAGCGACGCCCCAGAGCAGACCTATATCAACGAGATCATGCCCGAGAAGCTGGCGATGAATCTGGAATACCTCGCCACGCGCAACACCCTCTCGGATCTGCGGGTCTTTCTCGAAACCGTCGCCGCCGTCTTAGGCGACCAATCCGAAAAGAAGCACCGGTGAGACGGTTCTGGCGACATCCCATGCGCCGACTCAGCATGCAGGTTGCGGGCGACGGCATCGGTCTAGCTGGCGCCTATTACGGTGCGTTCTACCTACGCTTCAACATGGCGCCTGCGCCGCGCTACCTCGACATGGCGGATCAGACGGTCCCCGTCATCGTGGTCGCCACGCTGGGCTGCATGATGGCGCTTCGGATCTATCGTGTCATGTGGCGCTACCTCAGCCTCGCAGACCTCACCCGGCTCGCACAGGCGGTCTTTTTTGGTGTCTTGGTCTCTACCTTTGTGCTCGCTCTGTGGACGCGCCTGAGCCTCTACCCCCGGACGGTTCTGCCCATGTACGCCGTCCTCGCGGTGGTGATCCTCAGCGCCATCCGCATGGTCGGCAGGGGCTGGTTCGAGCGCGGCATGCGCCTACGCATCGACCGCGACGAGCTCACGAGTGTTTTGCTGATCGGCGCCGGTCGAGCGGCGGAGCTGCTGCTCAACGAGCTGCGCGCCAACCGAGACAGCAAGCTGCAGGTGGTGGGCTTACTCGACGACGACTCGGTCAAGCAGGGACGGGTGATTTTGGGCGCGCCGGTGCTCGGCTCCATCGATTCCTTGGCGGTTCAACTCGAGACCCACGAGATCCAGCGCGTCGTGTTTTGCATCCCATCGGCGCCGAACAGCCTGAGGCTCAAGCTGCTCGAGCTCTGCAGCGACCTCGGCGTCCGTCTCGAGACCCTGCCGAGGATCGCCGACCTGGCGGAGGGTAAGATCACCGTCAACCAGATCCGAGAGGTGACGCTGTCGGATCTGCTCGGCCGGGACCCGGTCGCGCTCGATGAGGGGGCTGTCGCCTCCTTCCTCAACGCAAAAACCGTCATGATCACAGGAGCGGGTGGCTCCATTGGCTCCGAGATTTGCCGCCAGGTCATGCGTTACGGACCGGCGATGGTCCTGCTGTTTGAGCGCTCGGAGCTCGCCCTGTTTCAGATCGACGGCGAGCTCAGGCGCCGGTTCCCAAACACCCAGCTCATCCCCTTGCTCGGTGACATCCAAGACGAGCAGCGGGTCGACGAAGTGCTCGCTCGTTACCAGCCCCAAGTGGTGTTCCATGCCGCCGCCTACAAGCACGTGCCCTTGGTGGAGATGAACCCGTTTCAGGCGCTTGCGAACAACGTGGGCGGATCGCGCGTCGTGGCGCGCGCCAGCGCACGCGCCGGGGTCGACCGCTTCGTCCTGATCTCGACCGATAAAGCCGTCAACCCAACCAGCTTCATGGGCGCCACCAAACGCATCGCAGAGCGCGTCTGCCAGGCGATCGGGGCGCAGGCGGATCATACACGGTTCACGACCGTCCGCTTTGGGAATGTCATCGGCTCGTCCGGCTCGGTGATCCCGACGTTTCGCGACCAAATCCGGCGCGGCGGACCGATCACGGTCACCCACGAGAAGATCGAGCGCTTCTTTATGACCATCCCGGAAGCGGCGCAGCTGGTGCTGCAGGCGAGCACCCTGTCAGACGGTGACGAGACCTTCATCCTCGACATGGGGCAGCCGGTCAAAATCGTCGACCTGGCGCGGCAGATGATCCGCTTGTCCGGCTTGAAAGAGGGTGAGGACATCGAGATCGAGTTTACCGGCTTGAGGCCGGGTGAAAAGCTCTACGAGGAGCTCATGATCGACGGCGAGGACCACACCCGTACGGCGCACGCCAAGATCCTGCGTGTCTCGCGCAAGAGCCAGGACGATGGCTGGATTCTCGAACAGACGGGCGCGCTGCTTGCGGCGGGTCACGACCGCCAGCAAGGCTCGATCCGGCAGATTGCTTCAACGCTCGTCGACAACTACCAGCCGACCCACCTGCCCGGCGCCCAAGAGCCCATCTCATGAGCGCCCGCATCTGCCACCTGAGCTCGGTGCATCAACCCAACGATATCCGCATTTTCCGCAAGCAATGCCGGAGCTTGGCTGCCCACGGTTATGAGGTCCACTTCGTGGTTCCGGGCGCACGCGACGAAACGATCGACGGGGTGCACCGCTGGGGCGTGGAGCGCCGCGCAGGGCGACTGCGCCGCATGACACAGACCGTGTTTGACGTGTACCGGCGAGCAGCCGCTCTGCGCGCCGACCTCTACCATTTTCATGACCCGGAGCTCCTCCCCGTGGGGTATGCGCTCAAGCTACGCGGCGCGCGCGTCGTCTTTGACAGCCACGAGGACCTACCTCGCCAGATCCTCTCGAAGCCTTGGATCCATCCGGCGCTTCGCCATCCGGTTGCGTGGGGCAGCGAGGCGGTCGAGAACGTCGGGCTGCGCTTTCTCGACGCCGTCATCGGAGCTACACCGCACATCGCCAAGCGCTTCGCTGATTTGGGGCTCGATGCGGTTGCGGTGAACAACTACCCGATGCTCGGCGAGCTCGACGTGCTCGAGGTCGACTGGTCGACCAAGAAAAAGCAGCTCTGCTATGTCGGCGGGCTCTCGGTTATCCGCAGCGCTCGAGAGATGGTGCTGGCTGCCGGACGAGCGCAGATCCCACTTCAGATCGCCGGTCCGTTTTCGCCTGCAAGCCTCCGTGAGGAGCTGCTCGAGCTGCCAGAGGCCGAGCACATCAACTGCTTGGGTTTACTCGACCGCCCCTCCGTAGCGGAGCTGCTCAGCACCTCGCTCGCCGGGGTCGTCGTCTTCTCCGAGCAACCCAACCACGTCACGGCGCAGCCCAACAAACTCTTTGAGTACCTCGCCGGAGGCATCCCGGTGATCGCCTCGCACTTTCCCTTGTGGCGAGAGCTCGTCGAGGGTGAGGACATTGGGCTCTGCGTCGACCCCGCCGACCCGGCTGCTATCGCTGAGGCGATGACCACCCTAGCGACGGATCGCCAGCGCGCAGAGGCGATGGGCCGGCGCGGTCAGGCGCTGGTGCGCGAGCGCTGCAACTGGCAAGCCGAAGAAAAGACCCTTATCACGCTGTACGAGAGACTCCTGTCATGAAAATTTTGACCGTCGTGGGCGCCCGCCCCCAGTTCATCAAAGCCGCCGTCGTCTCGCGCGCCGTCGCGGACCACAACGCCCACCACTCGCTGCAGGTCGAAGAGCGCATTCTGCACACCGGGCAACACTACGACGAACGCATGAGCGACATCTTCTTTAATGACCTCGCGATCCCGAAGCCAGCGATCGACCTTGGGGTCGGGTCGGGCTCGCATGGGGCGCAAACGGCGACGATGCTCCAAGGAATCGAAGCGCAGATACTGGACTGGAAGCCCGACTGGGTGCTGCTGTACGGCGACACGAACTCGACGCTCGCCGGTGCGCTGGCAGCCTGCAAACTCCACGTCCCGGTGGCGCACGTCGAGGCAGGCTTACGCAGCTTCAACATGCGCATGCCCGAAGAGATCAACCGAATCCTCACGGACCGCGTCTCGAGCCGCCTGTACTGTCCCACCTCAACCGCCGTGGATCACCTCAAGGCGGAAGGCTGCGACCCAGAGTCGATCCGTGAAGTCGGTGATGTGATGTACGACGCAGCGCTCTTTTACGGCGCCATGGCGGACCAACGCAGCGACCTGCTCGGCGACGTCACCCTCCCGGAGGGACGCTTTGTGCTGAGCACGGTTCATCGCGCCGAGAACACCGACGCGCCCGAGCGCCTGCGCGCGATCACCGACGGGCTGATGGCGCTGGCGCGCTCGCACCAGGTCGTGCTCCCCTTGCACCCGCGTACCCGCCATGCGCTTCAGCGCAGCGGCGACCTCGATGCGCTCGTGCGGTGCGACGGGCTGTTCCTGATTGAACCCGTCGGGTACCTTGAGATGATCCAGCTCGAGCGACAGGCTGAGGTGATCGTCACCGACTCTGGCGGTGTGCAAAAAGAGGCCTACTTCCATGACACCCCGTGCGTGACGCTGCGCGACGAGACCGAGTGGGTCGAGACCGTCGCCATGAACTGGAACCGGCTGGTCAAGCCGCTCACCACTGACCACATTCTTGCGGCGGTGAGCGAGGCGTTGAAGACCGAGCCGATGCGCGACCAAGCCCCCTACGGTGACGGCACCGCCGGTCAGCGCATCGTCGCTGATCTGCTCAGCTAGCCTCGTCCAGCTGCGCGGCGAGCAAGCCGAGGCTGACGACCTTACCGAGCCACGCGTTCGGAAGCGTCTCGAGCGTCAGCTCAGGCGCCAGGATCTCGGCGCGTTGGAGCCGCGAAAATGCTGCCTGAGCAGCCTCGGTTCGGCGCACGGCGGGGATGAGCTCAGGGTGGTCGGGTGACTCCTGGCGCAGGCGCCTGCGCCGCACCTTCTGCTCGACCTTACGCGCCGCTCGATAAGCAAACATCCGGCTAAAGCCGACCCAATCGCGAACCTCACCAAAGAGACCGGTCGGCAAGCTCATCCCGGTGCTCGACGGTAGCCCAGCGAGTTGCGGCGCGTGGGCTTTAATGTAGCCTCGGTGATGGGCGCTCGCGATCCGCTGGCGCAGCGGCAGATCGACCGTGCCGCAGTACAGGTCATAATCCATCAAGGGCGCGAGCTCGCTCAAACCCATCCGCGCCCCGGCGGTCAGCTGCGCACCGGCTGCCGCCGACATGCGGTGTGCGTAAAAGACGTGGAGGTAGGTCGCGACCGCGCTCGAGCGTCGGTACCCATCAAGGCGGCTGAGCATCCGCTCGGCGAGCCCGCGCTGGTGCGCGCGCAGCCGAGGAGCCAGCAGCGCCTCAGGGAGCGTGAGCGACAACAGGCGTAGGCGCCAAAACCGCTCTAGATCAGCGCGTTGACGCCACAAAAAAGGGACATCTTGAAGGAAGGTGAAGTCGTTGATCATCTCACCGCCCATGCCACCAACCGCCACCTCAACACCGTCTCGAACGCGCGCCTCTTGCATACACCGGGCGCGATGAGTCGCCACCACATCGATCAAGCCCTGGCTCAACTCGCTGTGGCGTCGCAGGTCGTCATCCAAGGTCTCGAGGTGATGTCCGTAGCGAACAAAAGGCCTGTCAAGGCGCGCAGCGACCGCCTCAGCTTGGGCGAATTCCGTGTAATGCTCAGCCCCGCTTAGCCCGGTGATAAAGGGGAGCTCACCGGCGCTGAGCGCTGCGACCAAAAGGCGCGAATCGAGGCCTCCTGTGAGGTCCACGGCGACCCGCTTGCCCTGCAAGGCTTCAGCGAGCTGCTCCATCGCCTGTGTCAGCGAGACCCCCTCGTGCGCGCCGGTCTCAGGCAGCGGTCGGGCGCAGACCCGCCCGACGCCCTCGCTCGACACCTCAAACCGCTCCGAGCCGCTCAGCGCACGCACCGCTGCGCTGTGACTGAAGTGCGCGCCGAACCGCCCGTAGTTGAGAAACTCAATGATGGCGTCGGGATCGAACGCTTCGAGGGTTAAACCCTGCGCCACCAGCGCGTCTCGATAGTGCTCGTACAACACCCCCGAGGCGACGAACACCCGCATCAAACCACAGGGGTCGACCATATGATGCGTCAACCCGCCGGGCTCTTGGACACAGAGCCAATAGGTCCCGCGCGCAGCGCATGAGCCTTCACCCACGCCCAGCCGTCGCATCCGCTCCACGAGCGCTCGAGCGCTGGCTTCGCCCCCACGGTAACCCGGCAGATACAAGAAGCCCTTCCACGCGACGCGCCAGCCCTCGAACTCGACCTGATGGGGTAGCTGGTCGGGTTGTGGGTTAGCTGGCAACCGAGCCGTCATCGCTCACCTCCATGCGCCAGGTCGGGCTCAAAAACAGCCCCCACAGGCACAGCACCAAGGGAAAGTACTCGCGCTGAAAATGCGAGTCATGAAACAAACTGATCACCAGCCAGGCACCGAGCGTCGCGCACAAGGATGCCCCAAGTCCTTGATCCGCGTTGGCCGCAGCCTGACGAATAGCCCGCCGCGCCAGCGCCACGAACAGCCACACCCAGCCGATCAGCGCCAGCGGCGCCTCCGCCCAGACGCTCAACCAAAAGTTGTGCGCCCAACCTCTCACCTTCCCCGCAAGCGCCGGCACCGAACCATAGGTGCGCTCGGCGTAGGCGGGGTACGTGCCATAACCCATTCCGCGCGGGAATGAAGCGGCCGCGGCGTCACGGGCATGGGCCCAGATCGGCACCCGACCAGAGAAGCTCCCGATGCGCTCACGCAGGTCCGGCGTGCTGACCAGAGCACCGAAGCCGCCCCCGACCGCCGCCAGCATCATCACCAAGCCAGCGCCGCGGAGCCGAGACGACGACACCCATCGGAACAGCGCGAGGACGGCGACACCGAACGCAAAGCCGACTAAGGCGGCGCGAGCTCCCGACAAAACCATGCCGAAGGTGGCTGCCAGCGCGAGGCTACCCCAGAGCGCTCGGTGGCGCCGAGCAAACAGGGCGTGCGCCCAGCCGGTCAGGGCGAGGACGCACGAGACGTGGGCAAAGCTCAGGACATGGTGAACCAGCCCTGTGCCGCGCAGGCCGTTGATTGAAAACGTGAGCCAATCTCCGCTGCCGCGGTAGTTGCGCGAAGACCACTGCAGCGCGTCCGGGTGCAGCGCACGCAGCGGGCCAGGCGTCTGCGCAAGGACCTGAACCAGCGCATAGCCCATCGAAACCGCAGCGACGGCGAGCGCCACCACGAGGACGCGCTGCCGCCCCGCAGCGCTCCAAGGCGTGCTCAACGAGCCCACCAAGAGCAGCACCAGCAGGACGCGCAGGCTGCCCGCGTAGGTCTCAGGCGACTGCGCCTCGGTACCGACGACCGTGTGAGCGACCGTCAACCCAGCCAGCACAGCGACCGGTAACCAAAGCGCACGCGGCGCACGCTGGGTGCGCCAGCTCGATGCCCACGCCACCACCAGCAGCGCCATCGCCACGTTGACCAGCGCCACACCAAGCTGCGCGCCCACCAGCAAGGACGTGACCGCCACGTAGGCAAATCGTCGGGTCGTCACGTCGGGTCCCATCGCCTGGCGAGGTGCAAAACCAGCCCGGCGCCGATCACCAGCGCAAGCGCCGGGACCCACCCCCCCGTCAGCATCGCCACCGTGACGCTCCGAGCAGACAGGAAGAAAACCTGGAGGCAGATCATGGCGTGTAAGCAGACCCGCAAGAGGCTGCGCTGACCGTAGGTGACCACCAGCTCACTCAGCCCGATCAAACCCCCGACCACGACCGGACCGATCAGGAGACCGAGGTGCGCAAAGTTGGCCCAGAGGGTGCCGATAAAGGCAGCGTTCGAGAGCCCCGTCTTGATGCCGCCGGTGTGGATGTGATGGTAGACGTAGTTGGAGATCGGAAAAGGGGACTCATCAAAGATCCGCCGGCTGATCAGGTTGATCGAGCGCCCCTCGAGAAACCCGTGCGCCGAGTCAAAGACCTCAAAATAGAACACCAAAGCCTCTGCCGGGACGTAGAACAGCCGCCGCGACATGGCGCCGATGACGGCGAGCGGGCCGGCGTCGGAGATCGACGCGACGAGCGCAGCGGGGATCGCCAGCACCACCAAGGCACCAAAGACCATGTAATGCAGCGGTACGGGCTGGCGACGGTGGACCAGGACCATAATCACGATCATGCACACCAGCATCGCTGCGGGCGCCTTCGCCGTCGTGAACGTGGCGTACAGCAACGCGGCGCCGATCACAGCCCCAGCGATGACCTTCCAGAGCCAGCCCTTTTCGGTCAGCGCGCGACCGAGCGCCCACAGCGCCGCCAGCGGAAACAAGACGCTCATCAGCCAGCTCACCAAGTACTTGATCCCGCCCCCCGGGAGCGTCTTCAAGCTTGCCTCTCGGGCGGCGACGAGCTCCGCCGAGGACGCACCCGACAACAGCATCCGCAAGGGGTTGACCGGCGCGCTCACGACGTGAAGCGCCGCAAGCGCCAGACAGAGCACGCACAGCGCCGCGAACATCCCCACCGCGAGTCCACCACGCTCCACCGTAATAGGCGCTTGAAAATAATACTCGAACTCGTTGCGCCGCTGACCAAAACCTCGGTGCACGAGGAACCACCCTAGCCCGGATAACGGGAGCACCCCGACCACGCCGTAGTAGAACCAAGGACCGCCGATCTCGGGCAGTTGCAAGCGAATGTAGAGCGACGGAATGACGATCATGGCGCTGTAAGTGGTAAAAAACACCCCCATGATCGAGATGTAGCGAAGCGAGAAGGAGGCCGGCGCATAGCGAGCGAGACCTGCCCAACACAAAAATCCTCCCGTTGCGACGAGCAGATCCGGGCCGATGGCTCGAAGCCCAGGTATGGCGACCGCCGAGAGGCAGGTTGCGGCCAGACAGATCGGCAGCGCCCAGCTCATGAGCGACCACCTCGCCTGAGCGCGCGCAGCCCTTGAGCTACCGGGGAGTCCACCCAGACCAAGGCGGCGAGATAGGCGAACAGCGCCAGCGCAAAGGCGACGACGCTCCAACCTTGCAGCCCGACAACGACGACGACGACGGTGCCTGCGATGAGCGGCAGCGCCGGCAAGAGTTGATTTGCGTTCGCCAGCACGAACTTCATCTCATGCACGCGATAACACCACATGATGAGAGCGATCGCCGCGACGCTTTGACCGATGAAGAAGGCTTGACCGATCGACTGCCTCAAGGTGGACGCGTCCATCACGAGCCACCCGACAAGCCCTGCGATGGCGCCGATGCCTTGCGCGATTACGGCATAAGGTACCACGGCGCGCGCATCGACGGTCGGGCGGCAGAACTGAAACAGCGTCACCGCCGGGATCGCGAGCACCATCCATCGAGCAGAGCCCACGAAACCACCGGCTCCAAAACCGAGCCAGAGCTGAACGACCGGCTCGATGAACGCCACCAGCCCAAGGGTGACGGGCAGCTGCAGGTCCCACGCAGTGCGCAGCCCATGGCGAACGAAGGTGCGCACCTCCTCGTCCTCACGTTGGACCTGCGCGAGCGAAAGCCGCGGCAACAACACAAAGGACAACGGCGAGAGCACCATGACCGGCAGATTGACCAGGCTCGTGACAGCGTTCGCCAGCGCAGCCTCCGTCGGCAAGCCCACGTGGAGCAGCGCCATCGGAACACCCGCCCACAAGATAAAGGCGAAAATTCCTCCTGGAAGGCGCGCCAACCCGTATGCGAGCAACGCGCCCAAGCGGTCGGCTTGCACCGGCTCAGCGGGTTGCCGAAGGGGACGCACCACCCCAGCGATCAGCGCTAGACTGGTCACACCGATCAGCGACTGCCCAACCCCGATGCGCAGCACCAGCGCCTCGAGCGCTGCCTCCGGCTCGTAAGCCAAACAAACGAGCGGCCATAGGGCGTAGCCGGTGACCTGCAACCCGGCCGCTAGGCGGATCCGGTGCAACCCGCGCAACGCAGCATAGGGGACCACCAGCACGCTCAGTCCAAGGAGCTGAAACACAAACGGCCACACCAGGCTCATGCGCTCGCCGATCACCGGCGCAAGAAACGGTGCGCTCCATCCTGCGCTCAGCACCCCGACGTGAAGCGCGAGCATCGCCGCAACGATACCGCTCAGCTGAAGAGTGCGACGGCGTATCATCCGCAGATCCTGCAAACGCGGCAGGTAGCGACTCAGCGCCAGGCTCACGCCCAGCGTGCTCACGGGGACCCACATCGCCGACACCCGGCGAATCTGCGAAAAGAACCCCAGATCATCCGGACTCAGCGCTCGGCCGATCCAAGCGAACAAGACGATGCTCGAGCAAGCGACCGAGACCGAGGCGAGCGTCGAGACGATGTAGTCGCTGCGCACGCCGCTTAAAGCACGATGCTGATCAGCCAACGATTCCACGCTCCTCGCCCGCTTGCTTGCGCCAATTTTCGGTTGCGAAAACGCTAGCGGATACGCGCAGGCTCTACTACGTATCATCGCATGAAAGCGAGCAATTCTGACATCGTGTTCGCGCCGCTGTTGCAGCGCCGCACCATCGTGATCATGCTGATCTGCGCCGCCTTGGGCGCCGCTGCGTCCATCGTCAGCGGTCAACTCAAAAAGCCCCGCTATATTGCGAACTTGGTCCTGCGTGTGGGTGAGGTCGGCTACGTCACCAACGCCGGCTTAGTTCAGCGCAGCGTCGAGCGACCTAAGGAGCTGGTCGAACGACTCCGGTACGAACACCGCCTCAAAGGCATCGGGCGGCGCGTCATGACCATGCCGTACCTTCATCGAGCGCGCTTGTCGCGAACGGACAACAACCTCGTGGTTCTCGAAGCGCATGGCTCGACGGAGATTGAGGCAACCGACTTTCTTCGCCAATTGAGCGACAAGCTGATCAAAGACCACTCCGAGCATTTTACGGACGCTGATGACCTCTGGGAGAAGCGACGTGGTCAGCTGCATAAGCACCTGCAGATCATTGACGGCGTGATCGATGAACAGCTCAAGACGCTGACAAAGGCGCCGAGCGATAACGATCAGATTCACGCGCTGCGGCTCATGCAGATGGGGATCCTGACCTCGAACCGTGCGAAGGCCGATGAGGATCTGCACCTGCTCAATATCTCGCGCTCACGCTTCTATACAGCACCGACGCGCATCGTCCAACAGCCGGACAACGCCGTCACGGTCGGGCTGTCCTCGGTGGCGGTCGGCGGCGCCGGCGGGTTCGGCGGCTTGGTCATTGGCTGCCTGATTGCGCTCATCACGACGAGTCGCCGCGAAGAGCAAGAAGCCTAGGCCATCACGAGGCGTGCGCTAAACGGCCCGGCGCCCAAGCGAGGGCGGACGGCGTTGCGGGTATCCACCACCAAGCTGGCGTGCGTCATCACCGACTCATAATCGACCTCTTCGTGGTCTGTCGTGATCAACACTGCGTCCGCCTCTTGGAGGATCGACTCGGTCAGATCTCGTGAGCCCCCGAGGCGCAGGTCATGCTTTCGCATCTGCGGCAGCTCCGGGACGAACGGGTCGTGATAGCGAACGTCCGCTTGCCCCTCGATGAGCAGCTCGATGACGTCAAGCGCCGGGCTCTCGCGCATGTCCTCGACGCCTGGCTTGTAAGCCACACCAAGCACCAACACCTTGGCGTCTCGCAGCGGCTTACCGTCCTCGCTCAGGGCGATCCGCAGGCGATCGATGACGTAGCGTGGCATGCCGCTGTTGATCTGGCCGGCGAGCTCAATGAACCGAGTGGTCAAGCCGTGCTCACGAGCCTTCCAGGTCAGGTAGAACGGATCGACCGGGATGCAGTGACCGCCGATCCCCGGCCCCGGCGTGAACTTCATGAACCCAAAGGGCTTGGTCGCCGCCGCCTCGATGACCGACCAGACGTCGATGTCCATCCGGTCGCAGACCATCTTGAGCTCGTTGACCAAGGCGATGTTGACCGCCCGAAAGATGTTCTCAAAGAGCTTGGCGAGCTCGGCGACCTCCATAGAGTCTACGGCGATCACGCGGTCCAGCGCTCGCTCATAAAGCGCCACGGCGCGCGCCGTCGTCGACGGCGTGTACCCGCCCACGAGCTTCGGGATCGTCTGCGTCCCAAAATCGGCGTTGCCCGGGTCCTCACGCTCCGGCGAGTACGCGAGGTCAAGCGTCTCACCCACAACCAGCGCGCTGCCGGACTCGAGGATCGGCTTCATGACCTCAGCGCTGGTCCCAGGAAAAGTCGTGCTCTCGAGAATGACCAAGGCGCCCGACCGAAGGTGCGGTGCAATCCGCTCACAGGTTGAGGTGACGTAGCTAAGGTCAGGGTCGCGGTACTTGGTGAGCGGGGTGGGCACCGCGATGATGACCGCGTCGACCTCTGCGCACCGCTCAAAATCAGTCGTCGCCTCAAACTGCCCTGTGGCCACCGCCTTCTCAATCTCGCTGTCGGCGATGTGCCCGAGGTAGCTGCTCCCCGAGTTCAAGGCGTCGACTTTGCTTTGGTCGATGTCCAAGCCGAGCACGGAGACGCCGCCGCGCACGAAGCTGAGCGCCAGAGGTAAGCCGACATAACCCATGCCCACAATCAATACGCGTTCATCTGCACCCATAGTTCCCCCGGAGTCTCTGCGCTCCCTAGCGCGCTTCCCCCGCTCAATCCAGAACTTGCGTCTCGGCGCATCAAGAAGCAGCTTAGCGCATGACCCAACGCGCTGGACTCATCTCCAACATGACCTGGCTAGGCGGCGCCCAAGTCCTCGCTCGCCTGCTGCAGCTCGCCGCGTACGCCAGCTTGGCGCGCCGGCTCGGCGAGATCGGCTTTGGTCGCTTCGTCTACGCGTTCTCTCTACTGGACATGGTCGCCTTCTTGGCGACGCTCGGGCTCCCCATCCTCTACACGCGGCACATCGCAGCGGATCGGACAGGCCATGCGCATGCAGCGACGCTGACAAAGCACCGGCTAACGCTCGCCGTCGTGCTGTTCGGTTCGCTGTGGTTGTGGCTGATCCCCCCCTCGATCGCGGTTGATCTCCTCGCCATGATGTTCGCTGCGATGCTGCTGCGCGGCTACCATCATTTTGGCGCCTCGGGTCTGCGTGGGCGCGAGCGCATGGAGGGCGAGGCGCTGGCGACGGTAGCCGGTCGGCTGGTGTTTACGCTCGCCGCCGGAGGAGGCGTCTGGCTCGTGGATGAACCCGCCGCCATGTTGCGAGTGACCTTCATGGGGTTTCTCGCAGGCGAGATGATCACCTTGATCATGGTGACGCGGTCGATGCGGGCGCTCGGGCTGGTCTGGGATCCCCCTTTACCCACGCCTCATCAACGCGCAGAGGTCTGGCGCGAGCTGCTGCCGTTCGCCGCCGCCGGGTTGCTCGGTCTCATCGCCTTTCGGGTGGACGTGGTGATGCTGCGGTCGCTCTCGACACCGCTGATGGCAGACCATCTCGTCGGCAGCTACGGAGCAGCCTACCGCATTTTGGAGGCGGGTCTTTTCGTCCCCGGCGCGATCGCAGCCGCTTTGTTCCCGGCGCTGGTTCGAACCCAGACGAACGGCGCGCTCCCGAGCGCTCTTTTTCGCCGAGCGACGCTCGCGCTCGCCGGACTTGGGCTCGCGGGCGCTGCGGTGCTGTTCTACGGTGCGCCACACCTCATGCGTGTCTTCGCCGGTCAAGGGTATGAGCAAGGTATCCCTGCGCTGGCAGCGCTGGGCGCAGCTGTTCCCTTCTTGTTCGTGAACTTTGCGCTGGGTTCCGGGGTCTTTGCGATCGGCAAAGAGTGGTGGGGTTTCGCCGGATTGTGCTGCAGCTTACTATTAAATGTCTTAGGTAATTACTGGGTGATGACCCGTTACCCCGGTCAAGCGCTGGTCGGCGCTGCGCTCTTTACTGCGGCTTCGGAGGCGACCCTCACGATCTCGCACGTGCTGGTGCTCACGCTCGCCCGGCGAACTAACGGGTCACGGCGATCATCGGACTAGGTCCAACGAGCGTGCTCTCATCGAGACCATGACCGGTCCGACCGAGCGTCGTATCACCCCAACAGGCTACCCTACCATTGAGCCCAAGCGCACAGATCTGTCGCTCATTACCGACCACTTGCTGAACTCGGTCTCCGATCGATG
>JAYZBQ010000062.1:0-6017 GCA_036338695.1 Myxococcota bacterium
ATGAGCAAGGCATCCCTGCGCTGGCAGCGCTGGGCGCAGCCGTCCCCTTCCTGTTCGTGAACTTTGCGCTGGGTTCAGGGGTCTTTGCGATCGGCAAAGAGTGGTGGGGTTTCGCCGGCTTGTGCTGCAGCTTATTATTAAACGTATTAGGTAACTACTGGGTGATGACCCGCTACCCCGGCCAGGCACTGGTGGGCGCTGCGCTCTTTACTGCTGCCTCGGAGGCGACGCTCACGATCTCGCACGTCCTAGTGCTGACGCTCGCTCGGCGATCTAACGGGTCACGGCGATCATCGGACTAGGTCCAACAAGCGTGCTCTCATCGAGACCATGACCGGTCCGACCGAGCGTCGTATCACCCCAACAGGCTACCCTACCATTGAGCCCAAGCGCACAGATCTGTCGCTCATTACCGACCACTTGCTGAACTCGGTCTCCGATCGATGCGCCGACATCGACCGCTTGGGGCAGCCGGCGTTGATCCCAGCGTCCGTCGCCAATTTGACCCCACGTACCATGCCCCCAGCAGTACAGCCCCTGAGAACCATCCTGGCGGTCGTTGGTGGCGCAGGTACCGTAACCAAAGCGCCAGGCCGCAATCGATGAGATATTAACCAGCGCGCCCATGCGTCGCGGCTCGGCGCGGGTCCGTGTCGAGTTATCACCGAGCTGCCCTTGCGCGTTGTACCCCCAGCACCACATACCCTCCGAGACCGTGAGTGCGCAGGTGTGCTGACGACCGACCGCCACCGACAAAACGCTTGGGATCATCACTTGATGTGGGCTGGTGACCCGTTGTGTGGAGCGATCAAAGCTGGTCTGACCTTCATTATTTCGACCCCAGCAGAAGAGGTTACCCGACCCGGTCACGGCGCAGACATGCCGGAAGCCCAGCTCAAGGTCTTGCACCGCCGGTAAGCTCGCAACCGCACGCGGTCGGTTTGATGAGTTGCGATTCCCCTGCCCTAACGTCCCCTCCGAGCCATAGCCCCAGCAATGCACGCCGCCGCTTCGATCCAAGCCACAAGCGTAGGCGTTGCCGCCGCGGATCACCTGCATCGGCGGCAGGTCAAGCCGTTGCGGCTCAAGCTGATCAACATTGCTGGCGATCCCCAGCTGACCGTTGCGGTTGTAACCCCAGCAGTAGGCCTCACCCGCCGTGTTGACGGCGCAGGTAAAGCCCTCACCCGCCGAGATCTGCGCCACCTGCTCGAGCTGCGTCACCGCCTGCGGCCGGCTTGCGGTCTGGGTCGTTCCATCGCCAAGCTGACCGTAACCGTTCGTCCCCCAACAACGCGCGACACCGGCTTGGTCGAGCGCGCAGATGTGCCCGTCCCCAGCCGTCAAACGAATGATCTGTTCGAGATCCTCGACCGTTTGCGGCCGGCGGATCGGCAAGGTCGCCGCCCGCCCGACACCGAGCTGTCCAAAGTTGTTCAAGCCCCAGCAGGTGCGGCGTCCGTCCAGATGCCAGGCGCAGGCGTGCAGTGGTCCGACCGCAAGGCCTGCGGCACCCACAACCCCCTCAACCGGGCGGAGGCCTTGGTCTATGCGGCGCGTCGAGGGGTCACCGGCTTGCCCATAGTTATTCCATCCCCAGCACGAGACCTGCCGCGTATCGCCCCAGATCGCACACCCGGTGCTCGACTCGAGCTCGACCGCCCGAACCTGCGGCACCTCCGGAATCACCGTCGGCGCTAAAGGCGAGCTGTAGGCGAGCCCGGCCTGGCCCGTCCAGTTGCTGCCCCAGCACGCCATGGTCCCATCGGCGAGTCGTGCGCAGGCGCTCGTGCTGCCCACATCGACGTCGACGGCGGTCTCAACGCCAGTCACCTGCACCGGGTTCACCTGATTCCCCGAGACTTGGTTGGTACCAAAACGCCAACTTGAGGCGCTCCCCCAACACCACACGGCGCCGCTGCGGGTCACGGCGCAGCTGTTGTACTGCTCGACATCGAGCGCCACCACAGCCTCGAGCCCGGGCACGCGCGCTGGGCGGCCGACGTCATCCCGGTTTCCATTACCGAGCTGACCGTACTGGTTACGTCCCCAGCAGTACACATGCTCGTCCGCGTTGATGTAACACGCTGAATGCGTACCGAGGCTGAGCGTGACGACCTCGGCTGCCCCGGGGATCTTCGTCGGCGTCTCCATCGGCTGGCTGCTCGGCCCGCGCTCATACGAGCCGCTACCCCAACAGCTGAGCTCGCCCGACCGATGGACGGCGCAGACCCAATCTCTGCCGCCATCGAGATCGACGACATCTCGTCCGAGCCCACGCGGCGCACGCCAGCCATCCACGTAGCGCGCCCGCGCCGCCTCACCGAGCCCTAAGGTGCGGTCTGCGTTGTAGCCTCGGCAATAGACCCGTCCGTTACCCAGCAGCGCGCAGGTGGTGTAATTCAAGGCGATGAGCTTACGCACCTGATACCGGCAGCTGGTGGTGCAGCCGTCGTCGTTCACGTCGTTACCATCGTCGCACTCTTCAAAGTCAGGGTCTGCGGGATGCCCCGCGGTGTTGAGCCGTCCATCGCCGCAGCGATGCGGTCCCGCATCGACTTCGTCGCCCGCATCGAAGACGCCTGCGTCGTCTGTCACACCCGCATCCGGGCTCGAGCCAGCGTCTCGATCTGCGATCGCACCGGCGTCGACCGGAGCGGTCACGCCGGCGTCAACCGACCCCTCGCCTGCGGCGCAGGCGGTGAAAACCACAGCCAGTGCGAGCGCCCATCTGTTTGTGTTCATGACGTCTCCTCGTGAACCCTAAAGCAGGCCGAGGTCGATCGACAAGCGCCCGCCTCTAATGGACCCCGGCGCGCAGCGCGGCGGCGTTTGCCTCGACAGGACAATCGAGCGTCCGCCACTGCTCAGCGGCTTGCTCGAAACATCGATCAGCTCGCCGCGCCTCTTCACTCCGAGACGCAAGCTCGCCGGCCATCTCAAACACCCGCGCCAGGTCGGTATCGGCAAAACTCAGCCGCTCGAGGCGCGCCTGCGCCTCGTCGAGCGCCTCATCAAAGGCAACCCACGCCTCTTGATGGGCCAGCCCCGGCAACGTGAAGGCGTAGCTGACCGCCAACCAGATCTCATGGCCGCCGTTTTCGAAGGCCTCGAAGCACGCCATCACCTCGTCATGCGCCTCATCGTAACGATCCTCGAACATCATCATCAGCGCCAGATTGAGCCGGACGATGTTGGTTTCCCACGCGCCGATGCTCTCGTAGACTCGCTTCGAGCGAGCGTACCACTCGAGCGCACGGTCCGTACGCCCTTTGTGACGCGCCACATCCGCTAAGGAGTTTGCCACGCTCGCCAGCCCGCGCTGACCACCGCACTTCTCAAAATACTGGAGCGCCTTGATAAACATCGGCAACGCCTTGGCTAACTCGCGTCGCTCTTGATGGATCGTCCCAAGCGCCGCCAGCGTCTCCGCCAGCAGCGCATGCTGATCCGGGCAATGTTGGTGAATTCGTCGCCGCGCCGACTCATAAAAGGAGATCGCCTGATCCCAATCCGACTGAGCCCCAAAGATCATCCCAAGCAAGAGCTCGCAGCGGATCATCTGTTCGTAATCACTCAAATCTTGGGCGACCACCTGCCAGCGCAGCGCCAAGTCCGAGGCACCCGAATAGTCGGCGGTAGCAAAGGCTGCCTGTCCTTGGACGCGCAGCGCTACCATGAGCTGCGCCTGCTCACCCACCTCGGCCGCAAGGTCCTCGAGTTCGCGCGCCACGGCCTGCGCCTCAGACCACTCGCCGCGTAGCCGATGCAGCTCCGCGCGGCGCCCCAGCAGGTTGAGCTGATGCACGCCGCCGTCCGCTGAGAACGCATCGGCTGCTTGGCTGGCTAGCTCGATGGCCCGCTCAGCCGCTAGGTCATCTTTCGCCTCACGCGCGAGCGCCTCGGCTGCGAGCAGCGTCTCGAACGCCACCTGATGATCGCCTGCCGCCACCAGATGCTCGCCGCAGCGCAGTTTTGTCCCAAGGTCCTGGTCGGCGCCGCTGCGCAGATGCTCGGCGATGGCGCGGT
The DNA here is from genome assembly GCA_036338695.1 of Myxococcota bacterium. Lineage (GTDB taxonomy): Bacteria > Myxococcota > UBA4151 > UBA4151 > UBA4151 > CACGMS01. The sequence goes on from JAYZBQ010000062.1 coordinate 4,030, forward strand.
GCAAATCGGCGAGGCGCCCTTCGGTCTTTGACTCGAGCAACAGCGCGTCGCGCAAGGTCCCGTGCTGAAAGCGCCAGCCTGCCTCGGTCGGCCAAAGCAACCCGGCGCTTACGGCGAGGTCCACGCCGCCTCTCGGCGCATCAAACCCCAGCTGCCGACACATCCCGCGCCACTCGCCCTGATCCACTGAGCGCCCGAGCAACGCGCCTGCCTCGAGCGCCCACCGAGTGATCGTCCGATCGGACTCGCTCAAGTCCGCAAGCACTTGATCCAGCCGCTTCGTCCAGAGGCGAGCGAAGTCGGTTGGAAGGGCGATCTGTTCGAGCTGCCGATGAGCGATGCCCTCGGCGCTCGGGACCAACTGTCCCTCGGTGTGCCATGACTCGATCAGCTGATGCGCCATCATCGGCGAACCTGCGCACCACTCCACCGCCTTCTCGGCGAGCCCCTGGACCATCCCGAGCCGCTTATGGACGAGCTCCTCAAGGTCGGCTTGCCGAAGCCGCTCAAGCTCGACGACACGGACGCGGCGGTGCTGGATCAAGTCCTCGAGCTGGCGCTCCTCGACCGCGCTGGTGCTGTCGTCCTTCTCCGTCCGCACGGCGAGCGCAAAGAACACCCGAGGCTTCTTGAGCGCCTCGGTCATCAGAAGCTGCCGAAAAATGGCTGCCACCTCGAGAGACCACTGCGCATCGTCCACGACGATCACCAAGGCTTGATGCACCGAGAGCCTGGCGAGCAAGCGAGCGACCACGGCGTAGCGGTCGTCACTGCGCTCGAAGCGTATCTGCGGCCAGTCCGCCCAGCCGTGCGGCGCTGCGATCATGGAGGCTAGCGCGTCTTGCTCATAGCGACTCACGATGCCGGCGGTGTTCAGCGCAGCGATCACATCGCTTTGGCGCGGCTCGACATCGGTCACCTCAAGCGCCTGAAGGATCAGCGCGCTCGTTGCAGCACCCGGGGCTTCGGAGGGGTTGCAGCGCACCCGAACGACCTGACCTGCGCCCGTCTCAACCACCCGGTGCTTGAGCCAGCCGAGCAGCCGCGACTTGCCGACGCCGGCGGCGCTACGGACCACACAACCGGATACCGTCTCGCCCTCGATCGCCTCGTGAACCCCGGCCCAAAGCTGATCCCGCTCGCGCTGCCGCGCCACGAACGGCATCGGCCTGAGACTGATCAGGTTGAGCCCTAGGATGTGCTCCATCGACGTCGGCTGGAGACTCCAAGAGCGCTGCCAACGACTCGGGAGCGTCGCTCGGACAGGCTGCCAGCGCTGCGCTCCCCGAAGTCGATCGACCTCAAGCAGCGAGGCGCGACAGTCAGCGACGGTTCGAAAGCGGGCGCTGGCGTCGGGATGACGCATCATGGCGAGCCAATTTCGAAACCCTTTCGGGAGGGGAAACTCCGACGGAAGACTCGTAGGGTCACCGCCGCTTTGGAGCTCTAACAGGTCTTGCACCCCGCGCGCTTGCCCGTGCGGGATCTCGCCCCCGATCAGAAACCAGATGAGGCTCCCGAGCGCGTAGAGGTCTTCACGCACGGTGGGCGGGCGATGCCAATCAGCGTTCCGCTCAGGCGCCTGAAAACAGGCCCCGACTAAGTCAGGCAGAAGGAACGCGTCCATCTGGCCAGCCGGGATAAGGTGCGACAGCGCCAGCTCACGGTGATCGCTGGTTGCGAGGACCTGGGCTGGCAGCGACCGCAGCAGATAGACGTCATGGGCATGCGCATAAGCGAGCGCATCCAGCAAGGACACAAGCGACTGCAGCAGACGCTTCCACGAGCTGGCGCGATAGGTTGTCAGATCGGTCTCATAATCGGCAGACAGCGCCACCCAGCGCATGTCACGCTCGAACTGACCGTTGCTCTCATTCGCCGTGTCTTCATCGATCCGACCTCGATCATAGATCGGCAGGATCGCAGGATGCGCGAGGCGAGCGAGCGTGCGACTGCGCACCTCCATGTGGTGCGCGATCTCAGCGCCG
>JAYZBQ010000063.1:0-53366 GCA_036338695.1 Myxococcota bacterium
AATGGCGGCTGCGAGGTCGGTCTCGTAGGTCTTGAGCGCCCGCGGCGCGTCGTTGCGGCGCGCCGACGACATCGACTTAATGGCGCGCACGGCGCGGCGGAAGCTCGGTCCCCAGTTCATGGCGACGTCGTTGAAGTCCTCAAAGGCACCATCTTGCGTGCGAGCGTCCCAGTAGGCCTTAGCGACCGTCACGTGGGTGATGGCGTCGTCGAGATCATCCTCAAAGTCTTCGCCGTCACCATCCACGGCGCGCAGGCGCCCCAAGATGTAGGTCAAAGAAGCCGGGTAGTCGCGAGGCTGCGCCGTCACGGTTCCCAAGCTGAAGTTTCGGCTGGCGTAGCCATTGATCACTTTGAGGCAGTAGGAGGTATTACGCCGCGCCGCATCGCCCGTGTAGTTACGCGTCACCGAGCGGCTGTTCCACGCCACCGCTTCGCGGTTGACACGGGTACCGGAACAGTTGGCGGTGGGGTAAAGCTCCGTAAAGGTGCCTGCGCCCGGGTTCGCATTAAAGCGCACCACGGCACGGATCGATGGAGCGTATTGATCAATGTCCGCGCTGACCGAACCGATCGCCGAAGCCACCGTGACGACCCTTGAGGCGGTCAGGTTGCCAGCATCTGTAGCGGTCACCTTGACGCAGTACTTCACGCCACGCTTTAGGTTGTTCCAGTTGTTGGTGTTTTGCCAGGTGTACGAGAAGTTGGTGTTCGCTGCGAGGGTGTTGTTGGCGACCCGAGTACCCCCACTGCACGCCGTCTGTCCGTTCGGGATCTGACTGTTTTCGAAGAGCTCGACGCGAGCGGTCGCGCGCTGCGAGAAACGCCAGGTGGCGCGCAGCGCCGGCACGGCATTATCTGAGACGCTCAGCGCCAGATTCTGCACCTCGGCGCCACGCCCGAAGTTAATCAGCTGACGCTGCTCCGCTGCGGTCAAGTTGGCGAGCACCTCATTGGGCAGCCTGACGATGCGCTCCGCCTCAGAGAAGCTCGCAGCCTGGTTCCGGTTCTGAGTCGTAAACAACATGAAGGTGACAGTGGCGTTGCCCGCCACCCTCACGTTGTTCCAGTCGATGTAAAGATTATCACCGCTGCGCCGGACTGAACTAGGCGCTCGGCCTGCGCTGTTGCGATAAATAAAGGAGAGCGAGGGGTCCCCGCCCCCGTTCGAGTAGTCATCGGTCGCTAGCCAGGTGTCGCTCGTGCTCCAGCTCGTGTTTCCGTCTGATGTACGAGTAATTCGGGTTGCGCCGTCCGAGCCGAGGTTGCCGTAGATCCTAAAGTTGAGCGTCCTCGGGCTGCCGCTGGTGTTCCGAATGTTCCAGATGGTGCGGCCGTAGTTTCTTGAGTCTGCGTGACCAGAAGCCGGCACATAGACGCGCGCCGTGACATAAAACCCTGCGTAGCTGAAGGTCCCGGCCGAGCGCGCCCCACGGTTGGAGTACTCATAATAGCGGTAGGGGTAGCTCGGTGGTCGGAACGTTCGCCCATTGATCGTCGCGTAACCCCAACCATCAAACGCATCGATCGTGCCGTTACTCCAGTACCAGTAGTAGCTGTAGAGATCCCAATAGTAGCGATCTTGATCATAGAAGCGAGCGAAGTAGTGGCTCGATTGCGCCTGGTTCGGCCACAACGCCACAGCGGCTACGGCAATAAGCGAAAGTCGCAGGGTCTGGATCATAACGTCGACACTCCAATGCGCCACCCGAAACGCTCTTCGGCCAGCTGTTCAGAGGCATACAAGCAAGACTCGTGCCGCGCCGCAACCCGCTGCGACCAAAGAAAATCGACCCATCCCTGTAATTTTTGCCGCCCAAGGATCCTGCGACGACAAAATTTGGCACCCGCTTGGATCGAGCGCGCTAGATGTCGCGCTCCATCGCTGCCGCCGTGAACTTCCACAGGTAGTCAATCGCCGAGGCGACCGCATAGAAAATGCTGATGTAGACCAACGCGAGTCCGACGATATCGAGGCTGTAAACGGGCGCGCCGTCCCACCAACCAAAGGGCGCCGACCCACCCGCCATCAAAAATGCCAAACCGATCATTTGGTAGGCTGTTTTCTCTTTACCCATCAGCCCGGCGGCGATGATCATCCCTTCCGCCGCTGCCATGCTGCGCAAGCCGCTGATCGTAAACTCCCGCCCGATCACCACCATCGGGATCCAGGCATCCAGCCGACCGAGCGGCACGAGCGCGATCATGACGGTTGAGACCAAGATCTTATCCGCCAGCGGATCCAACAGTTTCCCGAGCGCGGAGTCGAGCCCCATCCGCCGCGCCAAATAACCGTCGAGCATATCGGTCAAAGCGGCTGCTAGAAACAGCGTCACCGCGGCAAGGTTGGTCAACGGCGAGTCTTGAACCAGGAGCCATACGACCGCCGGGATCGCAGCAATTCGCGCCATCGTCAGATAGTTCGGTAGGTTGAACACCTCTCGGCGTAACGCGCTGCGCATCAGGGTCTCTCCCCCGTCTCCGTAACGTCAAACGGCTCAAGGATACCAGACTTAGGTTGATCAAAGAGTTCGTCCAAGGCCGCGCACAGGACGTCCGGCGTTGCGCCAGGCTGGCGAACGTCCTCGCTGAGCGCCCGCCGCCACCGACGAGCGTTACGCTCCCCTGCGAACAGGTTGATCATCGGCGCAACCAACAACGCGAGCTTCACACCGCGTTGTTGCCAGGTACGAAGATAATCCAAGTGGTCGTAAACCGCCTGCTGGCGGGTCGCTACCGGGTCAACTTCCCCGTAAAAGACTGAGTCCGCGCGCGCAAAGATCCAAGGATCGTCGGTGGCGGCGCGCCCGATCATCACCGCGTCCACGACGTCTCGATGCGCCTGCGCCTGCTCCAAGGTCTTGATCCCGCCGTTGAGCTCAACCACCAGTTCCGGGCGCTCGCGCTTTAAGCGGTAGACGTCCTCGTAGCGCAGCGGGGGGACCTCACGGTTGGCTTTGGGGCTCAAGCCGTTGAGGCGAGCGATCCGAGCGTGCACCGTGAAACGCTGCGAACCAGCCTGCGCCACGCAGTCCACAAAATTCAACATGTCCTCGTAGCGTTCAAGCCCATCGATCCCGATCCGGTGCTTGACCGTCACCGGCAAGTCGGTCGCCCGCCGCATGGCAACGACTGCGTCGGCGACCACCTCTGGCTCGGCCATCAGCATCGCCCCAAAGCGCCCCTTTTGCACCCGCGGCGACGGGCAGCCGACGTTGAGGTTGACCTCAGCATAGCCGAGCTCCTGCGCCAGCTCCGCGCAGCGCGCCAGCGCCTCCGGGTCATCGCCACCCACCTGCAGCGCGACCGGATCCTCCCAAGGTGAGAACCCAAGGACGCGCGCTCGATCGCCGCGCAGGATCGCTCCAGTCGTCAACATCTCGGTGTACAACAACGTCCGCCGCGTCAGCCGGCGGAAAAACGCGCGAAAGTGCCGGTGGGTGCGATCGACCATCGGCGCAACGCTCAGTGGAGGCACGAAGGGGCGGGCAGTCATCCTAGGTCCTCCACACTTCATCGCTTAACAACAAAGGCGCCCGGTCGGGCGCCTCGTCGTCTCTGGAGCGGGATATGAGATTCGAACTCACGACATTCTCGTTGGCAACGAGACACTCTACCACTGAGTTAATCCCGCTCAATGGTCTCTGCGGCGCTTCTATGAAGAACGCCGCCGCAGAGCGCAAGCACTTTTAATCTTCGATGTACTCCGACTCGTGACGCTCGGCCTCCTCCTTGGCTGCGATGGAGAGCGTCGTGACCGGCCGAAACTTGAGCCGCTCATAGCCGATGGGATCCCCCGTGATCTCACAAAGGTCATACTCACCGCGCTCCATGCGCTCGAGGGCGTAATCGACCTTGCGCAACAGCCGGCGATCGCGCGCTCGAAACCGAGCGGCAAGCGCCAGCGCACCGTCCTCGTTGCTCTGATCCACATCATCACCGACCACACGCTCGCCGCCAGCCTTCGCCTCTTCAAGGTCAGCCTGGCCGGAAAGCAGCAGCCGGTCGCGCTCCTCGATCAGGATCTGCCGGAGCTCTTCCGTCTGTGCTTCAGTCAGTCGTTTCACCATCCTGGTTCCTCTCATCAGGACTTCGCCTATAGCCGACCGAATCGTCCATGCAAAGTCCATACTGCGTCTTTTCGGGTGGCCGAGCCCGCTCTGTGGGAAGCCCCGTTTGAAACCGCTTAGAAGCCGCTTCGGCCGAAGCCGCTGCTGCCACGCGACCAGACCTGATACCAAGCCTTTTGCTGCGCTCGGCGGTTGCGCGCAAAGGTCGCCACGTCGGCGCGCACGCCCATCCCAAAGAACCCAACGCTGGTGGTGTAGGTGCCGTTGTTCTGAACCGTCACGGCGTCGAGCTCCGACTCAGCTGCGATCTGAGCGACGTTCCTCACGGGCAGCTGCCCGTTTGCGATCTCGATGGCCTGAGTGAACAGGTGAAGATAGCCCACATCCACCGAGTAGCCGCGGTCAGCGAAGCTAAAGCCGGCGCCGACACCGTAGCGCGGCCCTGGGTACAAAATCGCATCCGGCTGAGTGGTCGGCGAGAACTCCATCGAGCCACCCAGGCGCAACGCCACCCCGTTGGGAACGAGCCAGATGTCGGTACCTAGGTGAAAGCTTTGAGCGCTCTGATAGGTGCGCCCATCGCCCATGTTGCCAAGCTCGACGCTCGTGTCTGCGTTCGCAGGGTCACCGAGCTGGTTGTACCAGCCAATCCCGTTCGCTGTCGGCGTAGCGCTTAGCTGCGTCTCGGCTGCCCAGTTCTCAAGCCGCCATTCGAACTCGAGGTCCCAATTGGTGAACTGATAGCGCATCCCTGCGCGGACCTGCAGCGGCGCGCCGTCACTCATCGTCGCCCCGGTCCCGTCGGAGGTGTCGCTGATCCCTCGGCGAGCGAAGACGGGTGAGGTGACATCCGCCTCGTCTCGCCACTCGAGGTCCAACACATCGATGGAGCCATCCGCTGCGTTACCGGTACCGCCCAGCGCCACCGAGACCCCGATCTCGAGCCCAGCGAACAGACGCGACCAGAGCCCGACAGACGCCGTCGGGACGAAGGCGTTGTCCCCAAAGCCGATCGGCACGGTGCCCGTCAAGTCAACGATGTGGTCAAACGCAGCGTTCTCGAGGTGGCGTCCCGTCGTCGAGCCCGCCTCGCTCGCAGGGGTGGTGTTAATCATGAACCGGCGCACTTGCTTGAGCCGCTCCCAGTGAAGCCCGAGCCCGATGGCAAACCGCCGCCCAAACGCGCCGCCCAGACCGAAACTCAACTGTTCGCGCTCGTCGGCGCTGTGAATCAGCCGGTAGCGAGCCGGGTTGCAGGCGAGGTAACTGTGGTTCTCTAGCGGAAGCTGCGTATACCCCATACCGATGCGAAAGCCCGACGTACCGAAGCCGTAGACCAAGCCTGCGCGCACCAAGCGATCCGACAGCGCGCTCTGCGATAGCCCGTTGCTCGTGGGCGCCGCCAGCGTGACACTGTTCAAGCCGAGCTGATCAGGCTCCTCTAGGCTCTGGATGTGAGGACCGGAGCGGATGAACTCGCTCGCCTCGGAACCCATCGTCCACCCCATCGAGAAGCCAAAATTATCGGCCATACCGAGCAACGCGGGGTTGACCTGCAGCGAGTTAACACCCCGCTCCGAGGTCACGGAGGCGCCTGCGCGCCCGCGATCTCGCACCGAGTCGCCTGGCAGAAAGCGGCCCGCCGCCCAACTCGGCGCCGCAAGCAACACAAAGCTCAGCCCGATCAGTCGGCTCAACGCACCCCCAGCGCATAGCGCACACCCAGACCAAACCGCTGGTGGTTGATGACGTAGTCACCATTCGCCGAGACGGTCTCGAGCCCGCTGTTCCCTTTAGCGACCTCGTCTGCGTGAAAAATGTTGGTGGTCCTCATGTTCGAATTCTGAACCGTGAGCTCCGCCGTCAGGGTGCGAAGATAATAGGCGTCCACGTGCAAGCCCTTCATGACCTCAACTCCGAAGCCGACGGTGAACCCCAGCTTCTCCCAATCGAGCCCGCCCGTGTCGAGCTCGACCAGCGGCGCCGCGGAGGATTCCCATTGCGAGCCCAAACGCATTTGGACCGGAATCTGTGTCCACGCCGCCGGCAGATCCCAGCGCGTCCCGAAGCGAACTCCGTATGTATTGTCCCAACGGCGCGGGAAGACGATATTTTCAAGACTAATTTGCTCGACCCCAGCATCGAACACCACGTTGTTGGGTACAAAGGTGAGGTTTCCAATCTCACCCCAAGCCTCATAGAACCCCTCGAGCGACACGTTCACGCGGTCGCCGAATTGCTGCGTTGCGCCCAATCGGATCATGTCCGGAAAACGCATCACCAGCGCGCCACCATCGTTTTGAATGATGCTCGCCGCTTGCGCCAGGCCGGGGCCGAGCTCAGCGTCTACCACGCCCTCAGCGATCACATTACCGCAGATCTTGCTCGCGCCGGTGCCCGTACACTTCTCCGTGAGCGGCCGCTGCCAGCTTGCGCCCAGACGTAAACCCTTGAACGGCGCAGCCCAAAACCCCAGGTTTGCGACCGGGATAAAGGCGTCCTGAACTTGAACGGTGGCGAGCGCGTCGAACGCGGGGTCCTCGGTGCCAAAGAAATCACCGCTCAGCGTAAAATCCTGCCCGACGTCCAAGATGAAGTTAGCCAGCCCGATCCCGACACCCCATCGATCGGCGCCGTAAGCCGCCGACAGCTGCGCAATCGCCAGCGTGATGTTGTTGCTCACGGCGCTGTAACGCTGAGCGCCGTTCGGGTCCATCTTCCGCGCGGGTCCTTGGGGGCCGTAAACCGCCAGCCCGACGACCGTGTCCGGACGCACCGGCACCGCAAGACCGATAAACGGAATCTGCCGCGCCGGCGCCTCATCCAGTACCGGCTGGTCCGGCGAGCTACCGCAGCAGTTCGCCATCAGTGCGGCCTGCTGTCCTTCGCTCATGTCGGCGAGCCGCTCCGGCGGCACCAACCCTTCGCGGCTGCGCAGGTACGAGAAGCTCTCATCGAGCATCGTCCAGTCGAGTACGAGGTCCGCCTTACCCTTCGTCAGGCTCAGCATCGCCGGGTTGTACCAGTGACCGTAGCCAACCACCCCACCCGAGACGCCAGTCCCGCCCGCTGCGAGGTTCCCCACGCCGACTCCAGGACGAAAAAATCCAGCGCCCCAGCTTGGAGCGCTCGTCAGTAGAATTAGGACCCAGAGACATCGCAGCATCGGTTCTGCTCCTCGTTGCCTGCAGCTAACACCGCCGAGGTCAAACCGGCAAGAGTGGGCGGTGACTTGCGTTGATCTCTGGCGCGAGCAAAGAAGCAGCATCATGCGCGACCGCCTTCTTCAGATCAACGCCCTCCGTCAGAGCGCGCGCGCCGTGCTGAGCCAGCGCGGCCTCACCGAGGTGGTCACCCCCCTGTCCACCTTGATGCCTGGCGGTGAGACTCACCTTGAGGCGGTCCCCGTAACCCTCGAGAATCGCTCGGGGACTCGCCGCCGCTTGTACCTCAGGACCAGCCCAGAGGTCTGGCATAAAAAACTCCTGGCGCAAGGCAGTGGACCCATCTTCGAGCTGGCTCCCTGCCTGCGGAACATGGAGGGCGGTCCCTGGCATGACCTCGAGTTTGAGATGCTCGAGTGGTATCGGCCGGGTGGCACCTTTGAAGACTTGATCGGTGACGTTGAGGCGCTTGTCGCTGCTGCCTATCGACTCGCGAAACGCCCCTCACCGACACTGCATCGCTGCGCAGTCTCAGAACTCTTTGAGCGCTTCGTCGGCTGCGAATTGGACCCTGAGTGCAGCGCTGCCGAGTTTCGATCGTCGCTCGGCGAGCAAGGAATCGCCTGCGCCGAAGACGACACCTGGGACGACGCCTTTTTCAGAGCCTGGATCAGTCAGGTCGAGCCCCAACTCCGAGGCCAAGGCTTAGTGGTCGTCGAGCGCTACCCCGCGTCGCAAGCGACCATGGCGAAGCTCTGCCCGAACGACCCACGCTTTTGTCTGCGCTTCGAGGTCTATCTCGAGGGCTTAGAGCTCGCCAATGCGTTTGATGAGCTGACCGACGGAGCCGAGCAGCGAGCGCGGTTCGAGGCATGGCAGACCGAGCGTCAGCGGTTGGGCAAAGAACCCTTCCCTGCGGATGACGCCTTCTTTGAGGCGGTGGCGCAGCTCCCGCCCACCGTCGGCATCGCGCTCGGCTTAGATCGCTTGATGGCACGAGCGATGGGCTCTACAAGCCTTTCGGCAACCCGAACCTTTAAGCTCGACGCCCTCCTGGAGCACCGTTGAAACTTCGCGCCAAAACGAAAGGCCGCCTCAGGCACCACACCAACCCGCTCACCTACCGGGCCGACCAACTCGTCGTGCCGGATTGGGAGTCTGCGCTCGGCGGCCCCCCTCAAGAGCTCGACATCGGTATTGGACTTGGCGACTTCTTGTGTGACTACGCAGCGCTACACCCTCAACGCCGCATCGTCGGGCTCGAGGTGCGCGAGGCGTTCTGTGATGAGGCGCGCCTCCGCCTCGACCAGCGGGAGATTGACAACGCCGTCGTCGTCCATGTCGACGCCACGCGCTTTCTCGATCAGGTCCTGCCGGCTCACTGCATCGAACGAGCCTTCGTCAGCTTCCCGGATCCTTGGTTCAAAAAACGACATCACAAACGACGCCTGATCACCGGCGACTTTTTAAAGAAGCTGCACCGGGTCATGGTCGATCAGGGCGAGTTTCTGCTCCAGAGTGACAACGAAGACCTGGTCGAGTTCATGGTCCAGGCGATCGAGACCAGCCCGTACTTTGTTAACGAAAACGGAGCCTTCCAGACGGTGGAAGAGCCCTTCAGCGAAGCGAAAACGGAGCGCGAGGTGTACTACGCGAAGCGCAACCTCCCGGTCTGGCGCTACCGTTACCGTTGCCAAAAAGACGAACGGGACAGCGCATGAGCTGTCCCGTGGAGGCGTTGACCGGATTCGAACCGGTGAATCACGGTTTTGCAAACCGCTCCCTTAGACCACTTGGGTACAACGCCGGTGGGAAAGCGCCTTAGAACCGTGTCTGCTCTGGGTCAACCCTCAAGATGGTTCACACTGATTTGGCTCACGTGCCTCGTGGCTTGCGAGCGAAGCGCAACCTGGTCGCATGACGCTGGCCGCGCCTTCGACGCAGGCGCAGCGCCCATCTACACGTTCCCCCGCCCGCTGCCCGACGCGGGACGTCTCGTCCTCGACGCCTCGCCCAACGCAGACACCGGTGGACGCACTCGATGGCGACGCGTTGATCAATTTCCATCGATCACCGACTTCAGCGGCTTGGATCGGATGATGGCGTTGGCTCGACAGCCAAGCGGCGAGCCCTGCCTTGCCATGGCGACGACCGAAGGCTTGTTCTTCGGCTGCCTTGCAGACACCCCCAGTCTCGACGCAGGTCCGCTTCCGGATACTAGCGCCTCTCCTGAGGCCGGCGCTCACGGTGACCGTGAATGGCAGCTTGAGCGCATCGCGGCGCACCCCAACAACGCCTGGATCGGCGCGCAGCTCGACGTCACCATCGACCCAGAAGGCGTGCCGTGGGTCGTTGCGCGTCAGATGCCCCAACGGCGGACCTGGCTGTATGTGCGAGCAGACGACGCTTGGCGGCGGGAGGAGATCAGCGTGGCGCACGCAGGGATCGATCCCCAACTCCACGCGCACCGAGACGGCGCCGTCAGCGTACTCCACGGTGCGCAAGAGAGCGCCTCGCCGCCGGCGCTCGTGCTGAGCCACCGTCAGAGCACGGGGGACTGGCATCATACACCCCTCATCGAAGCCTATGATGCGCTTCCAGGCCATTTGCATCGCAGTCAGCTCGTCGGCGAGCGCTTTAACGTGTGCAGCTTCGACCCAGGCTCTCAGCGCATCACGTCAGGGCGAACTTCGTGGCGTCTCGAGCCAGCAGGGGATGGTGGGGCGGCGCCGGATGCCGGTCTCAGCGACACCCCGAGACCAACGCTCGAGCGCGTCACGACACAGCCTGGCGGACCCTTCTGCGGCCTCGACGGAGACACCATGTTGATGAACGAGAGCTTGTTGGGCGCTGTCGTGGCGCTGCGTGCCGACGCCGCGACGGCACCGACCGGTCATCGGGGGGCTTTCCGGGTGCTGCGGACGCAGGCGGGGCTGGTGACGCTCAGCCGGTCGGGAGGACTCCTACAGATCAGCCGAGCCGGTCAGCCGCCAACGCCCTTGACCGGGTCGCATGAGACAGGGCGCCCTCTCGCGCTTGCGCTCGATGAGGACGTCTTGATCGCCGAGGATCCGCAACCGGACGGCACGCGCGCCTTGAGCCGCTGGCGAGCACAACCATGAGCCCCGTGCATCGACGCGACCGCGCCGCGCTCGTGCTCTTGAGGCTGACGCTGGGGCTGCTGATCACCGAGTGTGGCGTCACCCTGCTACGAGCCGGCTATCGCGCCGGCGACTTCGCCGAGCGGCTCAATCTGGGTCTTGCACAGAATCCGCTGGGGCTCGCCGTGATCGAGCGCTTTCACGTCCTCGCCGACCACGCCGAACTCGCCGCTCAAGTCATCATCGCCGTCCACCTTTTAGGCGGCATCTTGCTTCTGATCGGGGTGCTCACGCGCAGCGCATCGTTGGTGATCGGGCTGATCTATCTGGCTCTGGCGACGCTCGATCCGCAACCCGCAACGGTGCTGATCGGCGTCATCTCTTGGGGGCTGGCGCTGAGCGACGCCGGCAACAGCCTAACGCTCTATCGGCTCACTGCGCCGACCAGACCCAACCACCAGTCCACAACCACCGACTGATCCCGATCGACGCGCCCCTCAGCGGCGCGGATCAACCGATCAAAATCCTGTTGGGATAAGCCCGGCGCCACCATCTCTCCCATGGCTGGAATCTTCAAGAGATCGACCAGCGCCCCTTGCGGCCCACGCCAACGAAAAGGCGTCCAGGCGCATGACCTGCCGTGCTGATCACACAGTACGTCGAATGCGCGCCGGTCAAAACGCGGATGAATCGCGGGAAAAGTCCCCCGCTGCTCGGCTAGCAAATCAGCGATCGCCGCCTGGATAGGGTGGCGGGTCGCCGTCTCCCTGGCGCACTGCGCCACAGGCACATTAAAGACCAGCCGTCCCTTCGGGCGAAGTGCATCCATCATCGCAGCGTAGGCGTGCGGGTCGAGGTGCCAGAACGCCGCACCGCAGGTGATGAGATCGAACGAGTTCGTGTACCGAGCGGCGCATTCCTCGCCCTGAGCGACCTGCCACTCGATGCGCGGATCGGGAACCAACTCCCGGGCGCGCTCGACCATCGCCTGCGCCGAGTCAACGGCGATCACCTCAAGCTCAAAGGGGAGCACGCGCAAGAACGCTTCGAGCGTCGCGCCGGTGCCACAGCCCACATCGAGCAGGCGCTCAACAGATGCCACCTCGCCGTCCTGATGAAGCGCTGTTGCGAGCGCTTGGTTGAGCTCGCGGTACACCCTCCAATCGTCCACATGGTCTGCGTAGGTCTCGGCGTTGACGAGGTCGTCCCAGCGATTCGCCATCAGTTGCTCTGGCGCTGAGGACACACCGTCGGGATCGTTAGCCCTTTCTCAACCAACACCAAGCGGTTCCGATAGAGGTCGGATTTGACGACCTGCAGCTGGCTTCGGCACATCCACTCCCCCTCCAAGCTGCGGAATCCCCTGCACCAACGCCGGTACCGTCTCGCCAGAATTTTCGAGTCGGAAAACTGGCTCGCCAGACCACAGACGCAGCCGCGCAGTGTATGGCACGGGCCTTCGTTTTTGCCAGCCAGTACGACGCCCGACATCTCCTCAACGGCGCGTTGATCCACCGCTTGGGCGCGACGGCGTTTCCATTCTTGCTGCTTTGCTGTGACACGCTTCGCCTCTTCCTCAAGCCGGAGTTGGCGCTCGGCGGCGGCGAGCCGCTCAGCGCGCCGCTGCAGCTCGGAGTCGCTCGCCCGAGCCATGCTCAAACGCTCAAGGCTACGGGCCTGACGCTCAGCGTCCGACGAGCCGATCCCGTAGAAGAACCAGGCCATCACTGCCAGACCGTACAGACAGCCCAACACAAAACTCGGCGCCGCAAAAAGGGCTCGCTGACGCTGCTCGCCGTAAGGGAGGACGGGCTCGGTCCACCGACTGTAAACAGCCAGCGCCACCATGCCACCCGTCAGTCCAATCAAGAGCCAGCTCATGTCGTCGCACACCTCAAATTCGACAGATGCCTGTGCGGTGGGGGCTAGACCCTGACCCGTCGGACCCTGCACACTCACTTATCGGCGCGATGATGCGTATATTTCAACATCTTCCGTCGTTTGTGCACAGGAGCGCCCGTGAACCTTAACGGCTTGAGCACCGCCGCAATCTGGGCTTCGCTCGCCTTGGTGCTGGCGAACTGGCGGCTCGTCCAACTTGAGCGCCTGCTGCCCAAACCAGCGCCCCCCGGCCTCAACTGGGTTCGTAGCCTGTCTCTGCTCAGCCTGATCACCCTGCTCGCATGGGGCTTAGGCTACGGTAATCTCGACCCAGCCTACGCCCGCCTCGTTCATCAGTTCACCTGCCTGAGCGTCGCGGCCTCGTGGCCGATGGCATTCGAGGCCATCTGCGACCTGGTCGAGCGGCGTCCGAGCGACGGTGTTCGAGTGACGATCTGGGTGGCGATGATCATCTCGGGCTTCCTCACCGCTGCGTTCGGCTACGGCGAGCCCATCGCCAGAAGCCTCCCCGCCTTCGGCGCCAACTACAGCATCGCAAGCGTTGCAGGATGGGTACTCTACGGCAGCTTCATGATGATCGCCACGCTGATCGGGTCGGTCGTCGTCATGCTCAAGCTGACGGAGCGAGCGAAACGCCACCTCATCCGACCGGTGGCGCTGGGCGCGCTGCTGATGGCCGCGACCCTCGTCAACGACCAGCTCAGCTCGCGTCAGCTGATCGTCAGCCCCTACCTCACCGTCTGGGGGGTCTGGCTCTGGGTGCTGAGCTTTGCGCTGACCTTCGAGCGCATGACGAAGCAACGCGTCAACGACCTTCAGCAGCGCACCGAGCGCGCGCTGGAACGAACGCGCGCACGCAGCGCCTTCCTCGCCAACATGTCGCACGAGCTGCGCACGCCGCTCGGCGGGCTCATGGGGCTCACCGAGCTCCTGCTGGCGGACCAAACCCTCACGTCGCGCCAAGAGCAGCTTGCGCATGCGCTTCAAGGCTCCAGTCATCGCCTGCGCCTCTTGATCGATGAGGTGCTCGAGCTCGAAAAGCTTGAGCTGGGGACCAGCGCCCTCACGGGGAGCGCTTTTGCGGTCGCCCCCTGGCTGGAATCGATCAAGCGGCGCGCGGAGGACCTGAGGTCGTCTGAGGACGTTACGATCACCAGCAGCCCGCTCCCCGACGAGCTCGTGGAGTCAGGCTTAGTCGGTGACGCCGATCGGTTGGGTAAGGCGATCCTGAACCTGCTCGCCAATGCGCTGCGCCACACCCAGCGAGGTTCGGTCAACATCGCGCTGCGCTTACGTTCACTGCGCGACGGCGTTGCAGACCTACGCATCTCGGTGCGCGACACCGGCTCACGCATTGGTCGCCCGACACACAGCCTGAGGGACACGATGCACCGCGACCGTCTGAGTGATCAGCTCGCTGACGACCCGAACCTCTCGCTCGCGCTCGCGCTCCGGCTCACCGAATTAATCGGCGGCCGGCTGCACCTGCAAACAGCGTCCGGGCTTGGAACCACGTACACCCTCTCCATTCGGCTCCCCTACGCACCCAGCGACCAACTCCCCCCAAAGAGGGACAAAGGACATGAGCCTCACCCGGTTAAGCATCGAGAAGACCTCCTAAGCCGACTCAGGATTCTCGTGATCGATGACCACCCGGTCAACCGGATCGTCACCGCCACCCCCTTAGAGCAAGTCGGCGCAGCGGTGGACACGGCTCCATCGGCGATGGAGGGGCTCAAGCTCATCGAAACGCATGCCTACGACCTGCTCCTCATCGATCTGCACATGCCTGAAATGGACGGTGTCCAGGCGACCGAATTGCTGCGCCGCCATGAGGCCGAAGGTCGTTGCGCACACCAAGACAGGCTCCCGGTCATCGCCGTGAGCGCCGACGTCACAGAAGCGGCTCGTACCGCCTGCCGCGAGGTCGGGATGATCGGCTTCATCGCAAAACCCTACGCCCGTCATACGCTCATTCAGGCGGTCGCAGAGACGCTCGGTCGGGATCAAACCGTGATGAGCGCCATCGCCGGAGACGCCAGCGAGGACGCTCTAAACGTCACCTTGGCGATGGTCGATGGCAACCGCGCGCTCGCCGCGGACATCCTCGACGAACACCTGAAACGCACGCCGGTCTTAATCGCTCAGCTCGATGCGGCGCGAGCGACCGACGACTTCGAGACCATGGCGATGGTCGCGCACGCGCTCAAAGGCTCCTTGTTGACCCTTGGCTTTCATGGCGCCGGAGAAGCAGCCAGGACCCTCGAGGAAGCTGCACGCAGGAACGACCGAGAGGGCTGCGAGCCAGCAACGCAAGCGCTTTTGACTCAGCTCGAGCACGTCGAGTCCGTGATCTCAGACGGGCTCGCTCGATGGCGAAGGGACGCCGATGTTTAACGCGCTCGCCATCAACGCTCTTGCGGGCACCTTGCTGATCGTCGGGATCTGGTCTCGGCTGGCTTCGACCGTTGCGACCCTGCAAGAGGCTCCTTCCTGGTCGACGCCTTTACGTCGCGTGATTCTCGTCGCCTTGCCGCGCTTTGCCCTCGCTTACTTGCT
Source organism: Myxococcota bacterium (assembly GCA_036338695.1). Taxonomy (GTDB): domain Bacteria; phylum Myxococcota; class UBA4151; order UBA4151; family UBA4151; genus CACGMS01. Next base: position 14,796 of record JAYZBQ010000063.1, read on the forward strand.
GTACTCCGGGCTCTTAGACATGAGCGCCGCGCGCATCGTTTTTGGGCTCTTAGTCTTTACGATCGCGCTGCATGTGCCGGTCTTGGTTGACGCATTTCTTGCCCTGATCGACGCACCGCTCGACAAGCTCCAGCGGATCATCTGGCTCACCTTACCCGCCATCGGCGCTTGCGTTGGCACCTTTGGTGTCGCCAGCATGGAGTGGCGCGAACCCAATGGACTCACCGTTCAATACATCGACGGCCGGCTCGCGCCGATCGGCGGGGTGATGAGTCTGAGTGTCCTCGTCGTCTACGGGCTGCTGTATCGCCAAGTTCTGCGCGCACGCTCGGAGCGCTCGCAAAGGACCCAAAAGATCCTCCTGTACTCGATCGCGCTGAACATCGCGATCATCCTCCACGACATCGTCGTTGCCCTCAACGAGCTCAACAACCCGTATCTTGGCATCCTCGGGGTGATCGTCTTTGTGCTGGGGCTCATCCTTGCGGGGGAAGAGAGGGCCAAAGTTCAGATCGACGCGTTGCGGCGCTCGACCCACGAGGCGGAGGCTCGAGCCGAGGCACGCACAAGCTTCCTGTCGCATATGAGCCATCAGGTGAGGACGCCGCTCACAGAGATTCGCGGGCTTCAGTTTTTACTTCAAGACCGCGCCCAAAGCGCATCTCAGATCGAGTTAGCTCAGACGCTCGGGACCTCCGCAGAGATCCTGCGAACGCTCATCGAGGATCTGCTCGACTACGAAGCCATCGACACCGACCAACTCGAGCTCGAGAACGCGCCGTTCAAGCCACGACAACTCCATGACGAGCTCGAACAATTCGCCTCCCTCTTGCCGCGGCCGGAGCGCGTCGAACTGACCTTCGAATACAATGGGCCGGAGCAGCTGGTGGTCGAAGGCGACGCCAACCGACTTCGGCAGATCCTGCTCAACCTGCTAAGCAATGCCCTCAAATTTACGCATGCTGGCTGGGTTCGTGCCGTCACGAACCTGACAGTTGATGGCGACCAAGCTGAGCTGGTGATCGAGATTCGAGATAGCGGCATCGGGATCGCACCGGAACGGACTGAAGCGATCTTTGAATCGTTCGTTCAGGGTGAGACGGGGACGAGCAGACGCTATGACGGGAGCGGTCTCGGCCTTGCGATCTCCAAACGCCTCACCGACCTACTCGGCGCAACGCTTGAGGTCGACAGCCGCCTGCAAGAGGGGAGCACCTTTCGCGTCACGCTGCGCCTCCCGATCGTTGCGCTTGAGCAGGGTGAAGCGATCGATGAACCGCTTCAATCACCCGACGCTGAAGCCTTTGCGGGGCTCAAGGTGCTGGTGGTTGAAGATACCCCCACCAATCTGCTCATTACCCGCCTACTCCTTGAGGACATGGGCTGCACCGTCTCGACCTCGAGCGACGGGGTCGAAGCCCTCGATAAGCTCCAAAAGAATGGCTTAGAGGTGGTCTTGATGGACCTCCAGATGGCGCCTTGGGACGGAATCGAGACCACGCGACGGATCCGCAAAGCAGAGGATTACGACCAGCTCGGACACATCGGAGCCATCCCGATCATCGCCGTGACAGCCGATATCTCGCCGTCGGCTAAGTCGGCGTCGGCCGAAGCCGGCTGCGACGGCTTCCTCGCGAAACCCTTTACCCGAGAGGAGCTGATGAGAGCGCTCTGGCGGCAGCTCCCGCGTACACCAGCCGCCAAATCAGACGCCCCACCCGACCGAAGCCTGCCCCCGATCTCAACATCGCTCTTGCTGCAAGCAACACACGGCCGACAAGAACTCGCTATTCGGCGCCTCGAGGAGTTCCAGCGCGACGTGATGGAGCTGCTCAAAGAGGCTGCTGAGCCAGCATCAGGTCAGACTGACGAGCTGATCAACCAGACCCGGCGGTGGCTGAAACAGGCCGAACAGCTCGGGCTCAGTGAGATGAACGTGTGCCTTGCGGAGCTCGTCGTGGCGATCCCTGAGGGGGACCCCGCGCGGCACGCAAGTGTTCTGGAGCGTTGCTGGGCGGCGCATCGAGCGCTCCACCGGCGGACGATGCAGCTGCGTCAGTCCTTTGAAACGGCGGCGTATCCCCAAGGTAAAACGCAAGAATTTCCAGATCTTCCGGAGCCGCTCAAGCCACCCGATCGATGAGGGTTGTCGCGTGTCGTTCTCGTAGCTACAGAGCGGTTGACCTGTCCCTGGAGAAGAGACGCTATGCCTGTTGTCGACCATTCTACCTACTGCCGCATGCTGGATGAGGCGAACAAAGGGCGCTACGCCTTCCCTGCGATCAATGTCAGCTCCATGAGTACCGCCAATGCGGCGCTCGCCGGGCTAGCAGCCGAAGGCAGCGACGGGTTTTTTCAAGTGAGTACCGGCGCTGGGCAGTTCGCGTCCGGCCTGCACAACAAAGACTCGGTGCTCGGCGCCATTGCGCTCGCCGACGCCATCCACACCTTGGCAGAGGCTTATGACATCGGCGTTGCGCTCCATACGGACCACTGCCTCCCCGATAAGGTCGACTCGTTCTTGATCCCGCTCATCGAGGAGACCGAGCGTCGTCGCGCCCGAGGGCAGAAAAACCTGTTTAATAGCCACATGTTCGACGGGTCGATCCTCCCGCTCGAGGCGAACCTGCGTCAATCGCAGGAGCTCCTTGAGCGCTGCGCCAAGAGCGATATCCTGCTCGAGGTTGAGATCGGCGTTGTCGGCGGTGAAGAGGATGGCGTGGATCACGGCGCGCCTGCGGAGAAGCTCTACACGACCCCCGAAGACATGCTTGCGACGCACGAGGCGCTCTCGCCGATCGGTGGGCGGTTCATGCTCGCAGCGACCTTTGGCAATGTGCACGGCGTCTACAAGCCAGGCCACGTCGTACTCCGCCCCGACATCCTCAAACAGGGTCAAGACGCCGTCATGGATCGCTACGGTGCAGACGCTCGGTTCGACCTCGTCTTCCACGGCGGCTCAGGTTCCGACCTCAGCGACATCCATGAGACCTTAGACTACGGCGTCATCAAGATGAACGTAGACACCGACACGCAGTACGCTTTCACGCGTCCGGTCATGGATCACCTGATGACCAACTACGAGGGCGTGCTGAAGATTGACGGCGAGGTCGGCAACAAGAAGGTCTATGATCCGAGAGCGTACTTGAAAAAAGCGGAGGCGGGCATGGCCGAGCGTGTCGCTCAGTGTGCACGTGATCTTCGCTCATCTGGCCGCAGCTTGCTGCGCTGAAACGAAGGAGCGCCAATATGAGCAAACGAGTCGCAGTCATTCTCAGTGGATCTGGCGTTTATGACGGCGCCGAGCTGCACGAATCCGTCTTGTGCCTCTTGGCCCTCGATCGCGTCGGCGCAGAGGTGACGGTGCTGGCTCCTGACAAAGATCAGGCGCACGTTGTCGACCACCAAGTCGGCGCGCCGAGCGAGCAGGCTACGCGCAACGTACTGGTCGAGTCTGCGCGCATCGCACGGGGACCGGTGACACCGCTCGGCGAGGCAGACGCTCGCGCCTTTGACGCCGTGCTGATGCCGGGCGGGTTTGGCGCCGCTAAAAATCTATGCACCTGGGCTTTTGATGGCGCTGAATGCAGCGTGGACCCTGACGTCGAGCGCTTCCTGCGGGCGATGCACGATCAAGGATCGTGGATCGGCGCGTGCTGTATTGCGCCCGTGATCCTCGCTAAACTCTTCGGCGACCTCGGCGTCGAGGTGACGATCGGTCAAGGCGAGGCAGAGCACGCAGAGGTCGAGAAAACCGGAGCCAAACACATCAAGCTCGGCGTTCAAGGCGTTCACCGGGATGCGCAGCGGCGCGTGATCACGACGCCGGCCTACATGGAAGCCCAACGGATCGCCGATCTCCCAACCGGAATCAACGAGCTCGTCCGTCAGCTGATGGAAGCCTGAACTCCTTTGGCGGGCGCTCGGCTCAGTTACGACCTCATTGTCCTCGGAGACGGAGCGCTCGCTCGACTCGTCGGCTGTTTGGTCGCTAAATCGGGCAAGCGCGTCCTGCGCCTACGACGCCATGAGGGGATCGAGCCCGTACTGCCCCCGATCCCCCCGCTCGATCTCACGCTGTTACCTGCGGTGCGAGAGACGGCGCTCAAGCTTGGCATCTTAGTCCCCCTACGAGACCGACTCCGCCCCCAGTACAGCCTTGGGCACTTTTGCTCAGAGCAGGGTAGCGCCGAACTGTTCTTGGAGCGGTCGGCACGCGACCACCAGCAGCAGCGTCTCCAGAGCCCCGCCTTTGATCGGTGGTGTCGCGAACTCGCCCAACCCATGGAAGACCCGACGCCCATCGAGTACCCGGAGCTCTTTCATCGCGGCTGGTGGCGACGTTGGCGACACCGGAAGGGCTGGAGCGAGGTGGAGCTCGGAGCGACGCAAGCTGACCTCGACGCGCTGACCCGACCCTATTTTCTTCATCCCTGGACGCATGTCGCTCCGGAGCGCGCCCACTTGCGTTGGTCAGGCCATCGGGACCTGCACGCGCTGACGCGACCGCTCCACAGCTTCATTGAGCTTGCGGAGGCACGCTCAGGGGTCGAGACGCTGCCGCGCGACCAGGCGGTCGACTACGATATCAACCGAGGTCGGCTGGTCTCCGTGATCACCGCTCGGGGTCAACACGTCGGCGGCGCAACGGTCCTTTGGAGCGATGCAATCGACGAACTCGACGCGCTCAGCGACCGAGCCAAAGCGAAGGTTGAGGCGCGCTGGGCGAAGGACGGCAGCGAGATCAACACGATGACGCGGCGCTCGGGCCGGCTCGCTGCGGTCGACTGGCCGCCGTTCCTTGGGCAATCGATCCTCATAGCCGACGGCGATCTTCAACTGAGCGTCGAGACACGCGGGCACGAGGTGTATCTTGAGACCTGGCTGACGGCCGCAGAGGACACGGCGCCCATCGATCGCTTTTTCGCACGTCATTTCCCGCTTCTTCAGCGCAACCCGCTGACTGAGTCAGAGCAGTTTACCTTCGTCAAACGAACCGACCCACAGCGGCTCCCCCCCCGGCTCGACACCGGGGTCGGCGGGCTCTTCGTAACGCCTGATCGCCTCATCCACGGCCTCGGGATCGACGCTCCTTTTGCCATGGCGCAGCAGCTGGCTCAGCGGATCACCGCCGCCTAGACGTCAAGGTTCCGCGGCGCGCGGCACCACCGAGATGCGCACCTTGTCGCCCATCCGAAAGAAGTGGATCGTGCTCCACTTGAACCGATCTTCCTTGGCGTGAACGGAGATCAGCGCCACGCCGTTTTTATAGGTCAAGGGATCGATGCTGCTCTTTTTACCGTAGTTACGCTTGATCCAGGTCTGAAGGCGCTTCCACGACCGGGTGTAGCGATAAAAGTTCGGCGCAATCTCGGTGACCTCCGACGGCAGGGGCGCCAGCTTGGCCGCTGATAGGGCGGGCGCTGCATTCAGCATCACCGCAACGATGATCACAACAAACCGCACCGACACCTCCGCTGCCACGCCTCTACCCTTCCATCGGCGCGCTCTGCAACCGCTGTTGCAGCATGAGCCCGCCTTGAGTAAGGCCAGCCAGGAGCCAAGCCCATGCACGAGACGATGATTGCCGCAGATTGCCGAATAGAAGGTCAACTCACCGGACAGGTGGTGCGCATCTTCGGGCAGGTGACGGGCGCTGTCGAGGCGACCGAGGTGATCGTCGAGGCGGGCGCGCAGATCGGTGGGGGCATCCATGCCAGCGGCGTGCGCGTGCTCGGGCGGGTGGATGGAGCCATCCGAGCCGAGCGGGTGATCGTGGAGGCGAGCGGTCAGAGCCTCGGTGGTATCTCCGCGCCGAGCGTCACGCTCGCTGAAGGGTGCACGATTCAAGGACGGCTGGACTCCAACCTACCGGCGCCAGCGGTGAGTCCTCTCCCGGTCAATCGGGTGGAACATGCCACCGCGCCACCAGCGTACCCTGCGCCTCGGCAGCAGCACGTCACGCCGTACACCTCATCGCTGCCGCAAGCGGCGTCGGGGACGCCCATGCCGGCTGCTGCGCTGCCCGTGGCGCAAGCGGATACACCGCCGCCGACGTCAGCGCCCAAGGTGGCGCCGCGCGCGTTCAATCTAGACGGCGTCAAGCTGCACGCAGAGGACCCCTCATGAGCAACGACGAGCTCCTTGCGCTCCTCACGGAGCGTAGTTTTTCGAACCAAACCGTGACCTTAGCCTCGGGCCAAAAGAGCAACTTCTACATCGACTGCAGGCAGACCTCACTCTCAGGGCGTGGGCACCTTTTGATCGGCGAGGCGATGCTGGACCGGATCGAACGCTGCGAACAGGAACAAGGCGCGCCGTTTGACGCGATCGCTGGGATGACCTTAGGCGGCGACCCGCTGGTCAGCGCCGTGAGCCTCACCGCTGCGCTGAAAGGCAGGGAGCTCCCTGCGCTGATCGTGCGCAAGGAAGCCAAAGGGCATGGCGCTGGGCGCCAGGTTGAGGGAGACCTCAAACTCCCAGCAGAGCTTCGGCTCGCCGTCCTTGAGGACGTCATCACGACAGGCGGCTCGACCCAAATTGCGCTCCATGCGCTTCGCCGCTCGGGTCACCACCCGACCGATGTCTTCGTCCTGGTCGATCGACTTGAGGGCGGTCGAGCGAACGTCGAGGCGCAGGGTGTACGCGTCCACAGTCTCTACGATCGCAGCGACTTCCCTTCATGATCGACTCGTTTAACACCGACCAGATCGATGACGTCCTGCGCGCCCGCTGGCTCGACGAGCTCGGCGGCGACTCGATCCGCTCGCTCGCCGTGGAGCACCCAAAGCGCATCTGCCTGCGCGTCCTCATCGAATCGAGTAACGGTCGCCATCGCTGGGTCATCGAGGCCGGCTTGTCACGCCCTGAGCGCCCAAAAGATGAAGCGAGCGTACGCACGCTGGTGGTGAACTTCCTCGACGCCTACCTCGGCGATTGGTTCGCCTCGGAACGAACAGAGCGGCTCACGCTCGACTATGCGACCCATGAGTTTGAGGGGCGAGAGTACTTCGTGCGCGGGCGGCGCCGTGACCTCAAAGCCGATCAACTCGCCGCCGAATTTTTGGGCGAGCCGCTTGAGCCGGACCTCGAGGACTTCGATTAGCCGCTAGCTCGGATCGGGCGCTTCGGGCGGTGTCTTGTCCTCTACGTCAGGTGCCAAACCGGCGCTGCGCAAACGCACTGGAAACTCCAGCTCCCAGTCCTCACGATCTTTCGGGAAGCGCAGCTCGGCGAGCACGCCGCTAAAACAAGCGATCAAGCCGCTGACATCCGGCTCTAACTTAACCACGTCGACACGGCGCACGGTCCCGTCTGCCCGCAACGCCAAGCGGAGGGTCAGGTCAACATCAGGATGATAGACCGGCGTGAGGATCGCCTCATAGCAGCTGCGAACCTCGGCTTGCGCGCTGCGGATCACCTTTTTGACCTCAGCGAGCAGGACCTCCTGGGTCGAGGTCTCCTGCAGCCTCGGCGGCGGCGCAGGCTCGGGCGCAATCGAAGCCACCGGGGCAACCGCTGCCGGCGGCGCGGCGCTGGCGCAGCCTACCCACAGAGCACACAGCGCCAGCCTCATGGGCGAAACTCAGCCTCGGTCCAAGCAACCCCCTGAGGCATCCCGACCACGCTGGCGCGGTCAAACTGATCAAAGGTGAGGTCATCAGGAAGAGCCAGGTCAAAGTCGGCGTCGCTGCAGGTCCCTTGCGTCTCGGCGCATGGGTGTCCATTGAGGCAACGGCCACCAAAACAGCGCAGGTTGATGCTGACGAGAATGCCGTTTTCGGCATTGATCGGCCCAAGGCTCAACGCCAGGTAGACCTCTTGCCCGTGACGTCGGCCATCGTAGTAGAAATCGCGCACACGCAAGGTGCGCTGATCCGTCAAGGTCACTCGCCCGCGTACATCTTGCAGGCCGCGCTCAAGCGAGGCGGTCCACCCCGGTCGCGGCACGGCGGCCACCTCACGGCAGAGCCCCTCACCTTGGTCTTCAACGCAGGCGCTGCGCGCCTCGTCGAGCTGGGCGTTGGCTCGAAATTCTGCGCAGTCATCGTCGGTCACGCACGGTGCGGCGCAGAACGAGTCGCCCGAGAACCCGCGTAGACAGCGCTGATGCCGGCATTGCTCGTCGCGATCGCAGCGAGAACCAGGCGCTTGACCGGCGCCCGCGTCGGGCTCGGGACCTGCGTCGCCTTCTCCGCCCCCATCAGCCGCGACGCCCCCATCTGCACCAGGTCCCGCGTCGGGAGGAGGAGGAGGTACCTGCAGGCACCAGAGCCGTGTCGTCTCACGGTTGGCGGGGACCTCACAGGTAACCTCTTCGTTCGAGATACCGGCGCCCTCGGCGTAATCAAAACACGACTCCACGCGCACGCACGTCTTCGAACAGCGCAGGTACGTATTGGGATAGTTGCCGACGAGGCACTTGTGGGAGGGGTTGTCGCAGTCCGTGTCGCGTTGACAGCGAGCGCCGAGCCCACCACCGAAGCCTGCGTCGGGTGGTCGCGACGGGGCGCCCGTATCGGGCGTCCCCGCATCAAGGGGCGCCGCAGCACCCGCATCGGGCGTCGGCTCTTCACCCGTGCAGGCGAGCCCAGCCAGCGCCACGCATAAGGTCCATCGTTTCATTTCGGCTCCAGACGATTCAGCCAATCGGCTTGATCTGCAAAGGACGGGTGGTCATCAAAGACGGTCCACAAGACGGCATCCTGCCCTAGCTGCGCCAGGTGCGCTAGCCTCCCGCGGCGCGCCTGCTCTAGGCGCTCAACCCCTTGACCGCGCAGCACAGGCAGCCCCGAACCACTCAAACTCATCGGCGCCACCATCTGAATCCATTCGTCGACCACCCCAGCAGTCAACAGACTCGCAGCGAGCCCGCTGCCACCCTCACACAGCACCTCATTGACCCCACGATCTGCGAGGTTCTTCAGCGTCGACGACCAGTCACCATCGTTGGCGATGTGCGCATCGAACCCATCGGCAAGCCGAGAGCCCCCCACGAGCCACTTGGGACCGCCGCCCCCCCGAGGCGCAGGCGCCGCTCCGCTTTGGGTGGCCACAAGCCGGTGAGGTGCGTGCTGACTTTGATACCACCACGGCGGCTGCCCGTCGAAGCGCACGTTCAGCCGCACCGCATCTCGGCGCGCAGTTTCGGCGCCGACGAGAACCGACGCCATCCGACCGCGCAGCTCGTGCACCAGCCGGCGCGCCGCCGGCCCGGTGATCCACTGACTCTCCCCAGCAGATGTCGCTGCGGCACCCTCAAGCGTCACCGCCGTCTTCAGGACGATGCGCGGACGTCCTAGCCGCTGGCGCGTGAGATAACCCGGATTGAGCGCCAGGCAGGCATCCGCCATCACGCCCGAGCGCACTGTGATCCCTGCGTCACGCAGCGCCTGCGCGCCGCGCCCGGCCACACGCGCATCCGGATCATCGATCCCATAGACGACCTCGGCGACCCCAGCGCGGATCAGCGCGGCGCTGCACGCCGGCTGCCGGCCGCGATGATGGCACGGCTCGAGCGTCACATAGACGCTGGCTCCGTGCGCCGCTTCGCCAGCTTGCTCCAGCGCCAGAGTCTCGGCGTGCTGCTCACCTGCGCGCCGATGTCCGGCAGCCGCCACCGTCACGCCCTCAGCGAGGACAACAGCGCCCACCGCAGGGTTCGGCGATGCGGCGCCCAAGCCGACAACCGCCGCCCGCAGGGCAGCCTCCATCGCGTGCTGATCGAGCGCCGTCGACTCGGCGGAAGCCAGTTGGGTCATGCTCGCGCTTTAGGCGGCGCCGAGCACCCGGTCAACGCCGCTCATCAAGCTGACGGGATCGATGGGTTTGAACAAGCACGCCGCGGCGCCCATCTCTTCAGCGCGCAAGGACGTCGGCTTCGCCTCTTCGATCAAGGTCAACAGGATCACCGGCACGCTCGGGTGGTGCTCCCTAAGCCGCTCGAGCAACGTCCATCCGTCCATCTGCGGCATGATGATGTCGGCGAGCACCAAGTCGACGTGGTCCTCGTGTTGCAACACCTCGAGCGCCTGGACGCCATCCTCTGCCACCAAGACGTCAAAGCCACGCAGCTTGAGAACGGTCGCCAGCAAGCGCCGCAAAACCGAGTCATCATCGACCACCAGGATGGTCCCTCGACCCTCACTCATCAGCACACCCCATCGCAAGCTTCAGATCCCCCATACCCCAGGCTCATTCCACAATTGAAGAGGCTGCGCAGAGATTTAGTAGGGGAGCGGAAACCGAGCGCAGAGCGCGTTGACTTCAGCCCGTACCACCCCTGCCATCTCAGCGTCTTCCGGATGACGCAGCAGCTTGGCGATCCAGCGACCCACTTGCACGAACTCCTGCTCCCCAAAGCCGCGCGTGGTCATCGCCGGCGACCCGAGCCGGAGCCCTGACGTGACAAACGGCGACTCAGGATCTCCCGGGATCATGTTTTTGTTGGTGGTGATGTCGGCCAGTTGGAGGACTTGCTCGGCGACTTTGCCTGTGAGCTTCGCCGATCGAACGTCCAGCATCAGCAAGTGGTTATCCGTCCCCCCACTGACGACCTGAAACCCTTCCGAGATGAGGGTCTCGGCGAGCGCTTGAGCGTTGCGGATCACCTGCTCGCAGTACGCTGTGAACTCGGGCGCTGCGGCCTCCTTGAGCGCCACCGCCTTTGCGGCGATCACGTGCATCAACGGCCCCCCTTGAATCCCTGGGAAGATGCGAGAGTTCACCTTCTTCGCTCGCTCCTGCTTCATCAGGATGAGACCGCCGCGCGGCCCTCGAAGGGTTTTGTGGGTCGTCGTCGTCACATAATCGGCGAAGGGCACTGGGCTCGGGTGGTGTCCGGAGGCCACCAAGCCAGCGATGTGGGCCATATCGACCAAGAGCACTGCGCCGACCGAGTCGGCGATCGCTCGAAAGCGCGCAAAGTCGATCACCCGGCTGTAGGCGCTGGCGCCGGCGATGATCATCTTCGGCTGGACCTGCTCCGCCTGCGCTGCGATCGCGTCGTAGTTGATCAACCCGGTCGACTCATCGATACCGTAGCTGTGCGCATCGTAGAGCCGACCGCTGAAGTTCACCGGCGAGCCGTGCGTCAAGTGACCGCCATGATCCAGGCTCATCGCCAGCACACGATCCCCTGGCTTAAGCTCAGCCATGTAGACCGCCATGTTCGCGTTAGAGCCCGAGTGAGGCTGGACGTTCGCCGCCTCGGCGCCGAACAGGTCCTTGGCGCGCTCGATCGCCAAGCGCTCGACCTCATCGACGTGGACACAGCCACCGTAATAGCGGCGGCCGGGATAACCTTCGGCGTACTTGTTCGTCAGCACCGAGCCGACGGTCTCAAGCAGCGCCGGTGAGACGAAGTTCTCGCTGGCGATCAGCTCGATGCCCTCTTGCTGTCGCTTGACCTCAGCCTCCACAGCGGCGGCGACCGCAGGGTCCACAGTGCGTAAGTCGTTCATCATGCTTTCTCCACAAAGCCCGCTGGAAACTTGTCCACGCGGCGTTGGTGACGACCGCCCTCAAAATCGGTCGCTAAAAAGGTGGTCAGGATCTCTGCAGCGAGCCCTAACCCAAGCGTTCGAGCGCCCATGCACAGGACGTTGGCGTCGTTGTGCGCACGCGTCGCTGCGGCGCTAAACACGTCGCTGACCGCAGCCGCCCGCAGATGATCAAAGCGGTTCGCCACCATGCTCATTCCGATCCCCGTGCCACACACCAGCACGGCGCGATCAGCCGGCGAGCGAGTGAGCGCGCCAGCGACACGTGCAGCCTGGTCGGGATAGTCGATGGAGTCGGTGGTCTCGGGGCCGTGGTCGATGGTGTGATAACCCAGCTCTTGCGCATGGGCGATCAGCGCTTGGCGAAACGCCACCGCGGCGTGGTCAGAGGCAAAATGAACGCTCGGCTTGGTCATAACGGGCTCCCGTCACCAAGCCCTTTGCTACCGAGCGCTCCTAAAGGCAACCGCTGCGTTCGTCCCACCGAAACCGAGGCTGTTGGACAAGGCTACCTCGACCTGCTGCGGGCGCGCCGTGTGCGGGATGTAGTCGAGATCACACTCCGGGTCGCTGGTGAACTGGTTGATGGTCGGCGGCAGCACGCCGTGGTGCAACGCAAGGACGCTGTAGACCGCTTCTACCGCCGCCGCAGCGCCGAGCAAATGCCCCGTCATGCTCTTGGTTGAGCTCACGGCGAGACGGTCAGCATGATCACCAAACAGCGCCCGGATCGCAGCCGTCTCCATACGGTCGTTCGCCGGCGTCGAGGTGCCGTGAGCGTTGATGTACCCGACCTGCTCATTCGCCAGCTTACCGTCGCTCAGGGCGAGCGCCATCGCCTGAACGGCGCCGTCACCATCCGGCCTTGGGGCGGTGATGTGGTGTGCATCTGCCGTCGCCCCGAACCCAGCCACCTCTGCGTAGATGGTGGCGCCGCGAGCCTGCGCGTGCTCCTCGGTCTCGAGCACGAGCACTGCGGCCCCTTCACCCAGCACGAAGCCGTCGCGATCTTGATCGAAGGGGCGCGACGCCGTCAGCGGGTCGTCGTTGCGCGTGCTCAGCGCCTTCATGGCGTTGAAGCCGGCGATGGTGGTGTGGCAGACGACGGCTTCAGCGCCGCCGGTCAGCGCCACGTCGCAGGCGCCGCTGCGCAGCGCACGCAGGCTGGCTCCGATGGCGTGATTCGCTGAGGCACAGGCAGAGGTTGCCGTCCAACTCTCACCCCGAGCGCCCGTATAGATGCTCAGGAGGCCGGGCGCCATGTTGGCGATCAAGCCTGGGATGAAGAAAGGTGAGACGCGCCGCAGCTTGCGCGTCGCGATCCGGCCGCCGATCGTGTCCTCGAGGAACGGCATCCCACCGAGCCCGACGCCGAGGATGGTCGCTACGCGCTGCGCGTTGCCCTCATCGATCGTCAAGCCGGAGTCTGCGAGCGCCTCGAGCCCGGCAGCCAGTGAGACATGCAAGAAGCGATCGTAGCGACGCGCTTCGGGTTTGGACAACCACTGCGTCGGATCAAAATCCGGGATCTCGCCAGCAAACTTGGTGATCAAGCCCTCATCGGGCTCGAACAGCGAGATCGGACCAATGCCGGATCGACCGGCGGTCACGGCGTCCCAGTTCGCTTGCTTTCCGATACCGAGCGGAGAGACGATCCCCAACCCCGTGACGACGACGCGCTTCATGCGACCGCTCCTTTCCCGCCTGGATGAGGCGGAGGAACTAGCTGGTCAATCCGTTGAGGAAATCGATCGCAGCCTTGACGGTTTTGAGTTCGCTCGCTTGAGACTCTTCGACCTCGACGTCGAACTCATCTTCGAAAGCCATCACCAACTCGACGACCGCCAGGCTGTCGGCGCCCAGCTCGTCAAAGGTCTTATCAGGCGTGACCTCGGCGACAGACACACCCAGCTGGTCAGCAATAATCTCGATCACTTTGTCTTGAACGCTCATCTTTTTCTCCTTTAGACGTAGCATGTACGACGCCCGCAACGTAGGCACCGTAGCCACAGCGAACAACACCTTTTTGCTGCGAAAACCGCTGCGCATCCCAACCCCTCAAAAGGGCAAATGAGTGCGCATGAAGCGGGCGCTGTGATGCATGCGACGATGCCGTCGAGAGCACCCCTGATTTAGCGACTAAAGCGCACCCTTGCGAACCCCGTGGCGCTGACCCCGAGCGACGACAAGACCCGCCCTTGCCCCGAGCTGAGGTAGGCGACGGCTGAGCCCTGCGGCAGCCCCTCGAGACGGATGGTCTCGACGACGCCCTCAACAAGCCGGACGCTCTCTCCCCCCGGAAGCGGCGCAGGGACCACCTCGACGGCGCCGTTGGGCGCCGGGGCGGCATAGACACGCAGCGCGCCGCCCGAGGTGGTCGTGATCACGCGCACGATCTCCGAGCCAGCGGTCGAGCGGATCGAGAGGCGGTCCGCTTGATCGCCCAGGGCAGCCTCAGGCAGCGCTAGGTGTGCGTCAAAACGCTGCTGCTCAAGCAGCCGCGGCGCGCGCGCTATCTGTGCCCGCACGCTCGCCCCGTCATCCGAGAGCGCCAGGACCGCAAAGAGGTAGTCATGCCCCTCTAAGCCACCGTAGACCGGCGCCACGACGAAGGGCATCTCCACCGCGGCGCCGCCTTGATGGGCAGACATACCCAGCGGTGTAAACCCGGTGCCCGGATGGAAAACGCCGCCCGTTAGGATGCTCCCGTCGGCGCCGCTGGCTTCTGGAACCACCAGTTCGGTGCGGCCATTTTGTCGGACGCTCGGGCGGAGTTCGGTCAACGCAAAGCGTTGCCAATCCGGGACCAGCTCGTTGGTATCCTGATCGCCGTCGAGGTCATCTTGGTCCGCGACCAGCGGCTGCTCAGACAGCGGCAACCCGGCGACCAGTCCGTGGTCGAAGGCACCCAGCAGCGGGAAGATCGCCATCACGGCGTCACTCGGGCTGCGGATCCCCTGGAAACGCCCAAAGAGAGCGAGCGGGTCGACATTTCCGGCAAACGACCACGCCGTCCTCAGCCCTGCGGCGCCGCGGGCGTAGGCTGTATCCTTGAGGTTGATCGGGAACCCAAACACCGTCGCCGTGAAGGTCGCACCACCCGGCATCGGCACGGCGGTGGCCCCCTGCCCGGGGATCTGAAGGTTCGCCGAGAAGGTGTCGCCAGCGAGCGTCAACAGATCAAACGCGAGGACATCTGGCATGCTCGCGCCGCTCAGCGAGAGCTGTCCGTCGCCCTGCGTCCGGACGTCGCTGAAGTCGACCCGCGCCCGAAAGCCAGCCGCGCGTGCCGATCGATCGCGCATTACAGGGACGACGAGGCTGAGCGGGTCGCCGGCTTTGGTGACACCGCCGACGAGCATGGTCTGCTCGTACCCTTCGGTGTGAATCGAGAGGTTCACACCGCCTGCGCGCAGTCCATCGAGGTCGAGCTGCCCGGCCCCATCCGTTACGCCCTCTTGATAGCGCCAACCCTGCCCCTGATCGATCGCGATGCGCGCACCCGCAAGCCCACGCCCACGCTCATCAAGAACGGTGATTCGATCGCTCTGGGGCGCCGGGACCACGACCACCTGAACGGTCCGGTCTGCTGTGAGTTGGCCGACCGCAACGTCGATGCGCGCCTCACCCCCAGCGAGCGCACGCACCGCACCTTGCGGTCCAACGGACGCAACGTTTGCAGCGTCACTCGACCACGCGAACGCCTGTCCACCGATCCCCTGTCCATTGACGTCGAGCGCCATCGCCGTGAGCTGCGCGTCCGCTCCGAGGGCAAGCGGCAGGCGGCAGGCGTTCTCGCTCCCGCCGGCGCAGACGCCGTAAGGGGTCACGATGACGATGCGGTGTGGCTCGACCGCAGGGCGCTCGACGCACTGACCGGCGCTGCAGAGTTGACCCTGTTCGCAATCCGCGGCGCTTCGACAGATGCCCTCGACGCACCGACCCGCCACGCAATCCAGCCCAGCGGCGCAAGGCGCCTGATCGCTGCAGCTCTGCGCGGCATAGCAGTAGCCATCATTGCATGTGCCGTTGTCCTCGCAGTCGTCATCGACGAGGCATCGATCGCGCTCGACGCAGACGCCCTCACCGTTGCACAGTTCACTCGCAGCGCAGTCGCTGTCACCGTCGCAGAAGGTCGCGTCGCGGCACCGGCTGGACTCGCAGACCTGTCCCTCATCGCAGTCGTTCGTTCGCTGGCATTCGGCGGGCATGCAGCTGCGACCGACCTCGCCGGATTCATCGGCGACCTCGACACAGATCGGGGTGTCACCCCGACACATGCGGTCACCGATGCAGCTCTGGCGGCACTCGCCGTCCACGCAGCGCTCGATCGGGCGCCCTGCGATCGTTCGGTCCGAGCAAGCCGGTCCATTGCCACACCCACCGGGCGTGACGCCGGCGTCGCCTTCACCGGCGCCTGCGTCGTTGCCGTCAATCGGGACACAGCGGCCACCTCGGCAGCGCGTGCCAGGCTCGCTGCAGTCCAAGCTGCTGGTGCACACAGGTCCTGCGTCCGCCTCGGCTCCTTGGACGCAAGCCCCGTCCTGGCAGATCTGCCCTGCAGCACAGTCGGCCTCCACGGCGCACGGCGCGTCGACCGACGGGCTACAGGCTGCGTACATCAAACCAAAAATCAACAAACCGATGCGTTGCATTTTAGAACCTCTGTCTCTGGCAGGGCGAGTGTAGCCTAAGCTGATGGCTAAGCTCACCCCGCTTTTCGTCGTACCTGAGTGCACCTATTGGAGCTCGTCCACAAGCGCCTGAAACCCGTCGTCGCTTGCGAGCTTAATCCGGACGTGATCGCAGGCTTTGCCCGTCCATCCTTGACCGTCACGGCTATAGACGGCGAGCCCGAGGAGCTCACCCCCGTCCTCTGCTGCGTACAACTCGACGGCGGCGACATGGACACCCTTCGTCATATTGGGTGCCCCGATCGCCTCGCTCAGCGTCCTCCGCAGCGCCTCGGGCACCACCGCCCGGCTGCTCACGCGCTTGGCGCGCCGCCTGATCCGCCCCTTGTGACGGTCCACCTGACTCAGCTTGACCGGATCGCTCGCCCTGACTCGAGGACGGATGCCGAGCCATCGCTTCGTCGTCTCGACGATCTCTTGGAGGTGGCGATAGGGGCTGTCGCGATCGGGTGATTCGGTGCACCCGATCAGAGCGATCACGATGCCCGCTCGGAGCGCTTGGCTCACCGCAATCGCTTGATGCGCTGGGCGCTCTTCTTTGCGAAGCCGCCACTGCCTTTGCTGCTCGCCATCTTATAAAAGGCGCGTGCGCCCGCTTTATCGCCGAGCATCTCAAAGCACTCGCCCATGCGAAAGACAGCCTTGGTCCACATGTCGGCCTTGGACGCGCCCATCTTGTAGACCTTCTGAAACGACTGGATGGCGCGCTTGGGCTTCTTTTGACCTTTGAGCGCCTCGCCGATGTACACGTAGGCGTCGTCGAGCGCCGAGCGCTTACTCGGCTTCTTTCCGTGCAACTTGACCCAGCGCTCGAGCAGCTCCACGGCTCGTCCATAGCGGCGATCGCGCAGCGCATCTCGGCCGCCCCGAAACAGCGCACGCGAGCTGTCGTCCACCTTCTCGGCCGGCGCCGTCGCGCCCGCCGGCTTGGCTCGCTCCTGAGGATCGCTCTTGACCGGTTTCGCGGGAGCTTGGACCACCTTGGCTTTGGGCGGTGGCGCCTGCGCTAGGGCCTTGAGTTGCTCTTCGAGCGCAGCGAGGCGTTCGCTCAAGCTGCTCTGCGCGGACCGCAGCGCCTCGAGCTCTGGGTTCGCTGCCGGGCTCTGGCGAGCCTGGTGCTCCATCGTCTCGAGCCGCCCCTCGATCGTCGCCATCCCCTGGCGCATGGCGACCAATTCTTCGCCGAAATTGGCGTCCGCTCGGCGAGCGATCTTGTCCACCTTCGCCATCGTCTCACGGATGCGCTCAGCGTCACGTTGTGCCTGCGCCACGCGCTCCCTGAGCAGCGCATCGTCGGTCTCCGCGCGGTCCTCGACCGCGACCAAACGATCGCGCAGGATCCGCAGATCATTCTCCATCGCCTGACCTTGGCTCAGCGGTACGAAGCAGCCGCCGAGCCCAAGGGCCAGCGCAGCGGTCAGGGTCGCCTTGATCATGGTCGCTTGAACTCGGCGCGGCGATTCTTCTGCCACGAGCTCTCGTTGCTGCCTTCGGCGATGGGTCGCTCTTCACCGTAGCTGATCACCGACAGCTTGGACTCTGGGACACCCAGATTCACCAGATAGCGCTTGATCGCCTGCGCTCGACGCTCGCCGAGGTGCAGGTTGTACTCTTGCGTGCCGCGCTCATCGGCGTGACCGACGATGCCGAGCTCGGCCGCTTCGAGGGTGGTGAGGCAGCGCGCAATCCGGTCCAGGCGCGCTTTCGCTTCATCGCTCAAGTCACCGAGGTTGAACGCAAAGGGTACCGCCGCCCAGAGCTTGCCGTCTTGGTCTGCGCAAGGCCCCTCTCCCGCCGTCTCCGACTTGAGCGCAACACAGCGGCGCTCCTGGCAGGCCTGATCGGCGCTGCAGTCTTGATCGACCGCACAGTCAGGCGCGGCGCAGACCTTGTTTTTACAGATCTGATCTTCACCGCACTCTTCGTCGATCTGACAGGCCTTCGGCGCCGCGACGCAGGCACCCGCTTGACAGACCGAGGCGCCCTGACAGTCGTCATTCGTTGCGCACTCTGGCTTCGCCTTACAGACGTTCTCCACACACTCCTGACCGTCGGCGCAGTCGGCATGCTCGATGCATTGCTGACAGGTCCCAAAGACGCATCGCTGCCCCTTCTCCTGACAATGTTCATCCGTTTTGCAGTTCGGATAAGCGGGCGGCTTTGGGCAGCCGGCCAGCCCAACGAGTAACCCGAGGATAAGCCAGCGTTGCGTCATGATGTACTCCTTCGATCAGGGTTAGGACGCCAGGTCGGGACATCTATTTCATCGGTTTCACACCAATGAACCTTGTCTTGCCATGCCCCACGACGCCCCGTTGGCCAACCGTTATCGTCCGGATAACCGACATGCAGAACGCCCATCATCTTGGCTCGGCCGCTGCACCCGAAGGCTTGAGCGACGTGCGGATGCGCCGACGGGAAACCGGTCGACCAGAACACGCTGACCCCAAGCGCACGCGCCAGGACCCCCATGTTTTGGATGGCGCAGGCGACCGCCCACTCCTCTTCGTGCTCGATCACCTTGGCGAGATCACTCGGCTGGCACACGACGCCGATCACGACCGGCGAGCGCAGCGGCTTGTTGGCGACCTTGAGACGCGTGCGCTCGTCAGCGTCCGGCCGATCGACCTCAAGCGCCTCGGTATACACCCGCGAGAGGTGCTCTAGCGCGGCGCCTTGCACCACGACAAAACGCCACGGCTCGGTGCGGCGGTGGCTCGGCGCCCAATTGGCGGCTTCGAGCAGCTGCTCGAGCACGTCCCTCGGGACCGGTCGGTTGGACATCGCACCCGGCGTCACCATCCGGCGCTGTGCGATCACCTCGGCGCAAATTTTGGCGTCCACGCTAAAACTCCTCCTCAAAACCAAATTCAGCCGACCCGCTCTCTAAGGGCGCGACCTCCTTGGGCGCGGTGCCCGCCAAGAAGCTCTCCCGGCGGCCGTTGGTTGCGCCCTCTCGAGCCAGCTTTCCTGTCTTTGGATCAATCGTGGCGAAGGTGATGCCCGGCGGCACAGCGAACTTCGTCTTTGGCGAGTCACCCACCGCCACCTTCATAAAGTCTAACCACAGCGGCGCAGCGACCCCGCCGCCGGTCATGGCGCGCCCCATCGGGTCATTGTTGTCGAACCCAATGTAGATCCCGCACACGAGGTCCGGCGTGTAGCCAATGAACCAAGCGCTTCGCTGCTCGTTGGTCGTCCCCGTCTTCCCTGCGACCTCGCGCCCGAGGGCACGCACCGAGGCTGCTGTCCCGCCCTCGACGACCGAGCGCATCAGGCTGGTCGTCAGGAACGCAACGTCTGGGCTGATCACCTGGCGCAGGCGCGTCTTGCTCGCGAACAGCTTCTCACCGTGACGGTCCTGAACACGCGCCAAGAAGACAGGCGGCGCATAGCGCCCGCCCGTCGCCAAGGTGGCGTAGGCGTTGGTGAGCTCGAGCGGCAGCACCTCGCCGGACCCGAGTGAGATGGTCAGGTCGTTGGGCAGCCGGCTCTCGACGCCGAGCGCTTGCGCCAAGCTGCGGATCTGAGCCGCGCCCACCGACTCGGCGATCTGGATTGAGCAGGTGTTCTTTGAGTGGGTCAGGCAGTGCCTCACCGAGATGTCGCCCTCGAAGTCGCCGCCATAGTTCTTTGGTTTCCACGAGTTCTTCTTGTCGGCGTTTCGGTACACCTTCGGGGAGTCCGAGATCATCGTCGCAGCGGTAAATTTGCGGCTGCGCAAGCCTGCGCCGTAGACGATGGGCTTAAAGGCAGAGCCCGGCTGACGACGCCCCTGGATCACACGGTTGAAGGGGCTGTCGCGAAACGCGTAGCCGCCGATCATGGCGACGACATCGCGCGTCCTTGGATTGATCGCGACGAGCGCCCCTTGAACCTTGGGCTTTTGATCCAACCGCATGGTGAGGACCTGGCCTTTGATGCCGGTGAGCTCGACGAGCACCACGTCGCCGACCTTGAGCCAGCTGTAGGGCCGCTGAGCCTTACCCCACTGCCGCGCCATGTTGCCCGGTAGGATCTTCTGCCAGGCGCGCTCGCCCAGATCCACAAAGCCACCGTAACCACCCCCAAACTCCACCCGAGCGAAGCGCTCACGCCCGCGCCGCTTCGTCTTTTTGCCCGTCTTTGGGTCGACATCGAGCGCCGTGATGCGCACGCCCAACTGCACCCCTGGCCCCGGTTGCACCGAATTGACGGCTGCATCGAAGGCTTCTTGGCTGGCGAGCGCCTCGTCGGTGATCCCTTTGAGATCCCACAACGAGCCTTTCTTCAGCGTCTTTTTCGCGAGCCTTTGGCTGAGCTGTTCGAGCGCTTTGTCACTCTTCGCTCGCCAGAGCGCGCCGCGATAGCCCTGCGCTCGGTCGACGCGCTCGAGCCCGCGCCGCAACGCGGCGCGCCCGGCGGCCTGCATCCTCAGGTCGACCGCGCTGCGCACGTCGAGACCACCTCGATAGAGGGTCTCGCGCCCGTACTCCTCCTCAAGCATTCGGCGCACGTGTTCGGCATAATAGGGCGCAACCTCAAGGTAGGGGTTCTCACTCGGCTTGAGCGCTAAGCCCTTCGCCTTCGCCTCAGCGACCTTATCGGCGCCGACAAACTTCTTGCGGACCATCATGTCGAGCACCCACTCACGGCGGCTTTGCGCGCGCTCGGGGTGCCGCAGCGGGTTGTAGTTGTTCGGGCTCTTTGGCAGCGCCGCCAACATCGCCGCCTCGGCGAGCGTGATCTCGCCGACGTCGTGACCAAAGTAATGCCGGCTCGCCTCTTGGACCCCGTAGGAGCCCGCACCAAAGTAAATATGGTTTAGGTACAAAAAGAGGATCTCTTCCTTGGTGAAGCGCTCCTCGATGCGCCAGGTCAGCAGGATCTCTTTGATCTTGCGGACATAGGTCTTCTCTTTGGTCAGCAGGAACGCCCGGGCGGTCTGCTGCGTAATCGTCGAGGCGCCCTGCGCCCTGCGCCCCGAGAACACGTTCTTGAACACGGCGCGCACGATGCCCAGGTAGTCGACCCCGCCGTGCTCGAAGAATCCGTCATCTTCAGCCGCCAAGAAGGCGTCGATGAGGACCTTGGGCACCTGATCGAGTGGGACGATGGTTCGCCGCTCGTCAAAGAAGGAGGCGAGCAAACGCTTCCCCTCACGATCCCAGACCTTAGTGATGATGGGCGGCTTATAATCGCCCATCGAGTCGATGCGGGGCAGGTCGCGTGAGAAGTACCAGTATCCCCATCCGGCGACGCCCACGCCGGCGAGCGACGCAACGGTCGTTGCGATCAGAAGAATTTTGAGGAGTCCGCCGCGTCGTTTCACATCCACACCCTTGCCCTCGCGCTTCGGCGCAAAGCAGCGAAAGGTTTATCCAGCCACGCGCTAGATTTTCAGTCGATGCCAACGCCCTGACGCGAACATCGCGCCCATCGACAGGAACAAGATCATGACAAAGCCCATCGCGGCGAGCCATACCCCGGACAAGCCCCAGCCCAAGCTCAGACCGAACCAGCGCGCGCCGGGCACCAACCAGAGAATTCCGACCACGGTGACGCCCGCTACAAAGCGCGGCATCCCGGCGCTATAAAGCGCTTGGGTCAACACCAGCGCCCCGACCACGAAGAAGGCGCCGAGCCCGACGATGCGCAGCGGCGAGGCGGCTGCGGCGTGGAGCGCCGTGTCTTCGGGATTAAAGATCGCCGCGATCGACTCGGGCGCTGCGACCAAGACCAAGCCCAAGAGCGCCATCAAGCTGCCGCCGATGACCACGGTCCACCAACCATCCTTGGACGCCTCGCCCGGATGCCCGGCACCCATCTGTTGACTCACGAGCGTCGCCGAGGCGGCGCCAAAGCCAAACCCAGTCATGAAGAACACCATCATCACGGCGATGATCACCTGGGTCGCCGCCTGATACAGGCTCGTGGTGGTCCCGAGCTTGACCGCCGCCGCTGCGATCGCCGCCTCGCTCATGGAGCTCGGGTCCAAGCCCGCTGCGGCTAACTCCTCATGGACGCGCACGACGTCGAGGTCGGCGACCACCTTATCAAAGAGGAGAAAGCCTGCCGTCATCAACGCCGTCGCCACCCCGTTGGGTAAGCTGAAGGTGAAGATTTTCCCCATCAGGCGCCAGTCCAAGTTACTGACACGCCAGAGCTTGAAGCGCTTGAAGTCACGTAGGCTGCTCCACGCGACCAGCGCCACGAGCCCGATGACCGAAGAGATCGCCGAAGCCCACGCAGCGCCCACCGTCTCCAGACGAGGAAACCCATAGACGCCAAAGACAAGCGCATAGTCGAGGGCGATGTTGAACGCGTTCATACCAAACGCGATCACCATGAAGATCCAGGTCTTGCCGAGCCCATCAAAGAACGCCCGCTGCGATGCGGTCCAGACGATAATGACCAAGGCGACGAGCCGCACCTCACTGTAAGCGACCCCGGTTCGAATGACGCCTTCAGCGCCCGCCGAAATGTAGCCGAACAAAGACGGCAGGCTCAGGATCGAGATGATGGTGAACAAGGCGCTCAAAAGGATCGTCAAGACCACCGAGTTGAAGGCGACCCTTCCCACGGCGAGCTCATCACCTTCACCATCTCGGCGCGCCACCATCGCCTGCGTCCCGATGGCGAGCGATGACAGCATGCCGGCGTAGAGCCAAAGCACCTTCGTCGAGATCCCCACCGCCGCCTGACCGTCGGTCCGCACCGACTCGAGCAAGGCTTTGGCTGAGTCAGCGGCCTGAGGCGAGTACTGGGGATCCATTGCGGTCCCGATTTGCCCAATGAAGAAGAGGTCGACCTGGTTAATCAGCCCCTGCGTCACCAACGCGATAGCGCTAGGTAACGCAATGGCGAGAATCCGCCGAATACGCTGCGGCAACGGATCGCCTGGGGCGTCTGTCGACCTGTTGGCGTCTTCGAGATTCAACGCAGCTCCTTGATCGCTTAGGCGCTCCGGGGCGCGTGCGCTCCCGACACCTAGTTCAGCACCCTGCGCTCACGGAGCGCTCGGGCGCTCGCTGAGCTTTAGATTCCAACCGGGCGGCGTGACAAGGCCGCGCACGCGCTCGTGCGACAGGCTCGCCTCGATCGCTACGCGCACGACCCCATCGGGACCCAGCCACCGAGCGCGATCGGCAGGCGCTCGTAGAAAGTCAAACCCATCGAATTGGACGGTCTGCGGAGTGCGCTGAATGACCCCTTGAGTCCCTGTCCGGTGAACGCTCACCCCCGGCAGACCCCCCGTGATCTTACCCCAGCTCGGCTCGTCCATCCCCTCGGGTAGATCCACCTTGAGCAAGGTGTGTGCGCCCGCTTTGGACACCCACTGACGCCGCACAAGTTGGGTAAAGCGCGCATGCTGGAATTCTTCGATCAAGAACGGCAGCACCTCGACGACGCCACCTCGACCGCAATCGATCGCTTGCAGCTTAAGCCGCCCCGCTTGAACGTCCACATCCGCCACGTCGGCACCACTAAAGATGATGGTGGCCTCGCCCTTTTTGGTCTCGAGCTCCATCCGCAGCGCCAGCGCCTCGATGCTCTTCTCTTTCGGCAAGTCCGAGATCATCCAGACCTTTGCGCCGTAGACGGACTTGAGCTGCGCCAACCCAGCGCTGAGTTGCGCGGCGTCAGCTGCTCGTACGCGCCAACAGCGACCCGACTTGAGCGCAGGCGGCACCGGGTTAGGAAACGGAAGCGTCGGGTCCATCGCCGCGCGCACCCGCGCGCCGCCCAGGCGACCGCTGATCTGCGCCATCAGCCGGGTCAGGTCGATACGCCCGGAGGCCTCATCCCATGATCCCCCCTGCCGCTGCGCCAGCAACACCGCTGAGCGCTCACCCGCTACAACAAACTCAGGGACAGGGATCTGGCTGCGCAGCGCGCTCTGCACCGCTCCGTGCGCCGCCAGCTTTTGCAACACCAGCGCCACGAGCTCACGCTGTTCCGGATCGCTCAGGTCAATCGGCGAGGAGGCGCTCAACTCGAGCCACTGCTCACTCGCTTCCGGGGCATCCGTTAGAGGCGGCTCACCGATGGAGCGCGCCGCGAGGTAAGCCGCGACGGCGATCGCCACCAAGAGGCCCCACGTCGTGCGCTTCATCGCAGCAGACCCAGCCGGCGCGCCTCGGCTCGAATCCACTCGTTGTGTTGCCCGATCAGCGCGTTGGCGCGCTCGCCGCCACCGGGGATGTCGGGCTGTTCGATCAGCTCAGCGAGCCCGTCAAGAACCTCGGCGGGAACCCCCTCAAGCTGGGGCCGCAGGTCGTCATAACACCGCCATCCAGACGCCTTGCGCCGCTCTGGCTTGCTCAACATCCCGACCCCTTGCTGGACACATTTCTCATAGGCCTGCAGCTCACCCAAGGTCGGCTTTTGCAGGTTAAACCCCATCATCAGAAAGCTGGCAGCGACGAGCCCGGCGGTCGCGGCGCTCAGCCCGCTAAGCGCCTGGTAGGCGCGACGGCTGCGCAAGCCCTCGACGAGCAAAAGCGTCAGCCCGCCCCCGACGAACCCGCCGAGGTGCGCGCCGTGCGCAACGCTCCCGACGATCAAGCCAAAGACCGTGACAAAGAGCAAAATCCGAAACATCTCGCGGGTGAGTTCATTGTCCCATGTCCCCGCACGGCGCATGCCGAGGCCGGCGAGCGCGCCGATCAGCGCCATGATCGAGCCGCTCGCTCCGAGCACCGGGTTGCCGAGCGCGAGCTCGACCAACGAGCCGGTCAAGCCGCCTAGGATGTAGATCAGTCAGAAGCCCCGGTTGCCGAAGAGCTGCTCGGCTGTCGGGCCGAGCTGCGCCAAGAAATACATATTGAACCCGATGTGCATCAGGCCGCCGTGCAGGAACAGGCAGGTGATCAGGCGCCACCACTCACCGGCAAAAACCAAAGCCTGAACCTGCAGGCCCAGCTGCAGCTGGACCGAGTTGCTCGGGCTCAGTAGACCAAAGAGCCCTGCGCCCGACACGTCCGCCCCGCTGCGCAGGGTCACGGCCAAACCGATCACAAACAAGGCGACGTTGGCGAGCAGCACCAGACGCCACCACGCCACGCCCTCGCCCGCGCTCGTCGCCGTTCGCGTGGCGCCAGCGAGCAGCCGCCCGCGCATGCCAAGGTCGGCGCCGCAGTGGTAGCAGGTCTGATCGTCTGCGCCGACCAGCTTGCGGCATTTTGGGCACAGCTTCGGTCGACCGGTCACGGCACCCTCCTCGTTCCACGCTGTCCTGTGGACACCGTTTGATCGCATCGGTCAACTGTCGAGAAACCGCCGCTGCGTCCACCCGATAAAGGGACCGAGCTTGCCGCCTATTCCTCCTTGGTACAGGCTGCACCATACAGACGGAACCCGCAGGGAGAAATTCATGCCTCGCACGACCCTCAAAGTCACCGACCCACGCAACGGTCAAGTCCATGAGATCACCGCCAAACGGCTGGACCAGGTCCGCAACGACAACCCCCACAAAGCGACCGATCGCAGCGTCGACGTCGCCGACGGCAAGATCGACTTGTTCGTGCGCAGCGAGAACAATTGGCGCGGGGTCAACACGCAGCATCTCCAGATCGACAAAGACCGCCTCTCGCCTGAGCAAGCCGACGCGCTCGACGCCGCCATCTCATCGGGCAAGTCCTTTGCCCTGCAGCTCAAGGATCACTACGGGAGCGTGACGGCTCGCTCGGACTTGGCGATGGAGCTCAACCACCAGCTCGGCGCGCCGCTAGCCCACGACCCAGCGCGCAGCCTTGAGCCAGCGGACAAGCCGCTCTTTCTTAGCGCCGAAGGGCAGTTCGCCACAGAGACCGACGCCAGCCGACCGCTCGAGGGTCGGATCGCCGGTTTGAGCCGCGCCGCCGAGGCAGCCGACCAGCTCGCCGACGGGCGCGCCCTGTTCAGCCACAACCAGGTCTCGGTCGAGGTCCAAAGCAAAACGCTAGCGAACATCCAGGACCTGCTCAGCGTCGTTGACAGCAACGAGGCGCTCAAGGCGGACGACAAAGCCAAGGTACGCAGCGCCGCAGCGACCGTCACGCACGAGCTGATCCGCGGGCTCGGCAACGAGGGCGCTCAAGGCGAGCTCAAGCGCGCCGCCTTTGCGCAGTACCGCGCCATGGTACAGCAAGAGACGGTCGGTGGGCTCAAAGAGTCGATGATCTTCAACGCCGTTCAGCAGCGCGCCATGCTCCCGGCTGACCGCCAAAAAGAGGTCGACGGCATGAAGCAAGCGATCGCACCGACGACCCTCCCTTACGACAAGTGGTTCGCCGACGGAAAACGCGAGCTCAACATCAGCTACGCAGCCGGACACGGGGAAAACTTCTACGAGGGCATGACCGAGTTCTTGCAAGAGCGCGGTTACACCAAGATCACGGAAGGTGGTGGTTACAATAACCCTCGGCACCTGCAGATGAAGAAAACGGTCGGCGGCGAGGAGTACACCGTCAACATCGACCTGAGACATTACGACGACGACAGCTTTAAGGATATCAACGATCCCAAGTATGACATGATCGTTTATGGTGGTCATTCAAACCTTGGCGGCAACACCCGGCGAAGTCTCAGGAGAGCCCCCGAAGCAACTGGCGAAGACAAGCTGATCTTCCTCGGGCTGTGCTCGGGCAAAGACAACCTCGACGGCGTGCGCAAAGCCTTCCCCGAGGCGCAGCTCGTGACCACCTTCAACAGCTCCTACTTCTACACCAAACCCACCGAGAACGGCGGCAAGCAGTTCACCACCGGTGAGGACGCCAAGGCCCTCACTGAGATCATCGAAGGGGCGCTCAAGCGGGACGACTGGGAGACCATCGGCGACAACATCAGAGAACGCGCAGTGGGTCGGCGGCACCATAAGGAGCTCGGCAATTACCTCACGCCGATCGACACTCAGTTCAACGCACGCTTCTTGGACGGTGACAGCGATGGTTCGGTCGACTTGGTAGACCGCCACTTCAACATCGACACCATCGAAGTCGCCGCTCAGCCCTCGAATAGCCTCAAGCCGAGAAAGCCGCCCGAGGGGACACTGAACGGTGACCTACCGGCGCGCGCCAGCCACTTCGCCAACACCATCGACCTGTACAACCCAACCTATGACGACTTCAGCCACAAAGGACGGATTGTTTCCGACGGTTACTATGCGGGCACGAATCAAGACCCGATCGTCAAGTTCAGCACCGTCACCGAAGACGGACGTCAGTTCTACAAGATGCAGGTCAACGATCGCTTCGCCGGCACCTCAGAAGAGGCGCTGCGTGCCATCACCATGATCGAGTATCACAACCATCTGGCGGCGACCGAGAAAGACTTTCCGATCAAAGACCCCGTACAATCCGTCGTGACGGGATTATTGACCGGTGTTGCCAGCCTCAAATACGACCAAGGCTACAACGACGAGGCGGTCTTTCGTGCTATTAAACGCCGTTACAACATCCCGCGAGGGGTTCATCTCAAAGACGCCAAAGCGATCTTGGCCGCCGACAGTCGCGACTACACCGGGAGTGTGCGGCTTGCGAATCAGTGGCTCGAGCGTATGGACGAGCGCACCAAAGCACAGCTCGCTAGGCGCTTTCAGTAGCGTCCAAGCTTCGAGCTAGCCCTGCGCGTCGCAATCAGGCTCATCCACCCACCGATTGCAGTTGTTGTCGATCTGGTCATCGCAGATCTCACGACGCTCGGGGCTGATGTCCGGATCAAACGGCGCGCAGTCGGCGTCGTCATTTGAGCCGTCGTTATCATCGTCAGAATCGCAGGCATCTCCTTGGTCATCGCGGTCGTTGTCGGCTTGATTTGGGTTCGCTACGTTGGGGCAATTATCGACCGAGTCGGCGAGGCCGTCCATATCGATGTCGCGATCGCAGACGGTGTCGGCCGTGCTCGTACAGGGCGTAAGGATCAGAGACCCGGCCGGGCAGCTCGAGCAGGCCATGCACGGCGTCTCGGGGTTACCATCGTGGTCCCAACTTCCGTCGGAGCAAGACGGCACCTGGCACGCGTCGCAGCCATCATCAGCGACCTCGTTTCCGTCGTCGCAGGCTTCGCCCTCGTCGACCACGCCGTCGCCGCAACGCGGCAAGCTGCAGTCCGTACGGCAGGTATCGGGTGACACATCGCTGTTGGCTTCACCCTGATCACATTGCTCGACGCCCACCTGCAGGTACCCGTCACCGCATCGAGC
Source organism: Myxococcota bacterium (assembly GCA_036338695.1). Taxonomy (GTDB): domain Bacteria; phylum Myxococcota; class UBA4151; order UBA4151; family UBA4151; genus CACGMS01. Next base: position 43,154 of record JAYZBQ010000063.1, read on the forward strand.
CTCAACACACTCTGAGCCAACGCAGGCATCGTCGTGGCGGAGGTTGCCGTCATCGCAGGCTTCCCCGGTCTGGACCACCCCGTCACCGCAGCGCGCCCGCCGACATTGGCGATCGCACCGGTCCGTATCCACCAGATTACCGTCGTCACACTCCTCACCCGGGTCGAGCTGCCCGTCGCCGCATCGGATCGGCGCAGCCGAGAACAAGGGCTCAGCGAACCAGACCAGGTGCGACGAGGTGATCTCTTGTCGATAGGGTGCGTCGGGACACGCCTTGCGCCCGCGCCGGTTCGCTCGACAGGTGACCTCGACCCCGGGAAAGGCGCGCTGCGTCAAGAGCGCCTGGTAACGTGAGGGGTCATCGGCGATCACCCCGAGGTGAAGCGCTCCATGGGGCCCCGTGTACAGCGCATACTGCGTCCAAAACTCCGCGCTCGACAGCTCGCCGAGGCTCACGCGGTACACGTCGCTGATGCGTCGGTAACCAAAGTGGCTGTGGTGCGCGTCGATGAGCTGCAAAGCGGCGTCCTCAAGGTCACGCACCTCCTCGATGAGCGCTCCCAACGTGGCGCTGAGACGCCCCACGCGGTTTTCATCGCGCACCTGCACTTCCTCCTCGCTAACCTCTGGATCGCCCGTGTGGCCGTCAGCGCCCGGCGTCATCTCCTCGAGGTCCGAGTGTCCATCGTTGTCATCGTCCGGATCATGCGCATCAGCGATCCCATCCCCGTCGTTGTCGCCGCAGCTGTAGGGGTCGTAGGCGGTCAGCTCGATCTCGTTGTCACAGCCGTCGCAGTCCGGGTCAGTGTCGAGCGCATCGTCCAAGCCGTCGCCGTCGCGGTCTGCGGTATCCAGAACGCCGTCACCGTCTGTGTCGCGTGCGCCATAGGCTGCGTGCAGCTCGACTAAGGGGCTGCCCGGCGTGACATACACGCGCCGGACCTCACGGATGGGTAGCCCTGGCCCGCCGATCCGGTGGCGCAAAATCACCGTATGTGGCTCGGGATAGTCCCAGGCAAGACGCAAGCGCCCGTCCGCAGGTACGGCGTGCACGCGCACGCCGCTGCGCTCGTCAGCCTCTGGGGTATGCGCCCAAGGCCGCGCCAATAGCGGCGAGGAGACCACCTCGAGCGTGCTCGGATCCATCCCCGCCTCGAGATGCACTTGGACCGTCACCGGCGCGAGGACGGGCTGCCCTGGCGGCGGCGCGATCTGCACCGCCTCCGGGATGACCGTTGACTGGTAGGCTACCACGTCCACATCGATCAGCGCCTGCGGCGCGACCACGTAGTCCTCAAACATAAAGCCCACTCGTGCGGCGCCTTCGGGGACCCCGTACAAGAAGAAGCTGCCGTCCGGACCGGTCAAGTCGTCCGCACCTGGGACCCCCTCGACAAAGGCGATCACCCCGCCAGCGCCCGTCCCGTCTGGCTTGAGAACCTGCCCTTGCACGCTGCCGCGCGCGCCGACCGTGATGTCGACAAGGACCTGACCGCTGGTGTTGCTCGGCAACGTGTAACGATGACGCCCGATCGGCGGCGAGCCCATCGGCTCTTGCGCATCGAAGACCAAGAACTCAAGCGTCCGCTCCTGAGCGCCCGACTGCAGCCGCGGCAGGCGGTAAAAGCCGCTCACGTCGGTGCGGACCACGCCGACGCCGAGGACCTCGAGCCGGCCGTACGGCATGGGTACGGGCTCGCTGCGCCCGTCGACGCCGCGCCGAATGACCCCCTCGACCGTAACGAGCTGCTGCACGACCGGCTGCGTCGGCGGCAGCGCGGGCAGGTGATCGCTGCAAGCCGTACACCCAGCGATGAGCGCGCAGACGGCGCCGCGCCGAGCGAGACGGGCGCGACTCAACTGTCGTCTCCGCGTGAGCGGATGACGGTGGTACACACCTCTGTGACCACGCTCGAGGTCAGCGCAAAGCACTTCGAGTTGCCCTGGCGTGTGTACTCAACCAAGCCGACCTGACGCAGGATCGAGAGGTGCTTGGATGCGTTGGCGTTGCTCAGCCCTGCGCTTTTGGCGAGCTCCCCAACGCAGGCGTCTCCCTCGTTGAGGGCTTGCAGTAAACGAAGGCGCGACGGATCGCCCATCGCTCGGAGCAACCCGGCGATCATTTCGAGCCGCTCGAACCGCTCCGTTCCGTCACCTGACAAGGCATACCCCAATTCAACTAGTCGATTACACAGTCAAATTAGGGAGCAAGGCGCCCGGACGCAAGGGTCTGCGCCGAGCGCGTAAGCTAAAACCCTTGCGCTGCTTGAGGCGTCAGCTTCGGCGTCTGGGTGGTCCCGAGCCCGAGCTGCCCGAGGTGATTCGATCCCCAAGTGAACAGGCGGTTGTTGCGATCGACGGCGGCGTTGAACTCCGAGACGGCCCCCGAGCCCATCAACCGCACCGGATCGTTGAGCAGCACGGCGGTGTTCGCCACGCGCCGGCTCACCGCCGGCGCGCCGGTACCGAGCTGACCGCCTGTGCCCAAACCGGCGCATCGCATCGTCCCATTCGACAGCAGCACACAGGTGCGCCGGTTCCCCGCCGAGATCGCCACGGCGTCCTCGATCTCGAGCAGACGCACCGGCTCATTGCGATGCGTCAGGCTGTTCACGCCGAGCTCACCATCACCGTTCTTACCCCAGCATTTCACCAAACCGTTCGTCTGCAAGGCGCACGAGTGATACTCTCCAAGCGCAATCGACGACACCTCACTCAAACCGGTCACGCGCGCCGGGACGCTGACCACATCGGCGATCTGACCGTTTCCGACGGCGCCGTAGCCGTTGTACCCCCAGCACCAGACCGAACCGTCTTGCTTGACCGCGCAGGTATGCGCGCCGGCGGCGACCTCACGCGCAGCCGTCATCAGGGTCTGCACGGGGGCGAGCCGGTCCTCGACGCTGCCGTCGCCGAGGGCGCCAAACTCGTTGTATCCCCAACACCAAACCCGGCCGTCATTGCGGACTGCGCAGGTGTGATGATTACCCGCCGCCAGCGCCGTCACATCGGTCAACTGCGGCACAACAACCGGCTCATTTTGCTGCCTGCGGTCGGCATCTGCGTTGCCGAGCTGACCGCTCGAATTGCGCCCCCAACAGGTCACGGTTGCATCGGCAAGTCGGGCACAAACGTGATTGCGCCCAGCGACGAGCTGCTCGACCGTATCGAGGCCAAAGACGCGGCGCAAAAGGGTGCTGGGTTGCTCCGAGCCATTGCCTAAGTTGCCGTTGGTGTTGCCCCCGGCGCACCACACCTTGCCGGCGCGCGTCACGCACAACGCGTCAAGATTCATCGCTACGGCTCGAATCGTTGGTTTGCAGTTGTTTCCGCAGCCGTCACCGCTCTCATCGTTGCCATCATCACACAGATCCACGTCGCGCTGGACAAACCCATCACCACACCGAGCCGCCGAGCAGTCGTTCAGGCACGCGTCCTGCTGGTCGGCGTTGCCGTCATCGCAAGCCTCCACGCCGGCGTGGAGGACGCCGTCACCGCACTGAGCCGGCATGCAGTTGTTGCGGCAGGCATCTTGGTCGTTGTCGTTGCCGTCATCACAGGCCTCGACCCCGACCTGAACCACGCCGTCACCGCAGCCTGGCAGCGAGCAATTGTTGCGGCAACCGTCTTGGTCATCCGCGTTGCCATCGTCGCATGCCTCAACGCCGGCTCGCACGAAGCCGTCCCCGCAGCGAGCCGATTGGCACGTCGATAAACAACCGTCGACCTCATCGAGGTTTCCGTCATCGCAGCTCTCGTAACCGGGCTCGCCCGGCGCGATGTCTTGACGACGAATTCCGTCGCCGCAGATCGCTGCGGCGCAGTTGGTGTGGCAGGCGTCGGTCTCGACGTCGTTGCCGTCGTCACAGGCTTCATAGAGCGTGTGCCGGAAACCATCACCGCAGCGGAAATAGACGCAGGCCGTCAGGCAGTCGTCGGTCTCGACGTCGTTGCCGTCGTCGCAGGCTTCGTACCCCGGCATGCCCTCGGTCAGGTCAGTCCGGCGCACGCCGTCGCCGCAGCGCGCCACCGTGCAGTCACTGCGGCAGGCGTCATCCTCCGCAAGGTTCGCGTCGTCGCACGCCTCCACCCCGTCCTGAACCACGCCATCGCCGCAGCGCGCTCGACGGCATGAGCTCAGGCAGCCATCGGTCTCGACCTCGTTGCCGTCGTCGCACTCTTCATAGCCCGGCGCGCCTTCAGCGACGCCTTCGAGGACCACCCCGTCACCGCAGCGAGCAGAGCGGCACTCGGCGTCGCAGGCATCCAAGGGGTTCCGGTTCCCGTCGTCGCAAGCCTCACCGGCCTGTTGCACGCCGTCGCCGCAGCGGGCGCGGTGACAGCGGCTGTCACAGCCGTCGAGGTCGTCATCGTTCTGGTCGTCGCACTCCTCGCCCGGATCGACCTGACCGTTTCCGCAGTTGAGCGCCGCGTGTTGCGGACCAAACCGCTTGAACCATAGCAGTGAGGTCTGGGTGAGGGCGGTCTCAAAAGGCACCTCCGGGCAGGTGATGCGGCCGCGCGTGGCGTCTCGACAGTCGATCCGGTCGCCGGGCAGCTCATGCGGATAAAACGCCTCCGTGCAGTCGTCGCCGCAATCCGGCTTGAGGACCATGCTGATCCGATCAGAATCTGAGCGGAGCCCGTGGATGTGCGCGTGCACCTCAGCGACGCCTCCGTCTGGGACCATGATCCGATAAACGGGCGTCATGCGAGCGTGCCCAAAGTACTCATGATGCTCGATCAAGCCCTCGAACACCGGGTGATCCGGATCGAGCTGCTCGATCGAAACCCCCTCGCCGTTGACGACCACCTGCCCGTCCTCGCTCGCCTGACCTTCGACCGCTGCGCGCCCCGAGTGATGCGCCTCGTTGCGGTGATCGCTCACGCGCCCGTCGGCGCCGGGTGTCAGCTCCTCGAGGTCAGCGTCACCATCACCATCGCCGTCCGGGTCAACCCCATCAGCCACCCCGTCGGCGTCGAAATCACCACAGGAAAACGGGTCCAACGCCGTCAGCGGCGGCTCATCGAGGCACCCGTCGTTGTCCGGGTCCTCGTCGACGTTATCGGCGAGCCCGTCGCCGTCCGTGTCAACGACGCCGCTCGGGTCCGAAGCAGCCCAAACAGCCGCCATGACCAGATCGGCTGACCCGCGACGCACGTGATGCAAACGCGTCCGATGAATCGCCTTGGCCGACGAGTTGGTGCGGCGCTGCAGCGTGAGCGTGTGCGGCTCGGCGTAATCGAGAGAAAACGTAAACGAGCCATCCTCCTTGAGCGCAACCGACTTGACCTCATGCGCCGTCGTGCCGTCGTCACTCGGCCGCCCGAGCAGCGGGCTGACCAAGAGCTCGACGTCATCGGCTCGCATCCCAAAATCGAGCACCACACGCCCGGAAACACCAGCCGTCGACGACTCACCTGCGTTGGGCTCGAGACGGACCAACTCGTCGAGCGGCTTGGTCAGATAGGGCGCAACGGAGGTGGTCACAAACGTGGTGGGCGCCACCTGATAGTCCTCATAGATAAAGCCGACACGGACGGCCCCTTCCGGGATCCCGTGAAGATAGAAGTGACCATCTGGTCCGCTCAGGTCGTCGGCGCCTGGGATCCCTTCTGCGTAGACGATCACACCGCCCGAGTGCGGCGCTCCGACCAGCTCGACGCGCCCCGCGATGCTGCCACGTGCGCCGACCTCGAGATCGACGATGACCTGACCCTGCGTCCCCGAGAGGAGCTCGTAGCTGCGTCTGCCCACGGGGGGGGAATCCAGGGAGGCGCCCGGTTCATAAACCAAAAACTCAAGGCGGCGATCGAGCCCTACGGTCGGAACCGGCGGCAGCCGAAACAGACCCCGCTCATCGGCTCGCGCCAAGCCCAGACCGACGACCTCAACGCGCGCACCGGAGAAGACGGCAGAGTCAAGCTGACCATCCACGCCGCGGCGTACAGCGCCCTCAAGAAACACCACGCCGCCGACTGCCTCGGGCAGGCTCGGCAAGGCGTCTGCAAAGCAGCTCAGGGACAACCCCGCTAAAGCCAAGGGGATGGATCGTTTCATACTCGGTACCTAGCTCAGCGCGCCTGCGCCGACAAGCAGCCACACCGCCTCGAGCTAGGGGGTCAGCCGGTCCATCGTGCGGGCAAATGGGATGGTCTCTCGGACGTGATGCAGCCCACAAATCCACCCCACGGTGCGCTCCAAACCAAGCCCAAACCCGCCGTGCGGAACCGAACCGTACCGCCGCAGGTCGTTGAACCAGCCGAAATCTGCCGGATCCAGCTCATGCTCATCGATGGCTTTGAGCAAGACCTCGAGGTCGTCCTCACGCTGACCGCCGCCGATGATTTCGCCGACCCCTTCGGGTGCCAGAACGTCAACACAAGCCGCCAGTCGGGGGTCGTTCGGGTTACGCTTAAAATAGAACGCCTTCACCGCCATGGGGAAGTCATGGACCATCACGGGGCGATCGTATTGCTGCGTCAGCTCGGTCTCATGGCGAGCCCCAAAGTCGCTCCCCCACGGCAGCTCCATGAGCGCTCGATCGTCCTCGTCTGTCATCGCCTCACGCAAGCGCGCCACCTGCTCCACCGCCTCCGTATACGAGATGCGCGGGAACGGCTTTTTGACGTTTCGCAGCGCCGTCAGGTCCCGCCCGAGGACCGTCTCGAGCTCCTCGGCATGCTTCTCAAGCACACGCTCAACGACGACGCACAGAAAGTCCTCCGCCAGGTCCATCACGTCGTTGTTGTCTGCGTAGGCGATCTCCGGCTCGACCATCCAAAACTCCGTCAGGTGACGGCGCGTCGATGACTTCTCCGCCCGAAAGGTAGGACCAAAGCAGTAGGTCTTCCCAAAAGCCATGGCGCCAGCTTCTTGATAAAGCTGCCCGCTCTGGCTCAAGTACGCTGTCTCTCCAAAATACGGTGTCTCGAAGAGGGTCGAGGTCCCTTCGCAGGCGTTCCCCGTCAAAATGGGCGAATCGAGCAGGAGGTACCCGCGCTCGTCGAAGTAGTCACGGATCGCTTTGACCACCGTGTGACGTACCCGCAAAACCACGTGCTGGCGCCGTGAACGCAACCACAGGTGCCGGTGATTCATCAAAAACTCGGGGCCGTGATCCTTCTTGCCGAGCGGATAGTCCTCGGCGACGTGGACCACCTCGACGCCCGAGACTTGGAGCTCAAAGCCTCGCTTGGAGCGCTCGTCAGCCACGACCATCCCGCGCACCTTGACGGCGCTCTCAAGCGGCAGCTTGCGCACCTGATCGAACAAGGCTTCATCGACGGCGTCGCGGGCGAGCACGCACTGCATGAAACCCGAACCATCGCGCACCTGCATAAAGCAGATCTTCTTGGAGCCACGGCGGTTGAACTGCCAGCCGCAAAGCTCCACCTCCTGACCTTCAAACTGATGGATCGTTCCGATCGTTGCGCGCTGCATGGGCTCGCCTCCTTAGGCGAGGGTTTGCCCGTGCTCGCGCGGGAGCACAAGCTAGAACCGACGGTCGGTTGCGATAGCGACGGCGCGCTAGAGCAGGTTAGCCGCTTCTTCAGCGAGCTCAGAGCGCTCACCCTTGGCGAGCGTGATGTGCGCAGCGAGCGGCGAGTTCGCAAAGGCATTCACCACATGCACCAGCCCGTTGTTGGAGACGTCGATGTAGGGATGATCGATCTGAAAGGGGTCGCCCGTCAGGATGATGCGCGTCCCCTCGCCCGCTCGTGTGATGATCGTTTTCACCTCATGCGGTGTGAGGTTTTGGCTCTCATCGATCACCATGAACTGGTTTGGAATCGAGCGCCCGCGGATGTAGCTGAGCGGCTCGATCTCCAGCAAACCTTGATCGATCAGCTCATGGGCGCCGCGCCCGGCTCGCTTTTGGTCCGCTGTCAGCCCGAGCAGAAAATCGACATTGTCGTAGATCGGCTTCATCCATGGATTAAGCTTCTCCTCGACCGTGCCGGGTAGATAACCGAGATCCCGCCCCAAGCTCAGCACCGGTCGGGCGACCAGCAGCTTCTGCGCCTCGCGCGTCTCGGTCACGGCGTGTAAGCCCGCAGCGATCGCAAGCAAAGTCTTCCCGGTGCCCGCTTTGCCGAGCAACGTGACGAGCTTGATCCTCGGATCATTGAGCGCATCGAGCGCCAGCTTCTGCTCGCGGTTGAGCGGCATCAGCCCCCAGGTATCGCGGCTGAGCCGATCCACCGGCCGAACCACCCCCTCAAAGGGGTCAAACTTCGCAAGCGCCGATTGCCGAGTCTCCACGGCGTTGAGCTGGATGTAGATGTTCGGTTTGAGCTCTTCACCGAGGTCGTCGGTCTCGAGCGCGCCGACGGCGTAGAGCTTATCGATCATGCCGGGGTCGACGTCGCGCTGGATGAACCCCGAATAGAGGTCGTCCGGTGAGCGGCGGCGGTTGTCGTCGTAATCTTGCGCCTCGAGCCCGAGGCCGTCGGCGCGCAGACGCAGGGTGATGTCCTTTGAGACCAGCACCGTCTTAATCGACGGCTCCTTCTGCTGGATCTCCACAGCGACCGCCAAGATCATATTGTCCACTGTATTGGACATCTGAAACTCGGCAGGAAGGCGGCGGTCCGTGAAGGCCACGCGCAGCGTCCCGCCGTTCTCAAGCGGGACCCCATCCATCAAGCTTCCCTGATGACGGAGGCGGTCGAGCGAGCGCGAGGCTTGGCGGGCGTTACGCCCCAACTCGGAGGCGTTGCGCTTGAACGTGTCGATCTCCTCGATCACATAGATCGGGACGATCACGTCATTGTCGTCAAAGTGGAGCAGCGCATCAGGGTTGTGGAGTAGGACGTTCGTATCGAGGACGAAGCGTTTCACCATGTGCCGGGACCTCACTCTATGGTGGGTCCGGGATAGGTCGCATCGACGCCGCTTGGCAAGCCATTGTGGCATCGCGCCAGCGCCGGTCCGCGGCCTGCGCGTTCGGTCACTTCAGCTCGATCTCGAGTTCGTCCTCAGCGATGACACCAAGCTCTTGACGCACCAGCTTCTCTCGATGCGGGGAGAAGAGCGAATCCCCCTCGAGTCCTTCACTCTGCTGAGCGATCTTGTGCTCCAGCGCCAGCGCCTTGCGTTTGGCGGCGTCGCGCCGAACCTCGAGGCGTCCGAGGTTGCGGCGCTGCTCCTCAAGACGGTTGACGCCTTCGGGGCCGGCGACGACCAACGCCGCGGCACCGATGGTGCTCATCACCGCCACAAACATAATCACCGCCCGGTTCATCGTCGCTCCCACCTCCCCCTTTCGGTACGCGAGCGGTTGCGCTTAAGGGACGATGCGGGTTCAACTTAACCTATGAGAGTTCACTACGCCCCCCTCGCCGCCCTCTTGCTCGCCGCCTGCAGCAGCTCAGGACCGTCTGAAGAGCTCCCGGTGCTCAGCCTCGCCGAGACCGATCTACCGGGCGTCTTTGAGGTCACCGCAGTGGGTATGGATGAAGCGGCAGGCTTCACCTTTACCTGTGACGACCAAGTCACCGGGACCCCTACCCTGATCGACGGCCTGTGGCTCGCCGCTCGAGACCGAGTCGAGGTGGAAGCGCGCTGTGGGCTCCAAGGGGTGACGCTCGCAGGTGGAGCCCTCGGGACCGGGCAGCGGACGCTACGCCCGGGCATGCTCGAGGCTCAAGCGCAGCTTCTCGACCCGATCGGCGACTCGGGGCTTGATCCTTGGGAGCAGCGTGCGCTTGGCGACGCGCTCAGCGAGTCGCTGCCCCTAGGGGTGCAGGCGCTGGCATGGCGCGACGAGCGGCGCCGGCTGGTGCTGCAGGATGCCCAAGGGCGCTCGATCTGGGCGCGACGCTGGGGAGCTGGCGGCGTCGAGACACAGCTGCTTGAGGGCGACGGGCGACCCGGCTGCGACGGCTCAACCGACTGCGCCGAGCGGCTGCTTGCGTTCTTTGAGAACCCGCAGGCACCGGATCTGCTCGCCTTGCCCGACACCAACGCCACCGTTCCAGGGCTTCAAGCGCACAGCTTTGGCGCCGACACGACGCGAGAGGGTGCGGCGTTTTTAGCTTGGGGTGCTGGTGTTGACGCATCGAGCACACGCTCAACGCTTGACAGCGTCGACGTGGCGCCGACCCTGGCGGCTGCGCTGGGCCTCGGCGAAACGCTCGGCCGCGCGCCCGACGGCGCGCTGGGTCTCACCGCGCTGGCGCGCGTGGACGGTCAGGCGCAACCCGGCGT
>JAYZBQ010000064.1:0-6348 GCA_036338695.1 Myxococcota bacterium
GTCTGAGGGCACCGCCGGCGGCTTCAAAGAGATCATCGGGCGCGTCAGCGGCACCGAGGCCTTCGGGCAGCTCAAGTGGGAGGCGGGCACCCACCGGGTGCAGCGCGTGCCCAAGACCGAGAGCCAAGGCCGCATCCACACCAGCGCCTGCACCGTGGCGGTGCTGCCCGAGGTCGAAGAGGCGGACTTCGACATCAACATGAGCGACGTGCGCATCGACGTGTTTCGCGCCTCGGGGCCGGGCGGTCAGTCGGTGAACACAACCGACTCCGCCGTGCGGCTGACCCACATCCCGACCGGGGTGATCGTCATCTGCCAAGACGAGAAGTCACAGCATAAGAACAAAGCCAAGGCGCTGTCGGTGCTGCGAGCCCGGCTCTACGAAGCCGACCAAGCCCGCAAACAAGCCGAGCAAGCGGCGGACCGCAAAGCGATGGTGGGCTCGGGCGACCGCAGCGAGAAGATCCGCACCTACAACTACCCGCAAGACCGGGTCACCGACCACCGCATCGGGCTGACGGTGCACAACCTACCCGGCATCCTCGACGGTGAGGTCAACAAGATCCAAGAGGCGCTGATCAAAGAGCACCAGGCGCGTCAGCTCGCCGCCCAAGCGCAGCAATAAGCGCCGCTTTTACTGCGGCATATCCCGACAGCTCAGGCCCTCTTCCGGTGCGCAGTTGCGTCCGATCAAGCAGCCACCCTCCACGCACGCGATCAGGTCGCAGTCCATGTTGTCGTAGCAGCGATGTCCCGAGAGCAGGCAGTGCCCCAAGCGGTTGCCCGGGCAGTCCGCTGAGCTGCCGCACTCGTCGCCGCTGACCGAGCAGACGCCGCCGTTGCAGCTCTCGGTGATCGAGGCGTCGCGGCACTCGTCGCGGGGGCAGTCCGAGTCATCGACGCACGAGCAGTAGGCGCGCTGTGCGCCCTCGCCGCCGCGACACTCCATGCCCTCCTTCGGGCAGGTCCCGCGCGGCCGCGGGTTCTCGCAGTCGTTGTCGTTGGCGCAGGCGAACCCGGCGCTGGCGCCGCGGCAGAAGCCGTCGACGCAGGCCGACACGGCGCACTGGACCGAGGTCACGATGCGCACGTTGTTGCAGGTGTAGCCCTTGGGGCACTCCTGCCCGCGGGCGCAGTCCACGCCGCAGAAGTAACCGCTCTGCGATGAGGTATCGATCAGGCAGTAGTTCGCGTAGTCGCCGCACTCGGGCGGCTCGTCGCGGGTGTTCTGACACGGTCGGCAGAACGGGCCGCGATCGTCGATGGTGCACTCGCCCGAATTGCAGCGCTCACCCGGCTCACAGTCGGCGTTGGTCAGGCACTGGTCGGCGCTGCACTGACCGCTGTTGCAGATCTGACCCAAGGGGCAGTCGCCGTTGTCCCGGCAGCCCGGGATGCAGGTCTGGTTGGTCGCGCACAGGTTGCCGAACGCACAGTCGGCGTCGACGCCACAGCCCGGCAGCGGGATGCACTGGCTGCGCCGGATGTCGCAGATCCGCTCCACCTGCTGACCGTCGAGCTCGAGCAGCGGGCAGTCCTCATTGGACAAGCAGCCCGAGCGGACCTGACAGAAGTTCTGCGAGTTGCAGAACTCGTCTAAGCCGCAGCCGCGGTCGTCCTCACAGCGGCAGCTGCCGGTGACCGTCTCGCAGTATTGAAACTCGGCGCACTGGCTGTCGACCTGACAGCCGTCCTCGAGTTTATGCAGCTCCCAGTTGAGACAGCCGGCGCTGAGCAGGGCGCAGGCGATGATGAGGTGCCTCATTGCCGCACCTCCTTTTGTTCGAGCATGTACGACGCCACGAAGACCCCCGCCGACAACACCATCGAGGTGTACGCCAGCATTTCACGCGCTTGCCCGGCTGAGGCGATGCCATCGATCTCGCCCGGTCCGCGCCCGTCATTGATTGCCTTGATGTAGGTGCTGTGGGCGCTGCGCGCCGCCACGTACAAGCCGCCGCCGGTCGCCGCCAGCGTCCCGGCGCCGGCGTAGGTCCAGACGCTCGGCACCCACTTGACCACGTAGTTCGCCCGCACCTTCGGCGCCCGGCGCTTCTGCTTCCCGCGCGCCAGCGGCCCCTTGCCGCCGGCGGGTGCGCTGGCCGTCTCGGTCGCCGACTCGACGGTCACGGGCGCCTCGGCGTTGGCTTCGGCGAGCGTCTTGGCCTCGGACTTGATGAACAGGTCTTGGACCATCTCGCCGAGCACTAAGTCTCGCTTCTTCTCGTCTTCAAGGCAGCCGATGCAGCTGCCCGTGCTGCGCCCGAGGGTGTCCCCGCTCGATGAAAAGAGCGTGTAGGTCATGGACGAGCCGCTGGCGTTCATCACAACGATCAGCGCTTGCGGGAGCTTGAGGGCGGCGAGCAGCGCCGTACGGCATGAGCTCACCCGGCAGCCCTCGTTCAGCGCCGTCTGCAGGTCCGCCGGCAGCGCGCTGATGTCGGCGCTTACGAGGTGCAGCTTGTCGGTGGCGTCCACCCCCTTAGCGAGCGAGGCTTGCATCAGCTTGACGTTCTCGGGCTCGGCGTCGGGCGCTAAGGTGTAGGCGTAGGTCGGCGTCCCCTTCGGCGGCTCGGCCGCCTTGGCGGCTGCTGCGGCAGCCTCCGCCTCGTCCTGCTTCTTTTGCTCTTCGGCCGCTTTAGCCTCCTCGGCGGCTTTCGCCTCAGCCGCGGCCTTCTCTTTGGCTGCTTGCTCAGCGGCTGCCTTCTCCGCAGCCGCCTTCTCGGCGGCGGCCTTCTCGGCGGCAGCCTTCGCCTCCTCTTCCTTCTTCTTGGCGACCTCTGGGTCGACCTTGCGCTCGACAGGTTTGGCGGCGGTGGCGGCGGCGACGGCGGGCGTGACCACCAAGAAGCCGCCCAGCAGCAGCGCCATCGGGGTGCGTAGCTTGGTCATCAGTTTCCACAACTCCTAAAGGAGCTCTTGAGCTTGTAGGTCACCGAGATCTCGGTGTTGGGCGCCGGGACGAACTGTCCGTTAAAGCGGATCGCCTTGTTGACCTGGTCAAAGGTGTAGCCGGTGGCGCCGTCACGAGCGACCGGCACGGGCCCTGCGGGGACGTCGTTGATGTCCACCGCCAGCACGCACAGCGGCTGACCGTGCTGCTGCGGGTCGCGCTGAGCGCACTCGATAAAGGGGTCGTCGCCGGTGCCGAGCTCGTCGTCACAGCCGAGCTCCATCTCGTCAGGGCGCCCCAAGCGGAAGTAGCGGCGCAAGCCCGCGGCGTTGGCGCCGAGGGTGTCGAGGGTCACCGAGTAGTCGCCGTCGCAGATCGAGGCGAAGACGCCGCCGCTGTTGCAGGCGACCTCCAGGTATTTGGTGCCCACGCGCGCCACGCTCGGGCGCTCAGGGTCGTTGTTGTCTTCGCAGCCGCGCCGGTCATTTTGCGGCCCCAAGCGAAAGTCGATGCCCGAGCTGTTGCCCTCGGTGCGCCAGTGCGCGCACAGGTCCATGGACTCCAGCCCGTCCGGCGCCTTGGGGTCGCCGACGATCGCCGAGATCGTCACCTTGTTCTCGTTGCCCGGCCCCTTGGAACCCTCGAGCAGGCGGGTGTAGTAGCGCGCCGCCCAGTAGGCTTCGCGGCCGTGCGAGTAGTCGTCCTCGTCGGAGACAAAGATCACGTGCAGGTCGGCGTCTTCACGCAAGAACCCGACGTTCTCTTCGGGCGCAGGCAGGGCGTTGCCCTCGGCGTCTTGGGTCAGCCCAAGCGCCATCGCGGCGGCCATCAAGCCCTGCTCGTAGTTGGCGCCGGTGTTGCCCACGTGGATCAGGTTCTCAAAGACCTTACGGGCGTGGCAGCTGTTGGTGCGCTCGATGTTGTCGCAGCTGATCTGACGGCTGATGTAGCGGCAGTTGCCGCCGCAGTTGGGCAAGGGCTCCCCGTGCGGGCGCTCCGGGTTGTTGACGTCCTCGCCGTACTGGCGAAGCTTCCCCTGCTCTTCGGGCGCGTCAGTGGTGACCACGCCGATGTGGTAGTCGACCTGGCTGTCCATGAGCTGCGCGAAGAAGGCGACGAAGCGGTCGGCGAGGCGCCCTTGGATGGGCGTCATCGACTGCGAGTTATCCACCACCCAGAGCACGTCCACCTTGGAGCTCTCTTTTTGGCGGAAGGTGTCGGACTGGATCGTCGCCGGCGGGATGGCGCGGAGTTCTTCCTCCTCGCAGCCCGTCGCCAGCAGCAAGCAGGTGGTGATGAGAAGCGTGCGGTTGCTCATGCGAGCCCTTCCTGACCGGGTACAATTGGGGGTGTAGCCGGTTTGTGCTCGGGAAGCTAGCCGACTCGCGCGAGCGCTCGCGAGGCGGCAGCCCTACACCACGAGGTCGTAGGCGGCTGCGCCGGCGCGCACCGGCATGCTGCGGCCCGCCTCAAAGAAAGGGTCGGTCGCGTTGTACGGATCGCCCTCAAAATAGAGCTGCGTGGTCAGCCGCTCGACCCCCTCGACAAAGACCTTCACGTGGAGGTGTGCCGGGCGGTAGGTGTCGCCGTTGAGGTAGCGCCCTGGCATCAACGTGGTGAAGGCGAAGCGCCCTTGCCCGTCGGCGGCGACCTGACCGTAGTAGCGGCGCTCGGGCGAGTCCATGTCGTAGCCGCCGGCCGGGTCGGCGTGCCAGATCACCACCACCGCGCCAGCGAGCGCACGGCAGGCTCGGTCGGTCACCGTACCCTCAAGCCGCAGGGGCTCGCCGTCGTCGTCGTAGCGGTCAAGGTCGGCGCGCACCGGGATGCCCTCACGGTAGTAAGGGCCTTGGATGTCATCGCCCGTGGCGCGGCAGCTGGCGCCTGCGTCGAACGGCTCGACGCCTGTGTCGGCGCGCCCAGCGTCTGCGCGGGCGGCGCCTGCGTCTGGCGCCGGCGGCGTGTCCGGTGTGCTTTCGGCGCAGCCTGCCGCGAGCCCTGCGGCGCCCACGCCGACGGTGCGAACAAAATGCCTGCGGTCCATCGCGTCTCCTCGCTTGCGCCCTTGGCGCCTATAGCCAGAATCGCCGAGAAAGTCTTCGCCTGCGGCGGGCTATTCGCTTGGCTTGCGCGCCCTGCCGGGGTAGCCCCCCATCGCTTAGACAACAAAGGGGAGCGCATTGGCTTCCGATAAAACCCATCAAATCGAGGGAACCTTCGCCGACTTAGGCGTGCCCGAGGTGCTCCTGACCGGGCTGACCAACCGCGGCTACACCGGCCCGACCCCGGTTCAAGCCGCCTGCTGGGAGCCGGCGAGCAGCGGCAAGGACCTCGTGGTCCAGAGCAAGACCGGCTCGGGCAAAACCACCGGCTTTTGCCTGCCGGTCTTGGCGCAGCTGATCAAGGCCGAGCGCCGCCCCAAACAGCCGCACGCGCTGATGCTGGCGCCCACCCGTGAGCTCTGCGCTCAGATCTGCCGTGAATTGGCGGACCTGACCAAAGGCATGGACGACTTTGAGGTCACGCCCATCTACGGCGGCACCTCCTTTGAGCCGCAGATCGAAGCGCTCAAGCGCGGCACCCAGATCATCGTCGCCACACCAGGGCGTTTGATCGACCATCTACGGCGCCGCAACATCGACTTGTCCAAGTGCAAGCATGCGGTGCTTGATGAGGCCGATGAGATGCTCTCGATGGGCTTTTGGGAAGAGGTCACCAGCGTACTCAAGAAGCTACCCAAGCAGCGGCAGATTCTTTTGTACTCGGCGACCTTACCGCCGCGCATTGAGCGCGCCGCCAAAGCCTTTATGTCGGATGTTGAGCGCGTCGATTTAGGCGGAGAGTCTCGTACAGTCGAGGGTGTTGAACACTTCTTGTACCGCACCGATAAGTCGGTGGGCATGACCCGCAACTTGCTGCGCATGCTCGAGACCATCGCCCCGACCAACGCCATCATCTTTTGCAACCGCAAAGACGAGGTCGATGTGGTCTGCGCCTTCTTACGTCGCCAACTCTGGGACTGCATGCCCATCCATGGCGACATGAGCCAAGCCAAGCGCGAAGCGGCGCTCAAAAAGGTGCGCGAAGGTCGCT
This sequence comes from Myxococcota bacterium, assembly GCA_036338695.1. GTDB lineage: Bacteria > Myxococcota > UBA4151 > UBA4151 > UBA4151 > CACGMS01. The sequence goes on from JAYZBQ010000064.1 coordinate 5,987, forward strand.
CCAAGCTGCTCGTCGCCACCGATGTGGCGGCGCGCGGCATTGATATTCGCAACCTCGATGCGGTGATCGCAACCGAGTTTAGCCGCGACCCGGAGGTGTATGTGCACCGCGCCGGGCGCACCGGACGCATTGGCCGCAAAGGCGTCGCCGCCACCTTATTGACCCCATCGGGGCAGGTGCTGCGCCGCACGGTCACCCAACGCTATAATGTCAAGTTTGAGGAGAGAGACATGCCGGACAACGATGAAGCCATCGAGAGCCAAGCCGAGCGAGTGATTCACGACCTAACCGCAGCCAGCGCGGGCGTTCCGCTTGAGCAATACATGAAGCTCGCTGAGGCGCTCACCGAGAGCCCAGACGGC
>JAYZBQ010000065.1:0-31188 GCA_036338695.1 Myxococcota bacterium
CGTTCGATGAATGGCAGGGGCAGCGCCGATGGTACGAGACCCACAGCCAAGCGGTCTGGGTTAAACCTGAAGTGAATGGTCGGGCGTGCTTGATGGCGCGTTTTGGGCCGCCGACACTCGGGAACCACTGGAATCGACAGCGGGCGACGCTCTGCTGGACGAGGCACGCTGGTCAACTGCATACATGGGTTCAGGGCCGTTTGGTTCGCTACGAAGATGCTGACTTTGGGGGTGAGTGGGTTCGGCTCGGCTTCGAAGTCGACGCGCAGAACGAGCGCTTGCGGTTTTTCGTCAATGATCAACCCCTTCACGAATACAGCTACAGCGCACCCGGAGACGATGTGACGCTTGCGCTTTTGTGCGAAGGCTCTCGGGCACGCGACACGACCTCATGTCAGTTCGCCGAGTTGGGGGTTGGGCGCGACCGATACGACGTCTGCTTCGTGGCTGAGGACGAGCCTGCAGAGTAGTCGGTGCTACTCGCCGCGCTCGCTCTGGATGAACTCGATCAGCTGGAGCGCCATCGGGCTCTTCGCTGAGGCCTTGCGCTGCTCGCCGGTGTCGAGGATGCCGTCGCCGCCGATCCCGAAGTTGCGGGCGAAGGAGTAGGGCGATGTGTGGACGCCAAATGATTTATCCTCGCTCAAGAGCGCGTCGTGACCTTCCCAAAGCGCCTTCTCGAGGTCTGCTGCGCGCAGGCTCTTTGCCTCACCGGCAGCCTGCTTGACGACGCCTCGGTAGGCCTCGGGGACTTGGTCAACGTCGATGACTTTATCAGCGTCCCAGTGCTCACCGAAATCGGGCTTGCCGACCACGTCGTTCATCACCTGGTGGAGGTAAGCCGAGACGTTGTTGTCGTAGAGCGTGGTCTTCATGCTGACTCCATGTCCGTGGTCTGCTTATCGGCGTGGTCGCGCCCGGGTTGCGTCAATCTGCCGCGGACCGTCTCGCCCGACAAGTCCCGGCGGGCGCGCTGCGGGTTGAGCGAGGCGGCGCTGCGTGGGTTCGATCAGCCGCAATTGACGGATGCAGTGGGTGGCGTTGCCTTGCGGGTTGCTTGGTTTTAGAGCGATGCCTCAACGAGAGGGAGCGACAGGATGACGGCGGGTGCGGGACAGAAGGTGTTGGTGACTGGGGTGTCGGGCTATATCGGGCTGCATTGCGCCGCCGAGCTCTTGGAGCAAGGGTATTCGGTGCGCGGAACGCTTCGCAGCGCCGCCCGTGAGGCTTCGCTTCGGCGCGCGGTGGGCTCGGTGTCGGCGCGTGCCGATGAGATCGAGTTTGCACAGGCGGACTTACTCGATGATGCCGGCGTCGCCCCGTCTGGCTGCGGCGACGGGGTGGTCGATCCGGGCGAGGGCTGTGACGATGGGAACCGCAGCAACCATGATCAATGCACCAATGCGTGTCAGCGCGCCGCGTGCGGCGATGGATGGGTGCGCAGCGGGGTGGAGACCTGCGACGACGGGAACCGGACCTCGGACGATGGCTGCGACTCTGCCTGCCAGCTTGAAGAGCAAGGCGATCACGGCGACACAGCGAGCGAGGCGACGCCGATGTTCGTCCCCGGGCAGCGACAGGGAGCGCTCGATCGCCGTGATGACCTTGATTTCTTCGTCTTCGTAGCACCCCAGACGCGACGCTACTTCATCGAGACGACGCAGCGGACCGACACGGTCTGCACCCTGTTCGCCAGCAATGGAACCCAGCTTGCGATGGACAACAACAGAGGCGTGAGTAACAACTGCGCCATCATGGCGGAGCTTGAGGCAGACCAGACCTACCGGCTGCGGATCCACGGTTCTGCGGGCTCGATGGGGTCCTACAGGTTGCACGTCAACTGGTGAGCGGATCATCTGCTGAGGTTGCGGCGCAACAGCGCTGAGGTTGATTGGGGAATCGGTCGTGCCCTCGGGTGTTCATGAGTAGCTCACCGAAAGCTAGGGAGGTTTGGATGCAGCGTCTCTTAGGTGTCGTTTGGGTCATGGCGCTGGCATGCGATGAGCCAGGGTCCCAGATCGTTCTGGATGCGAGCGTTCTCAGGGATGCCACACCGTTACAATCTGATGGGAGCGGCGGGGTCGATTCAGGCTGGATGCCAGACGCAGGGCCGGGACTCGACAGCGGTTCCGTATGGGATGCAGGGACATCGCTCGATGCCGCACCGAGCGATGCGAGCGAGGCTGCAACCGACGCCCGAGTCGCTGTGGACGCAGCGGTTGACTCTGGTGCCTCGGGCGATGCAGGCGCCGGGATAGACGCTGGTGTCGGGGAAGACGCTGGCGGAGCCAATGAGCCAACGATCTGGCGTGGTCAGCGCATCGTCTTTACGAAGGCCGCCAACGCAGACCCAACGTCGCCGCAAGCACAGGACCGCATAACGCCTCGTGTGGCGCTTACGCGCGGTGCCATCAACATCCTGTTCAATGCGACGCAAGAGCAGCGCGCTGCACCGGCTTCGAGCCCGGCGGGTACGCTCTGGTCTTTCGGGACGACCGATGACATCCCCAACCTGCGCTTTGCACCCTTCAAAGAGGCAGCTAATCGACGCATGCAAGACCTGCCAGGACGAGATATGGTTCTGCACCTCGTCGAGGAGGATATCTACGTCGACATTAGATGGCGGTCGTGGGGCGTGGGAGGGACCAGCGGCGGCGGGTTCTCATACGAGCGATCAACCCCATGATCGGAGCGCTACCCGACGCACCTTTCATCTCGACAATCTGCACCCTGCGATCCCGAGTCTCGTCGCCGACGAGGGCGCCTGCGCACTAGACCTCGCTGATCGAGATGGCGCAGTCGATGCCTAAGCCTTAGCTAGCGCCGTAGGGGCTGCCACCGACGGTAGGTTGCGCAGCGCCAGAGCCACTCGGCGGGACCAAGGCGGAAACGGCTCAGCCACCAGCTGGTGGCGCCGAGTTGGACAGCCCAGATCGCAAAGATGAGCAGCCAGACGCTGGCGCGGTCAAGCCAGTCGGACGGGATCATCTGCGCCAGCGTCAAGCAGATCAGCGTCTGGCTTAGATAGTTGGTCAGCGCCATACGCCCGAGTGAGCGGACGCGCGCCAGCAACCAGCCGGTGTTGCCTGCATCCCAGCACATGATCAGCGCAAGGTACGCCAAGCTCATGGGTGGGGTCACCAAGGTGTTTGGGATGTTGCTGAGTATGAGCGCCTGGGGCGTGTGCCCCTGGTGGTAGCCCCAGATAACTCCAGTGGCGCTGACGAGCGCACCAGCCCCGATGACGACCTGAGCGTAGGGAGCGCTCGAGGCGTCGGCAGCGCGCAGGAGCCAGCCGCTGCGGTAGAGCCCCATCCCAATCAGCATCATCCCCAGCGCCCTGAGGTAGATTTCGAGCAGAAAATAGAAGCCGAGGAGTTCGGTTGCGTCGCTGGTGCCCTGCCCAGACAACAAGGCGGCGAAGGTGGTCTCATCGGCGAGCGGCGCGGCGGCGACAGCCGCGCCGATGGCGAGGTAATAGACCAGCAACCCCGTGACGACGAGGCCGCGCCAGGAGCTTGCACCCGCCATCATGAGGATGGGAACGCAGAGGGCGTAGACCATCAAGATATCGCCGACCCAGAAGGCGGCATGGGCGAAGCCGATGAGCAGCAGCAGCGTGTTACGCCATGCGCTGAGGCGGATCGGGTGCGCCGTACGGTCCCGGACTCGATCGAGAAATAACAGATAGCTGGCGCCGAAGAGTAGGGAGAAGAGGCCCATGAATTTTTGATCAGCGAAGAGCTCTCCGAGGATGCCGACCCATCCGCTAAGACGGTTCTGAGGCTGGGGCTGCGTTAGGTCATAGACGGCAAGATCGCTCAGGAAGAACGAGAGCGAATTGATCACCAAGATGCCCATGACCGCCACGCCGCGCGCCGTGTCGAGGTGGGTGACTCGAGCGCCCGGGTTGATCAACAGCGTCTCCCTGTCCCCATCATGGGGTGACCTCAACTGCCGCTTTGCGGCAGGGATCGCAAGCTGGCAAAGCCATCGAGACCCGGGAGCTAGGGGGTGCGCACCAGGTGGGTGCCGAGCGCCGAGCAGCTGGCGCGCACAAAAGCCTGCTCGCCTGCGTTGAGCACCGCATCCGCTGCAGCCGCTGCGGCGATCGCCTCGAGCGCAGCCTGGCGCAGCGGCAGGGGCGCCTCGGCTAGCTGAGTATAGGCTGTGAGGAGGCGCTCACTCGAGCAGTCATCGATCGGCAGAAGCTGAAGACGCCGTGCGCGCGGCGAGCTCATGCGCTGGCGTGCGCGCTCGAAAGCCTCGAGTGCCGGCGCGTCGCTCTCGTGCGCAATAGCCGACAGGACCACGGCGATCGCCTGCCACGGGCGCTTCTTACTTGAAGCCGGCGCTTGGCTCGTTGGGCTCAAGCGACGGCGCAGCGTGACCAACACGGCGCACTCAAAGGCGCTGATCCTGCCGTCTGTGCGTGCCAGATCGAGCGCCAGCTTGCGTACGCGCTCGCCTTGCGCTGCGCTCAACCTGCGCAATGTGGGCGCCAGCTTGTCGAGGAGCTCAAGCTGCTGGTCCAAGCCGAGCTGATAGACCGATGAGTGGTAACTCTGGGCGGCGGCGCCCAGCGTCCCGGCACGCTCGAGGCGCGCCGCCTGAGCAGATGAGAGGGTCCGTCGGGGCGCCATGATCAGCGCACACGCTAGGGCAGTGGCGTCAAAGAGGGTATCGGTGGGGGGCGGTGCGGCGGCGATCGGCGCAAAGGCTGCCGTAGCCGAGCCGCTGGGCGAGACGGAGGGCGCTGGCTCCCTGGTAGCGCTTTGCTTGACTAGGCGGACGCCGCCGAGCGCCTCAATGCGCCGCTCAAGCGGTGGGTGCGTGGCGAACAACCCGCTGAACCATCCGGAGCGAAACCCTTGCGCGAACAGGGCGTGGTGGATCTCGGCTGCCCCGGCTTGGTTCAGCCAGCTGCCTTCCGGGTAGCGTCCAATGCGAATGAGCGCCGCACGGATACCGTCTGGGTTACGGGTAAACTGAACAGCTGAGGCGTCGGCGAGATGCTCCCGCTGGCGACTCACCGCCGCTTGAATGAGGCGACCAAAGAGGACCCCAAGAAACCCCACGATCGCGAGTACGCCGCCGATACTCCAGAGGGCGAGGCGCGCCTGGGCGCTGTCTTTGCTGGAGCGAAGGTGCGTCGCCGCGTTGATGATCGTGCGGCCGATGAGCGCGATCCCCATGAGACCCGCGACCACGGCGACGAGGCGTAAGTTGAGCCGCATATCGCCGTTGAGCACGTGGCTGAACTCGTGCGCCATGACGCCTTGAAGCTCGTCGCGCGTGAGCTGGTCGAGCGCGCCCCGTGTGACTGCGACGATCGCATCCTCCGCTTGATAGCCCGCAGCGAAGGCGTTGATGCTCGCCTCGCCCTCAAGCACGTAGCACGGGGGCACCGGGACCCCTGAGGCGATCGCCATCTCTTCAACGATGTTGATCAGTTGACGCTCGTCAGGTGCTGAGGTGCTGCGCTCAACGAGCGTCCCACCGAGCCACTCGGCGACCCGCTCACCGCCTGCGCGCAAGCCGATCAGCTTGAACACGAACCCCAGGCCAACGACGGCCGCCACGGCGCCCAAGATGGTCACGAAGACATCCAGCATCAGCCACGAGCCGGTCTCGGTGGCCTGCGCAACGTAAGCGACCACGCCGTACAGGAGCGCGGCGATGCTCAGGACCGACGCCGCGAGCGCGACGAGCAACCAGCGACTCCGCCGCTTCGCTCGCTCCTGCGCCGCAAAAAAGTCCATCATGAATTAGCCGGCCTTGGGATGACAGGCGCCGTTTGAGCGGGCGCCGAGCGAGGCATGGACTGTAGACACGGGGACCTCCACCGGGTGCGGTGCATGGGTTGGGGTAATCGAGCCAGCGCCTGTTGATCAAGCGGCGCCAAACCGAGCGCAACCGGGACGTGGTCGAGAAGCGATTGCGCTGGTGGGTCCGAGGTGATTAGGTGCGCGCTCGCTCGAGGAGTTTCAGATGCGTCGATACTTAGGATTTATGATGGGCACGTGCGCCGTGCTGGCTGGGTGCGGGGATGACGTCGAAGCGCCTGGAGTGGCATGGGATGCAGGCGCCACAGTCGTTGACGCCGGGACGTCCGCCGGAGACGTTGGTAGCCCTCCTGATCGCGGCGAATCGGGTGACACCGGGCAGCCTGCGGCAGACGCAGGCACGCCCGCCGAAGATACGGGACCGGATCCAGCCTGCGATGTCGACGGCGACGGCTTTTTGTCTGAAGCCTGTGGCGGTCGGGACTGCGATGATGAGGATCGCAGCGCCAACCCGGATGGGACCGAGCGTTGCTCGTTCGTTGATGAGAACTGCGATGGGGACAACAACGAGGACCTAGACTGCAGCTTTTGGGCTCATGGGCCGCGGCGGCTTTTCTCGGTGGACCCGTTTGAACAGGTGGTTGAGGAGATCGGACCGACGACGCTCGATGGTCGGCGCATCAGCCTTTTTGATATCGACATCGACCCTCAGGGCCAGCTTGTAGGGATATCAAGCAACCAGTTGATTCAGCTTGATAATGAGGGGCGAGGGAGGACCGTAGCCCGGGTGAGGACACCGGCCAACATCAACGGCTTAGCGATCGACAGCGAGGGGACCATTTTCCTGACGCAGTCGAGCGGACGACCGGCGCAAGCCTACACGTTGACCATGGACGGACGGCTGGACTCGCTCGGTGACCTCACCCCCTATGCGAGCTCGGGTGACTGCGTCGTCCTCAAGGACGATTCGTTGCTCATGACGTCGCGCAACCCGGAAGGCGGCAATGACCTGCTGGTCTATGTGGACAGCCGCAGCGCGCAGACCCGATTGATTGGAACGATGGGCGCGCCGCGTGTGTACGCGTTGTCCGCGAGCTTCGGCTACCTCTTTGGCTTGACCGATGAGGGGCGCGTCCTCCTGGTCAACGACCAGACAGGAGCGACCGAGGAGCTGTTCCGCCAAGCGGGTGTGCAGTTCTACGGAGCCGCCAACGGCGACTAGTTTTGCTGCGCCGCAGGCGCTTCTAGAAGGGCGACCAACCCAGGCTGATTCCGCCGTTGATCAAGCGGACACCACGCTGGCTGCTCGTAACGCCCCCTTCAAGGGTTTCGCTGCTCACAAAGCCGGCGCTCATGTGGACATCGAAGACCAGCTTGCTCGGGAGGACATGCCGGAAGCCAGCGACAGCGCCTGCGCCCAAGTCACTGCCGGTCTGAGGCTCGCTCGCAGACCCCTGACCCCAGCTCCAATTGCGGTAAAGCATGGTGAAACCCAGCCGTCCGCCACGAGTCTGGCTGCCGATCAAAGCTACCTCGTAGTCCACCTCCCAGAGGGTGGTGGTGTCGTTGTCTTCGGGCCCACTACCGACGGCGGCGTTGGCGCTGAATCGACGCCCAAGGCGTAGCCCGACCCCGCCGAGGAGCATCGCAGGCGGGCGGTAGCTGGTGCGGAGCACCAAAAAGCCCATCTCTTCGGAAGCCAAAGCGGGCTGGGGCGCTGGTTGCGGGGGGGCTGCGGGCTGAGCGCTTGAGCGCTCGGTGACCTTCTCAAGCAGCTTGCTCGCGACCTTGGCGGTGGCGTTGACGACAACCTGCCGCTTGGAGGGGTGCTCACCGAGCAGGTCGCTGGCGACCTCTGGCAGCTTGAGCAAGAGCGACTCGATCTTGGCGGCATGGGCTGACGCCGTGCGCTTCGCCGCCACCGTCTCGATGTCGATGAGCTTAAGCTGCAGCGTGTACAGGCTCCCGAGTTTGCCGACCTGACCGCTGATCAAGAATTTGGCGCCGAGCGCGCCGCCCAGCTCCGCGACGCAGCTCGCCTCGTCGCAACCACCGGAGAGCTGCCGGGTGAGCTCCTCGTCCACCGCGCTCATCTCCTCGGGCGTGACCAGGCGATACCGCTCGGAGCGGCCGATCTGGGTTCGCAGCTCGGCGGTCAGGATGGACACGTCAGCCGCAGGGACCCCAACCGCCTTGAGCGGCACGACCACGGTGGTCTGAGGTGCGGTGGCGGCGAGCGCAGTCGCGAGCAGTGCGGAGTAGATCATAAGCCCGGTGTGGCTTAGCCCTCAGCCAAAGGCAATGGGTTTGCGGCTTGTTGCGCAAACGGTGAGGCGCCCTGATTGGTCAACTCGAGCGGGACCCATTGGCACCAGCCCAAGCCGTTGTTGCGCCGAGCGCTCAGTCGGCTAAAGGGCACCTGCCGCCTGCAGAGTGGGCGAGCGTGAGAGGACGGTGGGGCGCATGAGCAATCGCGTGTACGAAGGCATCTTGGATATGTTCTCGGACGAAGAGAACCCGACGCCGATGGTGCGGCTGCAGCGGGTTCACACGTTGCAACACACCAAGGTCTACGCCAAGCTCGAGTGGTACAATCCGTTCGGCGCCATCAAGGATCGCGTCGCCGCCAACTTGCTGCGCGACGGCGAGGCGAGAGGTCTGGTTAAGGCTGAGCAGCGTTTGGTCGAGCCGACGAGCGGCAACACGGGTATGGGTTTGGCGATGCTCGCCAACCTCAAGGGCTACGAACTCACCACCCCGCTCTCGACCGAGATACCGGCAGAGAAGCGCGTCATGCTCAAGTTCGCCGGCGCCAAAGTCGAGGAGCTCGAGGACACCTTGTGCCCTGCGCCTGGCGCACCCGAGGGTGCGATCGCCCGCGCTATGGACCTGGCTGAGCGCCCCGACTTTCACATGCTCAACCAGTACCAAAACGAGGCGAACTTTGAGGCGCATATGCGCACCACCGGCCCCGAGATCTGGCGGCAGACCCAAGGGCGGATCACCCACTTCGTGTCCGCCATGGGCACCTGCGGTACGCTCACCGGCAACGGTCGCTTTCTCAAAGGGAAGAACCCGAGCGTGCGGGTGATCGGCGCCCACCCCAACGAGGGGCATGATATCCCAGGGGTTCGCTCGCTCCGGCAGCTGCAGCAGACGCAGCTTTTTCGCCCGGAGGAGTACGACGAGCTGATCGAGATACACAACGACGAGGCGTACGCCATGTGTCTGCGACTCAACCGAGAAGAGGGGATTATTGCGGGACCGAGCGCGGCGCTCGGTCTGCTCGGTGCGCTCGCTCGCGTCGAGGACAAGCCCGGGAACGTGGTGGTGGTGATCTTTGCCGACAACATCTATAAATATGCCTCCTCTTTTGAGCGGCATTTCCCCGAGTTTCGCGTCGCCGGTTCCCCCTCGCAGGCGGTTGAGCCGCCGCCATCGGCGCGCTACTTTGAGCAGATGATTCAGCACAGCAAAGGGGAGCACGCGACCCTAGAGCTTGAGGCGCTGCGGGAGCGGCTCGAGGCGGGTGAGACCCCGTGCATCGTTGACGTGCGCCCGCCCGAGGTCTTCGCACGTGGGCACTTGCCTGGGGCGATCAACGTCCCGCTCTCGGCGATGGAGCGCGTGGATGAGCGGCTGCCGGCGGATAAGCGCCAGCCCATCGTGACCGTCTGCAACCGCGGCGTGATGTCCTTGTCGGGGCGCCTGCTGCTGCGCTCGATGGGGTACGATCGGGTGGAGAGCCTGAACGGCGGAACCCTCGGATGGCAGGAGCTCGGCTGGGCAACAAACAGCGTTGACAGTTCGGGCGCTGGCTCCTAGCAGGGTACGCACGAGGCGGGTGTAGCTCAGCTGGATAGAGTACCAGGCTTCGAACCTGTTGGTCGGGGGTTCGAATCCCTCCTCCCGCGCCAAGGCAGCCAGTTTCCTGGCTGCCTTGTTTCTTTTTGCGCGCGCCAGAGCGTTCTCTCGACAGTTCGTCACGAAGTCGTCAGACTGAAGATCAAGGGCGTGAGCCGATGATGATCCGCACGGTGTCGACGGGGTGCGTACTTGTTTTGGCGATGTTGAGCGCACGCAGTCTAGTACGCCAAATCAACAGCGCCTTCCGCGTCTTGGTCAAGTGAGTAAGCCGTCGCCTTTGCAGCACCCGCTGCGCTAGCCGCCGAGTAAGGCGCCCAGCACGATCAGGCTAAGCCCCGTGGCGCCTGCCCAGCTGATGCTGCCGCTGACGCCGGCGTACGGACCGAGGCGCTCGGAGGCGCCGATAAAGGTTGAGACCTTAGTGGTCGCGCCCATGTCATGCTCTTCAAAAGGGATGAGATAGATTGAAGCGCCCGCCTCAAAGCCCGGGTCATGATTGAGCGTCAGGCGACCAAAGACGCTCAACGACGAGAACTCCTCGGCGCTTGCGAAGTAATGCTCATAGCCGAGCATCCAGGTCGCTATCGGTTCGCCTTGCTCGTTCCGGATCAGCTGTTGGTCGGAGCCGATCTGGGCGGCGACGCCGACGTGAACCGCCGGCAGGTTCATGCCCGGTAACCCCTCAGGCTGGAACCAAAGCATCGGTTGGACGGCATGCTCATCGTCGCCGAAGTTCAGCGAGCGCAGGGTGCCGTACAAGAAGGAGACGTTCTCGTTCACGCGCTCAGCCTTTGACTGATAGCGCTTAGGTGCAGGCTTCGCTCGGAGCCGGCGGTCGGGCTTGAGGCGCACTCGAACCCGAGTGGTTTGACCCGCTCGCACCCTCTTGGAGAGCCGCTGGCTGTAGTAACCCGGGTTGCTGATCGTTAGGCGATAGGTCCCGCTTGGCGCCGAGCGGATCGCCATCGGTAGCCCTTGGACGGTGCGCATGGGACCGGACACCTCCACCTTGGACCCTTTGGGCGTGCCCTCAACGACGAGATGCCCTGGCGGAAGCAGCGTGATGTTGAGGGAGTTCGTCTGGTCTGCGCGGACCTGAAAGGTGCCCTTTTGAGTCTCAAAGCCCTCACGCACCGCTTGCCAGCGGTACCGCCCCGGGGGCAGCTGCTCGGTGCGCGGCTTGAGCCCGTCGCTGCGCCATGTCCAGCGTTTTCGCCCCTGGATCGAGACCTGCGTGTGGCGCGGCTTGACCATCATATTGACCCAGCCGAAGGCTTGACGGATGGCGCTGCCTCGAACCTGCGGGCGGCTCGGAGCCGCTGCCCGTGGCGCAGGCTCAGCGGGGCGCTCGCCGATGAGTTGACCGACCGCAGCGGGGAGGTCGTCGAGCAGCATCTCGAGCGCGCCCGCTTGAAGGGAGGCCGTGTTGACCGCCTTGCCCAGCTCGATGTCGATGAGCTTGAGTAAGAGGACATAGCGGCTGCCAAAGCGGCTGAACTTTCCGGTGATCAAGAACCGGGCTCCCAGCGCACCCCCGAGCTCTGCGATGCAGCTCGCCTCGCTGCAGCCCCCCGAGAGCTGGCGCCTAAGCTCCTCGTCGATGTGTCGCTGCTCTTCCGGGGTGACCAGCGTAAACCGAGCCGATTGCCCGACCTGGATACGGATCATCTCGGTGAGTGTCGTGGCGTCACTTTCACGGGTCTGGACGCGCTCGAGCGGCGCAACGACCAAGGTCGCGCCGGCGGGTGCGGCGAGCAGGAGGCTCTGTGTAAGCGCAGCGATGGCGAGCATGAGCTGGTCGGATCTCCCGGGAGTCTATGGCTTGGCGGAAGCCTCAGGACAAGGGCACGGTCCATGGGTTGGCTGGAGCGCAAAAAACGACAAGGCTCCCCACGATGGGAGGCGCTTGCCATGACGACGGTTGTGCTGGTTAGCCGCGGTCGCCGATCGCAACCTCTTGTTTTCCTGTCGGCAACGCGTCGCGCCGGTCTCACCTTTGCAAAGAGTCGGCGCCGATCACCTCAGCGGCGTCGAGCGTGCCTTTGCCATCGGTGTCCTTGCCGGTCGCGGCCTCCAATCCGCCTGCAGCGCAGTTCTCGCCAGCCGCCTCGGCGGCGATGGCGCTCAGCGTCAACACGGGCGGTTCCGCCGCACAGCCGAGGTTGAGCCACGTGATCATGAGGGTTAGTAGGGAGAGATTTTTCATCGCAAGTGCCTCTTTCGGGAGGGCGGTTGTGCGGCGCCCGGAGCCCCAGGAATCAAATGGCGCCAGCGCGAAGCGGATTTTGTTGCGATGAACCGGGTTCGAGTTCGAGCAGACGCCTCTCTACGAGCGAGTCGTGCACGCGGTCGCGCAGACCATGGTGCAGCTCGGGTATCGTCTGTCGCCCCCGAGCGGCGAGATCGTCCAGGGTGACTCGACAAGGCGCACACAAGCGGCCATTTTGAGCGCCTTACTGCGGGAGGCGCACATGGTTCGATTCAGGTTGTGGCGTTGGGCGGGTTCGCTCGCAGTGGTTTTGAGTTTGTCCTGCGGCGACCAAGTGGTCGTCCGGGAGACCCAGGCAGAGTGTGGCAATGGCACCGTCGACAGCGATGAGCAGTGCGATGATGGCAACACCGAGCCAGGCGATGGCTGCACCGACGGCTGCCGGCTTGCGCTCTGCGGTGACGGCATCATGCGCACCGACCTGGACCCGGGCGATGAAGGGTATGAAGGCTGTGATGACGGCAACGATGAAGACACCGACGCGTGCCTAAACACCTGCCGAGTCGCCGCCTGCGGCGATGGTGTTGCGCGCAACGATGTGGGCGAGGGTGAGCCGGGTTTTGAAGCCTGCGATGACGGCAACGACAGCGACCTTGATGGCTGCCTTGTGAACTGCGTGGCGGCTCGCTGCGGCGACGGCTTGCAGCGCCAGGACCTCGCCGAGGGTGACCCGGGCTTTGAGGCTTGCGACGATGGGAACGAGGACGACACGGACGCTTGCTTGAGCAGCTGCGTCCTGGCGAGCTGCGGTGATGGGATCGTCGGTCCTGGCGAGGGTTGCGATGACGGCAACGATGACCCGACGGATGGTTGCAACAACTGCGTCCCGTCGTCCTGCGGTGACGGCGTCGTGCAAGCAGGTGAGATCTGCGACGACGGCAACCAGGAGGACAGCGACGGGTGCCTAAGCTCTTGCGCGCCGGCGCGCTGCGGTGATGGGCTCGTGCGCACCGACTTGGCGGTCGGAGCGCCTGGCTATGAAGCATGCGATGACGGCAACGCCGACCCAGCCGACGCCTGCACGGCGACCTGCGAGCTGGCGCGCTGTGGGGACAGGATTTTGCGGCGCGATCTCCAGCCCGAAGAGCAGGGCTTTGAGGAGTGCGACGACGGCAACGTTGAGTCGGGCGATGGCTGCTCGGTGACCTGCGGGCTCGAGCGCTGTGGTAACGGCAGGATCGACCAGGGCGAGCTCTGCGACGACGGTAACGCCGTTGATACGGATGGATGCACCTCCGCCTGCCAGCCGGCGCGCTGCGGTGATGGGATCCGGCGCAACGACCTCGAGCCGGGCGCCGACGCCTTTGAGGCTTGCGATGATGGCAACCGAGAATCGGGCGACGGCTGCTCCTCAGTCTGCGGCCTTGAGCGATGCGGTAACGGTCAGGTGGATGCGGGTGAGCAGTGTGATGACGGCAACCGCGTGGACGCAGACGCCTGCACGAACGGCTGCTTGAACGCTCGCTGCGGCGACAACATCCTGTGGGCTCAAGCTGAGCAATGCGACGACGGCAACCAAGACCCAACCGACGCGTGCCTGAACGACTGCCGCCTCGCGCGTTGCGGTGACGGTCAGATCTGGGCTGGGCGAGAAGCTTGCGACGACGGGAACCAAGACGACACCGACGGCTGCCGCAACGACTGCACCGAGGTGCGCTGCGGTGACGGCGTGGTCGCGCAGGGGCTCGAGGCATGTGATGACGGCAACCAAGATGACACGGACGCCTGCCGCAACAACTGCGAGCTGGCGCGCTGCGGCGACGGCGTCGTGCGCGCCGGGGTCGAAGGATGCGATGATGGCAACGAGGTCGACACCGACGCGTGCCTCAACCGCTGCGCGCTCGCCACCTGCGGCGACGGCGTCATCCGAGCCGGCGTCGAGGCCTGTGATGACGGCAACCGAGAGGACGCCGATGCGTGCCTCAACACATGCGCTTTAGCGACCTGCGGCGACGGGCGCCGCCGTCGTGACCTCCAAGAGGGGGATCAAGGCTTTGAGCAATGCGACGACGGCAACGCGGTCGACACCGACGGGTGCCGCAACAACTGCCTCGCAGCGCGCTGCGGAGATTCGGTGGTGCGCGCCGGGGTGGAGGACTGCGACGACGGCAACGAGGTGCAGACCGATGCGTGCCTGAACAGCTGCCGGTTCGCTCGCTGCGGCGACGGCGTGGTCGAGGAGAACGTCGAGGCTTGTGATGACGGAAACCGATTTGAGACGGACGCGTGTCGAAACAACTGCCAGCCCGCCCGCTGCGGCGATGGGGTCGTGTACGAAGGGGTCGAGGCCTGCGACGATGGCAACGGCGCTCAGACGGACGCTTGCCTCACCAATTGCGTCGCGGCACGCTGCGGCGATGGTGTGGTGCACGCGGGCGTCGAGGCTTGCGATGACGGCAACCAAGTTCAGACGGATGGCTGCCTGAATGACTGCGTGGCGGCGCGCTGCGGTGACGGGGTTGTTGAAGCGGGCGAAGAGGCTTGCGATGACGGCAACAACAACAACGATGACCAGTGCCAGAACGACTGCACCCAAACGCCCTCGGGTTCGACGCAGGATCGCGCCGCCCGGTCGTGCAAGGCGATCCTCGACGCCGGCGCATCGACCGGGAGCAAAGCCTACTGGATCGACCCGAACGGTGGCGGCACCGACGATGCGTTTCAGACCTGGTGCGACATGACCACCCGCGGCGGCGGCTGGACCTTGATGGCGAAGCTCACCAACGCAGACGGCAGCAACTGGCACGCCCACTCAGCGCGCTGGGTTGATACGTCGACCTTCGGCACGATGACCAACCTGAGCAATGCGGATGGGAAGAGCCAGGCGTACAATAGCTTGGCGGTGCGCGAGGTGATGGTGACCTCGTCCAACAACGCCAACCAGGTGGTGAGCGTCGGCAATTGCCTCAACGACTGGACCTTTCGGACCCTGTTTCGCCGGAACTCCGAGGAGGGCAACTGCGCGCACTCCTGCGGCACCGTGGCGCGGGTGGGGCGCTGGCAAGGTCAAGCTCGTCAAGATGGGACCTTGCGCTTTCGCTGCCGTGATCGCGACGGGGTGACCTCGGCGCATGGTTTTACCGTGACGAACGGAGACAACAGCTTCGTCACGACCATGAGTCACGATGGCGGCAACCGGGACTACAACTTCGGGCTCGGCGCCGGTGAGGGCGGGAACAACACCTGCGACTGGGACAACGACACCTCCGATGGTTCGAACAGCGGGGACAACGCGCTGCAGCTGTTCTACGGCCGCTAGCCCTGAGGAGACCATACGATGAGACGCAATGCATGGAGCCAGCTTGGCGCGCTGAGCGCGATCCTGTTGAGCCTGTCCTGCGGTGACCAAGTGGTGGTGCGTGAGACCGAGGCCGCCTGCGGTAATGGCAGCGTGGAGGTGGGCGAGCAGTGCGACGACGGCAACGAAACCAACACCGATGAATGCACCAACGGGTGTGAAGTCGGCGTCTGCGGCGATGGCGTGACGCGCACGGACCTCGCCCTCGGTGATGAGGGGTTTGAAGCCTGCGATGACGGCAACGACAGCGACCTCGACGGCTGCACCACGCAGTGCGTTGCGGCGACTTGTGGTGACGGGATCGTCCGGCAGGACCTCCCCGAAGGCGTGAGGGACTTTGAGGAGTGTGATGATGGCAACGACAGCGACGCCGACGCCTGCTTGAGCGATTGCGTCGCTGCGCGCTGCGGCGATGGAGTGCTGCGCACCGACCTCGCCGAGGGCGATGCGGGCTTTGAGGCCTGCGACGATGGCAACGACGTCGACGAGGACACCTGCCTGCGCACGTGCCTGAGCGCGCGCTGCGGCGATGGGGTCGTTGGTCCGGGTGAGGGCTGTGATGACGGCAACGACGACCCGACCGACGCGTGCAACGCATGCCAGCCTGCATCGTGCGGCGATGGGGTCGTCCAGGAGGGTGAGCGCTGCGACGACGGCAACGACGTCGAGACCGACGACTGCTTGAGCTCGTGTGCGCCGGCGTCGTGCGGTGACGGCGTCGTGCACGAGGGGGTTGAGGGCTGCGACGATGGGAACCCGGTCGCGCACGACGGCTGCACCTTATTGTGTGAGGTGGCGCGCTGCGGCGACAGCATCCGCCGGCTCGATCTCGCACCCGAAGATCAGGGCTTTGAGGAGTGTGACGACGGCAACCAAGAGGACGCAGACGGTTGCTCGTCGCAGTGTCTGTCTGAGCGCTGCGGCAACGGTCGCGTTGACACAGGAGAAGCCTGCGATGACGGCAACGAGCGAGACACCGACGGCTGCACCAATTCATGCGTCCAGGCGCGCTGCGGCGACGGGATCCGCTTTGTCGGTGAGGAGGCGTGCGACGACGGGAACCGGGACTCGGGCGACGGTTGCGACGCCGAGTGTCGCCTCGAAGCGTGCGGCAACGGAAGGCTCGACGCCGGCGAGCGCTGCGACGACGGTAACCGCGTGGAGGTCGACGCGTGCCGGAATAATTGTGTCCCTGCAGCCTGCGGAGATGGTGTTTTGCGCGTTGACCTCGAACCCGGTGTGCTTGGCTTTGAGGCATGCGACGACGGCAATCAGGTCAACACCGACAACTGTCTAGCGACCTGTCTCGCGGCGCGCTGCGGGGATGCGTTCGTCCATGAGGGGGTCGAGGGCTGTGATGACGGTAACCGGGTACCGGGCGATGGTTGCGACGCGCTGTGCCAAACCGAAGGCTGCGGCAACGGGCGCCTTGATGCGGGTGAAGCCTGCGATGACGGGAACGCGCAGGTCGGTGATGGATGCGACGATCAGTGCCGAAGGGAGGTCTGCGGTAACGGGCGCGTCGACGCGGGAGAGGTCTGCGATGACGGGAACCGGGTCGAGACGGACGCCTGCACCAGCGCATGCCTGAGCGCTCGATGCGGCGATGGTATCCGCAGGCAGGACCTTGAGCCGGGGCAGCCGGGCTATGAGGGATGCGATGATGGTAACCAGGTCGATGATGACGCCTGCCGCAATACCTGTGAGGTCTTGCGCTGCGGCGACGGCGTGGTGGTTCAAGGCGTCGAGGCTTGCGACGATGGCAACCGAGTCGAGACCGATGCGTGCCGAAATGACTGCACCGTGGCGCGCTGCGGGGATGGTGTCGTCCGAGTTGGCGTTGAGGGCTGTGATGACGCCAACCTCGTCAACACGGACGGGTGCTTGAACGATTGCACCACTGCGCGTTGCGGCGACGGGGTCGTTCGAGCCGGTGTAGAGGCGTGCGACGACGGCAACCAAGTCGATGATGACGGCTGCAGCAACGCATGCGAAGTGGCGCTGCTCGGTGAAGCTCAGAACCGACCCGGGCGAGACTGCAAGGCGATCAAGACAGCCCGCCCGGAGGCTCGAGATGGGACCTACTGGATCGACCCAGACGGGGTACGACAAGGCGAGGCGTTTCAGGCGGTCTGCGATATGACCACGGACAGCGGCGGCTGGACCTACATCGCAACGATCACGAACAACGGAGACGGCAACAACCGTGGGAATTGGCTGCACACCACGCCCAACCCGAACCGCTGGGAGGGGACCGACGTGTTGGGCGCCATGGACCCTGGCGCCAACGCCGATTATCGCTCCGCTGGTTTTCACCGAATCCAAGCCACGGCGCTCATGATCCGGCATCGTAACCAGTTTTTACTCCGTACGAACAACAGCTGCCTGGCGGGTCGAGTGCTTTCCGACCACTTCGCCAACTTGACCTGGTCGTGTGGAGGGTCCGCTGGCTTGGGCGCTAACACAGCCTGCGCTAACCCTTGCGCGATCGCCGAGTCGACGGTGCGCAACGGGGACTCGGCGCTGCTCGCGGGCGCCAACCGCTCAGCGCTTTTCTTCAAGGCGGGTGAGGCGAACGGTGCGCAGGATCGTAACAAAGACCGTGCGTATCTCTCGACCACCTATCGAGACAACGTCGACTATCCCACGGGGCTGGGCGCTTTTTGCAGCGGCACGAGCTGCTCGCCGCGCACGGGCGAAGCCGACGTCAACAACCGCTCGGACGCAATCGTGCCGACCGCGGGTAGCGAGTTTTACGGGCTGTGGGTGCGCTAAGGGCACTCGGTCCAGCGGGCGCTCTTGAGGAGCCCATCGACATCGCAGACGCACTCGCCGAGGCGCTGTCCGACGCGAAGCACCTCACCGTCGATGGAGCAGCCAAACGCCGGCGTCATGGCGAGCGCGCCTTCTCGATCGGCTGAGTCAGCGAAGCGGATCGTTTGGTCGTCCAAGAGGATGGGTGAGCTCAAAGACAGGGTGTAGGTTCTGTCCAGCCGCTCGGCTGAGACGCCGGTGAGTTCGGCGCTGAAGGCGCGTACTTCGCCGGGCTGCAGAGTTTCCAGGTTACTCGCAAGCAGTCTTCGTTCGTCGACGTCATCGCTCAGATTCAGCGCGAGCGGGTAGTAGAAGGGTGCGACGCCTGTGTTCCTGAGTTCAACGTCGATGCGAACATCCACGAAACCTCCGCGCAGGTTGGATGCGGTGACCGCAAAACGAGGGACGCTGAATTCGTAGCCCATCGACAGCGATGCCGCTTGAGCGGCGGCGAGCTGTTCGCCCTCGTAGCCGTCATCTGGGCGAAAGGCGCCGTTGTTAATCATCCAGGAGGCGTGGGTCTGCGTGACGCACTCCGCAAAATCTTGGCTTGGGGTGTCGACTCCGCCCCCCGGTAAGAACAGCTGCGCCTGAAGCTCCGGGTAGACCTCGCCGCCGATGGGCGCCACGCGCCAGCGATCCTGGGCTTGGGCGGCGAGCATCCGAGGGTAGAAGTACCAGTCTGTCTCACCCAGGGTGGCGTAGGCGAACGAGTCATCGTGGTAGCCGATGGTGCGCTGTGGCGCGTCATGGATGGGGTAGCGCAGCAGAACATGCGTCTGGTCAAAGGCGGCATCAAAGGCGGCGATCACCTGCCGCTGGAAGACATCTGGGGCGAACCAGTCGCCGTGCGGGTAGGTGTGCCACTCGCCCCAAAACCCGAGCAGACCCATCTGCACAAAGCCGATACGGTTGTCGCCATCATAGCGCGCGCCGAGCGCCGCGATGAAGTCGAGCAGCGTCGATTGGAGCAGAGGGTTGGCGTAGTCCGGGCTGCAGCCGCCGCCCCAGTCGGTGTACTCAGAGCAGTCTACCTCCTGTGCCAGCCACTCGGGTAAGCCAGGGGCTCGCCCAGGATAGTCTAGATAGAAGCGGATGATCATGTGGTTGCCGCGACCGCTGGATTCATCGAGGTAGGGCTCGAGCGCGGTGTCGAAGGCATACTGGTTCGCTCCGGTGAGCACGGACGACAGCGGCAAGTAGAGGAACTCGAGCGCGTGCGGCATCCGCTCATCGGGCGTCGTCCATTGGTAGCTGGTCAGGAACCCTTTGAGCGGATTGCCGGCGGTGACCGCTCGATCGTAACGGACCGTGCGTTCCTGGGTGGCGCTTGCAAGAGATCCAAGCCGAACCCCTGCGTCGCCGCCGATCGAGGCGTCCGGTGCAGCCGTCGGTGGCTCGGTCACAAGGCTGCTCTGCCAACAAGCTGCTCCAAGGCAGCAACCGAGCGTGATCCACGATCGCATACTGGACTCCTCTTCAACCGCCTCGTGCGTAGACAGCTTATCACGCCGAAGGTCAAAAGCGACGCAATGAACCCGGACCCGTTGCGTCTGCGCTCGCAGCAGGTCAAGCTCAGGCGAGAGTTCTAAGGATGTGCGCCTGTTGTGTCCTCGCCGAGCACCTTGATTAATGCATCAAAGAGTCTGCGGATGCCGCTGTATTTTCATGCTTTGTACACGGGGGGCATCGCGCCCGATGCGCGCTTTCCTCGCTCCCGATACGAGCGACTCCGCAGCCGGCTCAGCCGGGGGGAAGCCTCAGAACTCCTTGAGATTACAGAGGCGCCGCGTGCACGGCGTGAGGACATTTTGCTTGCGCATGAGCCAGAGTACACGGCGCGCTTCCTGAGTGGGAGCATGGACCGCGCCGAGCGGCGCCGGATCGGCCTTCGCCCTTGGACGCCGCTCCTCATTCCGCGCACGCTGCATCTACTCGGTGGCGCCATCGCTGCGCTCGAGCACGTGGCACGTCAGGGTGGGGTCGCCGGCAATATGGCTGGGGGGACGCACCACGCACACTACGATTTTGGCTCGGGTTTCTGCGTCTTTAACGATCTGGCGATTTGTGCACGCATCGCCCATCTGCGGCTCGGCTTGGAGCGCATCAGCGTCCTTGATCTCGACGTTCACCAGGGGGACGGGACCGCCACGTTGCTCTCGGACGACGACTACGCTCGGACCATCTCGGTCCATTGCGCGCAGAACTTCCCGCTGCGAAAAGCCGCAAGCGATGTCGACCTACCCGTCGATCAGGGCACCGGCGATGACGTCTACCTCGAGGTGGTCGAGCGCGCGCTGGACGCTGCCTTTGAGCACGCCCCGGATCTTCTGTTCTTTCAGGCCGGAGTCGATGGCTTGAGCGCCGATGGTCTCGGGCGGCTCGAGCTGAGCCGTGAGGGCCTCTGGGCTCGCAACGCACGCGTGTTCGAAGCTTGCGAGCGCGCCGGGATCCCCTGCCTTGTCTTCATGGGGGGCGGCTACAGCAAGCCCATTGACCATACGGTCGACGCCTTTGAGGACCTTTTTGTCCAGGCAGCCAGGAGCCACCAGCGGCATCTGATGCGGCGCATCTGACCGGCTGATCGGTCGTTTGCCGGACCGTGGTTGCCCATATAGTAAAGCTGGTTTACTAAATAGATGAGGAGGGTCCCTACGATGAGCCCATCAAGGCGAGATCAGTTACGCCTCCAGGTCGAAGAGCTCGAGGCGCAGCGCCTAGGAAACAGTTTGGTACGGCTGGGGCGGTTGACGTACCAGCGAACGGTTGAGCGGCTGCGCGCCCGCGGGCTCAGCGAGCTCCGGCTCAGCTACACCACGTTGTTGCCACATCTCGACCGCGTCGAGGGGTCTCGGGTGACCGAATTGGCTGAGCGCATGGGGGTGACGACGCAAGCCGCAGGGCAGATGGTCAGCCAGCTTGAGCAGGCTCAACTGGTCACGCGACGCCCGGACCCGAAGGACGGCCGCGCCCGGCGCGTCGAGCTGACCACCCAAGGTTTTGAGGTGCTGCTCGCGGGGCTTGAGGTCTTCGCTGAGCTCGAGGCCGAGCTCGAGGAAGCGCTCGGTAGTGAGCGCATGGACGCGTTTCGCAGCAGCGCCGACCAGAGCCGTCGTTATCTAGAATCCCTCGACGATGAGCGCTCGTCGAGAACGTCCTAAGAGGAGAGGTATGATGTTTGATCTCGTGATTCGTGGCGGAACCGTTGTCGATGGAAGCGGTCGCCCCGCTGTGCTCGCCGATGTGGCGATCAAGGACGGTGTCATCGCCGAGGTAGGCCGCGTCGGACCGGGGCGTCGAGAGCTCGACGCGAGCGGCGCGTTGGTCACGCCAGGCTGGGTCGACGTCCACACGCACTACGACGGCCAGGTCACCTGGGACCCGTTGCTCACGCCCTCATCGTGGCATGGCGTCACGACCGTCGTGATGGGCAACTGCGGCGTCGGCTTCGCCCCGGCGAAGCCCGACAAGCACGACTGGCTGATCGGTTTGATGGAGGGGGTCGAGGACATCCCAGGTGCGGCGCTCGCTGAGGGCATCAACTGGGCATGGGAGACCTTCCCTGAGTACATGGATGCGATCGAAGCGAACGCTCGAGCCATCGACTTTGGTGTCCAGCTGCCGCACGGGGCGATCCGAGCGTATGTGATGGGCGAGCGCGGCGCGCAGAACGAGGAGGCGACCGCCGAGGATGTAGCCGCCATGGCGCAGGTCGTCGAGGAAGGCTTGCTGGCGGGCGCTCTTGGGTTCTCAACCTCGAGGACGCTGATGCATCGCTCGATCGACGGGATACCGGTACCGGGAACCTTCGCCGATCGCCTCGAACTCTTTGGCATCGGCGAAGCGCTCAAGAAGACGGGGCGTGGTGTCTTTCAGCTTGCGGCGCAGCATGAGGACGTCCCTGAGGAGCTTGAGTGGATGGATGAGCTGGCGCGTTACACCGGTCGTCCGGTCAGCTTTAACCTAAGCCAGATCGATCCGGACCCGCAGCTGTGGCGGCGTGGCTTGGAGCGTCTTGAGCGGGCGGACCGGCGCGTCGTGGCGCAGGTCGCTGGTCGCGGGATCGGTATCATCATGTGCTGGGAGGGGACCGCACACCCCTTTTTGAACCGCGCCGCCTACCTGCCGTTTCACGAGCTCAGCCCGGCGGAGCGGCGCGCGCAGCTCGAGCGCCCCGAGGTGCGCCAGGCGATCATCGAGTCACCGATGATGGAGCTCGATGAGCTCGGTAACTTTGTCACCCGAAGCTGGCACAAGATGTTCGTGGCCGAGCCCGGGCAGACCATGTCTTATGAGCCCGGCGCAGAGCACAGCGTGGCGGCGATCGCTGCGCGCACCGGGCGCTCATGCGAGGAGATCGCCTATGATGCGTTGATGGAGCTGGACGGTCGGGGTACTTTGTATTTCCCGCTCTTCAATTACGCAGAGGGCTCGCTCGCACCTCAGTATGAGCTGCTGAGTCACCCGCGCACTCGCCTGGGGCTCAGTGACGGCGGCGCGCATTGCGGCGCGATCTGCGAGGGGGGGATGGCGACCTTTATGCTCACGCACTGGACACGGGATCGGGCGCGTGGTCCTCGGCTCGGGCTCGAGCGTGTCGTCGCGATGCAGACCCATGAGACGGCGCAGCTGTTTGGGCTGGGTGATCGCGGCTTGCTCAAGCCGGGGTACAAAGCCGACGTCAACCTCATCGACTACGCCAACTTGCGCCTCGAAAACCCGAAGATGGCTTATGATCTGCCGCTTGGCGGTCGCCGTTTAGTTCAGCGCGCGCATGGCTACGTCGCCACCGTCGTTTCAGGCGAGGTGATGATGGAGCACGGTGAATCGACCGGCGCATTACCCGGGCGCTTGCTCCGAGGCGCGCGCAGCCTGTAGGTGTGCCGTCGTCCGCCCCGTGCTAAAGCGTCTACAGGAGGCTTAGGGTGGTGGATTTTGGACAGCTCAAGGCAGCAGCTCTGCTGCTGGCAACCGTGGCGCTGGCGAGTCACTCCGTCGCTGCGGAGCCCTCGCAGGACCGGTACAGCCTAGGGACTGACTCGCTGACCTGGGCGATTGACGGGTACTCGCTGATCGGCACGTGGGAGCGTGCCTCTCTACCAAGCGTACGCTGGCACGTCGAAGCCTTCGGGATTGAGATCCCGGAGGGCTTGGTCGACGGTTTTGAAGGCAACACGGGTGAGGGCTGGCGGCGCCGTATACACCTGGCGCTGATGCTGAGCGCCGACCATCATCCCTTGGCGGCCTTGCCCGGTTTGCACTGGGGCGCAGGCTTCAATGTCCAGCGCACGAGCGTGTCGCGCAGAGGCATCGATGGCGAGCAGACCTACGACCTGATCGAGCCCATCGTGCGCGTCGGTTATCAGTGGTTTCCGCTCGCTGATGTCGGGCTCTTCCTGACACCCTATATGGTGCTGGGTGTGCCCATCCACCTGAGCGAGCCCGAGCCGATCGGCGGTCAAGCCTACCAGGAGGCGGCGCTGCTGCCTGCAGCTTCCGTGCAGATAGGCTGGCGCTTTGCGCCCTGATGACGAGGGCTGAAGGGAGAGGGTCGTCGGCTCACCCTTTGGTCCACAGGATGGCTGAGTCCGGATGAGCCGCTTCGATTGGGCGGGCATGGGTTGTATCTTGGGCGCGCTTCGTTCAGTGCTTATGGGGCTGATGGAGGTGGTATGCGTCGAGGATCATGGGCGTTCTGTTTGGCGGTCATTGGGCTGGTACTGAGCGCATCTTGCGGTGAGCAGGTCGTGGTGCGCGAGACCGAGGCGAGCTGTGGAAACGGTCAGGTCGAGGCGGGTGAAGCCTGCGACGACGGCAACAACGTCAACACCGACGGCTGTACGCTCGGTTGTACGATCGCCGCCTGCGGCGACGGCACCACGCGCACGGACTTAAGCGCTGGCGACGAGGGTTTCGAAGCCTGCGATGACGGCAACGCCGAAGACGGCGACGGCTGCACCAATGACTGCGTGATCGCGTACTGCGGCGACGGCATCGTGCGCGTCGACGTCTCTGAGGGGCAGCCTGGCTATGAGCGCTGCGATGACGGGAACGACTCGGACGAAGACGCTTGCCTTCAAGACTGTGCCAGAGCCCGCTGCGGCGATGGGGTCGTCCGAGGTGACCTCGAAGAGGGTGAGCCTGGATTTGAAGCTTGCGATGACGGCAACGAAGCCGACGATGACAACTGCTTGTCGAACTGTTCGCTCGCTCGCTGCGGCGACGGCATCCTCGGTCCGGGCGAGGGGTGTGACGATGGCAACGATGACCCGACGGATGACTGCAACGCGTGCCAGCCATCCTCATGCGGTGACGGCGTGGTTCAAGCGGGCGAGCGCTGCGATGACGGCAACGCCGTGGATACCGATGGCTGCCTGAACACCTGCGCCCCCGCAGTGTGTGGTGACGGCGTGGTTCAAGCAGGCGTTGAGGCTTGCGATGACGGCAACGCGGACCCGACAGATGCCTGCACTCTACGCTGTCAGATCGCCCGCTGCGGTGACGGCATCCGCCGGGGTGACGTTGCGCCAGAGGATGAGGGCTTTGAGGAGTGCGATGACGGCAACGCGGAGGATGGCGACGGCTGCTCCGGCGCCTGCCTCGCTGAGCGCTGTGGTAACGGTCGGCTCGATGAGGGCGAAGCTTGCGACGACGGCAACCGAGTCGACTCCGACGCCTGCACAGGGCAGTGCCGTCAAGCGCGCTGCGGTGACGCAATTCTGCAGCTCGGCGTGGAAGGCTGCGACGATGGCAACGGTGAGCCAGGCGATGGCTGCGACGGCGAGTGCCGACGAGAGGTGTGCGGTAACGGCAGGTTAGACGCTGGCGAGGCGTGCGATGACGGCAACGCCGTCGAGGTCGACGCCTGCACCAGCGGGTGCCGGCTCGCCCGATGCGGTGACGGGATCGTACGTCGTGACCTCGAACCCGGCGCTCAAGGGTTTGAGGCCTGCGACGACGGCAACCAAGACGACACCGACGGTTGCCTCAACGCCTGCGTGGAAGCTGCCTGTGGCGATGGGGTGGTTCGAGCGGGTGTGGAAGCTTGCGATGATGGAAACCTCGTGAACACGGACGCGTGCCTGAGCAGCTGCCGAGTCGCCGCCTGCGGCGATGGGGTGGTCCAAGAGGGTGTCGAGGGCTGTGACGATGGCAACCAGGTGGACACCGATGAGTGCCGAACCAGCTGCGTGGTGGCAGCCTGCGGCGACGGGGTGGTGCGCGCCGGAGTTGAGGGATGTGACGACGGCAACCAGGTCGATCATGACGCTTGCTCGAACAACTGCGTTGCGGCGACGTGCCAAGACGGGGTGCAGAACCAAGGCGAAGAGGCAGTCGACTGCGGTGGTCCGTGTGACGCTTGTGGTCCCCGCTTCGCTGGGGGGACCTTTACGAACTGCGGCAAGACCGGCGCGACCGGTCCGTCTCAGGCGCAATGCACCAACGCCTACGCAGGCGGCACGTTGGCGGGTGTCGTGACGGTGACCGACGGCATCCAGCGGGTGACGGTGACGCGCAGCGGTGACTATCGGATCGAGGTCTGGGGCGCAGAGGGCGGCGATCATGGAAGCTACGGGGTGGGTGGGCGCGGCGCGCGCGTCCGCGGTGACTTCACCCTACAGCGAGGGCAAGTGCTCAAAATTATGGTCGGTCAGCAAGGCAAAGACGGCGGCTCTTACGACGTCGGCGGCGGGGGCGGCACCTTTGTTGCTCTTAACGACAACACGCCCCTGATCGTGGCGGGCGGTGGCGCCGGTGCAGGTAACTGCGGCGGCAGCCACTCTCAGTCCCGTCGCGACGGTAAGCGCGCCGCAGGGAACGGTAACGGTGGCACTTCGGGCAACGATGGCGGCTGGTGTGGCTGCGGCGGTGAGGGCAGCGCAGGAGGGGGCTTTAACACCGACGGTGGTGGCTCGGGCGGCGCCTCGTTCATCAACGGCGGCGTGGGCGATTCGGGCGAGCGCCCCGGCCAATGCGTCGACTCAGGTATCGGCGGGTTCGGCGGCGGCGGTAACGGCGGCAACGGCGGCGGCGGCGGCGGTGGCTACCAAGGCGGTAACGCCGGCGGACCGAACAACCCGGATGGAGCGGGTGGTTTGAGCTACAACGACGGACGCAACCCGGAGGGGCAGGACGGCGTCCGGCTCGGTCACGGGCAGGTCGTCATCACCCCCCTGTAACAGGATGAGGAGCGATGCTTTGAACCGTATCGGGCTGATCGGTAGCGCCCTTTTGATGACCGTTAGCGGGTGCGGCGGACCAGCCGCTGTGGCGACCGACGCTGGCGCCGCTCACGGGGACGGGCTCATCGACGCTGGGCGGCGCGTCGACGCAGGCGAAAGAGGCGACGCCGGCACGCCGGATGCGGGCGTTGATAACGACCCGATCGAGATCACACCGACGGACGCACAGACCGAGTACATCAACCACTGGCTCGCTCAAGATCACGGCGAGGAGTTTGTCTCGTCGCTCAAGTGGCTGCCGCACTTTGTTCATGAACAGGGCGAGCTTGGCGTGTGCCTGCGGCTGGAGTTCCGCGAGCCGAAGCGCGTGCCGGGTTGGCGTATCGAAGAGATCCGCTCGATGATCGCCGAGCGTATTTGGCTTTGGCAAAAAGGGCTGATCGGGCAACCTCATTGGATACACGACACCCCTGCGCCGGTTAAGCTGTTTGGGATCGGCGCTACCGAGCAGGTTGAGCTGGTGGATCCACCGGACGTGCCCGTGTACCGCAACGAGAACGCAGAGTGTCCAAGCAGCTGTTTTCGGTTCACCTACAAGCATGAGCGAGCGCCGGATTATGCGGACTGTGAGCACCCAAGCATGACCCATTTTGACTTCAACATTTGGTATTCAGATTTCGACATCGGCGCAGCGGGGCATGGCGGTGACTGGGGCACGCGGCTGCCCTGGCGACTGTTTCTCGAAGAGCTGCGCAGCCCAGGACCGAAGCGAGTGACCGACCATGAGCTCGGACACGTCGCCGGG
Organism: Myxococcota bacterium; assembly: GCA_036338695.1. Classification (GTDB taxonomy): domain Bacteria; phylum Myxococcota; class UBA4151; order UBA4151; family UBA4151; genus CACGMS01. The sequence goes on from JAYZBQ010000065.1 coordinate 27,023, forward strand.
CTGCCCGACGTCTATAACTATCCTATGGAGCTCAACGGTCACGCGCGACCGGAGGGTATCATGGCACAGGCGATGAGCATCACCGCTTTTGACCATCTCTTGCTGCGCGAGGTCTGGCGCATGGCTTGGGAGAACTTTTACGCCAGCCCGTAGAGTGGACCTGTTCGCGCCGTGAATAGAGAGCATCCGGGCGCCGTTAACTCCGCCGAGTCGCTGGTATCGACGTCCCCATTTTGGAGAGCTGCTATGAAGTCCCTCGTGATCGCATCGTTTCTTTTCGTAACGGCTGGCGCTGCCACCGCTTCGCCGCCGCCAAGGAGCATTAAGGTGAGCGCACAGGCGAGCGAGCGCATCGTGCCGGACCGAGTGCTCTGGCGACTGGTCCTCAACGCACGCCACCGCGACCTCACCAAGGCGAAGGCAGCCTCTGACCGGCAGATTCGTGACGTCCTCGCCACCACTCGGCGCCTTGGCGTTCAACCCTCCGACGTCCAGACGGGCGAGCTGTCGATCGATAAAGAGTACAGCGACCGCTACAGCTCGATCAAAGGAGGCAGAAAGTTCGTGGCGTACGTCCTCAGCCGAACGGTCGTCGTTCGCCAGCGCGCGCCGAAGCGGTTCGATGACTTCTTTACGGGGTTCATCAAAAACCGGGATATGAAGGTGGATTACGAGCTGGCGTCCTCGAAAGCGGCTAACCTCAAGGCGAAGGCGCAGGTCAACGCGGTGATCGCCGCGCGTGCGAAAGCTCGGGCGATGGTGGAAGCGCTTGGTGCCAAGCTGGGACGAGTAATGAAGATCGATGAGGGCTACCGTCCCAGCCATCGGCGGCGCGGACACAACCTGGCGATGGGGACACTCGATGGGTCAGCGTCAGAGGGCAGCACCTTCGCGCCCGGCACGATCGAGTTCTCGTCCGCTGTGACCGTCGAGTTTGCGATCGAGTGAATCGATGGGATGATGCGGCGCAACGTGTTGTTGAATGCGTCGCCATGTTAAGGAGCCAGCTGCGTGTCCGAGGATGGGAACACCGAGCCTGATCCGCGATCGTCGCGCCTCGACCTAGCGCGGGTCGCCTCACTCGCTCGGTCGGAGTGGCGGTTGCTCGCCGCAGGCACGCTGGCGCTGCTCCTCTCGACAGGGACCACACTGATCGCGCCGCTCTGGGTCGGTGATCTGGTTGATCGCATCACGTCTTCTGGCGATCGCGATCAACTGAACCTCGCAGTCCTTGCGCTCTTGGTGCTCTTCGTCGTCAGCGGCAGCGCAGCAGCTCTGCGCATGTATTGGTTTACGGTGGCCGGTGAGCGGATCGTGCTGCGCTTGCGTCGCCAGCTGTTCTCCGCGCTGATCGCTCGCAGCGTCGGTTTCTTTGACACGCGCCGAACCGGTGAGCTGATCAATCGGCTCGCCTCGGACACGACGGTTTTGCAAAACACGGTCACGGTGAACGTCTCGATGGCGTTGCGCTTTGGGCTGCAGGGTCTTGGCGCCGTTGCGATCTTACTGTGGACCTCGTGGAAGCTCGCCGCCGTGATGCTCGCCGTAGTGCCGGTCGTGGCGCTCGGCGCAGTGGCTTACGGTCGGCGACTTCGCCGGCTCAGCCGCCGGGTGCAGGACGCGCTCGCCGGCGCCTCGGAGGTTGCGGAAGAGTCGATCGCAGGGATCCGCACAGTGCGCGCCGTTGTCCGCGAGCAGATGGTCACCGCTCGTTATGGTGACGCCGTCGGGGCAAGCTATGAGTTGGCGCGTCAGCGGGCATGGATCGGCGGGTTGTTCGCCGGATTTATCGGCGTGGTGGGCTACGGCGCAATTGCGGCGGTGCTTTGGTATGGCGGCACGCTCTTGATCGACGGTCAGCTCAGCTTTGGACAGCTCACGAGCTTCTTGCTTTACACTTTTACGGTCGCCTTTAGCATCGGCGCGCTCGGTGGGCTCTGGTCCGACTTCGCACGCGCCGCCGGCGCCAGTCAGCGAGTGTTCGAGCTCATCGACGCAGCCCCGACCGGGATGACGAACGGCGAGCGTCTGGAGGAGCCCAGAGGCGACGTTGCGCTCGACGCGGTGAGTTTTGCCTATCCCAGCCGACCTGAGGTGGCGGTTTTGACCGGCGTGACGCTCCATCTTCGCCCTGGAGAGGTCGTCGCTCTGGTGGGTCCGTCTGGATCGGGGAAGTCAACGATCGCGCAGTTGATCTCGCGCTTGTACGACCCGGGCGAGGGGGTGCTGCGCTTTGACGGTCGAGCCTACGATGAGCTCGATGCGAGCTGGCTGCGCCAGCAGATCGGCGTCGTCAGCCAAGAGCCGATGCTCTTCGCCGCCAGCGTCGCCGAGAACATCCGTTTTGGGAACCCGAGCGCCAGCGAGTCCGAGCTGCGAGCCGCTGCCGAGTCCGCCAACTGCGTTGAGTTTATCGACCGCTTTGAGGACGGTTGTGAGACGCTCGTCGGCGAGCGCGGGGTGCAGCTTTCAGGCGGGCAGAAGCAACGGATCGCGATGGCGCGTGCGCTCTTGAAGGACCCATGCGTGCTGGTGCTCGACGAGGCGACGAGCGCCCTCGATGTCGCCTCTGAGCAGCTCGTTCAAGAGGCGCTCGAGCGCTTGATGGTGGGCAGGACGACCCTGGTGATCGCGCATCGACTGAGCACGGTTCGTGGGGCGGATCGGGTGGTCGTGTTGGATGAGGGGCGGGTCATCGAAGAGGGCACGCACGAAGAGCTCATGGCGAACCGAGGCCTCTATCAACGCTTGGTGGCGCTTCAGTTCAGCTAGCGACATACCTTTCCGCCCAGCCGGCTCGACAATCTGCTGAGACTTCGCCACCATCGGGCGCCTGACAGGGAGGGCAGCATGCGCGTGGAGCGACGAATCTTCTGCTTGATGAGCCTGGTGATCACGAGCGCCGCCTGCAGCGATCAGGTGGTGGTGCGAGAGACCGAAGCCAGCTGCGGCAACGGCAGCATCGAGACCGGGGAAGCCTGCGACGACGGCAACGAGGTCAACACCGACGCGTGCACCAACGCGTGCAGCCGAGCTGCCTGCGGTGACGGCACGACGCGCACCGACCTTGAGGCGGGCGCCGAGGGCTATGAGGGCTGTGATGACGGCAACGCAACGGACAACGACGGCTGCACCAACGCCTGCGCCATCGCTCAATGTGGTGACGGGATTTTGCGCAGCGACGTCTCCGAGGGCGAGCTTGGGTTTGAAGCCTGTGATGACGGCAACGGCAGCGACGAGGACGGGTGTCTGAGCGACTGCACCGAGGCGCGCTGCGGGGACGGGGTTGTCCGAGGTGATCTCGAAGAGGGTGAGCCTGGGTTTGAAGCCTGCGATGACGGCAACGACGCCAACGACGACGCCTGCCTGAACAGCTGCGAGTCGGCGCGCTGCGGCGACGGCGTGCTCGGCCCGGGCGAAGGGTGCGACGACGGCAACGACGACCCAACGGACGCCTGCAACAACTGCCAGCCAGCGAGCTGCGGCGACGGCGTACTCCAAGAAGGGGAGCGCTGCGATGACGGCAACGACGTCGAGACCGACGCCTGCCTGAGCACCTGCGCACCCGCAGTCTGCGGCGACGGGGTCGTCTGGGAAGGGCGCGAAGCCTGCGACGACGGCAACGCGGAGCAGCGCGATGGCTGCACGGGCGTCTGTGCGCTCGCTGTTTGCGGCGACGGCATCACCCGCGCGGACCTTGCGCCGGACGCCGAGGGCTTTGAGGAATGCGACGACGGCAACGACGACAACACCGACGCCTGCGTGGCTGGGTGCCGCGTGGGGCGCTGCGGTGATGGTTGGGTCTGGGACGGCCGAGAGGGCTGCGACGACGGCAACGAGGTCGAGACTGACGGCTGCTTGTCGTCGTGTGTCGAGGCGCGGTGCGGTGACGGGCTGGTGGGGCCAGGCGAGGCTTGTGACGACGGCAACCAGGTTCAGACCGATGACTGCCTGAACAGCTGCGAGCTGGCGCGCTGCGGTGACGGTTTTGTCTTGGACGGGGATGAGCGCTGCGATGACGGCAACCGCTCCAACGAGGACGCCTGCCTGAACAGCTGCGTCCCGGCGCGCTGCGGGGACGGCAACGTCCACCGGGGCGTCGAAGCCTGCGATGACGGCAACGAAGTCCAGACCGACGGCTGCCTCAACAGCTGCGAGGCTGCGGC
>JAYZBQ010000066.1:0-7855 GCA_036338695.1 Myxococcota bacterium
TGCTGACTAAGTTTCCATCGTCACAGCCCTCACCCGCCTGGAGAATCCCATCACCGCACCCCGGCCGGCGGCAGGCATTGGAGCACTCGTCTGCGTCCACATCGTTGCCGTCGTCACAGGCCTCGTAGCCGTCTTGCTCAGCCGTCAGGTCCGACCGGACCACACCATCGCCGCAGCGGGCTAAGATGCACTCATTCAGGCAGCCATCTGTCTCGACGGCGTTGCCGTCATCACAGGCTTCACCCTCTTGGACCACACCATCACCGCAGTTCGCTGAGCGGCAGCTGTTGCTGCACGCATCGTCGTCGACTGCGTTGCCGTCATCGCAGGCTTCTCCTGCTTGAACGATCCCATCGCCGCAAACCGGCAGCGTGCACGCATTTGTGCAGCCGTCTTCGTCCACGGCGTTGCCGTCATCACACGCCTCAAAGCCTTGCTGGCCTGCGCTGAGATCTGACCGCAGGATCCCGTCACCACAGACGGCCTCCTGACACGCTGCGGTGCAGCTGTCCGTATCCAGCAGGTTGCCGTCGTCGCAAGCCTCGCCCGGGTCCACGACCCCATCGCCGCACAGATCCACCACGCAGCGCTCGTCCAGGCATCGCCGACCGGCGAACTCGTCACCAAACGCAGCGCAGTCCGCATCTTGCTTACACGGCGGCGTCACCTCGCTGGCGTCCGGCAGCCCGCAGCCAGCGAGCGCGATGATCATCGAGAGTCGTTTCATTGTACAAAACTCCACGCCGCAAGCGCCGCTCCGAGCGCTGCGACCCCTGCCCCGGCCAGCTGAGCGGCTTCACCGGAGCGTCCTTGTTGCCACAGCGCCGCCCACTCTGCTGCGTCGGCGGCGTCCAGCCCGGCGGCGGCGCTCGTCGCCTGCAGGTAGCCGTAGCCACCCAGCCCACCACCGACCGCCAGCAAACCGATCCCGCCGTAGCGCAACAGGTTGCTGCGCTGCGCCCGGAGCTTGGGGTCGGCGCCGGCGATCACCGAGACCTTCATGGCGCCGTGCAGCTGCGGCGCGCTGGGGTCGAACGTGCGCGTCACGGCGCTGGTGAGCACGGCGCGCAGGGCCGCCGGGACGCTGAAGCGATCCGGAGCCGTCATGGTCTCAAGCGCCATCCGCTTGGCGTCTTTGCTGCGGGCGACCAACGCCGTCACCCGGTACACACCCGACGACGCCTCCACCCGCGCCATCACACCGTAAGGGAGCCGGACCGCCTTGGCGATCGTGCTCACGCAGGTCGCCTCGCCGCAGACCCCTGCCTGCTTATGCAGCGCTTTGGGCAGCCGGCTCATCAAGCGCTCGTCGGCCATCAGGCCACGAAACCGGCCGGTCCGATCCGTTGCGCTCACGACCGCTGCGCTCCAGGCGATGCGGTCTTTATCCTCCGCTTCATCCGCTTGCAGCGGCAGCACCGCGACCCCCTCGACGTCGTCAAAGGGCATGCGCTCCAAACCGCTGAGCTCAGCGGCGACGCCGTCGATGAGCGGTAAGAACTCCTCGAGGACACCGTCCACGCGGCGCGACACGCTGCGTGTTGCGGTTCGGGTCTTAAGGTCCACGAGCTTGACGTCAAGCGTCAGCGATTTGCCGACTTGCCCGAGCACGCCCCGCACCAGCGCCTGCGCTTGCAGCGCCTCGCCGAGCGCCTCAAGGCACTCGTCCTCGCAACCCTCGGCTAGTTGTTTGGCGAGCTCGGCGTCGAGCGCCTTCTGCTCCTCACGGGCGATCATCGTGAACACCCCGGCGCGCTGCAGCGCCGAGCGAAGCTGCGCCGTGAGCGCCTGACGCACGCTCAGCTCACCCCACCCTGCCAGGTCATCGACAGCGACCCGCTGAGCCGGGGCTCCGAGCAGTAACGCCAACATCATCGAGTGCAGCAATGGGCGACCCTCCCTCGTCTGCAGACCCTAGCCGGGTACCATCGAGAGAGCGACAGGTTAAGGCGATTCGAGCGCGCAGGCCATCGACAGTTCCCAGACGGCATGGAATACAGCGGACACCAAGGAGCCTGCCGATGGAAACTCGCTACCCTCAGATGCACTCGCCCGACCCGGACCTCAACGCAATCGCTGACGCCTACGACACCCTGAACAAAGACTTTGACCGCGCCACGCTCCAAGGGGACCGGATCGCCGCAGTTCAGCGCTGGGACGGTTTGCGCCGAACCTTTGGCACCTGGGAGGCGCTGGTCGGCGCCCGCTTTGCGCAAAACACGCAAGATGAAGCGACCGCAGCCGCCAAAACCCGCCACAGCGAGATCCGCCCGACCATCACCAACCTGAACGTCGAGTTCCAAAAGCGGCTGCTCTCGTCGCCGCACCGGGATGAGCTCGAGGCGCAGTTTGGCAGCCACGCGTTCGCCGTGTGGGAGAACGACGTCTCCACCTTTGACCCCTGCATTGAGGAGGACCTGGTCGCCGAGAGCAAGCTCAGCACGGCCTATACCAAGCTGATCGCCTCGGCGAAGATCCCCTTTCGGGGTGAGACCCTCAACCTTGCGGGTCTGCGCAAGTACACCACGGACACGGACCGAGACACCCGGCGCGCAGCGCTCGGAGCGACCTATGGCTTCCTTGAGGAGCACGGCGCCGAGGTCGATCGCATCTTTGACGAGCTCGTTCGCCTTCGCCACGGGATGGCGCGCAAGATGGGCTGCGAGAACTTCATCGAGCTGGGCTACCGGCGCATGCAGCGGATCGACTACACCCGCGACGACGTCGCGACCTATCGCGGCGAGGTCCTCAAGCAGGTGGTCCCGCTGGTCAAACAGCTGCGCACCCTGCAGGCGCAACGGCTCGGCGTCGACAAGGTGATGGCATGGGACGCTGGGCTCTACGCGCCCTCGGGCAACCCCAAGCCCCACGGAGACCACGACTGGATGCTCAAGCAGGCGCAGCTGATGTTCGACGAGCTCGACCCGCGGATCGGCGAGTTCTTCGCCATGATGGTGCGCCGAGAGCTCCTGGACCTCAAAACACGAGAGGGCAAAGCGGGCGGCGGGTTCTGCACCTACTTTGCGGACTACGGGGTCCCGTTCGTGTTTGCGAACTTCAACGGCACGGACGGCGACGTCCGCGTCTTTACGCACGAGATCGGTCACGCCTTTCAGGGCTTCTCCTCGAGCGACGATCGGCTCTTGGACTGTGTCTGGCCGAGCTATGACGCCGCCGAGATCCACTCGATGTCGCTGGAGTTCCTCACCTACCCTCAGATGGACAAATTCTTTGAGGAGGAGGCGGATGGCTTTCGCTGGAACCACCTCGCCGGCGCCCTGACCTTTTTGCCCTACGGTGTGGCGGGAGATCACTTCCAGCACCTGGTCTACGAGAACCCGGACGCGACCCCTGAAGAGCGCCACGGCATGTGGCGGTCGATGGAGCAAAAGTACATGCCGGACCTGGACTGGGGTGACATCGACTACGCCGCCAAAGGCAGCCGCTGGCAGTTCCAAGGCCACTATTTCGGCATGCCCTTTTACTACATCGACTACACGCTGGCTCAGACCTGCGCGATGCAGTTCTGGCTGGCTTGCGAGGAGGATCAAGGCGCCGCGCTCGAGCGCTACGTGAACCTGTGCAAGCTCGGCGGCAATGCGCCCTTCCAGACCCTGGTGGCTCAAGCCGGTCTCATCTCACCCTTCACCGAGGGCTGCCTGGATCGCGTCGTCCAGCGCGCCGCAAAAGCTCTGTTTTAGCATGAGTCAAAAGCCGCTCAAACAGATCGAGTTCTACTTCGACTTTGCCTGCCCCTATGCCTACCTCGCCAGCACCCGCTTGACGGAGCTCAGCGCCCACGCCGACGCAGAGATTACCCTCAAGCCAGTGCTCCTGGGCGGTATCTTCCGAAGCCTTGAGCAGCCGCAGAACATGAGCACGACGTTGAGCCCCGCCAAGGCGCGCCACAATCGGCTCGACCTGTTGCGCTGGGCCAGCTGGCTCGAGGCGCCCCTACAGACGCCGCTGCGGCACCCCAACCGGACGGTCGAGGCGCTGCGTTGTCTGCTCGCTGCGCCGCCCGAGGCGGCGTTCGAGATCGTCGATGCCTTCTACGCCCTCTATTGGCGTGACGCCGCCGACATTAGCGACCTTCAGGTCCTCGCGGGCGCCCTTGATCAGCTGGGGCTGGACAGCGAAGCGATCCTCGCTCGCGCAACGAGCCAGCCGATCAAAGATGAGCTCCGCCAGCGCACCGACGAGGCGGTGGCGCGCGGGGTCTTTGGCGTACCCACCTTCTTCGTTGGGGACGAGCTCTTCTTTGGACAAGATCGGATCGAGATGGTGGCGGAGGCGGCGAATGGCTGGGAGCCCAACCGCGAGCTGATGGATGCGTTTCACTTCAACCAAACAAGCAACGAGGCACGATGAGCTCAGGCAAAACACTCGAATATTTTTATGACCTCTCGTCGCCTTACGCCTACATGGCGGTTGACGAGGTCCAACTGGTCGCCGCGCGCTGCAACGCCGAGGTCGTCTGGAAGCCCTTCTTGCTGGGGGGCATGTTTAAGGACTTGGGCTTGACCGGACCGCCGGTGCTGCAGGCGAGCGAGAACAAGCGCGTGTATTATCTTAAAGACATGCAGCGCTGGTCCGAGCTCCGGCGCCTCCCCTTTCGCTGGCCGAGCATCTTCCCGCTCAACGCCATCCTGCCCTTGCGCGTGATGCTGCAGCTTGAGGGCGCTGAGCACGCCAAAGCGTGCCGCCGGCTGTACACCGCCTACTGGGGTGAAGACCAAAACATCAGCGACCCGACCACGCTCGGCGGGCTCCTCGACGAGGTCGGTCTCGACGCTCAGCGGCTCATTCAAGGCACCCAAGACCCGGCGGTCAAAGCCAAGCTCTTTGCCAACACCGAAGAAGCCTTCACGCGCGGCGCGTGCGGCGCGCCGACCTTCTTTGTTGGCGACCTCATGTTCTGGGGTCAGGACCGTCTCGACATGGTCGAGCGTGCGCTAAGCGGATGGCGTCCGCAGAGCGGATAAGCGCCGCTCCATCGCCCGCATGGGCATCAGCTCCCCTCGCCTCCCGGCGGCGGCGATCCCCGCTTCATAGCTGCTGATCGCTGCGGCGTGGTTGTCGAGTCGCTCCTGACAGCGACCCAGCTCAAGCCAGGCGGCAGCATAGTCAGGCTTGACCTCGACCGCCTTGCCCAAGGGCGAGAGCGCTTCAGCATGCAGCCCCTCCTCCACCAGCGCCTTACCCAGACCGAACAGCGCCACGAGATCGTCCGGGTCAAACTCGAGGACTTCACGAAACATCGCCATCCGGCGCCGGCGCTCCTCGGCTTGCCGCGCCGCTTGCGCTTCGACATCCGCAGCGGCTCGACGCCCTGCGAGATCCCGCTGAAACGAGAGCAGCGTCGCCTGCCCCTGCGCTTTCTCGGCGTCCTCGATCCGGCCCTCTTCGGCGTAAAACCGGCTCAGGTTGGTCCAGCCCATAACCGACTTCGAGTTGTGCTCGAGCAAAGCCTCCATCAGCTCAATCGCCTCAAGCCGCTCCCCGCGACGATGCAACGCCACGCCGAGCAGCTCGAGCACGTCCTCGTGGTCCGGATCAACGGCATGCGCTTGGCGCAGCAGTTCGACGACCACCGGGTCGCGCTCATCGAGGTCTCGCTGAAACCGGTCAAGCGCTTCGCCGTAAAGCGAACGAACCAAGGCGGCCTCCCGATGAGCCGGCTCGGGGGGAAGAAAGACCACCCTCACCGGATAAGTGACCGAATCAACGGTGACCTCAAACGCCGCGCCGGGCTCTCGGTGCGCACGTTTCAACATGACGTAGTGCAGGGTATGATCGAGGTGCTCGGCGCAGACGCTTGCCCGAAACACGCCCTGACGCTTGCCCCCCACCATCAGCCGCGTGCCCGGCTCCACTGGGGGCATCTCTTGTGGGCCACGCAAGGCCACCAGGGCGACCTTCGGCGTGCCCTTCATGCGCAGCCGCTCCACGATCTCTTGCCCCACAAAACACCCTTTGCCGGGCTGATAGGCGGCTTCCATCCACGGCGTCTCGGGCAGGAGGTCGGTCGTGAGCACCTCCTCACCGAGACGCACAACCCCGGCCTGAAGCCGAGCGATGCGTGCGGCGGCGTCCCCCATCGGCAAAAGGCGCCCCTTGGCGAGCGCCAAGAGCTGATCGTTTAGGCGCTCGAGCGGCTCCTCTTCGCCGCAAACGGCGACACCCGCCTGCCCTGTGACGCTCGCACGCCGCCAGATCAACCCTTGCGCTTCGCACCATGCTCGATCCTCGAGCGGCGGCGCAGGGTACGCTGCGAGCTCCCGGCAGACGACCTCGGTGAGAGGGCCTTGGACCCAAAGGGTCTGCAGTTCAGCGCTCAGCAGTCGAATCTGGAGGTCTTCCGTGAACACGAATCGGTCGAGGTGTTGCAGCAACGATTCTGCCTGCGACGACGCAACGAGCAGGTCGATGGCCTCGTTCGAACGCAGCACCTCCACGGCGAACAAAACGCGGCCGAGTGGGTCCAAGAAACACGCAGCGCGTCCCTGCCCCGCAGCCATCTCTTTGATGTTCTGACTGCATTGACCGTGTAGCCAAGACGCCGCGTCTGCCCCCTCGAGGCGCAGGCGCGCCACGCCGTCCTCGCGCCAGAGACAGCCGCTCGAGCGAAGCTGTGCGTGCTGCCGGGCGACGACAGAGCTCACCGCATCCGCTCCTAGATCGAGAAGGATTCGCCGCGGCCGCAGGTGTTGGTCGCGTTCGGGTTGCCAAAGACAAACCCGCGGCCCTCAAGTCCTGCGTCGTAGTCGAGCTCAACCCCTTTGAGATAGATGCTCGATTTCCGATCAAGGTAGAAACGGACGCCTTGCGCCTCGATGACGTGATCGCCCTCTTGCTGTGCGCCAAACTCTAGCAGGTACGACAGACCGCTGCAGCCACCGCCTTTGACGCCCAGCCGAACACCGGTCACTTCAGGGGCCTCAGCAGCCATCAACTCACGCAGATGGTCAAGCGCCTTAGGGGTGGCAGTGATAAGCTGTGCTGACATCGGCTCTGTCTCCTACGCCTCCGGTGAACCATGGGCGCTTAGGGTGGTCAAGTCAGGCGCCGGCCATTGACACGCGCAAACGCCCCTCACTACAATAAAGACAGCGCTCGCCGTAGCGCTAGCTGAAAAGCGGATTGGACCCTATGCGCGCCCTTATTTTGGCACTCATTATCGCGTTGATCGGGATCGGTCCCACAGCGCCCGAAGCGGTAGCTGCCACGAGCCAGCTGCAGGAAGCGACCGGCGGCGAGTTGGTCGCCCAGAGCCGAAAAAAGCGTAAAAAGCGGCGTAAGAAGCGCAAACGCCGCAAGAAGCGTAAGAAGAAAAAGCGGAAGAAGCGGCGAGCGAAGAAGCGCGCCAAAAAGAAAGCCGTGAAAACCAAGAAGGCGGACAAGCCGAAGGCGGAAGAGCCTAAGGCTGAAGAGGCTGCGAAGCCCGCAGTCACGGAGCAGACACCTGCTGCAGCTCCCGCCAAGGCTGCACCGGCGGCTGCGCCTGCTGCTGCAGCCGCTGCCGCAGCAGCTGCTGCCGCCGCCGCGGCACCGACCACCGCTGCGCCCGCACCCGCTGCGGCGAGCCGCTCAGGCCTAAGCGCTGGCTTGCTCTACGGGGGCATGGGCGGCGCCGTCGTTGGCCTTGGAGGAACTATTGGCGGGCTGATGATCGCTAACCAGGCGATCGATGACCGCACGACGCTCCAGGAGAAGCCCGCGTGGACGGCTGATCAGAAGGCAAACTTCAAGGAGCTCGAGGGGACTACGACGATGGGTCGCGTGCTCAACGGCGCAGGGATTGCGCTCACCGCCATTGGCTCGATCGCTGCCGTGAGCGGCTTGTTCGTCCCCT
>JAYZBQ010000067.1:0-12645 GCA_036338695.1 Myxococcota bacterium
TGCGGCGGCGCGCGCTTGCGCCACCGTCGGCGAGATTTCCTCGGCGCTTGAGCAGGTCTGGGGTCGCCACCAGGCGCAGACTCATGCCATCCGCGGCGTGTACCGAGGAGCGCTTGAGCACGAGGGAGACGGCATGGCCGATATCATGGAGCGCGTGGACCGCTTCGCCAGCGCCCAGGGGCGCCGGCCGCGTATCTTGCTCGCAAAGATGGGGCAGGACGGTCACGACCGAGGGCAGAAGGTCATCGCGACGGCGTTTGCCGACATGGGTTTTGACGTCGACATCGGCCCCCTGTTTGCCACGCCGGCTGAGTCGGCGCGCCAAGCCGTAGAGAACGACGTCCACATCGTCGGCGTCTCTTCGCTCGCGGCAGGGCACCTCACCCTGGTCCCCGCGCTCAAGAGCGCCTTAGCGGAGCATGGCCGGGAGGACATCTTGGTGGTCGTGGGCGGGGTCATCCCGCCACAAGATTACGACGCGCTTTATGCCGCCGGCGCGGCGGCGATTTTTGCGCCCGGCACGGTGCTCAGTCGCGCCGCCGTGGATCTGATCGATCTGTTGGAACAGGGCGCGTGAACCTCGACGCGCTCGTCGAGGGGGTGCTCGCTGGGCGGCGCGCCGAGATCGGGCGCGCCATCACCTTGGTCGAGAGTCGGCAGGTCGATCATTTTGACGCAGCGGCTGAGCTGCTGCGCCGCCTCGCTCCGCATGCTGGTGGGGCGCAGCGCATCGGGCTGACCGGCGTTCCGGGGGTGGGTAAGTCGACCTTTATCGAGCGCTTTGGCTTGTACGTGATCGAACAAGGTCACCGGGTGGCGGTGTTGGCGGTGGACCCGACGTCGAGCCGAACAGGCGGCTCGATCCTTGGGGACAAGACGCGCATGGAGCGCTTGAGCCGCCACGACGCCGCCTTCATCCGGCCATCGCCTGCGGGGGCGACCCTCGGGGGCGTCGCAGCGCGCAGCCGCGAGGCGATGTTGATCTGCGAAGCGGCTGGTTTTGACGTGGTGATCGTCGAGACGGTCGGGGTGGGGCAGAGCGAGTGGGCGGTCTCTCAGATGACCGACGTCTTTGTCCTGCTTTTGCTCGCAGGAGCCGGCGATGAGCTCCAGGGTATCAAGCGCGGCATCATGGAGCTCGCCGACATCGTGGTGATCAACAAAGCCGACGGCGAGGGGGAGGCGGCTGCGCTGCGCGCGGTGCAGACCTTTCGCTCGGCGCTCAAGCTGTTGCACGCGCACGACGCCGCGTGGCGCCCGACCGTCCACGCCGCCTCGGCGCTGACGGGGCAAGGGCTCGAACAGACCTGGGCGCGCATCGGCGAGCACCGCGCCGCGCTCGAGGCCGAGGGGCTGCTTGCGGCGCGCCGCGCCGATCAGCGTGTGCGCTGGATGTGGGACGCCGTCGAGGATCGCTTGGCGCAGCGCCTGCGCGCGGGCGCAGCGTACCAAGAGATCGAGGCGCAGGTGCGCGCAGGGACCCTGCCTCCGACGGCGGCGGCGCGCCAGGTCCTCGACGACTGACTAGCCGATCGAGGCCATCAGCTTACCGATACCGACGGGCTCCATCGCCATGGCGCAGGCGAGCCCGCCGCCCATGGCGCCCATCACGCCGACTGCGCCGACCTCACAGCCCGAGAAGAAGAGGTTCTTGATCGGCGAGTGGGCGCGCAGGTGATCGCAGGCGTAGCGAGCGACGGTCGGCTCGATCCCGTAGATCGAGCCCTTCATCGGGCGCACGAAGTGTTCGGTGGTGATGGGCGTTCCGAGCTCGACGAAATCGAGCATCGGCTCCAGCTCGGGTAGGTGCGTGAAGAGCTGCTTGAGCAGCTGCTGGGTGAGGTTCGCCTTGAGCTCTTGGTAGGCTTCGTCGCGGTTGCGCCAGGGTTGGTCGAGCCAGCGCGTGAACAGGTCATAAGGGACAAAGGTCACCACCTCTCCGGTGTGGTGCTGCTCGACGCCGGGGTCGTGCTCTGGGTCCTTGAGCGAGGGAAAACTGGTGTAGAGCACCGGGCAGTGCGGCAGGGGCTCGCCTGCGCGGATGTCCCACAGCCCAGCCTCGCTGTCCCAGACGTCGTAGAACCATTTGTTGGCGGCGCCGGCGCCGGCGCGCCGGATGTCCCCCTTGAAGCCGAGGTAGAGGCACAAGTGCGCAGGTGCAGGGGTGAGCGCCTCGACCTCATCGCACCATGGACCGCGTGCGCTTGGTGGGAGCAAACGCTGAGCGGTACTCTGGATTCCCGCAGCCGAGACAATGCGCTTTGCGTGAATTTCTGAGCCGTCTTTGAGCCGAACGCCTATGGCTGTTTTGCGCTCCATGAGGATCTCATCAACGTCCGCTCGTACCCGCGTCCAGCCGCCCGCCTTCGCCACCTTGCCCAGCAGCGCCTTGGCGATCGCCTTGGCGCCCCCCACGGGGTAGAAGGCGCCGTGCATAAAGTGTCGTGACACCAGCGCCTGAACGGCGAAGGCGGCGCGACTCGGCGGTGAGCCGTGGTAGCCCCACTGACCGGTCAGGACCTTCTGTAGCTTGACGTTGTCGGTGACCTCATCGAGCACCTCTTGCGCGGTTTTTTCAAACCCCTCTTGGGCGCCCGTGCTCATGCGCTTGCCCAGCGCCTTACCAAGCAGGTTGGGCTTGATGGCGCGTGACTTTAAGTACCCCTTCATGCCGCGCCCGACGGTCCGCACTCGCTCGAGGTATTCGTCGATCGCCGCTTCCTCGTCGGGGAAGGCTTCGATCAAGTGGGCGCGAAAGGCGGCGGCGTTGTCCGGAAAGTCGATGCGCAGGTCGGGGTAATAGAACTCGTCGTAGACGCCGCCGAGGCTCGCCCACTTGAGCTCGCCGTCGGTGAGCGTCGTCAGCAGCCGCCCGAGCATGGACTTGGCGCTGACCTCGCCGATCGCGTGGACGCCGACGTCCCACTCGTAGGGCCCGCGCTTGAAGGCGTGGGTGAAGCCGCCTGGGACGTAGTGCTGCTCGAGCACGAGCACCTTTTTGCCGAGCTCAGCGAGCATGGCGGCGGTCGTCATCCCCCCCATGCCTGAGCCGATGACGATGACGTCAAAGGGGCCGTCTGGTCCCCCCTTTTTACTCCAGGGTTTCTCGCTGTTCGCCACGCTGTCCTCCGCAAGAGCGCCGCTACTGTGGGCGCAACCTCGTACAGACACAAGAGGCCACCACTTGACGCGCTCGATGCCGGCCTGAGAAACCAGCAGCCGTCGGTTTTTAAGGAGAGCGAGCATGCATCGGCACCTCTGGATGGGTTTAGCGATTATGATCGCCTGCGGTGAGCAGGTGGTGGTGCGCGATCAAGTGGCGCTCTGCGGTAACGGCAAAATCGACGCCGGCGAGCAATGCGACGACGGCAACCGCGACCCGGGCGACGCCTGCACGGACGGCTGCCAAGCAGCCTTCTGCGGCGACGGCATCCAACGCACCGACCTTGAGCTGGGTATGGACGGCGCCGAGGGCTGCGATGACGGCAACGACGTCGATACCGACGGCTGCCTCAACACCTGCACCATGGCGGTCTGCGGTGACGGCGTGGTGCGCACCGACGTCAGCGAGGGCTTACCGGGCTTTGAAGCCTGCGACGACGGTAACCGTGAGGAGACCGATGGGTGCCTCAACGGCTGCGTCCCGGCGCACTGCGGCGACGGCATCACCCGCACGGACTTGCAAGAGGGCGAGCTGGGTTATGAGGCTTGCGATGACGGCAACGATGTGGACACCGACGCCTGCTTGACCAACTGCCAAGCGGCGCGCTGCGGTGACGGTGTGGTCGGCCCGGGCGAGGGCTGCGATGACGGCAACGACGACCCGACCGACGCCTGCGCCAACTGCACGCCGGCGGGTTGCGGCGACGGGGTGATTCAAGAGGGCGAGCAGTGCGACGACGGCAACGCGGACGAGACCGACGCCTGCTTGAGCAGCTGCGCCGCGGCGCGCTGCGGTGACGGGCAGCTGCGCACTGACTTAGAAGAGGGCGCACCAGGCTTTGAAGAGTGCGACGACGGCAACGGCGAGCAAGCCGACAGCTGCACGGCGGTGTGCGTTTTAGCGCGCTGCGGTGACGGGATTCATCGGCGCGACCTGCAGCCAGAACAACCGGGTTTTGAAGAGTGCGACGACGGCAACGACGCGGTCGGTGACGGCTGCTCGCCTGCGTGCACCATCGAGGTCTGCGGTAACGGGCGCGTCGATGAGGGCGAAGCCTGCGATGACGGCAACGACGTCGACCACGACGCCTGCACCTCCGGCTGCCGCACCGCACGCTGCGGCGACGGCATCCAGCGTAGCGACCTTGGACCCAACGACGAGGGCTACGAAGCCTGCGACGACGGCAACGTCGATTTTGGTGACGGCTGCACCCCGCAGTGTGCGCTCGAGCGCTGTGGCAACGGCGTGCTCGACCAGGGCGAGCAGTGCGATGACGGCAACGACGTCAACGTGGATCAGTGCACCACCGGCTGCCGCCGGGCGCGCTGCGGTGACGGCGTGCGCCGCACCGAGGGCGACAACCCAGAGGGCTGCGACGACGGCAACAACGTCGACGGCGACGGCTGCTCAGCGGTCTGTCAGATCGAGCGCTGCGGCAACGGCGTGCTCGACGAGGGTGAGCAGTGCGACGACGGCAACCAGATCGAGACGGACGCCTGCTTGTCGGGCTGCCGGCGCGCCCGCTGCGGTGACGGTGTGTTGCGGGCAGGGCTTGAGGAGTGCGACGACGGCAACCAGGTCGACACCGACGCGTGCCTTGCGGACTGCAGCGTGGCGCGCTGCGGCGACGGCAACGTCTGGGCCGGCCGAGAAGCCTGTGATGACGGCAACCGCGTGGACACCGACGGCTGCCGCAACGACTGCAGCGTCCAGCGCTGCGGTGACGGGGTCGTCGCCGTGGGCTTAGAAGCCTGCGACGACGGCAACCAAGACGACGCCGACGGCTGCCGCAACAACTGCGAGGTGGCGCGCTGCGGCGACGGGGTGACCCGGGCCGGTGTCGAGGGCTGCGACGACGGCAACCGCGTCGACACGGACGGCTGCTTGAACACCTGCGTGCTGGCGCGCTGCGGTGACGGCGTGGTGCGCGCCGGCGTGGAGAGCTGCGATGACGCCAACCAAGAAGACGCCGACGCCTGCCGCAATAGCTGCGTGCTGGCGCGCTGCGGCGACGGCGTGCGCAGGGTGGATATCGACGCGGGTCAAGACGGTTACGAAGCCTGCGACGACGGCAACCAAGCGCAGACGGACGCCTGCCTGAACACCTGCGTGGTGGCCGCCTGCGGTGACGGTGAGGTGCGCGCCGGGGTGGAGGCTTGCGATGACGGCAACGAGGTTGAGACCGACGCCTGCCGCAACGACTGCTCGTCCGCTGCCTGCGGTGATGGCGTGGTGCAAGCGGGGGTTGAGGCTTGCGACGACGGCAACGAGATCGAGACCGACGCCTGCCTGAGCAGCTGCGCCGTGGCGCGCTGCGGCGACGCCTACGTCCAAGCCGGCGTCGAGACCTGCGACGACGGCAACCGGGTGCAGACCGACGCGTGCCTCAACGACTGCACCGCCGCACGCTGCGGCGACGGTCACCCGCGTGCAGGCGTCGAAGCCTGCGACGACGGCAACCAAGTCCAGACCGACGCCTGCCTCAACGACTGCACGGCGGCGCGCTGCGGGGACGGTCAGGTCCAAGCGGGCGTTGAAGCCTGCGATGACGGCAATCAGGTCCAGACCGACGCGTGCCTCAACACCTGCGTTGCGGCGCGCTGCGGCGACGGCCAGGTCCAAGCGGGCGTGGAGGCCTGCGACGACGGCAACCAAAACGATGCCGACGGCTGCGACAACACCTGCCGCATCACCACCACCACGCTCGCGCTCGGGTATAGGGTCTCGTGCATTCTGCGCTCAGGGATCCCGTATTGCATGGGCGACAACAACTACGGACAGGTCGGCGATGGGACGACGACGCGGCGCACTCGGCCCACGCAGGTGCGCAACCTCACGGGCGTCACCCAGGTCGTGACCGGCTATTCCCACGCGTGCGCGCTCAAGTCCGATCGCACCGTTTGGTGTTGGGGTCGCGGTACTTACGGTCAGCTAGGCGATGGCAACACCGGCAACCACAGCACGCCGGTGCAAGTGAGTGGGCTCACCAATGCCGCCGAGATCTCGGCGATGGGGCACAGCACCTGCGCCCGCAAGACCGACGGGCGCGTCTGGTGTTGGGGCTATAATCCCTATGGTAACTTAGGCGATGGCTCGACCACGCAGCGCAACGCGCCGGTTCAAGTCCAGACGCTCACCATCGCCGTCCAAATTGACACCGGATACTATCACGCCTGCGCTCGAACGCAGGCGGGTCAGACCTGGTGCTGGGGTTACAATCGCCATGGCCAGGTCGGTGATGGAAGCACGTCAAACCGCTCGACGCCGCGGCGCGTCAGCAACGATTCGGGCTTCGTCGATATTGCCACGTCATATTATCATACATGCGCCCGCAAGGCGAACGGGACCGTCTGGTGCTGGGGTTACAACTACCAAGGGGTGCTCGGTGATGGCACCACGACCAACCGCTCCACGCCGCGCCAGATGCTCGACATCAGCGACGCCATTGATGTGACCGGTGCTGGCTATTTCAAAACCTGCGTGTTGCGGGCGGATCGTAGCATGTGGTGCATGGGGTATAACTACCAAGGGGCGCTCGGTGACGGCACCACGACCAACCGGTCGCGCCCAACGCGCGTGTCGGGGCTGAGCAACGTCCGGCACATGGCGAAGGGGCCGTCTGGCTACCATATGATGGCGACGACCATGAACAATGAGACCTACTCGTGGGGCTATAACTACCAAGGCGTGCTTGGGCTCGGCAACACCACCAGCTACCGGACACCGCAGCGCATCAGCGGCTTCTAGCGCGCGCTGCAGCGAAGTGGCGGCGCGCCCTTGACCCTGGCGCGTGCCGACTGAGACAGTCGGCCGCGACAGCGATGGAGGGCAGGCATGACCCAGCGGCAGCTCGTGATGGCGGTGGCGCTTTTGATCGCCTGCGGCGACGACGTGGTGCGCGAGCAGGCGGCCGTATGCGGTGACGGGCTCGTTCAAGAGGGTGAGCTCTGCGATGACGGCAACGAGGTGGACACCGACGGTTGCCTGAGCGGTTGCGTCCCTGCGCGCTGCGGTGACGGCGTCGTGCGTACGGACCTCGGCGAGGGCATGACCGACTTTGAAGCCTGCGATGACGGCAACGACGTCGAGACCGACGCCTGCTTGACTACGTGCCAAGCGGCGCGCTGCGGCGACGGTTTTGTCGGCCCTGGCGAGGGCTGCGACGACGGCAACGAGGACCCGACCGACGCCTGCGCCGGCTGCTCACCGGCGAGCTGCGGCGATGGGGTCGTGCAGCGCGACGAGCAGTGCGACGATGGCAACGAGGTCGAGACCGACGCCTGCCTGAGCACCTGCGCCCGCGCTCGCTGCGGAGATGGGCAGCTGCGCACCGATCTAGCGCCCAGCGCGCCCGGTTATGAAGCCTGCGATGACGGCAACGCCGAACAGGGTGATGGCTGCACCGCAGCCTGCGCCGTGGCGCGCTGCGGCGACGGGATCCAGCGCAGCGACCTGACCGTCGATGATGAGGGCTATGAAGCCTGCGATGACGGCAACGAGGTGCTCGGCGATGGGTGCACGCCCGAGTGCCGCCGAGAGCGCTGCGGGAACGGTGTACTCGATGAGGGCGAGCAGTGCGATGACGGTAACCAGATCGAGACCGACGCGTGCTTATCCGGGTGCCTACGCGCCCGCTGCGGCGATGGCGTGCTGCAAGAAGGCGTGGAGGAGTGCGATGACGGTAACCCGGTCGAGTCCGATGCGTGCTTGACCGACTGTCTCGTGGCGCGCTGCGGTGATGAGCATGTTTGGGCAGGGCGAGAAACCTGCGATGACGGGAACCGTATCGAGACGGACGCCTGCCTCAACGACTGCTCGGTAGCGCGTTGCGGTGATGGGGTGCGGCGCCTGGATTTACTGCTCGGCGAACCCGGTTTTGAAGCCTGCGACGATGGCAACGATGTCCAGAGCGACGCATGTTTGAATCAATGTGAATCAGCTGTTTGTGGTGATGGCATCGTACAGGAAGGAGTCGAGGGTTGTGATGACGGCAACCAGGAAGACGACGACGCGTGCCTGAGCGATTGTACAGAAGCCGCCTGCGGCGATGGCGTCGTCCATGTCGGTGTTGAGGCTTGTGATGACGCAAACGAGGTCGAAACAGATGCTTGTCGAAATGACTGCCGTCTTGCCGAGTGTGGTGACGGCATCGTCCACGAAGGAGTCGAGCTATGCGATGACGGGAATGAGGTGAATGCAGACGGCTGCGGCAACACCTGCCTTCCGACCTACTCTCCTTTGGCACTAGGTTTCGACGTGTCGTGCATCGTGAGCGCAGGTGTTCCCTATTGTATGGGTAGAAATGGAGGCGGTGAGGTCGGTGATGGGACGACGACAGCACGACTCGTCCCAACCCGTGTTCAAAACCTTCAAGCCGTCACCCAGGTTGCCACCGGTCGGCGTCACGCTTGCGCCCTAAAGGCGGATCAGACTGTCTGGTGCTGGGGGTATGGAAATTATGGTCAACTAGGTGATGGCAATACCGGAAACCACAGCGAACCGGTTCGCGTAAGCGGCCTGGTTGAGGTTGCTGAAATCTCGGCACAAAGCTTTGGGACCTGCGCCCGTCGGACCGATGGTACTGTCTGGTGCTGGGGTCGGAATTTTGGAGGGGCGCTCGGTGATGGAACGACTGATGATCAGTCATCGCCTCGTCAGGTGCAAAGGCTCGGCGATGTGGTCGAGCTGGTGACAGGGCAGGATCACGGGTGCGCTCGGTTGAGCAACAATCAAACTTGGTGTTGGGGATTTAATCGCTTTGGTACGTTAGGTGATGGGACCACAACCAATCGAAGCGTGCCCAGGCGAGTCATCAACGACACTGGATTTGTTGAGCTCGACGCAGGGCACTACATCACGTGTGCCCGTAAGGCGAATGGAACCGTATGGTGCTGGGGGTACAATCCATATGGTGAGCTGGGTGACGGAACCACCACAAATCGTGCATCTCCAACTCAAATGCTCGGGATAACCGATGCGATCGATGTCGCCTGTCCTGGCTATTATAAGACCTGCGTTCTTAAAGCCGACCGGACGATGTGGTGCGTCGGCAACAATCGCGGAGGTCAACTCGGTGACGGGACGACGACAAATCGTAATCGGCTCCGACGTGTCCAAGGGCTGACCAACGTACGCTCTATGGCGAGAGGACCCTCAGGCTATCATATGATGGCGACGACCATGGACAACATCACCTTCTCTTGGGGTGATAACCCGTACGGTACGCTCGGTCTCGGCAACACTACCAGCTACACGACCCCGCAGCGCATCAACGGATTTTAACCCTGTCCAGCACCCCGCCTCCAGCCGCCGCCCCCGCTGCATGGCTCAGCCCCAAGCGCCTCGGGCTTGCCGCCGCCGCGCTGGTGGTCGCTTGCGCGCCGTTCGGGTTTCTGTCGCACCGTGCGGTGCGCGCCTGTCAGGAGGTCTCGGATCGCTGCGCCGACGCCGGCTGGATCTGGCAGGTCCTCGCCTCGATGACCCTGCTTGGGGCGCTGGTGTGCCTGTGCGCCGCCTTGATCGGCGCCGGTTGGCGTGCGCTGAGCCGCTTTGGGCGGTGGGCGCCGCGCCTCTTTGTCGCCGGTTTGCTGGTCTTTGTCGCCACCGCCTTCAACAATTACCGAACCCTTGGGTTGCGCTCAAAACATGCCGAGGTGCGCACCTTGTTGGCGGCGATGCAACGCGCCCAAGCCGCCGAGTTTGAGCAAAACGGCGCATACCGCGCAGGCGCTCGAGCGCCCGCGCTCGCCGAACACGGCGCGATGGAATGGGCGAGCGATCCCCCTCTCACCTCGGCCTGGGCGCTGCCCGGCTGGTCTTCGCCTCAGCGCACTTGGTGTCAGTATGAGGTCGACCTCGTCGCCGATGACTTCATCGCTCGGGCACTGTGTGATGTGGATCGTGACGGCGCCGTCGCTGTCTACGAGGCGCGCTCCAAAGGCTCGGTGCGCCGGGTGACGGCAGCGGATCTGTGGTGATGGGCTCGCTTGCTGCGGGGTTGCGCTGAGCGCCGAGCGGCGGGCACACTGCGGCGGTGAGATCGAGGAGTCGTCGGTGATGATGAGCAAAACGTTCCTGCGCGTCGTGGGTTTAGCCGCTTGGGTTGTGATGATGTCCTGCGGTGAACAGGTCGTCGTACGCGAGACGCAGGCGGAATGCGGCAACGGACAGCTCGACGGCGAAGAGCAATGCGATGACGGCAACACGCTCAACGACGACGCCTGCACCGCCGCGTGCCTCACAGCGACCTGTGGCGACGGCGTCACTCGGACCGACCTGGTAGCCGGTGACGAGGGCTTTGAGGCTTGCGATGATGGTAACCGAGTGGATGAAGACAGCTGCACCTCCACATGCAGCGTCGCGGTCTGCGGCGACGGCTTTGTGCGCGCCGACATCGCCGAAGGCGACTCGGGTTTTGAGGCCTGTGATGACGGCAACGACGACGACCTCGACGCCTGTGTGGGTGACTGCGTGGCGGCGCGCTGCGGCGACGGTCTGGCGCGCGTCGATTTAGCCGAAGGCGAGCCGGGTTTTGAGGCCTGCGACGACGGCAACGAGGACGACACAGACGCCTGCCTGACCACCTGCGTGGCGGCGCGCTGCGGCGACGGGGTCGTCGGACCGGGCGAGGGGTGCGATGATGGCAACGATGACCCGACCGACGACTGCAACGCCTGCCAGCCGGCCAGCTGCGGCGATGGGGTGTTGCAGGAGGGGGAGCGCTGCGACGACGGCAACCTCACCGACACCGATGAGTGTCTGAGCACCTGCGCGCCGGCGCGCTGCGGCGACGGCGTGGTCTGGGCGGGTCAAGAGGGCTGCGATGATGGCAACGCCAACGCTCAGGACGCCTGCACCGCGCTGTGCGAGCTCGCCCGCTGCGGCGACGGCGTGCATCGCCGCGATCTGCAACCCGAAGACCCTGAATTTGAGGAGTGTGACGACGCCAACGCCGTGCTCGGCGACGGCTGCTCCGACGCCTGCCTGATCGAGCGCTGCGGCAACGGGCGCGTCGATCACGGCGAAGCCTGCGACGACGGCAACCAGGTCAACACCGACGCCTGCACCAACGGCTGCGCCTTGGCGCGCTGCGGTGACGGCGTGCGCCACCTCGGCGAGGAGGGCTGCGACGACGGCAACATCGAGGTCGGCGACGGCTGCGACAGCCAGTGCCGCCTTGAGACCTGCGGGAACGGCCGCCTCGACGACGGCGAGGCCTGCGATGATGGCAACCGCGTCGAGACGGATGCGTGCCGGAACAATTGCGTCGTCGCCGCCTGCGGCGATGGGATTCAGCGTCGTGATCTCGAGGCCGGGCAGCCCGGGTTCGAAGCCTGCGATGACGGGAACCGCTCCGATACGGACGCCTGCCTGAGCGGGTGCACCCACGCCGCCTGCGGCGACGGTGTGGTCCGTGAGGGCGTGGAGGGCTGCGATGACGGCAACGTCGGCGCCGGCGACGGCTGCGACGAGGTCTGCCGGGTGGAAGCCTGCGGCAACGGGCGCGTGGACGCAGGCGAGGGCTGCGATGACGGCAACGAGGTGGTCGGCGATGGCTGCGATGCGCAGTGCCGCGCCGAGGTCTGCGGGAACGGGCGCGTGGACGCGGGCGAAGCCTGCGATGACGGCAACCGGGTGGAGACGGATGCGTGCACCAGCGGCTGCGCCCTAGCCCGCTGCGGCGACGGCATCCGGCGGCGTGATCTGGAGCCGGGCGCTGAGGGCTACGAGGCCTGTGATGACGGCAACGAGGTCGACGACGACAGCTGCCGCAACACCTGCGCAGTGCAGCGCTGCGGCGATGGGGTGGTGGCGCGTAACCTCGAAGCCTGCGACGACGGCAACCGCGTCAACACCGACGGCTGCCTCAACTCTTGCGAGCTCGCCCGCTGCGGTGACGGGGTGATCCAAGAGGGCGTGGAGGCTTGCGACGACAACAACCGCGTGGACACGGATGCGTGCCGAAATACCTGCGTCCAGGCTCGCTGCGGCGACGGGGTGGTGCACGAGGGTGAAGAAGCCTGCGACGATGGAAACCAGACCCAGACCGACGCCTGCTTGAACAGCTGCGTCGCTGCGCGCTGCGGCGACGGGGTCGTCCAGGCGGGCGCCGAGGCGTGTGATGACGGCAACCAAGTCGACGGCGATGCCTGCTCCAACAACTGCGTTGCGGCGCCTCTTGGTAGCACCCAGGTTCGCGCCGCGCCGCATTGCCAAGCCATCCTTCAGGCCCATCCGCAGTCGCAAAGCGCCGCCTATTGGATCGACACGAACGGCGGCGCCACCGACGACGCCTTTCGTGCCTATTGCGACATGCAGACCGCAGGCGGCGGCTGGACGCTCGGGTTCATCAAGAATTCGCGCCACACCTCGCCGATTAACGGGTTCGGCTCTGGGCGGCGAAGCCTGAGCCATTTGGCGCACAACCCCACGGCCTCGTCATCGAGTAACGAGAGCCGGATGGGCTGGCTCGATCTCAACGA
>JAYZBQ010000068.1:0-7031 GCA_036338695.1 Myxococcota bacterium
CGCCGCGGCGATCAAAGCGCGAGCGAGCGCTGCGCACGACGCGTTGGATGCGCGCCGCAAGGAGTAGAGATGTCCGCCCTTAGCGGCACATCGTGGCGACCTGCTAACAGGTGTTTGCAGGTCGCCGTCCTTGTTTTTGCGGCCTGCGCCCACGCACCGTCTGGAGCCGTGCCCGCACCGCCTACCTGGGTAAAGGGGCACCCTTCGACCCAAGACGGTCGTCTGTACACCGTCGCACGTGGCGGACCTACAGGGATGCCGAGCGACGCGCGAAAAGTTGCTCTCGAGCGGGGTGCACGTAACCTTGCTCGTAGCCTGGGAGAGGTGAGCGTCGTGGCGCGCACGTACGATCACCTCACCGAGTCGGGCGGCTCCGAGAGTCGCTCGCAATCGGCGATGGGGGAGGAGTCGGAGACCTTGATCAAAGCGGTGCTTCAGGACCTCAGGGTCGAGGCCGAATGGATCGATCCGAACGGGCGCTACAGCGGGGTTGATGGCAGGGTGTACTATCTGCTGCTCTCGATACCGCATAAGGGGACACCATGAGGTTATGGATTTGGGCTTCGATAATCACGGCGGGTTGCGCGCAAATTCAAGCGCAGCAAGGCCCGTCTTGGCTGCGCGCACAGCAGGGCTGGACCTCAGACCGTATCGTCTGCCTAGGGCACTCCGGGGCGGACGGCGGCGTTCGAGCCGCTGATCGCGCTGCGGCGCGGTGTACGGCGGGCTATGCGACGGCGTGGCTTAACCCAGCGATCGCCCAATCCATCGACGACGCGGCGCAAGCTCAGCGCACGATCGCTGCGCTGGGTCGACTCGCAAAGGTGACGGCGCGCTACACCGACCCTGCCACCGGTGAAGTCGTCAGCAAAATGGAGCTCACCGCCGACGAAGTGGATCGCCAGCTCCAGCGTGAGCTGATGGACAACCAGGAGCTGCTCGATGCGCTTCGCCCTGAGATCGCAAAAGGCGCGAGCGGGGTGAAGGCTTCGCCGCTTGATCCCCCGTGGCTCAAAGAGGGGTGGGCGAAGCTGGAGCCGCAGGCTGAACTGAGCGAAGCCGTGCGAAAAGACCTCGAGGCTCAGGAAGCGGCGCGCGCAGCGGCACAGGCCGCTGAGGATAAGGATGAATCAAAAGCTGAGGTGGGCGCCGACGGGCAAACGGATCAAACTCCGGAGGGTGGAGCGGTCAAGGCACCTGAAGTGCCGATGACTGCGGAATCCAAGCCAAAAGCTGCTGGATCGGATGCCGAGCGGGGTGAGAAGGAACCCGCTCAACCCGATTCGAAAGATAAGAAGAAAAGCTCCGACGGACAGGATGCGGCGAAACCGGCGCCTGCCCCCAAAGACCCCGCGCCAGGTGAGCAACCAGCGCCGGAGAAGAAAGACTGATATGATGCGTTACGCGACTTTAGCCGCTCTGTTTTGCCTCCTCGCCGCGCCGGCGGTCGCCGAGGACAAGAAGACGATCGCCATTATGCCCTTTAAGTCGGCGCGTGCAGGCCTGAACGACGCAACGATCATCGCGAGAACGCTCGGGACGATGCTGGCTCAAGCGGGTAAATACGAGGTCCTCGACCGCGACCATATGGATAAGGTCATGGCTGAGAAACAGCTCGAGATTGCGATGGCGTCGCCAGACCAAATCATCGAGCTTGGGATGATGGTTCACGCCAACTACCTCGTGGTGGGTGAGATGGGCCGGTTGGGCTCGAAGATGAACCTCAACGTCCGGTTCTTGAACGTGAACTCGGGGAAAGCGGAGATCGTCAAGCGCCTGAGCTGGAGCGACCCGGACGCACTCGAGGAGTTGCTTCAAGGTTTGGCGAACGAACTCAGCGGCGGGCAAGGCGCCTCGGTCGCTTTTGACCCGCGCTTTGGTCTGCGGATCTGGAAGGGGCTGGATCGCAACGTCTGCCGGGCTCGGATGAGCCATCGCGGGCGCGTCACCAAGAACCTGGCGGGGAACGTGACCATCAACCTCGGATCGAACCACTTCTTGTCCGAGGGCTCGACGGTCTCGGTCTTTAAAGGGGGCGAAGAGATCGGAGAGGTTGAGCTCGCCACCGTGCAGCAGCGCAGCAGTACGGGCACCTTTGTCGCCACGAGCATCGCCGGGGCGGCCGTTCCTGGGGCGATGGTGCAAGCCCAGCCGATTCGACTCGGTGTCGCCGAGTTCACGCTGCGCGGCGCCAGCGGGTTTGACGGCAAAGAGCTGACCAAGCAGGTCATGAGCCAGCTAAAAGGCAGCCAGAAGGGCTGCAAGCTGGGCAAACGCTCAGCGATCCGTGGCTTCGATAAGATGAGCGACCGCCGCAAGGCGCGCCTGGGTAAAAAGCTCGACGCCGTGGTCGTGGGCACTGTCTTGACGCGCCGAGGGCGCATGGTCGCTGAGGTGCAGCTGATCGATCCGAAGACGGGCGGCGTCGTGGCTCAGTTCAGCGCAGGGAAGTGACGCGCCTTCGACGCATCAACAGCCATGCCATCCACCCGATGACCCCCGGGTGGGTCTGGTGACAGCCGCAGCCGGAGCCTGGCGGGGGCGAGACGGAGCCGCCGCCGGCGTCCAGGGTGCCGCCGTCTGCGCGGAGCCCCGCGTCACGGTCTGGGCTCGCTGTGACCAACTCAGCCCAGAAGATGGCGCCGAAGGGGATCCCCTGGCGCTCGAGCTGGTAGCGGATCTGGACGGAGCCATCGACTGGCTCGGTCGCCTCGAGGGTGACGACGAGCGTTGTATGCGCTCCGGGCGCAACAACCTCTGAGAGCTCAACGGCATCGGGCGCACCCCACAGGGCCTCGCTCAGCCGAACGGCGCGCACGGCGTCGTCCCATTCGCTGGTGCCGACGTTGCGCAGCACCCATCGCTTCTGCACGGGCACACCCACGTCGACGGCGCTGCCGTCGGGCAGGTTCTCATCGATCACCTGGCTGTCATCTCGACCGATCGCCGGGCAGTGACCGCTCGGGAGCTCCCGATAGTTGTTCTGACCACGCCAGCGGGGCGAGACCGCGCCGCAGTCGCCGGCAAAGACCTCAACGGCGCGTCCGCCCTCACGCAGCTCAAAATGGAGATGAGGTCCGGTCGAGTAGCCCGAGCTTCCCACCTGTCCGAGTTGGGTCGAGCAATCGACCACCTCGCCGACCTCGACACGGATCGATCCCTGCCGCAGGTGCCCGAAGCGACTCTGCGTCCCGTCGTCGTGATCGATGTAGACGTGATTACCGAGACCGCCGCCGCCCTCACAACGCCCCGACGTGCAGCGGTCCTCAAAGCCGTCGGCGACTTGAGCCACCACTCCTTGCGCCGTTGCGAAAACCGGCCGCCCACGATCCATCTCTTCAAAGCCGCCGATGCCAAAGTCGGTGCCGCGGTGTCCCTCGTAGGCGTGATCTCGACAGAACCAGTCGAGGATCTGCCCGACCTGTGGGTCAGCGTCTTTGTACGCGGTGATGTAGCAAGGCCGCTGGTCCGAGCAATCACGCAGCGGCGCCGTGTGAACAAGCGCAGACAAAAAAACGGTGGAGAGAATAGCAGATCCGATCGGGTGGTTATGGCTTGAGGTTATTTTCAGTGTATCGGAAGAACGCGCAAGGAGCATCAGCGTGAGCGGCGATGAATTTCGAACAGGGCGCTTGGCGCGCTTTGGTAAACTCGGCGCCGCCGTCCTCGGCGCCTCGAGCCGGTACTTAGGCGACCGAGTCGCGGACGCTGTTCGACAAGCTGACCAGCGCCAGCAGGCGCAGTCTGAGCGTCTCGCTGCGGCCGGCGCGCGCCTCGCCTCGACGATGGGTGAGCTCAAGGGCGCTGCGATGAAGCTCGGTCAGATGCTCAGCGTGGACAACGAGGTGTTGCCCGAGGAGATGCGCAACGCGCTCTCGGTTCTTCAGCGTCAGGCGCCGCCGATGCCCTTTACGCAGGTGCGACGCTTGGTCGCCGAGCGCCTCGGGCAACCTCTTGACGAGCTCTTCGAGCATTTTGACGATGAGGTGCTCGGTGCCGCGAGCCTCGGACAGGTGCACGCCGCGACCTTACGTGATGGGCGGCGCGTGGCGGTCAAAATTCAATACCCTGGGATCGCTGGGACGATCCGCTCCGACATGGCGAACTTGCGCGCACTCCTCAAGGTGACGCCGCTGCCTGGACTCAAAGATCGCGTCGATGAATACATCGAGGAGATCAGCGAAGCCTTCACCATCGAAGCCGACTACCTCAGGGAGGCAGAGCATCAGCTCACCTTTGGCGCCATCGTGGCGACGCTTGATGGGGTTGTGGTTCCGCAGCCGGTGATGGAGCTCTGCCGCAGCGACCTGCTGGTGATGGACCGCTTGGACGGCGTGGTTTTGAAGGACGCCTGGGCAACTCTTGATCAAGATCAGCGCAACCAGGTGGGTCACCGCTTCGTGGAATTTTTCTCGCAGACCTTTCACTGCCATCAGTGGGTTTACGGTGACCCCCACCCAGGTAACTTTTTGTACCTCAACACCGGCGAGCTCGGGGTCCTCGACTTTGGCTGTGCGCGCCGAACGAGCGCCGAGCGGACGGACAACTACCTGCGGCTGCTTCAGGCGCTGTGGGCCGAGGACGGTCAGGCTCTGCTCGAACTGTATCAATCGCTCGATTTCGCACGTGGCGAGGCGGTCTTATCCCCCGAGGCGCTGCTGCGGTTCAATCAGATCGCGCTCGCACCCTTTGTAGGCGAGGGCCCTTTTGACTGGGGCGCGTGGAGCTTTCGCGACGACTTCCAGCGGTTCTTGCTCAAGCATCCGGAGTTTTTGAAGTTTACGCCCGACTCCCAAGATCTCCTGTACTTGCGCATGGTCTCAGGTCTGCGCGGGATGATGCACGATGGGCGCGTCGTCATCGATGTGCGGTCGCCTGCTGAGCGCTTGATCGCCGAACGTTTTTCGTAAAGATCCGCCGCAAAATGGCCGATAGCACGCGAAGGGCTGGGAGTAGGCTTGGGCACGACGCAGTTGCGCAGTTGGGTCGTTGTGTTGATCCTCGTGATCTTCTGGCCGGTTGTTTATCTCGCCCACGCCGACCGTCAGGACCCCGGCCCACTCGATCGGCTGGTGCTGACGCTGACCGCGCCGGTCTACAACCTGATGTCGGGGCTAAACGCGACCTTTTCCGACGCCTACGCTGAGCGACGAAACCTCGCCACGGCGCGCCAGGACTACTTTGATCTGTGGCAAGAGCATCGCCGCCTCAGACTCGAGAACATGACCCTCAAAGCGCGTCTCGATGCGGTGGAGCGACTCGAAGCCTTAGTGGGTTTGAGGAAACGCTTTGAGCACCACGAGTGGGCGGCGGCTCGAGTGATCGCCGTTGGAGCCGGAGGCGTCGCGCCGATCTTGACCGTCGATGCGGGCGACGAGAGCCGGGTTAAAGTCGGCGATTTGGCAGTGGATGATCGCGGCGTGGTCGGGCGCGTGCGCAGCGTCAGCGAGGGCGCGTCAGAGATCTTACCGATCACCGACCCGATGTCGCTGGTGGGCTTTCGCGGCGAGATCAGCGGCGCTGTCGGGATGATCAACGGTGACGGCTCGGGCGGGTTGGTCGCGGTCGGCGTCGACCCAGGGTACCCCCCCGTCGTCGGTGAACCTTTGCTGTCGCGCACCTTGGAGAGCACCTTGCCGGAAGGGATCCCGATCGGTCATGTCCGCCTGCTTGAGACCGAGGAGACAACGGGTCGCCTCTTGGTCTGGATCACGCCGATCCGGCCGCCTCGGCAGGTCGGGCCGATGTTGATCGCAGTCGATCCCGAGCGGCCCGACGACACCTTCCGCAAGGTCAAACCGCTGCCGCTGGGGCAGGTCCCATGAGGTGGTTGCGGATGCTCGTTTTGCTAGCGGCGGTGATGCTCTGGGGCGTGCTCGAGCGCAGCGTCGGTGTGGTCCCCTTGTTTGGTCTGAGCCTGGGCGCCTGCGTTGCCTGCGCCTTTGAGCTCAGGCTCGGGTTCTCGTTGTTGTCCGGCTCGTTGATGCTGGCGGCGGGTGAGTGGATTATGGGGTTACCCGTCGGCGCTTGGGCGCTCGGCGGAACGCTCGGTCTAATCGCTTGTCACCTGGTCTTGCACACCGCCCGACCCGGCCTGCTTGAGCGAGCGGTGGCGCTGGTGATGATCGTCGTTCCCGGGATGATCTGCTCGGTCGCCTTTGGGTTTGCGACGCGCGGGTCGACCGGGATCCCAGGCCCGCTGCAGACGCTGTTCTTTTTAGGGACGGCTTTCTGGGTGAGCGCGCCACTGATTCGATGGCTCCACGGCGCCCGCCGTGAGGTCTGGGGTCAGCGCTCATGAACAGCATCTCTCGGCGTTTTCGAGCCACGCTTTTCTTAGTCAGCGTCGCTGGACTGTTCGGTCTGTTGGTGATGCGGGTGGGGTACCTGTCGGTGTTCGCCCACGAGCGGGCGCGCGCAGCGATCAACGAGCAGGTGATCTCCGAGGAGCCGATCCCGCATCAGCGAGGCAGGATTCTTGATCGAACCGGCGAGGTCATCGTCGACTCGCGTCCCTCGATCGACCTCTGGGTCGACGGGCGACGGGTGCTGATGACCGGCCCTCGCTTCTCTCAGCTGGCGCGCCGGTTCGGTCTGAACATGAGCGACCTTGACGATGCGCGCCGTGCGCTGAGCGCCGCGGCGCTGGCGGGGAAAGAGACCCCGGTGGCGATTCAGCTGCCCAAGCCGACGACGCGCAAGCCCGTCCTGCCAGGGGTCACCGTCGACGGCGATCAACTCTTGCTCAACCCGCGCCTTTTTCCGAGCTCGGAAGGCATCGCCTATCGCCTCGCTCGCTACCTGAACCTCGACAGCCGCCGGCGCGCGGGTATTGCGCGCGCCATCGAGAGCGCGGGCAACCGAGAGCGCCTGTTGGTGACCGACCTGAGCGAGGCGGCGTGGCATCGTATCGGCGCCGAGCTCAGCGTCGGACAGATGCGCGGTCTGCTCCTGCGTGAGGGGATGCGGCGAGCCTACCGCTACGGGCGCTTAGCGTATCATGTGCTCGGTTACCTCAACGAGGTCAGCGA
>JAYZBQ010000069.1:0-17542 GCA_036338695.1 Myxococcota bacterium
AGCCAGAGGCTGACCTTGGTGAGTTGCTCGCTGCGGCGATCGCTGAGATGACAGGCGGGAAGCGCTGAGATGTCGGATCAGATCCTTGCAGCGGAGCTCGAAGGGGGCGCAGGGGGGCTTGAGAAGGCGCTTCGGCCGCGTGGGTTCGATGACTACATCGGCCAGCCAGAGATCAAGGAGAACCTCGGCGTCTTCGTCGACGCCGCTCGCCAGCGGCGCAGCGCGCTGTGTCATGTTTTGCTGCACGGTCCCCCTGGCCTCGGAAAGACGAGCCTCGCCCACGTCGTCGCACGCGAGATGGAGGCGGAGCTGGTGGTCACCTCGGGCCCGTCGCTTGAGCGGCAGGGTGACCTGGCTGGTATCCTGACCGGCTTAGAGCACGGCTCGATCCTCTTTATCGACGAGATCCATCGCTTGAGTCCTGTGGTGGAGGAGAACCTCTATTCGGCGATGGAAGACTTCCGGTTTGACGTCGTCATCGGCGATGGGCCGGGCGCACGCACGGTCCCGATCACGCTGGAGCCGTTCACGCTCATTGGCGCCACCACGCGCACCGGCTTGTTGACCGGTCCGCTACGAGATCGGTTCGGCTACACGGCTCGACTCGAGTATTATGACGTCCCCGATCTGCAATTCATTATCGAGCGCGCAGCCGGGCTGCTGGGCGTCTCGATCGACCCTCAAGCGACGCAAGAGCTTGCGACGCGTTCGCGCGGGACCCCCCGGATTGCGAACCGGCTTCTGCGGCGAGTTCGGGATTATGCCGAAGTGGTCGGCGGTGGCACGATCGACGTGGAGATCACGCGCCACGCCTTGACGCGACTCGGCGTGGATCCGCTCGGCTTGGACCGCCTGGATCTGAGTTATCTGGAGATGCTGATCGAGCAGTTCCGGGGTGGACCGGTGGGAATTGAGACGCTGGCGGCGGCGGTCGGTGAGCAGGCCGATACGCTCCAAGATGTCTGCGAGCCCTACCTCATGAAGCTCGGCTTTTTGCAGCGAACGCCGCGCGGGCGAATGGCGGCCGCGCGTGCGTTTGCGCACTTGGGTCATGATGCCTTAGCGCCCGATCAGGAAAAACTGCCCAATATTTAGGCTGTTATATCGGGCGTTGATGTCCGACCCGACGCCTTTGCGGCGCAGAAGACGCCTTATTCCACAGTTTTATCAGCTTCTTAGTGCGATTACGACGAATGACGTAGGCGCGGCACGAACCTTGCTGTCAAACGTGCCGAAGACAAGTGTGCGTTGTATGGGAGCTGCCCGGTGATTCGCCAAAAGACCATCAGTCGTTCGATCTCGGTGACAGGCATCGGCCTGCACTCGGGGCGTCCGATTACTCTGCGGATGACGCCCGCTGCGGTGGGCACCGGGATCGTGTTTCTGCGCAACGACCTTGACCGCTCGCTACCGATCGAGGCGCGCTACGACCGCGTGGTCGACACCCGGATGTGCACATGCCTTGGACGTGACGGCGCCATCGTCAGCACAGTGGAGCACCTCATGGCGGCGCTCTACGGTTTGGGCGTCGACAACCTGATGATCGATCTTGATGGGCCTGAGGTGCCGATTTTAGACGGTTCCTCTCAGGGGTGGGTTGACCACCTTCTTGAGGCGGGGCTGGTCGAGCAGCGTCGAGCGCGCAAGGTGGTCGTCGTGCGGCGTCCGGTGGAGGCGCGTATGGGCGACGCTGTGGCGCGCCTCGAACCCAGCAGCCGCTTCCGAGTCACCGCCAGCATCGACTTTGACCATGCGTTGATCGCTCGGCAGGCTTACACCTTTGACTTTGGCGCGACCGGCTTTGTCCAAGAGATTAGCAAGGCGCGAACGTTCACCTTCAAGCGTGAGGTGGACTATCTGCGAAGCCAGGGGCTTGCCCAGGGTGGTAGCCTCGAGAACGCGATCGTCGTCGATGACTTCAACATCCTCAACCCCGAGGGGTTGCGCTATCGAGATGAGTTCGTACGGCATAAGATTCTGGACGCGATCGGTGACTTGGCGCTGAGCGGAGAGCAGGTGATCGGTCACCTGATCCTCGAGAAGAGCGGGCACGCGCTGAACAACCGTCTGGTGCACGAACTCTTCAGCGATGAGCGGAACTTTCGGCGTATTCAAGCTGCTGAACCCTATGAGGTCGACAACGGCGCCAGCGCACTCCCGGTTTTGGCACCAAGCGCTTCTTGACCGACCCGGATGGGTCTGGCAGTGACGTCGTGACGGCACGTCAACCCGCCTCGAGGTGAGCGGCTGCCGTCTCCCCACAATCCATGTCGTTCTGGGCGGATGCCTTCAGAGCGCGCACACCATAGAATGGGCAGTCCATGTCAGAAGAGACCCCCGCGTCGCCTACCGTCGAGGTAGAAGCACCTGCTAAACCCAAGCGCCGCACGCGCTCCAAAAAGGGAGCTGCCGGTGAGGGGGCTTCCGAGGCGGCGCCCAAGCCAGAGGCTTCCGAGGCTTCCAGCAAGCGGACCGAGGCGGCGGCTACGCCCGATGCGGCAGCCGCGTCATCAGGCGACGGCGGGAAGAGTGAGTCGGATCAAGGCGCCTCGGAGGGCGGTCGAGACCGAAACCGTCGCCGCAGCCGAAACAACCGCAACAACCGAAGCCATGAAGGCAACCGCCGAGGGCGTCGTCGCCGTCGTCGAGGGGGCGGATTGCCGGAGATGGAGGACATCCAGCCCGACGCCGACCTGCCCGAGGTCGTCGCCACTGCCTGCGGTGAGCAGGTGGTGATGGCGCAAGTGCTTCAGATGAAGACGCGTGAGTTGACCAAGATGGCGAAGGACCTGAAGGTGGAGGACCCCGACGATTACCGTTGGGCCGAGCTGGTCGCGGTGGTTCTTGAGTCGCACTACGAGGCTGGCGGCCGCATTGCAGCCGATTGCGTGGTGGAGGTGCTCCCGGAGCGCTACGGCATGCTCCGGTTTCATCACAACGACTACACGCGCAGCGACTGGGATATCTACGTCTCGCCGAGTATGGTGCGCCGCTACAACCTGAAAACGGGTGACTCCATTAAGGGGTTCATTCGGCCTCCGAAGGAGGGCGAAAAGCTCTGGGCTTTGCTCAAGATTGAGGCGGTCACCGGCGATGATCCGTTGAGTAACCGCTTCAAGCTCGGGTTTGATAACCTGACGCCGCTTTACCCGGAGGAGCGCCTCCACCTCGAGACGCTGCCGGACGCGATGGCGAGCCGAATTATCGATCTGCTCGTACCCATTGGCAAAGGTCAGCGCGCGCTGGTCGTTGCCCCGCCGCGAGCGGGGAAGACCGTGCTGCTTCAAGATTTGGCGCGCAGCGTCGCAACCAACCATCCCGAGGCGCACTTGATCGTCTTGTTGGTTGATGAGCGTCCCGAAGAGGTGACGGACATGGTCCGGTCGGTCCGGGGTGAGGTGATCTCATCGACCTTCGATGAGCCGGCTGCGCGCCACGTCCAGGTGGCCGAGATGGTGATTCAAAAGGCCAAGCGGCTGGTGGAACACAAGCAGGACGTCGTGATCTTGTTGGATTCGATCACCCGGTTGGCTCGCGCGTACAACCAGGTCGTCCCAGCCTCTGGCAAGATCCTGACGGGCGGTGTGGACTCCAACGCGCTGCAGAAGCCCAAGCGCTTTTTCGGCGCCGCACGGAACATCGAAGAGGGTGGCTCCCTGACCATCATTGCGACGGCGTTGATCGACACGGGCTCACGCATGGACGAGGTGATCTTTGAGGAGTTCAAAGGCACCGGGAACTCAGAGATTCATCTGGACCGCAAGCTCATGGAGAAGCGGATCTTCCCGTGTCTCGACATCAACAAGAGCGCCACGCGTAAAGAGGAGCTGCTCATCGACGAGGTCAGCTTGAACCGTGTGTGGATTCTGCGGCAGCTGCTTCACCCGCTCAACGTGATCGACTCGATGGAGTTCCTGCTGAGCAAGCTCAAGAGCACGAAGTCCAACCGAGAGTTCTTGGATTCGATGAATGGTTAATGCCTAATTTTTGGGCGGTGTGTGGTCACTCGTGTCGCTTGGTGGGTTGTAAGTCATTGAAAACGAAGCTTCATAGCGCATTGGCACAGGCGTTGCGACTTCTTAAGGTGAAGCTCGGCACTTTACCTATTTCAAACGGACTCGGGTACACACACACACACACCGCTGAACTTCGACACTTTGAACCGGGTGACCGGTTCTTAGTGTTTTTTGAGCGAGCTTCTCGATGACGACGCGCATTGTGATCTCAACGATACCGGGTGAGATGCGCGTGGCGCAGCTTGAGGACGCTCGCACTGTGGATCTGCAGGTTGAGCGCCGTCACGAGCGATCGGGTGTTGGTAACATCTATCTGGGCACCGTGGCGCGCGTGCTGCCGGGGATGCAGGCGGCGTTTGTGGACATCGGCCTCGCTAAGGCGGGCTTCCTTTACGTCGCCGATCTAGCCGGTGATCATGACGAGGAGACGCGCTCGCGCATCGAAGATGTGATCCAGCCGGGCGACACGCTCTTGGTCCAGGTTCAGAAGGCGCCGATCTCGACCAAGGGGGCGCGGCTGACCTGCCAGATCAGCCTGCCGGGACGTCATCTGGTGATGATGCCGACGAGTGATCACATCGGGATCAGCAGGCGACTCGAGGACGAGGCGGAGCGTGATCGGCTGCGCGACCTGATCCTGACGCACCGCTCGACAGCGGCGACGGGCTACATCGCACGAACCGCAGCGGACGGAGCGGACGAGCAGGCGATCCGCCGGGACATCGTCTTCCTCGATCGCCTCTGGAGGGTGATCCGAGAGACCATGAAGACCGCTGCGGTCCCGAGCTTGATCTGGGAAGATCTACCTCTTCACCTCCGGACACTACGGGACATCAGCTCCGACGGGCCGGTCGAGATCCTCTGTGATGACCCTGAGCTCTGTGAGGAGGTGACCGCCTTTTTGGCGCGGCTGGAACCGGAGCAGTCGATCGACGTGCACCTCTGGCGTGGCCGCGAGTCGATCTGGGATCATTTTGGCGTCGGTGACGAGATGCGGCGCGCACTGGGGCGGAAGGTGTGGCTCAAGTCGGGTGGCTCGATCATCATCGACCAGGCCGAGGCCTTGACCGCGATCGACATCAACACCGGCTCCTACGTGGGGCAGTCCAACCCGGCGGAGACGATCCTTCGAACCAACCTCGAGGCGATCCCCGAGATCGTTCATCAGCTGCGCTTACGAAATCTCGGTGGGATGATCATCATCGATTTTATCGATATGGAGGCCGAGGCACACCGTACGATGGTGACGGACGCGCTTGAACAAGCCCTCAAGCGCGACCCGGGGCGCACGCAAGTGCACGCCATGACAGGCTTGGGGTTGGTTGAGCTGACCCGCAAGCGGGTGCGAGAGAGCCTCGGTCGACAGCTGTCGGAGCCGTGCTTTTATTGCGACGGTCGGGGTGTACTCCAGAGCCGGCTGACGACCGCCTTTGAGGTGTTCCGAGATTTTGCCGTGCGGAGCACCGTGACCGACGCACCGGCGCTGGTGGCGAATGTTCACCCAGAGGTCCATGACCTCATCTTGGATCAGCTGCCTGAGTCGCTAGCCGAGCTGTCGGAGCGCCTCGGCAAGGAGCTGAGGGTGCAACCCAAGGGAAGCTACCATCTCGAGCAGTTTGACGTGTATGCAGCAAAGTAACGAGCCCGCAGCCTTGTTGACCATGTTCTCGCCGCTTCCCGGTAGTGGGGCATCGGCTCGCTCGCTTTACGCGCTGGCCCGGCTCATGCGGCGCTGGATGCACATCGACGTCATCGCGCCTCGGCGGCGCGGTCAGCGCTACACGGAGTCAAACGGTGAGGGGCGGGTCTACCGTGTCCCGCTCGGTGGGGTCGATTACGGTCCAGACGCTGAAGGGCGTTTTTTGCGCGCCGTCCAGCGGCAGCTTCGGGCGCAGCCCTATGACGTCGTGGTGGCAGGCGACCCGTTGAGCGTCTTGGCGGCTCGGCACGCCGGGGTGGATGATCTCAAGATCGTGTACTGCTTGCGCGAGCTGCGCTCAGCCGAGCTCACCGACTTTGGTCCGCGCCTGCGACAGGCGCTCGGCGTCGCCGACAAAATCGTCCTGCCGACGGAGGCGGCGCGCGATGCGCTCATCACCTCCGGTCTGGAGGCGTCCCGGCTGGAGGTCGTTCCACCTTATCTCGAGCTGCGTTCGTTGATCGCAACCGAGCGGCATCCGTTTCGTCAGCGGTTGGTGTTGTTAGGCGTCGATCGACCTCAGCGGCTCGTATCGGTCTCTGCTCAGCTGCTCGACGCGCTGCCGGCAGAGTGGTCTTTGATCGTGCCGAGCGATGGGGGTCAGACCCGAGAAGAATTGAAGATGTTGGGGGAGGGTTCCGAGCCCACTCGACTTCAGCTGCCCCTGGCGTGGCCACCGCAGCGTTGGGGGCGTCACCTCGCTCGAGGGGGGGTCGCGCTCGTGTTCGAGCGTGATGAGGCGAACATGGAGCTGGATTTGCCGTGTGGTGATCGTCTGCTCGCGCGCGCAGCCGGGCTACCGGTGGTGGTCGTGCCGGACGATGGGACCGCTGCGGACATCCTCGAGGCGGTCGGCGAGCATGAGCAGACCGACTCGCCTGAGCCGAGTGACCTCGGTACGTGGCCACGGCTGGCTGATCTTTTGGCGCAGTGGGCTGGGATTATGGGCGTCACGCCCGAGCTTCTGGATGAGGCGGTGAGTGACGAAGCCACCGCGAGTGACTCGTACCGTGGTAGCGGGACGGCGACGCGCACGGACTGGGTGGAGACGGACTTGAGCCGGGCGGACTCGACCAGCAGCTCGTATGAGCTCAGTCAGAACACCGGGGTGCACTCCGACTGATGGACGCCTATCCCTCCGAGAAGTTGCGCGCCCTTCGAGGAGCGCTCGTGCGCGCCAGCTTGGCGCAACCGATCGGCGCGCGGTCGAGCTACCGATGCCTCAGGCTAGGCCTTAACCTTGGACTCCTGCACCACACATGGATCGACGGTCAGCGCTGTGAGTTGCCGGCTCGCCCGCCCGTCGAGCCGTTGGTCGCCGAGCTCGACGCGCTCGGCGAGCGTGCGCTCAGCGAGCTGACACCGCAGGTCGCGCTGGCCATGACGCGTCGTCACCTCCAGCTGATTGGCGACGCGGACCGCTGGGCGAAGCGGCGCTGGAACGCCGAGGCGGTCAACCGGGAGACGGGTGCAGCGAAGCTGGCCGTTGCCGTCGGTGGTGGGGGAGGCTCGGCCTTCATCGCCCTGGGCGCGATCGACCTGCTCGATGGCATGTTGATCCACCCCGCGCTGCTTGCGGGAGCCTCCATGGGTTCGATCCTGAGCGCCTTTCGTGCGCGCAGTCTCTCGTATCAGGTCGAGTCCGTCATCGAGGAGACGGCCGAGCTGACGCGCGAGCGAGTCTTTGGCGTCTCGACGCTCAAGAGTCGCTATTCGATCCCGGCGACCATACGCTTGACGCTGCAGAAGGGGTTGGGACCCTTCTTTCGCAATGAGGACGGGTTCGGGATGCGCTTAGGTGATACGGCGATCCCCTTGAGGATCGTCGTCTCTGGGCTGGTGGGCGCACCGCCGCGCGATCTCGAGTTCTATCAATACTTGCTCGACAAGAGCTGGACCGGCCGCTCGGTGCGTCGCTTAGTGTTTAACTTCACCCGCCTCGCCTCAGAGTTTGTCTTTGGCGACCAGGCGCTCAAGACCATCGTCATGGGCGGCGACGAGTTAACGGATGGCTTGAGCATCGTGGACGCCATCGGTTTTTCGAGCTCGATCCCTGGGGTGATCCACTATGACGTCGAGCGGCATGACGATGACACCCACCGACGCTTGACCGAGCTGATGCACCATCACGGAGTCAGCCGTCTCTTGGACGGTGGCTTCAGCGAGAACGTCCCGACCGTTTCGTGCCGCGAAGCGATCGAGCAGGGCGTGACCGGTCAGATGCATACGCTGGTGCTCGGGCTCGATGGTTTTGCGCCCAATCTGCTCAAGTCGCCGTTGTGGGTTCCGGCGCAACAACTGCTCAGAGGGCAGATTGCGCGCGCCAAACGCACAGCGGACCATTGGCACGCGTTCAAGCAACCTCTGAGCCCGCTGCGGGTCGTGCCGAGCACCGCTGCGATGCGTACGATTCTGCAGACAGGGCGTGAGGAGTTCGCCGATCGAGCGAGTGAGCTGCGCGAGGCGCTCGTGGATGTTCGACCAGACTACAGCACGCTCAAGCGCCGCTTGACACGGGCGTGAACCGTCCCTAGAGACTGGCCCGTCTGTTAAGGATGGATCCATGGCTGTAAATTTTCGCCCGCACTATCGTCGTATCGACGACCTCACTGACAACCTCTTGGCGATGATTGACCCAGAGGGCTACGAGCTCCCGGAGCGGGTCCAAAAACGCATCGGCCGGCTCAAGCAGCAGTTGGAGTTGGCTTGGATCTTTCATGACTCCGGGCTGGACGGTACGGTCGTGACCTTTCATGAGATGCAGGCGGCGCTGAGTCGTCGCGTGGTCACGGACTCTTCATTGATGCC
This sequence comes from Myxococcota bacterium, assembly GCA_036338695.1. Lineage (GTDB taxonomy): Bacteria > Myxococcota > UBA4151 > UBA4151 > UBA4151 > CACGMS01. Next base: position 8,524 of record JAYZBQ010000069.1, read on the forward strand.
GCTGTATCAAGAGATCTGTAACCATCAAGAGGCGATTCACTACGGTCGCAAGGCGGCTGAGTCAGGGCGCCAGATCGATCTCGAGTACGTGCGCGAGCTGCACCACATCCTGTGTCGCGACCTTCCGAACGTCCAGCCGGGGCGTTACCGCACCGAGATCATGCTGCACCGGGTTTATCTCCATGACATCCACCGACCCGATCGCATCAGCTACCACCTCAACAAGCTGGTGCGCGACCTCTACGGTGAGGTGATGCAGAGCTACCACCCGATCAAGCGAGCGTGCAGCTTTCACCGCAGCTTTATGCACATCTTCCCGTTTCATCAGATGACCGGGAAGCTCGGTCGTTTGCTCATGAACCATATCCTGATCAGCAACGATTACTTTCCGTGCGTGATGCACGTCAAAGATCGGCAGCGCTATTATCAGGCGCTGCGCGACTCGCTGGATGATGTGCGCCTGCTCGCCGTCGAGAGCATGGAGAACACGTTGCGGCACTCGGCGGAGAGCATCTCGTGATCCTAGGCGCTCACGCGAGCACTGAGGGTGGGTTACACACGGTCTTTGAGCGTGCCCAGGCTGACGGCGCAAAGTGCCTCCAGCTCTTCTCCAAGCCGAGCCAACGCTGGACGGTGCCGGCGCTCACAGCCGAAGAGGTCGAGCGGTTTCGGTCCGCTCGTGCCGCCGCCGGCGATCCGCCGGTGCTGGTCCATGACTCGTACCTCATTAATCTGGCGAGCCCGGATCAAGATAAGCTCGAGCGGAGCATTGAAGCGTATGCTCAAGAGCTGACACGCTGCGCAGCCCTCGGCATTGAAGATCTCAACATGCACCCGGGCGCCGCGACGGACGGTGATGAGGAGGCGGGTCTTGCTCGCTGTGCGGACGCGTTCCTTGAGGCGTATCTACGGGCGGGTGACCCGCCGGTGCGGACCATTATCGAGGCGACCGCAGGGCAAGGAAAGAACCTCGGTTACCGGTTCGAGCATTTACGTGATCTCCTGGCGCGCGTCTGGGACCCGAGCCGATTCGCCGTTTGTATCGACACCTGCCACATCTTTGCAGCCGGGTATGACTGGAGCACGCCGGAAGGCTACGCACAGACTTGGGACGAGCTGGACCAACTGGTGGGTCTTGATCAGCTCGCCTGGTTCCACCTCAACGACTCGAAAAAGCCGCTCGGGAGTCGCGTCGATCGCCACGCTGAGATTGGGCTGGGTGAGGTAGGCCTTGAGCCGTTTCGCTGGCTGGTCAACGACGACCGCTTCGCCGACGTACCCGCCGTCCTCGAGACACCGAACGGGCGGATGCGAGAGAACTTAGAGACGCTGCGCAGCTTAGTGGCTTAGGAGCCAAACCGATAGCGCAGAGCCAAAGCTGCGCTGAAGCCGGTCTGCCCGATTTCGCCTTGGATCAACCCGGGCGCCTCGACGACCTGCCCGGCGCTCGCCTCGACGCGGGCGTGAGCGCCCAGCGTTAGCGAGGAGCTCAAGCCCAGCTCGACCCCGGCGCCGACGCCGCCCGCAAGCCCGCTACCGTCTGAGGCGACGTTGACGCTCGGGCTCACCGAGCCCGTGATCATCCCCAAAGCGGTCTGTCCGCTGCGGACGTGCCAGCCCGCTTGAGCCTCTGCGAAGAGGGTCAGCGCAGCGCCTGCGAGCGAGGTGCGCACAGGGCGCGCTCGGAGGGTCACGCCTACGGGGATCTCATTCGTCTGCTGCGCCACCACCAGCGGAAGCGCGACGCCAGCGCCCGTGCGCAGGACACCGGAGCGCTGCGTCGGAGCGTAGCCGACGTAGAAGGCGGCTGCCATCAGCCGGTCGGTGCCCGGGATGTCGACCTCAAGCTCGACCTGCCCGCCCATGCGATCAGCGCGGCCGTGTGCCAGCCCTGCGAGGCTGAACCCGAGCTCGAGGTCACTGAGCCGTTCAAGCAGCGTCGGTCCGGCGGGCGCCGCCGGCCTAACCGCTGGCTTCGGCTTGGGCTGGGCTTGAGCGATCACCACCTCGCCCTGTTCTTCCACAGGCGGAAGGCCGGTGATGGGGCGGTCGATCACTGCCGGGCCCTGTTGATCCTTCTTCTTCGCATCTGCCTTGTTCATGGCGTCCGCCGCACGCGCCAGGCGATCACCTTTCTTGGCGAGCTTGAGCGCATTACGCTTACGCTCTTGCGCACTGCCCAGCGCGACGAGTCCAGGTTTCGGCTTGGCTTTTGGTGTGGGTTTTACCAGGGGCGCTAAGCCCACCAAGCCGGGGACCGAAGTCTCCTCTTTGGGCGGCCCCATCAAGCCCACCAAGCCGGGCGTTGCAGCCTCGGGCTGCTCAAAGGCGAGCGCCCCGGCAGGGGTCAGCAGGGACACGGCGACCCAAGCGCGCCCCCGCGGGACCTCGACCCGGAAGATCTCGCCGCCACTCGGCACAGGCACGCGCAGGAGCGCCGCCGGACCCGTCTTCTGACCGGGGAGGACCGCCTCGCTGCCACGCGCTAGCGGCTCTTTGGCGATCACGTCGCCTGCCGCACGGACGCGTAGCTCTTTCGCTCCCGCTGAGCGCGCAAGGATCTGAAGTTGACCGGCCTTGGGTGCGTGAAGCACCAGCACCTTTTTGGAGCGGATCAGCATCCACGCACGGTTCTCGCCGTCGCGCACCTGCTTGTGACTCGTCGTCGGAGCCAGGGCGGTGAGGATCAGAGTGGTCAAGCAGAGCGCAGCGTTCATGGTGTCGCATCTTGAACTGTCTTGATGCGCTCGACAAGCGTGTATGGCTCACTCTAGAGACGCTGACAGGAAGAGGTGAGAGCTCGTGATCTATTTGGATCATCATGCGACGACGCCCATCGCCGATGAGGTGGTGGTCGCCATGGCGGAGGCGCTGCAGCATCTGAGCGGTAACCCGGGCAGCGTACACGCGGCCGGGCGCGCTGCGCGTGCAGCCATCGATCAGGCCCGCCGTCAGGTGGCGCGCCTGGTCGGCAGCCGCGAGCGCGAGGTGGTCTTTACGTCGGGCGGGACCGAGGCGAACAACCTGGCGCTGAGGTCCGGTTTTGCGGCTCAAGTCGCTAAAGGGCGAGCGCGTATTATCAGCAGCACGGTCGAGCACCCGTCGGTCCTCAACACGCTCGCCGATTTGGAGCGTCAGGGGGCGCAGGTCGTGCGCGTCGGGGTCTCGAGCGATGGCGCCTTGGATGAGCGCGCCTTTGAAGAGGCGCTCGACGATCAGGTAGGCGTGGTGAGCCTCATGTGGGCGAACAACGAAACGGGCGTGGTGTTTCCTATCGAGCGGCTCGGCGCTCAGGCGCAGGCGGCTGGTGCTTTGGTGCATGTCGACGCGATCCAATGGGTTGGCAAGGTAGCGACCGACTTTGAGGCCGCCCCGGTCGACCTCATGAGCGTTAGCGCGCACAAGTTTCAGGGGCCCAAAGGGGTGGGCGCGCTGATCGTTCGCAAGGGCTTGGAGCTTGCGCCTGCGCAGACCGGCGGGAATCAAGAGCGCGGCCTGCGCTCTGGGACCGAGAACACCGCTGGGATCGTCGGCTTTGGCGTGGCCGCCGAGCGGGCGCAGGGCGTCCTGCTGTCCAACGAAGGGCGCCTGTCGGCGCTGCGTGATCGCTTCGAGCGGCGCGTGCTCGAGCAGGTCGAGGGTGCGCGCGTCAACGGCGCCACGCAGCCACGTTTGCCGACCGTGACCAATCTAGAATTCGATGCGCTCGAGGGGGAGGCGGCGCTCTTGGCGCTCGATATGCGCGGGATCTGCGCCTCGTCTGGGTCGGCCTGTGCCTCTGGGAGCCTGGAGCCCAGCCATGTCCTGTTGGCGATGGGGCGATCGGCCGAGCAGGCGCACGGCTCGCTGCGATTTAGCCTGGGTCCGGAGATCACCGAGGAGGCGCTGGATCAAGTCGTCGCTGTGCTCGCTGAGCAGATTCCAAACCTGCGCTCGCTGTTGCAGCTTGAGGCGGGCGCTACCTGGTGAGGGGAGATGACCACGACGCCGGCGTGTGGTAACACGTGGGGGGACAGGGGACGGACATGCGACTGGTGAGATTGAGCTTTACGGCGCTGATGATGATGGCGGTCGGCTGTTCTTGCGAAGATGAGACGGTGATTCCGATCCAGATCTGTGATCTCCGCACGGAGTGTGGGGATTCAGAGGCGCTTCGCCACGGGTCGTGCATTCGCGAGCGTTGCGCCAGCGACGACGACTGCTGCGCAGGTCAGCGTTGCAGCGGGAGCGGAAAGTGCAGCCCCATCGAGGACCGCTGCAGCAGCGATGAAGACTGCTCGGAGGCGGGGTTCTTTTGCATCGAAGAGGGGGGGCGTGCGCGCTGCCTGAGGCCTCGCTGTGAGACGACGGCGGACTGCGCGCTCGGGAGCTGCTTTGAGCGTCGCTGCGTCGTGGAGCCGCCGTGCCTTGAAGACTGTGAAGCGGGGACCTTCTGCGATGTTCAGTCGAACCGGTGTTTGCCCGTGCCCCGAGGGGCGAGCGGCTGCGACCAGAAATGCGGTCTGGGGCAGCGTCTGATGCTCGAAGACACCCAGACCATGCGCGGTGACATCTGCTGCGAGGCGACCTGTGTCTGCCGCGACCTCCCAGACATCGCCCCTCGGGACATTGGGCTCTATCTCGACGCGCAAGCCGAGGACGAGACCATCGCCGTCGCGGCGTACGAGCGACACTTTGGCGACCTCGTGTTCATGCGCCTCGGCTCGAACGGGAGCATCCAACTCCTCGAGTTTGTCGATGGTTTTCCGCAGTCCGAGAGCGTCGCAGGGCGCGTGGACGGACCGCGGGGTGGCGCGCTCGAAGCCGGGCTCGATGTCGGTCGTTATCCCTCCCTTGCGCTGTTCGAAGGCGAGCCTCAGGTGGCGTATCAGCGCGCCGATGATGGCGCGTTGATGTTCGCATGGCGTCGGCAGGGTGCTTGGACCAAGGTGACGGTTGACGCCGGAGGCGGTACCGGGTTCGAGCCCGACCTTGTGATCGACGCGCAAGGGCGTCCACACATCGCCTATCGGACGCGGCTGTCGAACGGTCAAACCGCGCTGCGCTACGCCGTGGCAGATCGCAGCAAGCCTGATCACCCGAACCATTTCGTGTTGGTCAGCGTGGTGGCGGTCGACAGTTGCATCGACGGCTGCGCCGACGGGCAAACCTGCGTCCGAGATGACGCAGGCGAGCGCTGTTTGGCGGACGCGCAGGGCTGCTCGCCCTGCGCAGGCGGGACGATCTGCGTCCAGGCGGACGAGCCGGTTTGCCGTGCCCCAGCGCACCGCGCCGGCGAGGTCAGCGAGCGGTTGGTCGGTCGGGCGCCGGAGTTGCTTTTGCGCCCCGATGGGGCGGTTATCGTGTTCGGTGATACGCAGCAGGGGACACTGCGCGTGGCGCAGGTGGTCGGCGGGCGCACGGCGGGTGTGTTCACCATCGATGGTGACGGCGCCGGCGAGGACCGAGCGGACGGAACGCTCGGTCGCAGCCTCGCCGCGGCCTACAACGCGCAAGGTCAGCTGGTTATTTTCTATCGCGATGAAGAGACTCAGGCGATCCGTCGTTACATCGGTGCAATCGATGGCCAGGGGGAGCGCACGGTGGTGGATACGGGGCGGACGCAGAGCGACGAGCGCGGCGGCTTAGATCGCGTTCAAGGATCAGACCTCAGCCTCGTGATCGAGGCCGATCAAGAGCTCGTCGTGTTCCAGGATCAGAGCATGGGGGATGTCTCAGCCCTGATCGCCGGTGAGCGGCGCCTGGTCCGCTCGCAGCTGCTCGACGGCTTCTCGGCGCGACTGGTTCGGCTCGGCGGACAGCCGCTCGCCGTGCATGGCGCGGTCCGTACCGACCGCGACGGGGTCTCGCGCTTTGGTGTTGTGGTCGTCGGTCTGCAGTAATGCGGCTCCTCCTTAGCGGGTGGTGTGGTCTCGCCCTAGCGGTCTTTGGCTCACAGCCTGCGCACGCAGCCAAACCCAAACCGCTGCCTGTCCCCAAAGACCCGCTGGCGCTCGCAACACCGACATGGACAGCCGGCCCTGCCGCTCGTGGGCGCGTTGCTTCGCAGCCTGGCAAGGGGTTGCGCCTCGGCGCCGTCTACCCGGCGCCTCCAACGCATAAGCACCCGCAGCCCGCCGAGGCGATCTCGCTCTTCAACGCATCACCCGAACCTATCAAGCTCTCGGGGTTGCGGGTTGAGGTCGTGAGCTACAAGCGTGGTCAAGAGAAGCGCCGGTCGATGACGGTCTCGGGGCGGGGCGTGGTCGAGCCAGGCGAGGAGCTCTGGCTGGCGGCGGACGCGGCTCAGTTCGGGCGGCAGTTTGGACGGCTGCCGACGATGGCTGCTTCAGGAGCCGGTGGTGAGGTCGTGAGCTTGGGCGATCGCTGGGCGCCTCTCCCGGACAGCAAAGGGCTGGTGCGGCTGTATCAGCCGGGTGTGGATCATGTGGACACGGTCGCCTACAACCTGACGCGCACGCCGTGGACGCCTCAAGGCGACGCGCTGTGGATCGGACCGGCCGTGGCGCCGATCCAGAACTCATCGGTGACCGGCAAGCGTCAGCTGATTCGAAGAGACCGTGATGCGCTGGGGGGTCTGCTGCCCGAGTTTGACGGCGCCAAAGACTATGACTCGTGTTCTTGGCACAGCGGGCTCGGCGACGATCCCGTTCACCGCTGCTTTCTGGCAGGGCAGTCCGACTTCCGCCCGAGGCGGCATGAGGGGGTGGCGGAGGTCGTGGCCACGTCCGCGCCGGACAACAACTTTAAAGGCTTGGTGCGGCGTTTTGACAGCGCACAGCGCGAGATCTTGGTGAGCATTTATCATTTCACGGGTCGGCAGATCGCCGACTCGCTCGCACGGGCGGCGCAGCGTGGCGTCTCGGTCCATATCTACGCAGAGGGCGTCCCGGTCGGCGGTTTGCCGGACAAGACCCTGCGCTTGTTTCGTCGGTTGATCCGCAGCGGCGTCACCGTGAGCATCCTGCGCGGTGACAAAGACAAGCAGAACCTCACGCGGTTCCGATACGACCACTCCAAGTATGCGATCATCGACCGAGAGTGGGTGGTGATCGGGACGGAGAATTACGGCACCACTGGGCATCCGATCGACACGCGCTACGGCAACCGTGGCTGGGAGATCCAGATCAAGAACCCGGACCTCGTCGCCGACCTACTGAAGGTCTGGCGCTGGGATACCGGTCGCTCCAACCTTGACGTCGTGCTCGGGGATGAGCGCTTGCGAGTCGATGGAGGCGGCGCGGAGCAGGCGCCTGAGCTGGTCGGTCCCTCGAAGTCCAAATCTAAGCCGAAGCGCTTGGGCACGTACCTGAACCCAGCGGTGCCCTTATCGAGCCAAGGCGAGATGGCGCTGCAGCTGGTCTTGAGCCCGGACAACAGCCTGTCGGAGCGCGGCGCCATCATCGGGATGGTGAACGCAGCGCAGCGCGAGCTGCTCGTGTTGCAGAACTCGATGCCCACCCGATGGGGTCGAGGGCGCAAAAAAGTCGCCTCACCGCTCGTGAGCGCCGTGGTGGCTGCGGCGCGCCGCGGGGTCAAGACGCGGGTGCTGCTCGACGCCGTCTTTTATCAGCTCGACCCGCTCAAGCCCGATGGCAACGACGACACGGTCCGCTACCTCAACGCGCTCGCCAAAAAGGAGGGCTTGGACCTCAAGGCGCGCATCATCGACCTAGAGACCATCGGTCTGTCAAAGATCCACGCTAAGGGGGTGCTGGTCGACGGCGATAAGACCTTCGTCGGGAGTCAGAATTGGAGCGAGAACTCGTTTCGCGGCAACCGCGAGGTCGGCGTGGTCATCGAATCCAAAGCGGTGAATGGATACTACCGGCGCCTCTTTTGGAGGGACTGGCGGTACAGCCCATCGAGCCGACATCCGCTGATCAAGGCGGCTCGGGTTGGCAAGCGCACGGTGCCCGCCGGGGGATTCGTCGATCTGGTTGCGCGTCAGGGTGCGCGCTGTACGGTGCGCCGGCGCGCCCATGAAGGTCAGATCCCGTGCGAGCAGTTGGGTGTGCGCCACCTGTCTGCGAGTCAGACCTACGTGGAGGGTCCGGGGCCGGCGGTCGTCAGGGGCCGGGTGCGCAAGGTGCATCGGGCTAAAAACTTCGTCTACCTCAACTTTGGCGAGTTCTGGCGTCAGGACTATTCGGTCCAGATCCCGCTGAGCGTCGTTGAGACGCTGGCGGGACGGGGCGTTAACGTGTCGAGCCTGGCCGGTCAGGCGGTCCAAGTTCGTGGGCGCCTTGGGCGCTACAACGGACCCTCGCTGCGCGTGGAGCGAGCCGAAGACTTTGAGGTGCTGGGGCTTCGTAAAGGTTCGAGTCCGTGGCCCTAAACAGGAAGCGTCCAAACCATCAAAAGGGCCGTTGACACCGCATTTCGCCATCCCTATAAGCCGCCTCGCTCAGCCACTGAGTGATGCTGGCGTAGCTCAATTGGTAGAGCACCTGATTTGTAATCAGGGGGTTGCAGGTTCAATTCCTGTCGCCAGCTCAAAATGATGGAGAAGCAATACTTTAGGAGGGGTACCCAAGCGGTCAACGGGAGCAGACTGTAAATCTGCCGTCTTTCGACTACGTAGGTTCGAGTCCTACCCCCTCCACCATATTGTTTTGGAAGGAACACCACCGGGATAAACAGGTCGCAAAATACAATACATGGGCCGCGGGAGTAGCTCAGTTGGTAGAGCATCAGCCTTCCAAGCTGAATGTCGCGGGTTCGAGGCCCGTCTCCCGCTCCGCCGCAATAGCTCAGTCGGTAGAGCGCGTCCTTGGTAAGGACGAGGTCACGGGTTCAAATCCCGTTTGTGGCTCCAGCATTAGCACCCATCGTGGGTAGAAAAAGCGATCTGTCATCCCCCATTAGGAGGCCAAGAAATGGCTAAAGAAAAGTTTGATCGTTCCAAGCCGCACTGCAACATCGGCACGATCGGTCACGTCGATCACGGCAAGACCACCCTGACTGCGGCGATCACCCGCGTGCTGGCTGACGCTGGCTCGGCTGATTTCCAAGCCTT
>JAYZBQ010000070.1:0-17023 GCA_036338695.1 Myxococcota bacterium
CGGGGGCGTCGACGTGTGTGTTGCGGGTAACGCGGCAAACCCGGACGCGTCCCTGAACCACTTTTCTACCGAAGGGTGGGGCGTTGGACATCGCCCCACCGACCTGCAGCAAGGTGACGACGGGTTCGAGGTGTGTGACGACGGGAACTTCCGTGAGGATGATGCCTGCGTGGGACAATGTGACGCCGCTCGCTGCGGTGACGGGATCACGAGGCGGGATCGCCAGCCCGGACAGCCTGGGTTTGAGGCTTGTGACGACGGGAACCAGGTCAACGGGGACGGGTGCACCAACACCTGTGCGCTGCAGAACTGCGGCAACGGTCAGGTTGAAGCGGGTGAAGAGTGCGATGACGGCAACGAGATTGAGACCGACGCCTGTCGAAACCATTGCGCCCGAGCGCGCTGCGGCGACGCCTTCAGGCGAACGGATGTGAGCCAGGGGCAAGAGGGGTACGAAGCCTGCGACGACGGGAACACGGACGACGACGACGCCTGCCGCAATACCTGCGCCACGGCGGCTTGTGGTGACGGCGTGCGGCGGACGGACCTGGCTGAGGGCGAGGTCGGGTACGAAGCCTGTGATGACGGTAACCAGTTCAACGAGGATGCCTGCACCAACTCATGCCTTGAGGCGCGCTGCGGCGACGGGCTTGTGCGCGTTGACCTCGGGCCGGATGCGCAAGGCTACGAGGCGTGCGATGACGGCAACCAAGCGGACAACGACGCCTGCCTCAACAACTGTAAGGTCGCGTCGTGCGGCGACGGGGTGGCGCGCGTCGACATCGACGAGGGTCAGTTTGGGGCAGAAGCCTGTGATGACGGCAACGAAGTCCAGACCGATGCGTGCACCAACGAATGCGCTGCGGCGCGCTGCGGTGACTCCATCCGGCGCACTGACATCGCCGAGGGACAAGACGGATACGAAGCCTGTGACGATGGTAACGAGCAGAACAACGACGCCTGCCGAGCCGGCTGCGTGGCGGCAGCCTGCGGCGACTCGATCCAGCGGACCGACCTCGCGCCGGGTCAAGAGGGGTACGAGGGCTGCGATGACGGTAACTTGGTCGCTGGCGACGGCTGCAACGCGACCTGCCAGCTTGAAGGCTGCGGCAACGGGATCGTCGATGAGGGCGAGTCCTGTGATGATGGCAACCAAGTTAACGGTGATGAGTGTACCAACGGCTGCTCGCTGGCGCGCTGCGGCGATGGGGTTCGGCGTACGAACATCAACGAGGGCGAGCAAGGCTACGAAGCGTGTGACGACGGTAACGCCTCAGACACGGACGGCTGCCTGAACAGCTGCGTGGTGGCGCGTTGCGGCGACGGTATCCAGCGCATGGATCTCGAAGAGGGGCAGGATGGCTATGAGTCCTGCGATGACGGCAACGACGTGGACACGGACGCCTGCCGAAACACCTGCCTTGAGGCTGCCTGTGGCGACGGGGTGCTGCGACAAGGCGTCCTTGAGGGTGAGTTTGGTTATGAGGCCTGTGACGACGGCAACACCGCCGACAACGACGGCTGCCGCGCCAACTGCGTGCGCGCTCGGTGCGGCGATGGGGTGACACGGACGGACCTCGAGGCGGGACAAGCCGGCTTTGAGAGCTGTGACGACGGGAACGATATGAACATCGACGCCTGTCCAAACAACTGCATCGCCGCACGCTGCGGTGACGGGATCCGCCGCATCGACATTTTCGAAGGGCTCGAAGGCTATGAAGCCTGCGATGATGGCAACGAGCGTAACAACGACGCCTGCCGGAACACCTGCCGGATCGCAACCTGCGGCGACGGCGTACGGCGCACCGACATTGACGAAGGTGAAGAGGGTTACGAAGCATGCGATGACGGGAACGAGAGCAACACCGATGAGTGTGTGCGTAACTGCGTGTTGGCAGCCTGCGGCGATGGATACCTCCAAGACGGCGACGATGAGGTCTGCGACGATGGGAATCAGACCAACACCGACGCTTGCCGGAACAACTGCAGACCGGCGGCTTGTGGTGACGGGGTCCTGCGCACCGATTTGCAATCCGGGCAGCAAGGTCATGAAGGCTGTGACGATGGCAACACCGAACCGGGTGATGGCTGCAGCGCCAGCTGCCAGCCGGAGTCGTGCGGTGACGGTGTCGTCAACGGCGTCGAGCAATGTGACGACGCCAACGAGAACAACCTGGACGCCTGTCGCAACGATTGTCGGCGGGCGACCTGCGGCGACGGCGTTGTGCGGACCGATATCTCGGAGGGTGAAGAGGGTTACGAAGCCTGCGATGATGGCAACCAAGAGAACGACGACGGCTGCCGCACGAACTGCGTCGCCGCCACGTGTGGTGACAACATCCGACGGACGGACTTGGTTCCCGGTGACGAGGGTTATGAAGCCTGTGACGATGGCAACGACTCGAATACGGACGCCTGCACCAACCAATGTGTCGCCGCGCGCTGCGGCGACGGCATCCTACGCACCGATCTCGCCGAGCGGGCGGAGGGCTATGAGGAATGCGATGACGGCAACCGGGACAACACCGATGGCTGCATGAACGTCTGCGCTCGCGCACGCTGCGGTGACGGCACGGTCCGGACGGACCTGAGCGAAGGCGATGAGGGGTACGAGTACTGCGATGACGGGAACAGGACCACGACGGACAGCTGCACAGCCGCCTGTGCGTTGGCGCGTTGCGGCGACGGGATCCTGCGGACGGACATCCAAGCGGGTCAGGAAGGTCACGAGGCATGTGACGATGGGAATCAAGCGGACAATGACGCGTGCCTAAACAACTGCACAGCCGCCTCCTGCGGGGACAACATTCGTCGACGAGACCTCCAGACAGGGCACGTCAACTACGAAGCATGCGACGACGGCAACAACGCACCGGATGACGGCTGCGCGGCGAATTGCCGCCTCGAGACCTGCGGGGACGGCAACCTGGACGACGGCGAGCTCTGCGACGATGGGAACCAGGCGAACGATGACGCGTGCAACGCCAACTGCATGCCGGCTCGCTGTGGTGACGGCGTCCGCAGGACGGACCTCCAAGAGGGGCAAGAGGGCTACGAGCCCTGTGATGACGGTAACGAAGTTCAGACCGACGGATGTTTAACGAACTGCATCTTGCCGTCCTGTGGTGATGGTCATCGGCGAACGGATGTGCCCGTCGGACAGGAGGGCTTTGAAGCCTGCGATGACGGCAACGAGGTGCAAACCGACGCATGCACCAACGACTGCGGTGATGCGCGCTGCGGCGACGGTCATCGTCGCACCGACCTGACCGAGGACGATGAAGGCTACGAAGCCTGCGATGACGGCAACCCGTCCAATGAAGACGGCTGCTTACGCAACTGCGTGGTCGCGCGCTGTGGGGACGGGGAGGTCCAGAGCGGCGTTGAGGGCTGTGATGACGGTAACACCACGGATTCGGATAACTGCCGCAACAACTGCGTGCTAGCTCGATGCGGTGACGGCGTCCGGATCTCCACGCTGCAGCCAGGGGACCCTGGTTACGAAGCCTGCGATGATGGAAACCAGGTCGAGTCCGATGGCTGTCGGAACAACTGCGTCAGTGCGCGATGCGGCGATGGGATCCTGAGGACCGGCGTTGAGAGCTGCGACGACGGCAATGAGATCGACAACGACGGCTGCCGAACGACCTGCGAGACGGCGCGTTGCGGTGACGGGGTTCGACGCACGGACCTGTCTCAGGGACAGGAAGGCTATGAGGCGTGCGACGACGGCAACAACATCCCGAACGACGGCTGCAATAACGAGTGCGTCGTGGGTCTGTGCGGCAACGGTCAAGTCGACGCTGGCGAGCAGTGTGACGACGCCAACCAGAGCAACACCGACGGCTGCACCAACAACTGCCGCACGGCCCGGTGTGGTGACGGTCACGTTCGTGAGGGGCTCGAAGAGGGGCAAGAAGGCTACGAGGCTTGCGACGACGGGAACCAAACGGAGACGGATGCGTGCCGCAACGACTGCACCGAGGCGCGCTGCGGTGATTCCATCCGTCGTATCGACCTAGAGATTGGCGACAACGGCTACGAAGCCTGCGATGACGGCAACCAAGAGGAAGCTGACGCCTGCCGTACCGATTGCACGCAGGCGCGCTGCGGCGATGGGGTCCGGCGCACCGACCGTGAGGCGGGGCAGGCTGGCTATGAGGCCTGCGACGACGGCAACACGGTCCAGACGGACGCCTGCCTCAACAATTGCCGTTCGGCGCGTTGCGGCGACGGGCAGACCCAAGCTGGCGTGGAAGCCTGCGATGACGGGAACACCAACGAAACCGACGCGTGCCGCAACAACTGTGAGCTGGCGTCGTGCGGTGATGGCGTCCGGCGTGACGACCTCCCGGCGAATAATCCTCGCTATGAAGCCTGTGACGACGGGAACCTCGAGATCGGCGACGGTTGCAACGTGGAGTGTCGCCTCGAGAGTTGTGGGAACAACCAAGTCGATGAGGGCGAGCAGTGTGATGATGGCAACGCCATCGAGGGTGACGGTTGCGACGCTCGCTGCCAGAGCGAGCTGTGCGGCAACGGTCAAGTGGACCCGGGCGAAGCGTGTGATGATGGGAACGAGAGCAACACCGACGCGTGTCGCAACAACTGCGTCGCCGCTCGCTGCGGTGACAACATCCGCAGGACGGACCTCGAGCAGGGCGACGAGGGTTACGAGATGTGCGACGACGGCAACCAGACCAACACAGACTCCTGCAACAATGAGTGTCAGGCGGCGAGCTGTGGCGATGGGGTGCGCCGCGAGGACCGTGAGGCGGGTCAAGAGGGCTACGAAGCCTGCGACGACGGCAACGAGGTTCAGGCGGACGCCTGCACCAACAATTGCCGTGAGGCGCGCTGTGGCGACGCGATCGCCCGTACGGACCTCGCCGAGGGCGAGGAGGGTTACGAAGCCTGCGATGATGGCAACGAGGTCGAGACCGACGCGTGCCGGGAGAACTGTGTTGCTGCGGCCTGCGGTGACGGGATCGTGCGTCAGGGTCTGTCCGAAGGTCAGGAAGGCTTCGAGGGCTGCGATGATGGCAACGAGGTGGATACAGACGCTTGCGTGAGCTGCCGCGTCGCTCGCTGCGGCGACGGCGTGCGCCGTCTCGATATTCAAGAAGGCGGGCTCGGTTATGAAGCCTGTGACGATGGGAACGCCAACCAAACCGACGCCTGCCTGACGACTTGCGTGGCTGCAGCCTGCGGCGACGGCCTGTTGCGTCGAGATCTGCAGCCTGGTGAGGAGGGCTACGTGGGCTGCGACGACGGGAACCTTGCAAACAACGACGGCTGCGACTCAGACTGCCAGGTGGAGCTCTGCGGTAACGGGCAGGTCGATCCAGGCGAGGATTGCGACGATGGGAACCGCTCGAATACTGACGCCTGCACCAACGCTTGCACCAACGCAGCGTGCGGTGACGGCATCGTCCGAGTGGACCTGCAAGAAGGTGCTCAAGGTTACGAGTATTGCGACGACGGTAACGCGACGGCGACCGACGCGTGCACCAACTCGTGCACCCGCGCTCGCTGCGGCGACGGCGTCGCCCGTGAGGACATTGCGCAGGGTCAAGAGGGCTACGAAGCCTGCGACGACGGCAACCAGAGCCAGTCTGATGCCTGCCTGAACAACTGCGTGGTGGCGTCGTGCGGCGACGGTCACCAACGAGCAGGGCTTGAGCCCGACGAAGAAGGCTATGAAGAGTGTGACGACGGCAACCAAAGCCAGCTGGACGCCTGCATCAACATCTGCCGAAACGCGCGCTGTGGTGACGGTCACCTGCGGGGTGATGTCCAAGAGGGGCAAGAAGGTTACGAGGCGTGCGACGACGGCAACGGCGAGAACAACGACCAGTGCAACAACCAGTGCGAGCCCAGCCTGTGCGGTAACGGTCAGGTCGACGACGGTGAAGACTGCGACGACGGCAACCAGAACAACGCGGACGCATGTCGGAACGTGTGTGAGAACGCCCGTTGCGGCGACGGCGTGCGGCGTCTGGACATCCAAGCGGGTAACCCAGGCTTTGAGGAGTGCGACGACGGCAACCAAGTCGACACCGATCTGTGCATGAACGATTGCTCGTTCAATCGCTGCGGTGATGGGCAGCTTGACCCGGGCGAAGAGTGTGACGACGGCAACCGAGAAGACGCTGATGGCTGCCGTAACAGCTGCGAGAATGCGCGTTGTGGTGATGGGGCGCTCCGCATCGACCTCAACCAGGGTGAGCAAGGTTATGAGGCGTGTGATGACGGCAACGAGACCGACACCGACGCCTGCCGGAACAATTGTCTCTATGCCAGCTGTGGTGACGGTGTACGGCGCGTCGATCTGGTCGAGGGTGCGCTTGGTTACGAAGCCTGTGACGACGGCAACGAGGCGAACAATGACGAGTGCCGCAACAACTGCGTCCTGGCGGTCTGTGGTGACGGGATCCAGCGCGTGGATCTGCAGCCCGGGAATCCGGACTATGAGGCCTGTGATGACGGTAACCAGGTGCAAGATGACGGCTGCAACAACCTCTGCCGGACGGGTAACTGCGGCGATGGGGTCGTGGCGGACAACGAAGCCTGCGACGACGGAAACACCGTGGACACCGACGCGTGTCGTAATGACTGCACGGCAGCACGCTGCGGTGACGGCCTCAGACGGCGCGACTTGCAGGCGGGCGAGGAAGGCTATGAAGCCTGCGATGATGGGAACGAGTCGGACCTCGATCTGTGCCGCAACAACTGCGCGCTGGCTCGCTGCGGTGATGGCGTGCGGCGCACGGACATCCAGCCGGGAGCCGACGGTTACGAAGCCTGCGATGACGGTAATGAGCTCAACACGGATGGGTGCCTGAACACCTGCCTGACCCCAAGCTGCGGTGATGGGCACGTGCGCGCCGGTGTGGAAGAGTGTGACGATGCCAACCAAGTCGACACGGACGCCTGCCGAACCGACTGCACTAACGCCGCCTGCGGCGACGGCGTCAGGCGGACCGATATCGTGATCGGTCAGCCGAACTATGAGGCTTGTGATGACGGCAACCAGGTCGATGATGACAGCTGCAGCAACAGCTGTGCGCTGAGCAACTGCGGCAACGGGCAGGTCGATGCGGGCGAACAGTGTGATGACGGCAACCAAGACAACACGGACGCCTGCTTGAACAGTTGCCAGTCAGCGGCTTGCGGCGATGGCGTGACCCGAACCGACGTCGAGGCGGGTCAAGCGGGCTACGAAGCCTGTGATGATGCGAACGAGGAGAACGCAGACGCCTGCCTGAACGACTGCACGGCGGCGAGCTGCGGCGACAGCGTCCGGCGGACGGACCTCCAGCCGGGTCAAGAAGGCTATGAGTCCTGCGACGATGGGAATGAGGTCGATAACGACGCATGCCACAACGACTGCACGCCCGCTCGCTGCGGTGACGGGATGGTCTTTGGTGACGAGGTCTGTGACGATGGCAACCAGGTGAACACCGACGCCTGTCTTAACACCTGCGTGGCCGCCCGGTGCGGTGACTCGGTGGCGCGTACCGACCTTGAGGCGGGACAAGAAGGCTTTGAGAGCTGCGATGATGGCAACCAAGTCAATGAGGACGCCTGTCGAAACAACTGCATCGCTGGAGTCTGCGGCGACGGGATCCAGCGAATCGACGGTGAGAACCGTGAAGCCTGCGACGACGGGAACGCGAACAACGGGGACGGTTGCTCCTCGGAGTGTGCACTCGAGCAATGTGGCAACGGTCAGGTCGACCAAGGCGAGGACTGTGACGACAACAATCAGGTCGACACGGACGCCTGCACCAACTCATGCCGCGCTGCGACCTGCGGCGATGGCGTGCGCCGAACCGACCTCAACGAGAACGAAGAGGGTTATGAGTTCTGCGATGACGGCAACCAAGAGAACGCCGATGGCTGCACGCGTGCCTGCGTTGTGGCGGTCTGCGGTGATGGAATCCTACGCACGGATCTGAGCGAAGGCGCGCCGGGTTACGAGGGCTGCGATGACGGGAACCAGATCAACGCCGACGGCTGCACCAACGGCTGCTTGGCGGCAGAATGTGGTGACGGGATCCGCCGCGTGGATATTGTCGCCGGCGAAGAGGGGTACGAGGCGTGCGATGACGGCAACGACGCCGAGAACGACGCGTGCAATCGCAGTTGTGTCGCGGCGCGGTGCGGTGACGGCGTGCGCCGGGTCGATACGCAACCCGGCGATGAGGGCTACGAGTCGTGCGACGACGGTAACGAGAGCCAAGCGGACGCCTGCTTGAACAACTGCGTACCCGCTCGATGTGGTGACGGTCAGCTGCGCATGGACGTCGACCCCGGCGCCGATGGCTTTGAATTCTGTGATGACGGCAACGACAATGACAATGACCAGTGCCGTAATGACTGCACCTTCCCTTAGGGGAACGTGCGCAAGGAGCGTTTCGGTATGGAGTCTTATCAGGTCTGGTTAGTCGGCGGTCTACTGCTCGCTGCGGGCGAGATGCTCCTCGGTGACTTCACGTTGCTTTGCATCGGGATCGCTACGGGTTCGACTGCGCTGCCGGCGCTGATGGGGTGGAGCCTCGAAGCCTGCCTGGTGTGGTTGGCGGTCTCGACCGTCGTGCTCTTTGTCACGGTGCGCCCGACCATACGGCGCTATCTGATGGCTGATTCGCCGAACATCACGAGCAACGTCCACAGCCTGGTGGGCAAGCAGACCCGGGTGGCGATCGAAGACGGCGCCCCCTGGGGGCGGGCTGGGGGCGATCACTGGCGGCTGGAGTCCGAGCAGGCGCTGGACGATGGTCAGGAGGTGGTCGTCGTAGCGGTCGAGGGATCTCGCCTGCGCGTGGAGCCGCTCTAAGCGCTAGGACTTGACCTCGTTGAGCAGCTCTTTGATGCCACCGAGCGACCCGAGGACGCCGCTGCTCTCATAGGGCATAAACACGAGCTTGTCGCCGCCGCTGTCTCGCTTGGCGATCAACTCAAGGCTGTCAATGTAGCGCAGCGCCGTGAGATAACGCACGGCTTGCTCATCCCCAGCGGCTGCTCGAACACGCTCGATGGCCTCCGCCTCAGCCTGGGCACGCAACAGGCGCGCCTGTGCGTCACCTTCTGCGCGCAAGACCTCAGATGTCTTCGCACCTTCAGCGTCTGCGATCGCAGCGTCCCGATCCCCTTCCGCACGCAGCACAGCCGACTGCTTATCACCCTCGGCTTCAAGAATCGCAGCGCGCCGGTCGCGCTCGGCGCGCATCTGCTTCTCCATCGCAGCCCGGATCTCCTCTGGCGGTTGGATGTCTTGCAGCTCGACGCGGTTGACCTTGACGCCCCATTTGTTGGTCGCATCTTCGAGCAGCGTCCGCAGCGTCCCGTTGATGGTGTCGCGGCTGGTGAGGGTCTTATCGAGGTCCATATCGCCCACGACGTTACGCAGGCTCGTCTGGGTAAGCTTCTCGATAGCGTCTGGGAGGTCCTGGACCTCATAGACCGCTTTGACCGGGTCGGTGATCTGGAAGTAGAGCACGGCGTTGATCATGATCTGGACATTGTCCGCGGTGATCACGCTCTGGCTCGGGAAGTCATAGACCGTCTCGCGCAGGTCGATCTCGGTGACCGCCTTCTTCAGGTACACGGTCTGACCGCCATGCCCCTCCAGCGTAAAACGCCAGACGATGGCACGCGGTTTATCGATAAACGGCCAGATGATGTTGATGCCGCTCTCCAGGGTCGAGTGATACTTGCCGAGGCGCTCGACGATGATGATTTTACTGTGCTGGACGATCTTGATGCCTTTGACGGCGAGGACGATCGCAACGGCTGCGAGGATGGCGACAACGGAGAGCATAACAGTGCCTTTCGAGCGAAGCGTTAGCTTAGGTTAGGGGGCACCCCACGAAATGAAAACACTGCATAGATGTCAGCGTGTCAGAGGGGGTCCTTAGACTGAGCGCAACGAGGAGGTACTATGTGGTTTGTTCGTCGTCCTGAGGAGTTGAAGTGGGAGCGCGCCGAGGCGCCGTTTGTTCTGGGGATTCGGCAGCTGCCGAGTGAGTGGGTGCGCTGCGAGCTGCCGCTCGGTCTCACCGAGTCCGAAGCGCTGCGCCACGCTAAGCGGCAGGCGGTTCGGCGTGGTCAACGTTGCAGCCTCCAGACGCCCTGCGGGCGCGTCTTTTGGTTCAGCGCACGCGGGCGCCTGGTCGGCTCCAGCCGCAATCGAGCGGGGGGGCGCCCATCGGTGGCTGCCCACTCGTCTCGTAGTCGGCGCTAAGCGGTTCGCATGACGCGTTGCGGGAAGGGGATCTCGATACCAGCTTCGTCAAAGGCGTCCTTGATCCGGCGCTGCAGCTCTCGACTGACGGCCCATTGCGCTCCCGGCGTGGTCCGGACGATGCAGCGGACGTTGACGCTCGAGTCGGCGAGCTCAATGACCCCGACATAGAGCGGTGGCTCGTCGAGCTGGCCTTCGTAGTCTGGGTCGTCGTAGAGGCCCTGGCCTACCGTGTTAATGACCTCTTCGACCATGCCGAGGTTGGACTCATAAGCGACGCCGACGGTCAAGACGACACGCGCCCAGTCGCGGGTCTGGTTTGCGACGGAGTCGATGCTGCCGTTGGGGACCACGTGCAGCGTGCCATCGTACTGCCGAATGCGTGTCGAGCGGAGGTTGATCTTCTCCACCGTCCCCGTGTTGCCACCGATCGTGACGACGTCCCCGACGGCGTACTGGTTCTCGATGAGGATGAAGAAGCCATTGACCACGTCTTTGACCAGGTTCTGCGACCCGAAGGAGACAGCGAGACCTAAGATGGCGACGCTGCCAACGATCGGCCCGGTGTTGATCCCGATCACCTCCAGCGCTGTGAGCGCTGCGACCGCGTAGGCGCCGACCTTGGCGATACCTCCAAACACCGCAGCGATCGTGCCGGCGCGCTGCTCTGCCTGGCTGAGGTGATCGTCGTCGCCATCATCTGCCACGTGGCGCAGCGCCTCTGCGAGGCGCCCGATCATGCGCAGCGCCAGCTTGAGGAGCAACCAGATACCAAGCAGCGCAAGCAGCACCTTCCACAGCGACTCGGTCAGCCAAATGGTGACGCTCGCAACGATGGCGTCTGTCCAGCCCTCGAGGCTGGACGTGGAACGGATCTGCGCCTTGAGGTCGACTATCTTGGCGTCACGGTACGCCATCTGACTCACGGCGAGGGTCGACTCGATGTCCAAGCTTCGGATGCGATTGAGACCCTTACGCTCCTCTTGAGCGATCTTTTGCGCCTTCTGCGCCGAGGCTCGGGCGATCGGTGACCACAGCGCAGCCCACGACGCCTCGGCTCGCTGGCTCTCGCGCACGGCGATCGACGCCTCGGTCTGCGCCAGCGCCGCGTCCTTCTGGAGCGCCTCGAGGAGCTGTTTCGCAGATTGCTTTTGGCGCTCGACCAGCCCGAGCTCTTGCTGCGCTCGAACGACTCGCCGCTCTTGAGACCTCAAGTCATGCTTGAGTCGCTCGATCAGCACCTGTCGCTGCTGGAAGGGACCTAAATTTAGGCTGCTGTCGGGCTTGGCGGTCAGGGCTTCAGCTGTCGCCGACATCGCGCTCTCAAGGCGACGCTCCACGGCGTCGCGCTCGACCTCGATCGCTGCGAGGTAAACGTCCTGGTTGGACACCTTCGCTTGCGCCAGCTTGGACCACTCATCAAGCGCCGCTGCGGCTTGAGCGCGGCTGGCTCCTCGCAGCGCCGCTGCGAAGACTTCGGCGGTCTCTTGTTGGCTGAGCCAGTAGGCCCGCCACTCTCGGTTTGAGAAGGTCTTGCGGCTGAGGTTGCGCAGGTGCGCACGCAGCTGGGTTTCCACCTCGGACGCCGTCCCGTCGAGCGCACCGAGTTCGGTGAGCGTGACGAGGCTCGGCTTGTCGTCCCAAGCTCGCTTCCAAGCCCCTTGCGCCTGAGTCAGCTCGGGGGATGCGAGAAAGAGCGCAAGGCTCGCAAGTGCAGTCATCATGGGGCGCAAACCTTTCGCTACAACAGGATGCTGCGCCCTAGCGAACCTCGCCGGTAATTCCAAGAACGAGAGCGCATTGCCTTTGACCGGCTCGCCGCGTAAGGCTAGGCTGAAGGTCGACGGAGAGCGACGTGAACCGACGGATGCATTTGATCGCGGCGCTGCTCGCAGCAGCCTGCGCGGAGTCCCCGACGCCCCAGCCTGACGCGGGCGTTGTGGAGCCCGACGCAGCGGTCGTTGTCGAGGATGCGGGTGTGGTCCTATCCGACGCGGGCGCCGGCGTCGATGCCGGGCGGGTCAGCGAGGACATCGGCTTTGGTCCTGTGGGTGACTGCCTGGAAGACTCGGAGTGTGATGACGGGACTTTTTGCAACGGGATCGAGCGTTGTCTTGAGGGCACCTGCGTGGAAGGAGAGCCTGCTTGCGAGACTCGCGGCTGTCTGAGCTCGTGCGACGAGATCAATGACCGCTGCTTTGACGAGTTGGTCCCGCAAGCCTACCTGTGCGATGAGATCCACTGCGCCATCGCTAGCTGCGACAACCGGGGTCGTTGCAGCTACGAATCCAGGCCGGAATACGCTTGTCGCACCGCTGAGATGCAGCCGTGTCAGAGCACGTACCAGTGCCGAGAGGGGCTTGCCTGCTTTGGAGGCGAGTTTTTCAACGACGGGAACAACCGCTGCGTGGAGCCGTGCACCGGGAACGAGGACTGCGAGCTCGGGATCACGCGGTGCGAGACCAGCATCGGCGGTCGCCCCTTCAATCACTGCCTCTACAACCTGTGCGGCGGCCGCTTCGGTGGAACCATGCTCGATGCGTGCGACGGGACCGGTGCGGACTCGGGGTCGTGTTATCCGCTGCCAGACGGGGCAGGGGGTTACCTCGGTGTCTGCTACGAGGGCGGACCGCGCGCCGAGGGTGAGAGCTGCTCGGGGGGCGTCTATCCGTGGCCAAAGCGTGGGGAGACTCAAGGTCGTTGCCAGGGAGGGCTGTGGTGTCACAGCGGTCAATGTCGGCAGCTGTGCAGCCTGTCGCGACGCGGTGGTTTGCCCAACTGCCCGGCGCAGACGCACTGCGGAGACACCCACGAGGGTGAGGACAATGACGCAGGCGTCTGCCTGCCCGGTGCACGCTGTGTCGTGACACAGCGCCACTGCGGCACGGTGGCGGCTTGTGTGCCGGACAGTACCGCCTCGTTGATCGGTGGATGCCAGGCGGTCAGTCAGCCCGCTGCGCCGATCGGCGCAGCCTGCGAGATCCCGAGCCCGGGCGAGTTGAGCCCCTGCGCAGACGGGGCGATGTGCTGGCTGGATTTTCGCAACCCGCTGTCCGGCGCCAGTTGCTTGCAGTTTTGTGATCTGAGCGGCGCCGACTGCCCTGCCGGCACGGCGTGTCGTCCGACGGACAGTCGCCGGGGCGCCACGCGCGGGGAACAACTGGGTCTGTGTTACCCGACGAACTAGATCCGGCGCACCACCGCTCATCGCGGCTGGGGATGGTCCTCTTTTTGCTGCTCGTGAGCACCCTGGCGGCGGGCTTCGTCTTTGTGGCTGGCGTAGTAGAGATCGACGGCGAGAGCATGGAGCCTGCCTTGCAGAGCGGGTCGCGTTGCGTGGTGTATCGAGTGGGTGATGTCCGGGTTGCGGGCTGGACCTTGCTCGAGCGCTCAGTCGAGGTCGGCGATGTCGTGATCGCTCAATTTGAGGAGGATACGAAGCGCCCTGCGACGATGGTCAAACGGGTGGTCGCCCTCGGCGGCGAAGCGCTTCCAGCGAGCCCTTGGTTGCAACGTTTTCGACTCACCAAAACCGCAGCGGGACGGCCTCAGACGCTGCCCGGTTTGACGTGTCGGCAGGCGGGTTGTTTTGTCGCGCCTGGCTTCGCCTTCTTGGTGAGTGATCAGCCAAGCGGCACCCTCGACTCACGGCAGCTCGGCGCGGTGCCGCTCAGCGCCATACGCGGTCAACTCGGCGGTTGCCTCTAACGTGGCGCCGGGGTGAGCTCCGGCTCGGTGTTGACGTCTGTAAACATGCGAGACCAGCGCAGTTTCCCGATCGTCATCGGACCTAAGGGGAGCGTCGGCTCGGTCCAGTCGTGGCTGAACCAGATGACGGTGGCGGTGCCGCGCAGGTAGTAGTTCGGCACGCCGCCCCAGACGCGTGAATCGGCTGAGCCGTCGCGGTTATCGCCCATCACGAACAGGTAACCTGGCTGAACGACGCAGTGATGAGGGGTGCACTCAAGGCCGGAGTCTGGGCGGTCGAGCGCCACCGGGCCTGGTGCCTCGCCGCGCATGAAGTAGGCGCGGGGCCAGTCGTTGTAGAACGGGTGGACGTCCGGTCCATGGATGGTTCGGATCCATCGTTTGCCGAGGCGCTCGTAGACCAAATCACCCACGACAGAGCGACCCACGAGACGCCGCTCGTCCGTTTGCAGGTAGTTGATTTTGCCGCCGTCTCGACGCTCGATGAACTCGCCGTTGAGCTCGAGCTTACCGTCCACGATACGGATCCGGTCACCGGGCAAGCCGATGATCCGCTTGATATAATCTTGCCTCGGATCGAGCGGGAAGTTGAACACGGCAATTTCACCGCGACGCGGCGGCGCACCGTTCCAGATCCGCTTGGCCGTGAACGGATAGCGCGGCCCGTAGCGGAACTTGCGGATAAAGACATGATCACCGTGGACCAAGGTCGGGCGCATGGAGCCGGTGGGGATCTTGAAGGGCTCGTAGAAGAACGCCCGAATGGTGAGCGCGAGGGCGACGTAAAAGGCGAGCTCGAGGAATGAGCGAACGCCAGGCGACAGCGTGTGTGACTTGTAATCGCTTTGATAGATCGCCGCCTCAAGCTCTTGCGCCGCTGCGACCGGGTCCTCGTCGCCTTCGAGCGCCCGTCGCGCTCGCTCGAGCGCCTCCTCCAAGCGTTTGCGCGCTGCATCCGAGACCGCGTCGATCCGCCGCTGAAGCTTCTCGCCGGTCTTCAGCTGCCGCTTGATCTGTTGGCGCGCTTTGCGTCGCGCCCATGCGTTGAGGAAGGCCATGCAGCACCGCTCTTGGTCGATGGCTCTATCTGAAGGCTCGGGTGCTGCTCGTCAACGCCTAAACAGCGGCGAATCGAGCGGGGCGCGTCATTCGTTGTGGGACGCGCGACCACCACCACTCCAGCGCATCAGAAGCGCTCGGCTCGTACAGCTCCATGGCGGTCTCCTGCAGATCGAGCAGACGTTCGGCGTGGTCATCCCCTCCGAGCCGGTCGACTTGCTCGATGAGCCGCTGTCGAAGCGCGGCCGGTAGCGCAAACGGGTCGATGAGCGGGAGTTCTTTCACGGCGGCGGCGCGCAGGTCGACGCCGGCGCCGGTTTGGTCCATCACCGCGTGGTGTTGAAGATACCAAGCCGTGGGCGCGGGCGAGAGCAGCTGCGCGTAGACTAGTGCCGTGAGGTCCTCGTCGTCGCTCCAAAGCTCGATCAGGGGTACCTGGGCGACCTCGCCCGCTGCGAGTCGAACACACTCGATCACGGCGCCGCGGGTCGCGAGCGCGAGGCGCGTGCGCGACCACCTCGTCAGGAGCCGCTCGGCGCGCACGGGGTCCTCAGCGGCGAGCGCTGCCTCATCCAGGGTCGGTTTCGTCCATCGGTTGCCGCCGATGCGAACGGTCCCGTCGCCCCATCGGCTGATGCCCGGGTCGACGTGAGCCACGGTCATGACCGGCCGCGCATGGCGCTCGTCGGCTTCGGTGATCGCGCGCCCGACAAAGTAAAAGTCGTCGGTGAACAGGCGCCGGATCGTGACCAGCGCGCCCAGATTTTGGGTGGCGAAGCGTGGGATGAGGTGGGGTGGGTGATGTGGGTTCACGAGGTGCGGCGCCCAGTCGCCGTTCGTCAGCGACTCGGCGGGTGTGGTGACGCGGCTGCACCCATCCTGCGCGACAAATTCGCCGCCAGCCTGCGCTGCTTTATGCCAGACGAGCGAGCAGGTTCGCACGGCTGCATCCGAGAACGCGTGCGACCCGAGGTGTTGTAGGTGCCGTGGCGTACCGATCTCGCAGAGTCGTTGGCGCAAGGGGCGCCCGCTCTGGCTGCCCAGTTGAGCCTCTGGTAAGACGGCGCCGAGCCAGCCTTCGTCGGCGAGACTCTGCGCGATGGCGTCGAGGAAAATCATGCTCAGGTCGGCGCGCCCGTGGGCGCCGACGGGCCACCGCTTGCGGTAGCGTGTAAGCCGCTGACGCTCAAAGGCGTCGACGCGTCTCATGAGCGACCGAAAGGGTGGGTTGGTGAGGACGAGGTCACAGGTCGGTAGGCTGCCGAGCAAGGCATCTTCATGGTTGAGCGTCAGGTTCGGCGGTTGCGCTTGGTTCGGAAGGGCGAGCGCAAAGCTCGCCCAAGCCCAAGCCAGCGCTCGATGGTTGAGGTCCCAGCCGTGAAGTTGCAGGGGGGCGCTGTGCAGGAGCTGCGCCGCCGTGAGAAAGACCCCGGCGCCGCAGCACGGGTCGAGCACCGAACTGACGGCGCCTGAGCGCTCGATGACGCGTTGGGTGAGCTCAAGCGCTTCTTGAGCCGGCGTGAGATGCGTCCCGCGTGTCCGGCGCTCTTCACCGAGCAGGCTGGTCTCGTGATGGCGCCCCAGGAGCTCGACGCGCGTCAAGGCTTCGAGGGGGGTGTCTGGCGCGGACCCAGCGCATCCGCCTGCCCACCATGGCGCAACCGCCCAGCCCCGCACCGCGGCAAGCGCCAACAACTTGCTGCCCAGTTGCTCGAGGGCATCGACGTGACCGGTCATTCGCCGGCGAGCACGCTGAGCAGTTGGCGCACCTGGTCCTTATCGACGCTGACCTGACCTGACTCATCCGTGACGATGCTCAGCTCGCCGAAGCGGCGAAGGGCGAGGCTGATCGTGACCTTGTCAGCGGCCTCGGGCTCGAGCAGTTCGCCCCGGCTGGCGCCCGCTTTCAGGCTGCTCAAGAGGTGGGCGGGGAGCTTTGAGAAGCTCAGCTTAGGTGGGAGGTCGAGCAGCTGTTGTAGGCACGAGCGGTAGGTCGTCACGACGTCA
>JAYZBQ010000071.1:0-26974 GCA_036338695.1 Myxococcota bacterium
AGAGCCAGACGGGGCAGCCGGAGCACAAGCCCAAAGGGACCCAAGCCGTCACGCGTTACTTGCACGGCTTGCGCCGGCTCATGCCTCATCAACTCGCACCCTTCATGCTCAAAGACGCCCTGATCTTTACCCGCGATGCGACGCAGTGGACCCAAGCGCTCGTGATCGCTGGGATGATTGCGCTCAGCGGCTGGGGGTTCGCTGCGGCGGCCGATCGCAGCAACCTGACCCAGCTCTCAGAGGTGCTCCCGTATGCGCGCGTCGTGCTGTTCGGGATCGGGGCATGGATCGGCACCTTGCTGACGTCGGCGGCGGCGGCGCGCTTGGTCTTCCCGCTCGTGAGTCTCGAGGGGGAATCGTTTTGGTTGGTGCGCGCCGCACCGATCACGATGCGCCGGTTGCTGCTCGCGAAGCTCGCCACCGCCCTCTTGCCCACGATTTTGCTCGGCTGCTCCATCGCCTGGGTGGTCTGCAGCGCGCTCCAGTTTACGCCGCAGCTGACCACGATGGCCGTCGCCATGTCGCTGGGCAACGCCATCGTCACCTGCTGCCTAGGCGTCGGGCTTGGCGCAGCCATGCCGGACTTCCGCTTCGTGAACGTCAGCCAGCTCGTCCAAGGACCTGGCGGGATCTTGTTCATCGTGCTGTCGATGACCTACGCCACGATCTTGACCGGGTTCTGCTCGAGCTACGTCTACATCGAGGCGCGCGGGATCACCACGCTGACACGACAAATCGCGCTGCTCGGGCTGCCGATCCTGATCGGCTTGGTGATGGCTGCCAGCGCCCTCAAGCTGGGGCTGAACCGGCTCAGCGCCCTGCAGCGCTGAGTCCCTAATCCAAGCCGACCACGACTAGACGTTGGCTGGAACCCCAAGTCGGGCTAAGCTCCGTGCGCCAAGGAGCTACCATGACGACTTTCCGTGTGCTTGCGATCGCCAGTTTTGTAACCCTCTTCGGGTGTACGAGTGAGGACGACACGGTCGACCAACAGGCGCAATGTCAGGCGAACTGTATCGCCGCCGGACACACGTCAGGCACCTTCGCCAACGAGCTCTGCTCCTGCGAGACGGCGCCGACCCCCGACGCCGGCAACACCACCCCGACGCCCGATACGGGCGCAACGCCGGGAACGGATGCTGGCACGGTCTCGCCGCCCACCGACGCAGGCGGAGCGGGACCGCGGGCAGAGGCGGGCAACCCGAACACGGGCGACGCGGGCTACAACAACCACGACATCGGCGTGATCGACCCGGACGCCGGCTCGATGGTGCTGACGCGGGAGATGCGCTGCTCGGAGCTCTGCCAGTGGGGCTTCAACGGCTGGCAGTTTGGGGCCGACGGCGGCCCGGGCCAGCCCATCGAGTGCCCCCAGGATCGTCAGGCGGTCTTCGGCGCCGAAGAGCTCCAAGCGTGCACCACCGCTTGCACGACACAGACAGCTGCGATGGACGTCCACGTCTTTCGGCTCATGAAGGAGTGCATCGAGACGCGCGACTGCGGTGACCGCGCCGCCTGCGCACCGGCGACGATCAGTCAGCAGTGGCCAGCGCCGATCTGCGAAGACCTCTGCACCGGCATCATCGACTATCGTACGCCGGCGTCGCAGTGTCAGCCCCCGCGCTTTGGCGAGGACTGCCCGGCTGGATGTGCGGCGCAGCTGCGGGAGGCGGGCGCGCTGCATGGCCAAGCGGTCCAGCGCTGCTACTCCAACTTAGTCACCTCCTGCGCCGGTGAGGGCGACCAAACGGCGATCAACGCCTGCCAGTGTCGCCGTCAGGCGAACTGTCACGACCGCGATGACCGGCTCGCCCAGCGCCTCGCCTGGCAATACTGCAGCTTGCGTAACGAGCACTGCCGACCGCCCGAAGAGCTCCCCATGAACATGGTCGACTGCATCGACATGCGCATGATCGAGGTCCTCGGTCATCGGAACCTCCCGGAGCTTCAAGCGTGCTTGCGCGCCTTTGAGGAGGAGCCCAACAACTGCTTCGAGAACCTCGACGGCTGCCTCACCCCCTTCTAACATCCAAGCGACCAGGTGACCGCCAAGGTCGCCGATCCCACGACGTCGAGCCGACCGAGCGCGGGCGAATTCGTTTGCATCGCCACGCGCTGTGCTCTAACCGGCGGCTCCACTGTGTTAAACGGTCTACATCAAGGAGGTTTAGATGGCGTTTCATGGAATGATTGGTCGTAAGCTGGGCATGACCCAGATCTTCGCTGAGGACGGCACCGCCGTCCCGGTCACTGTGCTGGAGTTGGCGCCGAACGCGGTCACCCAAATCCGCACGGACGAGACGGATGGCTACACGGCGGTCCAGTTTGCCTACGGCGAGCGCAAAGAGAAAAACCTGACCAAGCCAGAGCTTGGCCACTTCAAGAAGGCGGGCGTTGCGCCGGCAGCCTTTGTGCGTGAGTTCCGCGTCCCTGCGGGCGAGCTTGAGGGCTATGAGCTCGGCGCCAACGTAACCGTGGACACCCTTGAAGGGGTGGAGCACGTCGACGTCGCCGGCACCAGCAAGGGCAGCGGCTTTACCGGTGTGATGAAGCGTCACAACTTCGCCGGCTGCAACACGCAAACGCACGGCACCCACGAGTACTTCCGTCATGGCGGCTCGATCGGGATGGGCACCTTCCCTGGACGCGTGTTCAAGGGCAAGAAGATGGCGGGTCAGCACGGCAACCGTCGCACCACGGTGCAGAACCTCAAGGTGGTCCGGATCGACTCCGAGCGGAACCTGCTCCTGGTCAAGGGCGGCGTTCCTGGCCCCCGCAACGGTGTCCTCGAGATTCGCCCGGCGGTGAAGAAATAGTTCACCCCGCATTCCGAGGTGAAGGACGGAGCCGCCGGATGGGCGGCTTCGTTCTTTTTTGTTAGGCAGAGGCCATGGCTTACAACCGCAAAGATGGATTTTTCCATAAGGCGCAAAAAGAGGGTTACGCCGCCCGATCGATCTACAAACTCGAAGCGATCGACGAGCGCTTCAAGCTGATCCGGCGCGGTGATCGAGCCCTGGATCTAGGCTGCGCGCCGGGGTCATGGTTGCAGTACCTCGACAAGCGAGTTGGCGCACAAGGCGAGGTCGTCGGGATCGACCTCAAGACCGTCCGCGCCGTGGTCTCGTCGCGTGTGCGCGTCGTCCAAGGGGACCTGCTGAAAACGCCCCTCGAGGTCCTCAGCCCCAACGGGCATCGCTTTGACGTGATCGTCTCGGACATGGCGCCCAACACCAGCGGAGTGCGCAGCCTCGACCAGGAGCGCTCAGCGCAGCTCACGACGGCCGCCTTTGAGGTCTGCCCTCGATTGCTCCGGCTTGGTGGCAGCTGGTGCGCTAAGGCGTTTCAAGGCGAGCCCCTCAAGGAGCTCGAGGCGCGCCTTGAGTCGGTTTTTGATCGCTTCGAGCGGCTCCGACCACCGGCCACCCGAAAGAACAGCTTTGAGATCTTCTTGATCGGGCTCGGCTACCGCGGTCCGCTCTCTGACACCTTGGCGGAGGAAGAATCCAGCGACTCATGGTCGCCCTTTGACTGATGGAGGCTCTGGGTCACCCGCCAGCGCCCTTGATGCTTGGACCAGCTCTCGGCGATCGAGCGGCTACCGCTCGTCCAGATAGGGATGCCGTCTACTCGCTGCCAGGGGCTCGGATACGTCATCGCAACCTGCCTCGCACATTCGAGCACTCGGCGATCGGGCTGCGTCGCCACCACCACCTGACACTCGGGCGGAACCTTGAGCTCAAGCGCATCGAGCGACAGCGGCGTGCCGGCGTCAAACTCAGTCAACTCTGCCGGGAGCGCCGGAGCCGCCGGTAAGCCGACGTCGCGTCTCGGCGGGGTCCGATCCACCCGCCCTGAGCAGGCGACCGCTAAGCACAGCACCCAAAGGTTCCAACGAGACAATTGCTCCCCCCTCGTTGCTGTGCTTTAGGCATCAGAGCAGAAGGAGTCTAGTATGGCGATCTGGGCGATCTCGGATCTGCACTTGAGCCTCAGCAGCGACAAACCGATGGACGTGTTCGGTGACCATTGGATCGGTCATCACGACCAGATGGCGGCGGCTTGGGACGACCTCGTTGCGCCCGACGACTTGGTGCTCGTACCCGGCGATAACTCGTGGGCGCTTAAGCTGGATGAGGCGGCCGCAGACCTCAACTGGATCCATGAGCGACCGGGTACCAAGATGCTGCTCAAGGGCAACCACGACTACTGGTGGACGGGGATCGGTAAGGTGCGCGCCGCCATGCCTCACACGCTGCGCGCCCTGCAGAATGACACGCTCGAGTGGAAGGGCTACCGCATCGCTGGCGCCAGACTCTGGAATCAGCCCGGACACCGGAAGTTTACGGACGAGGACGAGAAGATCTACAAGCGAGAGATCGAGCGGCTGCAGCTCAGCCTGAACCTCGCCACCAAGCAATGCGCCAAGGACGGTAAAGAGCTGATTGTCATGGTCCACTATCCGCCGTTTCGAGATGGCAAGCCGTCGATTTTCACCGAGTTGATCGAGGCGACCGGCACCTCGACGTGCATTTATGGGCACCTCCACGGCAGAAACAGCCACCGCCGGGCGTTTGAGGGCGAGCACAACGGCGTCAACTACCACCTTGTCGCTTGTGACTACTTAAACTTCTCACCGATCAAGCTGCGTGACTAAATCCCCGATCGAATTCGTGCTCGCGGGCTGTCACGCTGGCGACCCCTTAGGAGACCTCCCTGCGCTCCCGGGGGCGTGGCGCTGGTATGTGGACCGCTGGACGGCGCCGATGCCGGCTAAACTCAAGCTCAGCGCTCGAGTCGGTGCGCCGGTCAACGACTGGCCGATCGCCTTTGACGAGCAGGTGGCCTGTGCCCTCGAGCACCCTTGCGTCCTGCTCGTGCGCGGTGACCCGCTCGTCGCCACCCCGCATCGTCACCTGGTCGATCACCTCAAAGCACAAGGCAAGCGGGTGATGGTACGACGTCGCCTCGGCATCGCCGAGCTCGCCGCTGAATTCGCATCGCGCAAGCCGCGGGTCTTGCCTTGCAGCGCTGCGGAACCGATCGAAGACCATCTGGCAAACCTCGACGAGCCGCTGCTCGTCGTGACCGACGCTGACGATCAAGACCTGAGCCGCTACCTCAGCCCCACCTGGAGCACGCTGTGGCTAAGCCACCTGGGCTCGGAGCGCGCCTTCGTTGGACGACATCAGCCGATGAGCGACCTCCTCAGCCTCCTCTTCGTTCGGCGGCGAGCTGAAGGCTAAGGGCGCGGCTGCTGGCCCTTGAGGAACGACCGGATCGCCTGAGCGATCCCTCCAGCAAGCAGGTCTTGATGCGCCGTGGTTTTGAGCTTTTTGAGCTCGGCGGCGTTCGATAAAAAGCCGAGCTCCACGAGCACGGCGGCCGCGCCCGAGCGCACCAACACGGCGAAGGGCGCCTGACGAACGGATCGATCTGTCCCGCCAACGGCGTCGACCATTCCATTTTGCACCAGCCGCGCAAGGCGCGCCGATTCACCGATCATGCGACCGGTGTCTGCGTCCTTTAGGATGGTCTCGAGTACACCCGTCGGCGCCTCCTCAGCCTGAATCAGGTCTGCGTTCTCACGCTCGGCGAGCAGGCGCGCTCGCCGGTCGCTGTGGGTGTTGCTCAGGTAGTAGGTCTCAACCCCCTTGGCGGCAGGGTTGGACGAGGCGTTCACATGGATCGAGACAAAGACCGCTGGCTTGAGCCGGTTGGCGATCTCGGCGCGCTGCCTCAGGCTCAAGGTTTGGTCTTCGCGCCGAGTCAGCAAGACCCGAATGGACGGGTCGCGCTTGAGCCGCCGCGCAACGCGCATCGCCACAGCCAGACAAATGCTTTTTTCCGTTGTCCCGTCGCTCGCTACAGCGCCTGGCTGCTTGCCACCGTGGCCGACGTCGAGGACGACCAACTGAAGCGCCATCAGAGCGATGTGACTTGACAAATGACCCCCAAACTGGCGTGTGCAATCACCAAAATACTAGGACCTTGGCGATGAGTTGTTTGATCTGCGGCGAGCCCAAGCTCGAAGGGCAAGAAGCGGTCTGCCGCGGCTGCGTATCACAATACGGGCGCAAGGCCCAGGCTCGCAAGCGCGACCGTGCGCCGCGCAATGAGCACGACACACGCGTGGCGACGGCGATCACCTGCACCGAGTGCGGCGCCGACGACCGGCTCCCGTTTGTGCCACGCCGCAAAGACAAGGTCCTGTGTCGAAACTGCGCTGCGAGCATCTTGGACATCCACCTGCCGGGCGCCGAGGCGCCGCCAGCCCAAGGGCCGGACCTCTACGAGCAGTTGGGCGTTGAGAAGAACGTCAAGCGGCGGGTACGAGACCTCAAGATCGACCGGCAAGCTGCGGCGGGGTCTGTCGTCTACAAACGCAAACGCAAGCGCGACTAGTCGCTGAGCTCAGCCAATCGAAGACGCGCAGGCTCACATTGATCGTCGAGGGCGAGCGCCTGGCTGTAGCAGCGGCGCGCCTCGCTCAGGTCACCGAGCGCCTGCATCAGGTCACCGCGATGGTACCAACCCATAATCAACTCAGGCTCGACCTCAACCGCTCGATCCAGACACCGCTTCGCCTGATCCAGATGCTCGAGGAGATGATAGCCGAGCCCTAAGCCGGCGTGCGCGTAGCCAAGCCCCTCATCCAGTGCCACAGCGCGCTGCAGCGCAGCGAGCGCCTCATCGAGCGCTTGCTGGTCAGGCTCATCGTCCAGTGTGCCGGCGGCTTGATCGAGCAGCGCCATGCCATGGTTCGCGTGTGCCACCGCCGAGCCCGGCTCCAGCCGACAGGCCTGCGCAAACGCCTCAATCGCCTCATGAGCGCTCCCCGCGCGCGCCGCAAGAGTCCCGAGCGCAGCAAAGTACAGCGCCTGATCCTCAAACGGTGTGCGCTTGAGCGCGCTCAGCGCAGCGACGCTCCCCTCACGCTCATCGAGCGCCCGCACCTGCTCCAACAACGCATCGAGTTCGTCACGCATCGGCTGTCTCACCCTGCCTTTGGTGACGCTTAGTAATGCGCCCCGATTTGGGCATCGACACCATAGTCCCAGATGTTCTTAAACCCACCGTCGATCGACGCCTCACGGATCTGCGAGTTGACGCCGGTGCCGTACGAGGCGGTGCTGAAGTTCTTCTGCGCGCGCACGTTGAACGCCAAGAAGGGGAAGAGCTTCCAGCGAATCGCGCCGATCAGAATCTCGTTATCCGCCTCGAGCTTGAAGGCGTCATCGAAGGTCCCGAAGCCACGCAGGTGGTACGTCGCGAACACCTCGAGAAAGAGCAGCGGCATCTCGGCGTGAACCATCAAGTGCTGGTAACCGTTCTCGTCTCCCGCGCCGCCGCTGATCTGCGCATTCTCGTAGCTGACCTGCAGGCCGTACGCTTGCGGCTTGGCGTAGGCGAGGTCTGCGTAATAGCCCATGCGCATCTTGTCTTTATCCGCAGACTGGCTGAGGGCTTCGAGCCACACCAGCTTCGTGACCGGTGTCATGGCGTTGCCGTCGGCGTCAGTCTCCTGCCGATACTGATAACGCTGCTGTGCGTAGAGGCTGTCAAAGTAACTCGGGACAAACCCTGCATCGAACATCCGCCCCTCAAGCCGCAGCCGCATCGCCGTCGTGGAATCGCCTGAGCCGAAGTTGAGCCTTGCGAGGGTACCCACGGAGTAGCCCATCCCCGAGGTCGACTCGGTACCCAGGCTGCTGACGTCTAGATACGCCTTGAGGTCGACCTTGGCGTCCTCGCTCTTGAAGTACTTATACTCGGCGCTCACGCCCGTCGCCGAGACCGCCGAGGACGAGTCGACGATGGGGAGGAAGCCATTCTCGGCGTCTAGGTTTAACAGCGTCCCAGTCCAGTTGAGCTGCGACGGCGCCTGCCGGTCTTGGACGTGCACCACACCGATACTCAGGCTGCGTAGCCCTGCGGGGCTCTTGGTCGGGTCGGCGTCGCGCAGCGCACCGACGGGCTTGATGAAGCCGAGGACCCCCCAGAGGTAGGGATCCGGCACCGACGAGGCGAAGGCTTGGAAGCCACCATGTTTGGTGTAGGCGTCGAGACCCACGGACGTGTACGTGGTGTCCGACGTCAGGTTCGGGTTGAAGCGCCGCATCACGGTCCCGTGACCCAAACTCGCCGCCCCCACGCGGCTGACGCTTAGGTAGACGGGATCTTCCTTGCGACCATACTGTGCGTAGAGGATCGCTGCGATGAAGTCCTCAGCCTGATCGTAGTCCTCTGGGCGGATGGTGAAGGTCTGATCGCTCAGGAGCGTGGGTACGTCGGCGCGCGTGCTGTACAGGGGTGCGCGTAAGGGTAAATGAAAGCCAAGCCGCCAGCCGCGGTTGATCATGTGGATCTGCGGACTGACCTTCATGAAGATGTCCTCACCGATCGTATCGACCCCTAAACGGACGCCATACTCGCTACGTGGCGGGATCCGAACGTTGGCGCCGGCGGAGGTCAGATCGCCCTTGATAAACGGCAGCTTCTTCGCCGGCTTCTTAGGCTTTTTCGCCTCTTTGTCTGAGCCATCCTCAGCGGTCTTCTTTTCAGCCGCTTCCTCAGCTGCCGGCGGCTTAACATCGGCGGGCGCAGGGGTCTCCTTCTGAGCGCCCTCGTCCTTCTCAGCGGCGGGCGCCGCATCTGCTGGCGTCGCCTCAGCGGGCGTTGCACTCGGCTCAGTCGAAGCGCTCGCGGGTGCCTCTGGGCTGGGCGGTGCTTCAGCGTCTTGAGCCTGCGCGGCTTGTACCCCAAACACCAACCACACCATTGTTGCGAGGACTCGCTTCATGACGTCTACTCCATCGACATGTCTCGGTGCGCAGTGTGGGCGAGGAGCGCTGGCGAGACAAGCCCCAAGTTACCGCTAACGTCCCCTCAGGAGACCAGCCACACGCTCACGAATTCAAAGACCAGCCGAAGCGCCAAGACCGCCAGCAAGAGCCGATAAGCTCGGCGGAACCAACGATCCGGCATGTCCGTTCGTTTGCCGCACACGATACCGAGCAAGACAGCCCCCATCATCGCTGCGAGCTCGACGCCATACTCCGCGTAGGAGAAGTCAAACGTTTGTTGCCCTAGCCAGGCGAAGAGGAAGACCTTCGGGACGTGGGTCGAGAGCTGACAGACGGCTTTGGTCGCGATCACCTGCTGGCGTGTGTAGCGCTCGCTGATGAAAAAGGGGGCGATGACCGGATCTGCGGCGCCGACCAACATCGAACTCAGGCTGGCGCCACCGCCGATCGCAGACCAGCCTCCGGCGCTCGGCTCCGCCTCGCTCGCCGGCGGTCGGATCACAGCGAAGAGGACGTAGACCCCGAGCAAGCCCTTGAGCCAGTCCATATCGAGCAGACCGAGCAGATACCAACCCAGCGCCATCGCCGGGAGCACCGGTAGCATAAAGGCGCGAGCAATCGGCCACACCACGTGGCTTCGAAAAACCCAGCTACGCGCCCCGTTGTTGACCACCTGAACAGCCCCGTGCAGCGGCAGCGCCAACTGCGGCGGGAGCATCAAATAGAGTAAAACGATGAACAACGTCCCGCCGGCGATCCCCACCGCTGCGCTCACATAGGCAGCAGCGAACGCAGCGCCGACCATTCCGGCGAGGAGCATCAGTCAGCGTCCGCCTTCACGACCATCAGCGAGGGGCGCCCCCCCTTCTCCTGCACCCGAAACTGGACCGCGTGACCATGTTTCGTCTCGAGCGCCTGCCGCTTGCTCGCAAGCTTGGCCAAAAAGTCCGAGCGATTCGGTGGGGTCATCCCAGCCGCTTTGCAGATGGACTCGTAGGCCTCATAGGCGTCTGCGTCGGGATGGCGCCGCTGAGCCTCTTGCCGGCGCTCTGCGCGGGCGACCTGGCGCTTAAAGGTACCTGCCTCAATCTGTCTCAGGTTTCGGTCCCAGAGCCGCCCGTAGCTGTTGAAGCGCTGCTGGATCTGCTGCAGCCTGAACCGATCCGTGCTCGCGAGATCTCGGCGCACACGCGCACGATTGAGCTCGCGCGCCAGCTGATCCCGAACCGGCACGGGCGGGACACGCTCGAGCCCTTGGAAAAATCGGTCCCAGGCGCGGCGAAGCTCCTCGAGCCGCCGCTGCAAATCGCCGACGTCAAGTGTTGCCGCACCGGGTTGAGGTCGCTTCATGACCTCAACGCTGAATCAGGACCGCCTTGCTGTCAACGGCTTCGGAGCAGGAGCTTTCGGTCGCTCAGTGGGACTCGGTGGTTGCGTGGCAAGCTTCCGCCCAAGCGAGCTCATCTTGCGCGAGCTCCCACTTCGGGTCGAACGAGCCGCCCAGCTCGGCGAGCTCGGCTTGAGCCTTCTCCACCAGGCGTTTGGCGCGCGAGGCGCGCATGTCACCCCACTCCAACACCCGGTTGGCGAGCACCGTCACTTGGTTGTCGACGACCTCACACACGCCGTTACCCAGCGCAAACTTCTCCTCTTTGCCACCCACCGCGATCCGGGCAACCCCCGGCGTCAGGCGCGACAGCAGCGCGGCGTGGTTCGGTAGAATGGTAAAGACTCCGTCCGACCCAACCAAGGTGACCTCGTCAGCCTCACGCTCGAGCGGGGCAGCACCCGGTACGATCATCCGCAATTGAAGTTTGCTCATGGCATGGTTCTCCTGCTGTCACCTAACCGCTAGATGAGGCTGTTCGCCTTCTCGAGCGCCTCATCGATGGTTCCCACCATGTAGAAGGCGTTCTCAGGGAGGTTGTCGTGCTTGCCCGCAACGATCTCTTCAAAGCCACGGATCGTGTCCTCAAGCTTGACGTAGACGCCCGGGGTCCCGGTGAAGACTTCGGCGACGTGGAAGGGCTGCGAGAGGAACTTCTGGATGCGGCGTGCGCGCGCAACCGCCTGCTTGTCCTCTTCGCTCAGCTCGTCCATCCCGAGGATCGCGATGATGTCCTGCAGATCCTTGTAGCGCTGGAGGATGTTCTGAACGTCACGAGCGACCTTGTAGTGTCGCTCACCCACGACTTGGGGGTCGAGAATACGGGACGTCGAGTCGAGCGGATCCACGGCGGGATAAATCCCAAGCTCGGAGATCTCACGGCTGAGCACCGTCGTGGCGTCCAAGTGAGCGAAGGTCGTCGCAGGTGCCGGGTCGGTCAAGTCATCGGCTGGAACGTAGACCGCCTGGACCGACGTAATCGATCCGTTCTGAGTCGTCGTAATACGCTCCTGCAGGGCGCCCATGTCGGTCGCCAGCGTCGGCTGATACCCCACGGCGCTCGGGATACGACCGAGCAGCGCGGACACCTCAGAGCCGGCCTGCGTAAAGCGGAAGATGTTGTCCACGAAGAGCAGCACGTCCTGGTTCATCTCATCACGGAAGTACTCGGCGCAGGTCAGCGCCGACAGCGCCACGCGCGAGCGCGCGCCTGGCGGCTCGTTCATCTGACCGTAGATCAGCGCCGCTTTGTCGAGCACCGAGCTGCCGTCGGCGAGCTTCGCCTCTTCCATCTCGTTGTAAAGGTCACGCCCTTCACGGGTGCGCTCACCGACGCCTGCGAAGACCGAGTAGCCACCGTGCTGCTTAGCGACGTTGTTGATGAGCTCCATGATGGTCACGGTTTTGCCCACGCCGGCGCCACCAAAGAGGCCGATCTTTCCGCCACGCGTATACGGCGCCAGGAGGTCGATCACTTTGATGCCGGTCTCGAAGGCTTGAACCTCCACGCTCTGCTCTTCGAAGGTCGGCGGCTCACGGTGGATCGGGCGATGGATGTCTGCGTCGACCGGGCCGGCTTCATCGACCGGATTACCGACGACGTTCAGGATACGACCGAGCACCTTCTCACCAACAGGCATCATGATCGGCGCGCCGGTGTTGGTCACCTCGACGCCACGAACCAGACCTTCAGTCGAGTCCATGGCGATGGTGCGGACCGTACGCTCTCCAAGGTGTTGCGCCACCTCGAGCACCAGGTTGCCTGGGCGAACCGAGCCGTCCGCTTCCTTGATCCCGTCATTGGTGCAGTGAAGCGCCGTGCTGATCTCGGGCAGTTCGTCGCTGCTAAAGGCTACATCGACGACCGCGCCGATAACCTGTTGAACCTTACCACTGGCCAGATTGGTCATTGTTCTATCCTTACTCAGAGCGCCTCAGCGCCACTAATAATTTCTACAAGTTCGCTCGTGATCGCCGCCTGGCGAGCACGGTTGTAAATCAGGGTCATCTTATCGATCATCTCGCCGGCGTTCTTCGTCGCGCCGTCCATCGCGGTCATCCGCGCCGCATGCTCGCCAGCCTCGGTGTCGAGCACCGCCTGGTAAAGCGTCAGGAACAACTGCTGCTGAAGCACATGATCCAGCAAGGTCTCCGGATCGGGCTCGATGATCACCTCGACCGAGCTCTCCTCTACCCCCTCCGGCAGCGTCGTCGGCAGCAGACGCTCAAGCGTCGGCTCTTGCGTCATCACCGAGACGAAGCGGTTGTAGAGGACGTAGACGTGATCGAGCGCTCCGGCGGTGAATCGCTGAGCCAAATCCTGGACCAACTTGCGCGCTTCATCGACCTCATCACCTTCGTTGAACGCAGCCGTCAGATCGGCTTCGTGGTGATAGCGTCGAGCCGCATCATCAGCGGCTTTGCGGCCGATGGTCAGCACCGACACCTCATCGTAGTCGGCGCCCTCTTCACGCATGAACCGAGCGAGCTGCTTTAATAAGTTGCTATTAAACCCACCGCATAAACCTCGGCTCGACGTGAGCACGACGACGGTCGCCTTCTTCGCCTCCGGACGCTCTGCGAGGAGCTCGTGGTCGTCCGCGTCCACCATCACGGTCAGGCGCTGTACCAGCTGGCGGTAACCATCAGCGTAGTGCTGCGCAGCGTCTGCTGCGTCTTGCGCACGGCGCAGCTTGGCGGCCGCGACCATCTTCATCGCCTTGGTGATCTTCTGGGTATTTTTGACCGACTTAATCCGCTTACGGATGTCGCGCAAAGACGCCATGATGCACCTCCCTCGAGCGAGTTGTTAGGACCACTCGCCCTTGAACTTACGCAGCGCTGCTTCGATCTTGCCGCGCAGGTCATTGGTCAACTCACCGACCTTCTCGATCTCGTCGAGCAGCTCAATGCTGTTCTGCTCCAGCGACGCCTCAAGGTCCTGCATGAACCGAACGACATCCTTGGTCTCGACCGAACGAATGAAGGAGTCGGGCGAGTCGACCTTCTCAGGGCTGGTCGCTGCGAAGATGCAGCAGACCTGAATCCCAACACGCTGGGGCTTGTATTGCCCCTGCTTGAGCGTCTCCACCAGCCGCTCACCACGAGCCAACTGATCCTGCGTCGCCTTGTCGAGGTCCGAGCCGAACTGAGCAAAGGCTGCCAGCTCACGGAACTGTGCGAGCTCGAGACGCAGCGTCCCCGAGATCTTCTTCATGATCTTCTTCTGCGCAGCGCCGCCCACACGCGACACCGAGATGCCGGGGTTAATGGCCGGGCGCACACCCGAGTTGAACAGATCAGCCTCGAGGAAGATCTGACCGTCGGTGATCGAGATCACGTTGGTCGGAATGTAGGCTGAGACGTCGCCCGCTTGGGTCTCGATGATCGGCAGCGCCGTCAGCGAACCACCGCCCTCTTCGTCGCTCAACTTCGCCGCGCGCTCAAGGAGCCGGCTGTGCAGGTAGAACACGTCACCAGGGTACGCTTCACGGCCCGGAGGGCGACGCAGCAGCAGCGAGATCTGGCGATACGCAACCGCCTGCTTGCTGAGGTCATCGTAGATGATCAGCGCATGCTCGCCGTTGTCACGATAGTACTCGCCCATCGCGCAGCCGGTATAGGCTGACAGGAACTGCATCGGCGCAGGATCCGAGGCGCAAGCAGCCACAACGGTGGTGTAGTCGAGCGCGTCGTGCACACGCAGCTTCTCGACGACCTGTGCAACGGTCGAGCGCTTCTGACCGATGGCGACGTAGATGCATTTCACGCCGGTGTTCTTCTGGTTGATGATGGCGTCGACGGCGACGGCGGTCTTACCCGTCTGACGGTCACCGATGATCAGCTCACGCTGACCACGACCGATCGGCACCAAGGCGTCGATCACCTTAAGGCCGGTCTGCATGGGCTCGTGCACGGGCTTACGTGCGATGATGCCCGGCGCCTTAACCTCGATCTGGCTGCGCTTCTGCTCGCCGATCGGACCTTTGCCGTCGATTGGGTTCCCCCAGCCGTCGACCACGCGGCCGAGCAGTTCCGGACCAACAGGCACATCGGCGATGGTGCCGGTTCGTGTGACTGCGTCCCCTTCGCGAATCTCTGCGTCCGAGCCCATAATCACGACCCCGACGTTGTCCTCCTCGAGGTTGAGCGCCAGGCCCATGACGCCGTTGGCAAACTGCACCAACTCACCCGCCATCACCTTGTCGAGTCCGTAGACACGCGCCACGCCGTCACCGACGCTAAGCACGCTGCCCGTCTCCGACACCTCGACCGCTTGATCAAAGTCAGCGATCTGGTCCCTCAGGATGCGGCTGATCTCTTCTGCTCGAAGCTCCATGTTCTCTATCTCCGTGGCAGGGCGTCTCGCCCAGGCGCCATCATTTGACTAAAAGTTGTCGTCCAAGGCGATCGAGTCGCCCCTTCACCGTTCCATCAAAAAGTTCACTCCCGATCTGCACCTGCAGACCGGCGATCAGGCTCGCATCTGTCTCAGTCTTGAGGAGGACCGTCTGTCCGGTCTTAGCCTCAAGCGCCTTGGTCACCGCCGCCCGCTGCGCATCGGTCAGCGCCTGGGCGCTCACGGCACGGGCACGAACTCGTCCAAGCCGCTCATCGGTTAGCCGCTGCGCAGCCTCCGAGATCCCCTTGAGCGCGCCGAGTCGATCCTTCTCAATGACCAACCCGATAAACGGGCGCAGCAGCTCATCAGCGCCGAGCCGACCCATCAGCTCGTTAAAGACCGAGCTCCGCTGCTCCGCCGTAAAGCCTGGGTGATACATCACCGCGTGCATCTCAGGATGCTCTGAACAGATCGTTGCGAGCTGATCCAAGCCGTGAGCCACCTTCTCGAGACGCCCAGCCTGGTCTGCCAACTCGACGAGCGCCCGCGCATAGCGCAGCGAAATTGCCGCTGGAATCATGCCTCGCCCTCCACGTTCGAGACGAACTCATCGCTGAGCCGATCGTGGTCCTCTGGGGTGATCGCCTCGGTGACCCGTTGATGCGCCGCGCCGTACGCAAGGCGCGCAGCCTCGGCGGTGAGCCGGCGCTCGGCGCTTCGCCGCTGGCGGTCGAGCGCGATCTCGGCGTTTTTGCGCAGCCGGCTGATCTCAGCCTCGGCGTTCGCCATGATCAAGGCTTTCTCCCGCTCAAGCTTCTCATCCGTCGAGCGCTGGAGCTCATCGATCTCCGCCGACAAGCCGTCCAGCCGCGCCTGCAGCTCAGCCTGTCGCTTCTCCGCCCGCTCACGCGCCTCTTCGGCTGCTCGCAAAAGCTTCTCGAAGCGCTCGGCGCGTGCGCGCACCTGACGCATAATCGGCCCTCGGATCACGAACGACGCGCCGGTGATGAACAGGATAAAGTTGAGGATGAACCAGCCCATAGCGAGGCTGTGCGGGTCACCGATCGTGAACCAGTTGATCCCGTCCGTGGGCGCGCCCCCTGCGAGCGCAAGCGATGGCGACCAGACCAGAGCGAGTAGCACGAAACGCATCAGACGCTCCTCCCCAAGGCTTTGGCGACGAGGTCGTCGGCAAGCGCCTTCACGTCACCTTCTAGCGCGTCGCGCGCCGCAGCGACCGTCGCCTCGAGCGCCGCCTCTTCGGCCTGCGCTTGCTGCGAGACGGTCTCGCTAGCCCCATCGATCTTCGCCTGCGCCTCTAAACGTAGCGAGGCGCGCTGGCTCGCCGCCGCGCCCTCGATCGCCTGCCGAGCCTCCGTCCACTTCGCCTGCACGCGACGCTCGAGACGCTCGACGGCGTCTTCACCCGACGTCGCTGCGGTCGGGCTCTCAAGCGCCTCACGCGCCTCGAGCAAGTCGAGGTACGGGCGATAGAGCCACGGCGTGAACAAAAACAGTAACCCTAGGAAGATCACTAAAATTACGAGAATTCCAACAGTCGACACATACATAAGTCGGCCGTCCCCTCCTCTTGAGCGCCGAGCCCCTAGCACCGCAAAAGGGGGGCGTCAACGCCATCCCGACAGCAGCACAAGCAACTGTTTTAACGAACAAATTATCATCTATTTTATCATCCAAGTGAATTGCCCGACCGGCCTCAAACGGGACCTCGCCAGCCCCGCGGCTTCACGCACCAAAAAAGAAAGCGAGCGCCCCCACCGGGGCGCCCGCTCCGTAGCAACCGCTGTACGGCGTCGACCTACTCGGCGTCAGCCTCCGAGAACTCGTCGCTCTCATCAGCAGCGCCCGCAGCAGCCAGCTCAGGCTCCTCTTCAGGCTCCTCTTCGACAACCGGCTCGGCGGTGCGGTCGGCGACCACCCACACCTTGACCTCGGCCATGACGCCAGCGGTCAGCTTGATCTGGACCGGATAGACACCCAGCGCTTTAATCGGCTCATCGAGCACGATGCGGCGAGCATCGACCGGGTGGCCCATCGCCACCAGGGCACGCGCGATGTCGCGGTTCGTGACCGAACCGAACAGCTTATCCTGCTCGCCGACGCGCATCGGGAAGGTCAGGTCGATCCCGCTGATCGCCGAGGCGCGACCTTGCGCTTCAGCAGCAGCT
Organism: Myxococcota bacterium; assembly: GCA_036338695.1. Taxonomy (GTDB): domain Bacteria; phylum Myxococcota; class UBA4151; order UBA4151; family UBA4151; genus CACGMS01. Next base: position 16,726 of record JAYZBQ010000071.1, read on the forward strand.
TTGCGCTTAGCGTGCTCGGTCAAACGCTGCGCGTGCTCCCACTGGCGGACCGCCTTGGGGTCGGCCACGAGGGCGAGCCCGTTGGGGACGAGGTAGTTACGAGCGTAGCCAGCTTTCACACTGACCACCTCACCGACGAGGCCCAGATTGGGCACGTCACGCTGTAAGATGACTTGCATGATACCTCCTAGTTCTGCTGACCCGCGTAGGGCAGCAGGGCGAGCTGGCGCGCACGCTTGATCTCGACGGCGAGCTTGCGCTGCGCTTTCACGCTCACGCCGCTCACGCGCGCCGGCATGATCTTGCCACGCTCAGTGATGAATCGACGCAATAAGTTCACGTCCTTGTACGAGATGATCAACGTCGGATCGGCCTCAAAGGGGCACTTCTTCGCCCGGACCGGCTTTCCACGACTTTCCTTACCCATCGGCGTTCTCCTCTTCACCAGCGGCTGCCTCGGCAGCTTCGGTTGCGCCTGCGTCAGCCTGAACCGGCTCAGCGGCCGACTCCGCAGGGGTCTCTACAGGTGCTTCTTCCGCAGCGGCGGCCTTAGCGGCGGCGGCTTCGGCGGCGGCAGCGGCTTGCGCAGCGGCGGCTTCGGCTTGAAGCTTCGCCTCAGCGATACGCGCCTCGGGATCTTCAATGTCTTCGAGCTGGATCGTCAGGAAACGCCAGACGCCGTCCATGATCCGCAGGCCCTTCTCAAGGGTCACCACCGTGGACTTTTCGCCCAGGTAGTTCTGCAGCACATAGTAGCCGCGGTTGTTCTTGTTAATCTCATAGGCGAGCTTGCGCTTGCCCCAGTGGTCGGCGCCTAAGACGGTCCCACCAGCTTTAGCGATGTTGCCTTCGATCCGATCGAGCAGGGGCTGCAAGGCGCCTTGCTCTTCCAACTCAGGATCGAGAATGCAGACGGTTTCGTATTCCCGGATCATTCGATCTCCTCCCGGACTTACGGCATGACCTCATGGTCATGCGAGGATATGTAACCCCTCGACCACGCGCCGAGGGCGGCACGCCCTATCAGCAGGTAACCGCCGGCGCAAAGCAAAAGCGCGCGCCCAAAACGAGAACGGGGCGGCTAACGCCGCCCCGCTCACCGAACCGAATGAGCTCGGCTTAGTTGGCGATCAACGGCGCAATCACCAACGCCACCACGGTCATCAGCTTGACCAGGATGTTCAGCGCAGGACCCGCCGTGTCCTTGAAGGGATCGCCCACGGTGTCGCCGATCACGGCGGCGTGGTGCGAATCGGAGCCCTTACCTTGGTCATTGGCGTGGTCTTTCTCTTCGCCTTCGATCTGCTTCTTGGCGTTGTCCCAGGCACCGCCTGCGTTGGACATAAAGATGGCGAGCAGTACGCCCGACACCAACGCGCCAGCCAACAAACCGCCCAGCACCTTGACCGAGAAGAAGCCAGCGACGACCGGCGCCGTCACGGCGAGCAGCCCGGGAAGCATCATCTGCTTAATCGCAGCCTGGGTCGAGATCTCGACGCACTTGGCGTGCTCGGCCTTGACGCCCTCGGCGCCCTCTTTGAGCCCGGGGATCTCACGGAACTGACGACGGACCTCAACGATCATGTCGTTCGCCGCTAAGCCCACCGCCTTCATCGCCATCGACGAGAAGAGGTACGGCAGCATGCCACCGATCAGGATCCCCACCATCACCAACGGGTCGGTCAAATCGATCACGTCGATGTTGGCGACACCACGGAACGCTGCGAACAGCGCCAGCGCCGTCAGCGCAGCCGAACCAATCGCAAAGCCCTTACCGATAGCAGCCGTCGTGTTGCCCACGGCGTCGAGGTTATCGGTGCGCTCGCGCACCTCCGCCGGCAAGTGCGCCATCTCGGCGATACCACCTGCGTTGTCCGCCACCGGACCGTAGGCGTCGACCGCCAGCTGGATCCCGGTGGTGCAGAGCATACCGAGCGCTGCCAGCGCCACGCCGTACAAGCCGGCGAAGTGGAACGCCACCAAGATGGCTGCCGAGATCTCGATCATCGGAAGCGCCGTCGACTGGAAGCCCACACCGACGCCGGCGATGATGTTCGTCGCCGGTCCGGTCTTGGACGCGTCACGGATGCTCGTGACCGGCGGCTTGTTGCAAGCGCAGTAGTGCTCGGTCGTGAAGCCGACCGCCACACCTGCAGCCAAACCACCGATGGTGGCGTACAGGACCTCCATCACGCCGATGGTCTTACCGCCGAGCACCAAACCGCCCTCGGGGAGGATCATCCCTGCGATAAAGTAGGTTGCGCCGATCATCACGATCGCTGCGCCGAGCGTCCCTCGGTCGAGGGCGTGCTGAGCGTTCCCGCCCTCTTTCACGTTCACGGTGTAGGTAAAGGCGATCGAAACGATCACGCCGACCGAAGCGATCGCCAGCGGAAGAATCGCTGCGCGCACGCCGGCGTCACCGCCTGCGAGTGCGCCCAGAACCATGGCGCCGATGATCGAGCCGACAAAGGACTCGAACAAGTCGGCGCCCATGCCTGCCACGTCACCGACGTTGTCACCGACGTTGTCTGCGATCGTTGCGGGGTTGCGCGGGTCGTCTTCCGGGATACCGGCTTCGACCTTACCGACCAAGTCGGCGCCTACGTCAGCAGCCTTGGTAAAGATACCGCCGCCCACGCGTGCGAAGAGGGCGATCGAAGAGGCGCCGAGCGAGAAGCCGGACAGTACCTGGATGGCACGACTCAGGTTCGCTTCGCCGCCGAAGCCGCCCACACCAAACTTGAAGTACGCCAAGAAGAGCGTGCCCAGACCCAGCAGCGCCAAGCCCACGACGCTCATGCCCATGACCGCGCCGCCCCGGAAGGCGACCTTGAGCGCGTCGGACAAGCCGGTGCGAGCAGCGTGCGCCGTGCGCACGTTGGCGCTGGTCGCCACCATCATCCCTGCATAACCGGCAGCTGCTGAGCAGACCGCGCCGATCACGAAGCTGACGCCGACGAGCGCGTGGGACGCCGCCTGACCGCTGTTGAAGACCGCCAGGAGCACCGCCACGACCACCACGAAGATGGCGAGCACTTTGTACTCTGCTGCCAAGAAGGCTTTGGCGCCGTCTTTGATGTCGCTCGAGATCTCACGCATCCGGTCGGTACCGACCTCCTGCGCGCTGACCCAGTTCGAGGTCAAAAAGGCGTAGATCAGCCCGATGGCCCCGGCGACGGGAACGAGGTACAACCAAGTATCGATAGACATTATTCTCCCACTCACGTTGCTTTAAGCGAGCGCCCTATAGGGACGAGCCCGAGAGCGGTCAATGGTCATATCGAGGCCCTACGACACCTGAGGGAGCGGTCTAGCGCCCAGCGATCGGACCTGCGGCATTGACCGTGTTCATCGCCGCCACGACGCCGTCGCGAAGGACCGCCTCGACGGCGTCGCAAGCGCGCTCAACAACGGCCTGCACATCCCGGTCCTCATCGGCGCTGAAGCGCCCGAGGACGTGCCCCGTCACGTCCCCGCCACTCGACGGGCGCCCGATCCCAATGCGCACGCGAGGGTAATCGCCCCCGCCCCATCGCGAGCTGATCGAGCGCAGTCCATTATGGCCAGCATGGCCCCCAGACTGCTTGATCCGCACGAGGCCAAAACTCAAATCCAGCTCATCATGGATGATCAAAACTCGAGCGCTGGGCACCTTGAAAAAGGCAGCCATCGGCTGCACCGAATCGCCGCTGTTGTTCATGAACGTCTGCGGCTTACTCAAGACCACCGAACGACCGGCGATCGACTCCCGCCCAAACTGAGCGCTGAACTTTTTGGTGCCGAGCTTACCGCCCGCTCGCTCAGCCAGACGATCCACGACCATGAACCCGATGTTGTGACGCGTCTGCGCGTACTTCGCGCCAGGGTTCCCTAAGCCGACCACCAACCACATCGGTTGCTCCTCAACGCGAGAAGAGCCCCGATGGGTCAACGACCCGTCGGAGCTCTTGCTCACGAACCATTGAAGGAGTCGCTTCAACGTGCGTTTAGCTCGCTTCTTCTTCAGCCTCAGCCTGTCGAGCGGCGCGCCCCTTGACGCACTGAACGACCACGAAGTCGTTCTTGAAGACCTTCTCGATGCCGTCGGCGGCTGGGCACTCGCTGTAACGGAAGGCTTCATCACCATCGAGCGGCGAGACATCCACCGGGAACGACGCCGGGATCGCCTCGGGCAGACAGCTCACGTCCACCACACGGCGCACCAAGCGCATCCGACCACCAGCGAGCACGCCCTTGGCGCGCCCGACCATCTCCACCGGGACCTTCACCGTGATCGCGCTCTTGAGGTCCACGCGGATGAAGTCCACGTGAAGCAACTCACGCGACAGAGGGTCTGACTGAAGCTCGGTCACAAGCACCGGCTCGGCGGCTGCGCCGTCGATCTCCAGACCGATCAGGGTGTTTCGGCGATGGCTGCCGCGCAGGAGGCGCGCCAGATCGGCCGAGCGGACGGTGATGCTGCTGACCTCGCCGTCGCCTCCGTAAACGACCCCGGGCATCTCGCCCGCAGCGCGTAAGCGCCGGTTGTTGCCTTTACCCGTTTTGCTTCGAAGGCTTGCTGTAAGTTGTTGCATGATCTGCTCCTATGTCGCTCCACGATGACGCCGCCTCATTGCGGCCTCGCATGAGCGCTCCTTTATTCGAAGAGGTTGGAAATACTCCGGCTCGAGTTGACCCGAGAGATCGCCTCAGCGAACAGCCGGGCGACACTCAGCACGGTCACCTTGGGACACTCTGAGTCAAGGTTGTTGTGAGGGATGGTGTCCGTGACGACCACCTCCTCGATAACCGAAGCCATGATTCGGTCCTTGGCTGGTCCGCTCAGGACCGCATGGGTAGCTGCAGCCCGAACACTGAGCGCGCCGTGCGCCTTGACCGCCTCGGCGGCGTGACAGAGCGTCCCAGCCGTATCGATCATATCATCGACCAGCAGCGCATGGCGGCCCTCGACGTCCCCGACGAGGTTCATCACCTTGCTTTGGTTGGCGCGCTCACGCCGCTTGTCAATGATCGCCAGGCTGGCGCCAAGCCGCCGAGCGTAGGCTCGAGCTTTCTCGACCCCGCCGGCATCCGGGCTCACGACCACGAGCTGCTCGCTCGGATCTTCGACGCCGAACTGGCGGTAGTGATCGGCGAGAAAACTGCGCATCACCGGCATGGCGTAGAGGTGATCGACAGGGGCGTCGAAAAACCCTTGGATCTGTCCTGCGTGGAACTCCATCGAGAGGACTCGATTAACGCCCGCAGCGGACAGCAGATCCGCCACCAAACGCGCAGAGATCGGGGCTCGGGGCAGCGCCTTGCGGTCCTGCCGAGCGTAGCCATAGTAGGGAATCACGGCGGTGATGTTCGCTGCAGACGCCCGCTTGAGGGCGTCGATCATCACCAGCAGCTCCATCAGGTGATCGTTGGCGGGTGCGCCTGTGCTCTGGATCACGAAGACGTCGCAGCCGCGCACGGACTCCATGATGTCGATGTTGACCTCACCGTCACTAAAGCGACCCACGGTCGCTTGTCCGACGGGGACGCCGAGCGCCTCGCAGATGGAACTCGCCAGCTGCGGACAACCATTGCCGGCGAACACCTTGATCTTACCTCGGGTTGCCACCACAGAACCCATCCCCACTACACCTGGCGGAGTTGGCTGGCGCGGTAGGACTCGAACCTACAACGGCTGGTACCAAAAACCAGTGTCCTGCCATTAGACGACGCGCCATGAAGCCAGGTGTGCCCCGTAGGAGCGCAAGCCCAATGCACGGCCTTGCGCTAGGGTTCAATAAGAAACAGCGATGTCCTCCTTATGTTCCATCGAGATAGCCGGAGCGCAGCAAAAAGGTGATCGTCTTCTTCACCCAGGCGTCATCTTTTCGCAGCGCCTCAGCGACGCCATCGAGATGCCCGTGGTTGTGCGCTGCCTGCAACGCGCTGAGCTGCTCGGGGCTCAGAAACTCGAGGCTCGGTTGCATGGGGTGAGCCAAGTAGATGCTCTGCGGCGCCCCCCCCCAGCGCGCCCGATAGGCGTCCTCATCGACGACGGGGTGGCCAGCGACCGCCGTGTCACCAGGCGCCGTCAGCTCCGCGACGACCGCGCCGGCGTCATCCTCTGCGAACGGGTCCAGCTCATCGTCTTCAAGCAAGGCGGGCTCGGCCGTCGAATCCGCGACCTCTTGGCGGTCTTCCTCCGAAACCTCAGCTTCAGCTTCCGCGTCGGCGTCGTCCAGGGGCTCTGGCGCAGCCGCTTCGCCCTCCGAGACCTCATCGAGGTCCAAGCCAGAGGTGTCGAATTCGAGCTCTTCATCCGGCTCAAGCGCCGGCCCCAGGTCCGGGCTTTCCTCAGCAGATAACGCGACAGCAGCCATCGCCGTCGCCGTGACCGACGTCAGACTCGACTCATCAAACTCAAGCTCATCCATGGCCGAAACGGTCGGGAGCATCGTCTCCTTGCCTGCGACCGCCTCCGCTTCTTCAGGCTCTAAGTCAGCGACGAACTCTCCAGCAGGCGCCGCAGCAACCCCCTCGTCGGCCTGTTCTTCGAGCCGCAAAATCGAGGTCCCAAGAAGGATCCGGTCGCCCACTGCGAGCGGTCTTTGCTCAACCCGCTCGCCATTCACAAAGGTCCCGTTTTTCGACCCGAGATCTTCGACGATGACCACACCGCCGTCCGCCTTGAAGCGGGCGTGGTGTCGGCTCACCATCTCCTCGAACAAGGTCAGCCCGGCGTCCATCCCGCGCCCCATGACCACCTCATCGCCTTCGGCGAGCGCATAAGAGCCGCCTTGGTACTTGCCGCTGATAAATCGCAGCTGATGTTTGGTCATGGCTTCGCCTCCTCGGAAAGGACCGACTGCTCAGGGTACAGCTTGGGGGGCTCCGGGTAAACGAGGGGTGAGGCCTTCACCTGCTTCTCAACACCATCGACCCAGTCCTTATCCGTCGCCGTCTCCGGTACATCGGCGTACTCCTGCCGAGCGGTCCGCCAACGCGCCAGCGCCGCGTGCGGTCGACCTTGTTCGGCGCTCCAGCGCGCCAGAAAGACTTGCTGTCGGTAGAGCAGCGTCCTCGCTGCGCTCCGAATTCGCCGCACCTCAGCGCTGCGTGCGTCGTCGCGATGAAACTCGAGGAACGCGTTGGCTGCGATGACCGTTGCGCGTGCATCCTCTAAGTCACGCTCATGCGCTGGCGGCAGCAAGGCGAAGGTGCCCGGTCGCTCAGCCCAGCTGGTCTGGATGATCGCAAAGCGTACATCCCCGGACTTGGGATGGCCGGGATGTTGCTTGAGAAACCGCGTAAAGCCACTGAGCGCACCCTCTGCCTCACCCTGCGCTGCGAGCGCCTTGGCGTGTCCCAACTCGGCGAGCACCGCAAAGCGCGAGAACGGGTATTTCTCCATCACCATGCGAAAGGTTTGCGCCGCCTCGATGCCCAGGTCGTTGCCCAGCAGGCGCTCGGCGCGATCGTAGAGCGCCTTCGCCTTCTGGCGGTACTTTACCGGATCCGTCTCTTGATCGGCTTCGATCCGCTCAGGCGCTCGATCAAGCCCCTCTGGCTCCATGTTGAGCATCGGACTGTTTGCCTGAGCCAACAACAGAACCCCGACCCATACCGTCGTCATGGTTTCACTCCATCTAGACGCATCAGCTCGGCGCTTTTGACCCAGCCGACGACTCCGCTCCCTGTCCGCACACGCGTCCAGCCTTGACGCGCCTCGAGACGGCTCAAAAGGTTGCCTTCCGGAACCTCCAGCACCACCCGAGCTTTCGCCTCCGGGCGCTCCCGGAGTCCGACCTCTCGACTGAGCGCGGCGCGATCATCGACAACGAGGACCGCCTGATGCAAGCCCAAAAGGACAAGCGCCCCCGACACCCCCACCCGAGCGACTCGAAACAAGGCGTCCCGCTGACGCCGTCGGCTGACTGCGAGCACGCCCAAGAGGAGGGCGAGAAACGTGACCGTTCGAACCGGCAGGCGAGCCAGTTGACCGAGCGGCGGCTCGGCGTCATCGCCGGCGCCTCGGTCGAGCCGCGCAAGCAAGCGGTTGATCCGGACGGCGTCGTCTTCCGGGTCTCGCTGGGTCAGCCACTCATAGTCGACCATGGCTGCGCTCAGCTCCCCGGCGGCGTGGGCACTCACGGCGTGGTTGTAACGCCACACCGGATCCGTCGGCGCAGGCGCTTGATTGAGCAGATCAAGCGCTGCGGCAGGGTCACCCGCCTCGAAACGGTCCTGAGGGGTCATCGCCAGCAGCAACAAGGTGAGGATCATGGTGCCTCTCCCAGCCAGCTCACCAGACGATCCCGGATCACCTCAGCGGTCTGCTCCGAGGGGCCGTAAGCCGCTGCGTCGAGCGCGTTGAGCCGCTGATCGAGCTCAACGGCTCGCTCAAACCCGAGCGCTTGCTGCGCCTGAGCGATGAGCTCTTCTCGCCCCAGCCCCCGGACCGGGACACCAAGCGCGCGCTCGAGCGCCAACTCGAGCGCGCCCCGTTGCGCCTCCTCGTGGGTCGGCGCGTCACCCAAACGCTGAGGCCACCACGCCATCACCGACAACATCAACACCACGACGAGCCAAGCCGGATGCGCCAACCAGGCCCCGAGTGTGCGCTGGGTCCGAAAACTTCCGATCGGCCCCCGTACACCGCCAACCGTCGCCTGTGATGTCTCACCGAGTGCGCTGTCGTCGGTGGGAGCGAGCGTGCCGACGACGTCAAACTCAAAGGGACCGACGATCGTGCGGCGCTCCGTCTGCTTGTCGGGGTCGAACCAGCGCACCTCGAGCCCCTGAAGTCGATGCTTTCCAGGGACGGTGGCTTGGATCGGCAGCGTCCATGTCAGCTCGCCGCCGATCAGCGCTGCGCCCTCCTTCATCTCGACCTCTCGTTTGGGCGTAAAACCGCGTAGCCCCGGCGGCAAACGCACCTCAGGCAGGGGAAACGCTTTGATGTTCCCGTCGCCGGCGACGGTCACCTTGAGCTCGATCACGTCACCGAGGTTGACTCGGTCTGGGATGAAGCCGTGCCGTACCCGATACCGGCCGACGTGAGCCGCTTGAACGCCCTGCGGCAACGCCCGAACCCGCAGCTGGATCGGGTTTGCGTACAAGGTCTTCTCTTTGACCCCACCAAAGAACATATCGCCCTGAAGGACCTGCACGACCGCCTGACCACCCGCCAATTCCAGCTCACCCGCGCGCTCTGCGAAGCCGGCGATGCGCCCGATCATATGCCTGCGGAACCGACGCCCGGAGTACACGACCACCTCGCTGCCCGCGCGCGTCGGGTTATCGAGCTGCTCCCACCAGATGCCTGGCGCCTCGGGGTAGTCGAGCTCGGAGACCCCCTCGAGCCTGACCCGGCTGTAAACATGCGCCGTGATGGTAAACTGCTGCCCGACATAAGGCTCCTCGGGCTGCACCGAGAAATCCACGAACAGATCGCCCTCAGCGCGCTGTGCAGACGGCACGCGCGCGGCAGCACCGATCACACGAACCGGAACCTGCGCCGATTGCCCCACCTGAGTGCCTGCCCGCACGCGCACCGGACCAAGAGGGTACGCGCCGGGCGTACGGGGCGCCTTGAGCACATAGCGTAAAACGCTGGAGTGGATGACCGAGCGCTGGCCACCGGAAAACGTCATCTGGGTGCTGCTGCTCGTGCCACCGGTTGAGACCAAGGTAAACTTGCCGAGCCCGAGGTCCTCCACCGACACTTGCTGGCGGGAGCTGCTCGTCACACGCAGGGTAAGCTGGACCTGCTCGCCTGCTCGAGCAGGGGCAGGTTCAAGCTCTGCGACCACCTCGACCGCCTTGACCGGCGCGCTCATGAGCATGGCGATCCACAGCACCCTCACCAATCTTTCTCCACGGGACGACGCTCTCGCGTGCCTTTCCAGAGGTCGAACGGCAAGAGGCGTTCGCGCGCTTTAAAGTTTCGTAGCAGCGTCTCCTGCTCCGCATCAGGACCTGCGTCGCGACCACCACTCCGGCTTGCAGCCCCGGCGCCCTCCGGACCCGCATCGCCATCCTCCGGCGGCGGTCCACCGTCTCGCCCTGCACCGAGAGCAGGCGGCGGTCCCGCATCGAGCCCCAGTGAGCCCGAGCCCCTCTGCTGGTCTTGGTCGCCCTGCTGGTCCTGATCGCCCTGCTGGTCCTGATCGCCCTGCTGGTCTTGGTCGCCCTGCTGGTCCTGATCGCCCTGCTGGTCCTGATCGCCCTGCTGGTCCTGATCGCCCTGCTGGTCCTGATCGCCCTG
>JAYZBQ010000072.1:0-44812 GCA_036338695.1 Myxococcota bacterium
GCCCATCATCATGAAAGAAGTAGATCGGCCACTCCTTGGCAAGGACCGCCTCCGTCACCTCGCAGGTTGGATCTTTGGCGTGATCCTCAAACAGCAGCAGGCAGTCGTGGTCATCGATCCAGCGCGACGCCTCGATCACAGCCCGCTCGACCCCCTCGAGGTCGAGCTTGATCACCACCGGGGCGCCGCTCGTGAGCTCACCCAGCACGTCGTCGATGCCATCGGCTGCCACGGTGATCACCTCGCCGCGCCCGGACAGGTCCGCAGCGATCGATGCTCCGACCGCCGACGCTTCGGCGTCGGCGCTCGCGGTCATAGGGATCGCGTCGATCGCCTCGCCGGCGATAGCCCGCTGCACCACGCGAAAGCGCTCGCCATTGTGCTCAGCGTTGCGCCGCAAGAACTCGAACGTGGCTGGCATGGGCTCGTAGGCTACCGTCTCGACGGCGCCATATTGCTGCGAGGTCGCAAGCACGCTCCAAAACCCCCAGTTCGCGCCGCCATCGACAAACGCAAAGGGCTCATCTTTGATGAGGTCAAAACAATGAAAGATCTCCGGCTCGTAACGAAACGGTTCGTGCATGAGCCGGTTCCAGTACGGGTCGCGCAGCAACAACTCGAACACGGAGTCGTCGTTGAGGCGAACCAGCGCCCGCTCATCCGCGCCGCAGAGCTTACCGAGCTGCTTGGTGACGTTGTAAAAGCCGCGATGGTTCAGCGGCGCCGTCAAGTAACCGCTCAGATCCATGAGGCTGACCGCAAGGCGGCTCGACCAACCGACCGGTGACTCGATGCGTCGCATAGGCACGTATCCCCGTTTTCTTACTGATTTTAGTGGAACAGGCCCCGCAAGAGCACAACCACCTTTCGCGCAAGACTTGAAGATGCGGACGCAACCCCCCAAGGTGAACCACCACCTGCCCGAAAACCCATCGATCATGAACACCTCCCAGAACCTATCGCCCCAGGAGCTTTTGCTTGCGCTCGAGGCGCAACTGCTCGGGGTGATAGAGGACTCGAGCGGCTCAACCCAGACCGTCGAGCTCGATCAAGCGATGGTGGGTCGGCTGTCACGTATGGACGCCATGCAGCACCAAGAGATGGCGAAGGCGCAGCGGCGCCGAGCCGAGACGCGGCTGATCCGCGTGCGCCAGTGCTTGGAGTGGATCGCCCACAACGACGATCGCTATGGTCTGTGTGAGGACTGCATGGAGCCGATCCCCGTGGCGCGCCTGTGCGCGCTCCCAGACGCCGACTGTTGCGTGCCCTGCCTGAATGAGCGAGCGGCAGGATGAGAGCGCTGCTCGTGATATCCCTGCTGCTCAAGGTCGCCTGCGCAGCGAGCGATGCGCCCGTCATCGACGCAAGCTCCCCGCCCCTTGCCCTGGACGCCGGGCAGCCGGACACCAACTCACCCGATGCAGCGGATGAGCCGGACGCGGGCAGCGCGCCATGCGCCGAGACGGCGACGCTCACGGTCACGACGACACAGCTCGCCTGGGATTGGTGGAGCGGAGACCCCCTGCCGCAACGCGCCATCGAGCTCGACCTCAGCGACGAGCGGTGCGCGCTCGCCGCCGTGTCCTCAGCGCCCTGGTTGGTCGCCCGCATCGACGACGACCAAGACACGCTGTGGATGAAGCTCGAGCCGACGCACGTCGCAAGCGGCTTGTCCTCAGCGGAGGTGATCATTCGCTCGCCCGCCCTTGATAGGACGCTGGCGACGATCACGGTCGGGCTGCGCGCGCTCACACGCCCCGAGGCACCGTCGGCGCCGCATGTACTGATCATCGGCATGGACGGCGTGCGCGCCGACGCGCTGGCGCTGGCGACAACCCTCAACATCGATCGGCTCGCCGAACGAGGCACCGCCAGCTACTCGGCGATGACGCAGCTCAGCGCAGCGACGAAGTCGGCGCCGGGATGGCACTCCATCTTTACGGGCGTTGAACCGACCAAACACCGCGTCACCATGAACGGGTTCTACGGCCACCTGGACCGGCGCTTCCCGACCGTTTTTGAGCGCGCCAAACAAGAGCTCGACCTCCGCTCGGCGGTTGCGGCGCATTGGCGCCCCATCCTCGAAGAGCACATCGAGCCGGATGCGCTGCATTTTCAAGCGCGAGGGACCGACACCGAAGTGACCGAGGCGATGGTCGAGCAGCTTATCTCGGGCGAGAGCCAGGTGCATTTCGTTCATCTCGATGACGTGGATCGCAGCGGGCATGAGAGCGGCTTTGACCCTTACAACCCCGACTATATCCGCGCGATCGAAGGCAACGACGTCATGGTCGGCGCGCTGATCGACGCCCTCTACCTGCGACCGAACATCGAGCGAGAAGATTGGCTCGTCCTCTGGGTCACCGATCACGGCGGGTCGGGCAGGAACCACGGCGAACAGATCGTGTCCCATCAGCGCATCCCGCAGTTTGTGGCCGGACCCAGCGCCCTGCGGCGCTCGGTCGAGGGGGGAAGTCACCTCGATATTCACCCGACCGCTCTGCTGCATCTTGGCTTAGAGCCCCAAGACGACTGGGCGCTCGACGGCTCCATCTTTGGGCTCCCCCTCCTCAACGAGGTGCACTGCAGCGACGGCAGAGACGACGACGCAGACGGGTCAATCGACTGCGCCGATGAAGACTGCCAGGACGCCGACGCCTGCGTGCCGATCGAGGAGGTGTGCCCCGGTGACGACGCAGGACAGCGCATCGAATGGGCCATCTATACCGCCAGTATGCAAGGTGCCGTGGCTCGGCTCTCGAGCTCCTGCGGCGGGCTCTTGGGGCGAGAGCGCACGGTGCGCTGGCGAGCGCCGCGCAGCGGGCGTTATACCTTCAACACGATCAGCTCGCGCGGCGACACGGTCCTGTGGGCGCGCTCGACCTGCGACGGCGCTGAGCTGGCGTGCAATGATCACCTCTACGGCGACGCCCGCATGGACGTCCCCTACAACACACAGAGCTTGATTCAGCTCGATGCTCGCCAAGGCGAGACCTTCATCATCGGGCTCGATGAGGCGGCGCTCGGAGGCGTCGACCAGGTCACGCTCAACGTCTTTGAGCTCGCCCTTGCGTGCCAGGAAGCCGAGACCTCAAGCGGGACCGGTCAACGGATCGCCTCGGGGAACAACGACGCGCAAGCGACGCGCCTGGCGCCGAGCTGCGCAGGCATGGGGCGAGATCACGTCATCCTGTGGACCGCTCCCGCAGCGGGGACCTACCGTTTTGACACCGTCGGCAGCGGTCTGGATACCGTCCTTGCGCTCTACGGCCCGCAATGCCTTGAAGAACTGGCATGCGATGATGACAGCGGCGAGGGCTTCACCTCAGTTGTTGAGCGGCGTCTCGACCAAGGTGAGCAGGTAGCGGTCGTGGTCGGCGGCTTTCGTGGTCGCAACGGCTTATGGCAACTCAACGTCACGCCGCTGCCCTAAGCTTGTCAGGAGCACCATGACCAAAACCATCCTTCTTTGGGGCGCAACCGGCTTTACCGGGCGGCTTGTCGCCCAAGAGCTGTTGACGGCATGTCAACCGAACGAGCGCCTGATCTTTGGAGGGCGGAGCGACGAGCGCCTCCGCCAACTCGCCAATGAACTCGGTGCCGACGCACGCGCCGAGCTGCGCTGCGCCGATGCGCTCGATGAAGCCAGCATGAGCCGCTTGCTCGACGATGTCGGCGTGGTCGCCACAACCGTCGGACCCTACCGGCGCTACGGCTGGCTCCTCGCACAGCTCTGCGCCGAGCGGGGTATCGATTATGTCGACCTGTGCGGCGAGACCCCGTTTATTCGGCGATCCGTCGACGAGCTCAATGAGGCAGCCCAGCGCTCCGGCGCTCGCCTCGTGCACGCCTGCGGCTTTGACTCGATCCCCAGCGACCTCGGCACCTTGCTGCTCGCCCACCATTGCGCTGCGGCGGATCGGCCGCTCGAGCAAGCGATGACGACAGTTCGGCGCCTGCGTGGCGGCTTGAGCGGGGGCACCCTGGCGAGCATGTTTGGGCTGATCGAAGACGCCGTAAACGATAAATCAGTGCGCCGAGTGCTCGGTCACCCCTACAGCCTCAACCCAGCCGACCAACGCCACGGCGCCGACGGCTCGGATCGGAGCGATGCGCGCTACGATGAAGACCATGAACGCTGGACAGCGCCCTTTATCATGGCGGGGATCAACACGCGCATCGTCAGGCGCTCGGCTGCCTTGCTCGGCTACGCGGCGCCAGGCTTCCGCTATGATGAGGCCATGGCGTGCAAGAGCAAACGGCAAGCTAAGACGATGGCGCTCGGGACCAAGTTGCTCACCGTCGGTGCTGCGCTCGCGCCCACCCGCTGGCTGATGCGCCGCTATCTGCCGAGCCCCGGTCAGGGACCCAGTCCAGAGCAGCGTGCGAGCGGGTGCTTCGAGTTGCACATCGTGGGGCGGACGCAGGAGCGAACCGATGAGTATGGCCGGGTGATCGTCGGCGCGCAGGGCGACCCGGGCTACAGCCAAACAGCGGTGATGTTAGCGCAGTCAGCGCGCCTGCTCGCCGAAGGCTCTATCTCAGCTGATGGGGGGGTACACACGCCTGCGTCGGCGCTGGGTATGGCGGCGATTGAACGGCTGCGGTCGCAGGGCTTTCGCTTCGAATTCCAGCGCCGGACGTAAGCCGTCTACTGCGACCACTCGCTCTGGTAGACCTCCTTCGTCACTTGATCCTGAACCCAGACGACCACCTCGAGGTCATCGAACTCCTCGACCGTGTGGGCGCGCCGGTGGTCGACGTAATGTTTCGGGTTCTCGCCGCCGCGCGGGAGCCCGGTGTCCGGGTCATACTCGCCCTGGAACGTGTACACGTAGGTATCCGAGATCACATCACCGGCGAGGACCTCGCCGAGCGCGCTGCCGAGTCGATTGGGCAGCATCTTCTTCATCACGTGATGGAACTCAGTGAGGCCGTTGGTGCCCACGTTCTGCGTCGTCACCTTTTCGTTCACGGCAACGTGGATCACGAGGTCTTCGCTCTCGAAGTCCCTCCCAGCCGTTAGGGTCCAATCCACGGTGATCGTCTGACCCTCCACCTCATGGTCAACCTCGAGGATCAAGTAGGAAGGGACCGAGGCAAAGGCGGCAAAATCCTGTTCGTTGTAATGGTCAGCGTCCTCACCGTCTTCGGCGTGCCACAAGTTCGGATGAAAGCTGTTCAAACCGTCTGTCACCACCCAGGGGATCGAGTAACTGCTCGCGCCCTCAGGGAGGTAATAATAGCGCCGGGCGATCGCCTCTTGAGTGATGTAACGATCGCTCCCGACCAGATAATCGACCACGGTGAACTGGTCGGGAAAGGCAGTCCAAAGCGCGCTGAGGCGCTCCTCCGTCTCAAAGCAAGGGCCGCAGTTGGAAGCCGAGAAGACCTCATGCAGCACCTTACGTTGCACCGGAAACGAGGGACCTGCATCGGCGGCGGCTAAGCCCGTATCCGAAGCCGTCGTCCCCTCCCCTGGGCAGGCTGTGAGGGTCCAAAGGAGTGCCGAAACGATCACGAAGCGAAGACCGAACATCTGCGCCCTTTCCGCTGATAAAGAGCCACACCGTATCAGAATTCGGAGCACTCGCTAAGGGGCGCTCAGCGCCGCGACCTTACTGACAAAGCGCCACGCAGCGGTCAGGGTTCTCACTGCGCACACAGGCCTCACCGACGGTCGACGGCTGGCGCTTGAGCCAGGCATCGCGCGCCAGATCATACACCCAGATGTCGTTGATGATGCCGCAGTCCGTTTTTCCTGCGAAGATGAACCACTCGCCGCGCTGTTTATCGAGCGCTGCGAGGTGCGCGCTTCGACGGTCCGGCGCCTCCAAGTTCGGCTCCGTAAAATTCGGCGGGAAGTTGCAAAAGCCCAGGGCAGGCTCGGACACGGTCTCCGGCGCCACCACAGCGCTCCACGAGCGCTCGCTAAGCTCGAACGACCACGTGTCGTTGTTGTTGCCCACCTCGCCATCATCGTGCCCACCAAACAAAACGACCCGGTCGCTCGCAACGTCGTAGGTGATCGATGACCAGATGCGCGCCGCCGGGCCGTCTTCAGCGCTAAAGGAAGCGAGGCGTTCCCATGCACCGCTCTCTAAGTCCATCATCCACAAGTCGCCCAAGAAGGGACCCTGCCAAGCGCCTGCGTCGCCCCCACCGTAGACGAACAAACGGTTGTTGGTGTCATCCACTGCGGCGGCATGGAACAACCGCGCCGTGGGCTTCGTCCCGTCCGCTTCGATCTGCCGCCACGTCAGGTTGACGGTGTCGAGCGCCCAGACGTCATTGCGCGGGCTAAACGCAAGCCCATTGCGCGAGGTGTTGCCACCAAAGACGATCAGCTCGCGCGTGGCACGATTGAAGCCCCCTGCCGGGTTGGAGCGAGCCATCGGACCGCGATTAGTCGGGACCAACTCAGTCCACTCCATCGTCTCAAGGTTGAGCGCCCACACGTCGTTGTAGTTCTTGTAATCACCGGTCTCACGCGCCCGAGAGCGGCCGCCAAAGAGGATCATCCGATCACCCTGAGGATCGTACACCGCCATACCGCGTGCGCGCCCCCTCGGGCCGCTGCTGCCCGTCTCCTCGCGAAACGCGCCGCAGGCGGTGTCGTACGTGTAGAGCTCAAACCGCCCGACCGCGTGCGGCGCAGAGCTGCAGTTGACCGGCAGGACGTCATCGCCACCAAAGAACACGATCCGCTGACGCCGCTCGTCGTAGACACCCATCATCTCTGCGAGCGCAGGCATCTCGGTAAAGTCAAAGCCGTCGCAGCGGTCGGAGCCTGCGTCAGGAGTTGCTCCTCCTGCATCGGTAGAGGTCGTCGGCTCATCAGCGCTGACGCAACCCAGCGCCAGCGAGATCAAGAGGGCGAAGCCATGTCGTCGAGATGCGTTCACAGGAGCTCCCCCAAGTCATCGAGGGCGCTCCTTAGCCGCTAATCACAGGGCAACGAAAGGCTTGAATTCCAGCCTGAGCGCCTACCCATGGTGGCAAGCCCTGCTATTTTGATCGCTTCTTACGCTTCTTACGCTTAGCGGGCTGAGCGGACTGAGCCGGCTCGGCGGGGTTTGCCCCTTCGTCCGCAGCGCCGTCTACGGGCTCGC
Organism: Myxococcota bacterium; assembly: GCA_036338695.1. Taxonomy (GTDB): domain Bacteria; phylum Myxococcota; class UBA4151; order UBA4151; family UBA4151; genus CACGMS01. The sequence continues at coordinate 7,113 of JAYZBQ010000072.1, forward strand.
TGGCGGGCTCCTCGGCGGCGGACGCCACCGGCGCACCGCTGAGCGCCCAGGTCAGCTTAATCCCAGCGACCACGGCGGGCGTGACGTACGGGACCAAGTCCACTTGGGGGGAAAGATGGGCGGTGACCGCCAGCGGCGACTCAGGCCGACGCAGTCGAACCCCAACCGACGATGATAAAGCCAACAGCGGCTGGGTCCGGTGCACGCTCCCGCGCAGCCACAAAACCCCACCGGCTCCAACGGTCAGATTCGCATGCCAGCCCGGGACCGGCAGCCGCATGAGGTCATGCTCGTACCCTGCACTCACCATCGGTGCCTCGGCGCCAAACTGAAAGGGCTTGAGCCGGTGGAGCACGCCCAGACCGGCGGTCAACCGCCCCGCCGGATTAAGCTTGTACGCAAAGGCGATGCCGGTCGGCTCACCGACCTCAAGCCCGACCTCCATATCAGGCGACGGGCCTGCATCGACGGGCGCAGGCTCCGGCGCCGGGAGCTCACGATCCACGGCGGTTTCAGAGTCGAGCTCCGGCGCCTCGTCGGGCGCCGCCAAAAGCAACCCCAGGGCGGTCAGTGCGATCATGCTCACTACGGACCTGTCACGCTGGCGACGCAGTCGGAGAGCCGCAGGCAGCTCGATCCGGTCTGGCTCACGCAGACATCCGAGGCGTCCTCAACCTCTTTTGCGCAGGCGACAAAGTCAGCCGTCGGGCAGTCGACCCAGCGCGTCCCCGAGTTGTCCGCCACGCAGTTGGCGACCGCCTCGCTGCGCTCGCCTTGTCCAACGAGGATGGGGACCAAGCGGCCATCGTCCTCGGGCGTACAAAACGAGGTCACCGGCGCGCCGCCCCACGAATCGTAGACATAGTTACACAGCGCATCTTTCTCATCAGCGGTCAACGCACTCAACTGCTTGCTCTCATCCCAGCCAGCGCAGGCAGAGACAGCGACGAGGGCGAAGCCCAGAACCCAGCGATTCAGCACTTAGTTACACGCTCCGAGGTAATCGATGTTCTCTTCATCCAGCTCGGCGTCGCAGCGGCTCGCATACTCGGCGCCCGAGCAGGTGCAGACGCGCACGCGCCCCTCCGACGGACAGACCTGGTCCACCACCCCCATGGACTGGTTGGCTGTCTGCGCTAAGCCGCTGGTCACGCAGCGGCCTTGCCCGCCACAGCGACCGTCCTCGTACTGACACCACTGCCCTTCATGGGTGCATGGGTAGTCTGCGCTGCACGGCTGCACGCCGTCCATCGTCACCATCGCCGCCGCCTTCATCTTGTTCTTGAGCATCTGCCAGTTGGGCTGATCACCCAAGAAGCCACGGCGCGTCTCGAGCGCCTCGGAATCGATGAACTCAAAGAGCTTACCGTCAGCACGGTAAATGTACCAGTTCCCTCGACCCTCGACCCCGTTGGCGGTCGCCACTGACCCCCCGTTCACGACGACCGGCATGTCGAGCGTGATCTGTCCGGGGTTTGCCGTGCAGCTCGGGTAGTTCGCACGCGAGCCGTTGCACGCTCCCTGGTGATCCCGTGGCGTGGCGCCAAAGCGCCCGACGTCGCCGCCCTGGTACATGACCCCAACAAACTCCACGTCGTACCCTTCGGTCGCCAGCTCATCCTTCATCGTCTGCATGAACGCAAACTGCTGCTCGCAGGTCCCGCAATTCGCCCAGTAGTACCCCCAAAGGCTCACCTTACCGATCGAGGAGGGGCTGATCTCTTGCTCGAAGGTCGCGCTGTTCGTCTGTCGGTCTTGCAACGCCCAGTCATCGCTGCCGGAGCACTGGCAGTGCATCGGGTGCGTCTGACAAGCCTCGGCGTCGAAGTCTGAGCACGGGTCTTTCTCCCACGCGGCGTTGCGTGCGCCGAAGTCGGCGTTATCCGGTATGGCGGTGTAATCGCCCCCACTCGGCGGCGCACACGAGAAACCACACAGGGCGACAAAGGCTGGAAACCAGAGCTTTTTCATCGGGCTACTCCATTTGATGGCGCAGCTTAGCCGGTTTTTGGGGGTGAGCAAAGATGGCCACCACGAAACGCAGACACCTGAGCGCCATGCGTCGACAGGCACCATCTCATCGATGAGTAGAAGCGACCGACGGCTCAAGCGAGTTGTGACCCGAAACGGTGCTTGACGCCTGCACGCCGGCGGGGTTGTTGATCAGCAGCAAACCGGAGTTCACACACCATGAAGATTTACGGCATCCCCAACTGTGGAACGGTCAAAAAGGCGAAGGCGTGGCTGGAGCAGCGCGGCGTCGCCTTTGAGACAATCGATTTTCGCAATGACCCGCCGACGCGTGCGCTGGTCGAAGCCTGGGTCGGCGCGCTCGGCAGCAAAGCCATGCGCAACACGAGCGGCGGGTCGTATCGCGCCCTGCCAGAAGAGAAGAAAACCTGGGATGACGCACGCTGGATCGATGAATTTACGAGCGACCCGATGCTCATCAAACGACCGATCATCGAGGTCGACGACCAGGCGGTCAAAGTCGGCTTTCGCGGCAGCGACGAACAGCTCGAAGCGGAGCTCCTTTAGAGCTCGATGACGACCAGCTGGTTCAGCGTCTCTGCCTTGCGACCGCGTATGTAGCGCCCGCGGTAGTCGAGCCGGCGCGGCTTGCGCTGAAAAGTGCGAAACACCTCACCCGTCTGTCGGTGCGCCAGCGCAAAGCGCCCCGGCGGCAGGCGGCCTGTCTGCGTTCGAGCGTTGGTCGATGCGCCCAAAGCCTCGGCGATAGCACGCCACTCTTTCCCGTGACTCCGCACCCGCCCATGCCGCTCAAAGGTGAGGGCGTGCGCCAGCTCATGCAGGATCGTGTCCAGAACGTGCGCCTCTTCATTGAGCTCGGTCAGCAAGCGGCTCAAGGTGATGCGTTTACGCTGCGGCCAGCACGCACCAAACCGCTGCCGTGCGCGGTCCCAACCCGCTGTCCATCCCAGCGCCTTGAGCCCCGTGCGCTCCAGCCGCTCCTCCAGCAGTTCCATGGCGACCTGAAGATCCATCTCGAGCCTCTCGCGCTTAGGAGCCTAAGCCTTGGCAGCGTCCTCGCAGGCGCTGACGATCTCTTCAAAGGCTTGATCGACCAGGTCCTGGGTCAGGTCAAAGTTGGTCAGGACGACGCGCCAGCATGGCTGCCCACCCAAGCGGGCAAAGTTGACCAACAAGCGACCGCTGCGCACCAGCTCCTGGCGAGCTGCGAGCAGGATGCGGTCGAGTTGCTCGCGCTCCGTCACACCTGGCGGCTGATAGCGAAAACAGATGTTGAGGCTGGCGACCGGTGCCACCATCGCAAAGTCTGGATGCTGCGCCACGCGCGCCGCCAGGTGCTGCGCCATCTCGAAGAGATGCTCGATACGCTGCGCAAACCCCTCGCGACCGTACACTTTCCACGCCAGCCACAGCTTAAGCGCATCGACGCGCCGCCCGCACTGCAGCGACATGGGGCCGAGGTCTCCATCCTCCGAGCCGTGAAAGATGTAATCCTCACCCCCGACACCGTTCATCTTCAGCAGCAGGTTCGGGTCGCGCATCAAGATGGTGCTGCAGACCAGCGGCAAACCCATCATCTTGTGTTGATCCCACGTGATCGAGTCGGCTCGCTCGCAGCCAGCCATCAGCCCGCGCAGACGCTCGGACATGAGCACCGAGCCCCCCCAGGCACCATCCACATGGAACCAGAGCCCCTCGTCCTCGCAGACGTCAGCGATCGCCTCGAGCGGGTCAAAGGCGCCGAGCACCGTCGTCCCTGCCGTGGCGCCCACACAGAACGGTCGGGCACCCGCGGCGCGCTCCTGCGCGACCAAGCGCCGCAGCGCGTCCACGTCCATGCGCCCCTCAGCGTCGCTCGGGACGGCGACGACGTTGCGCGTGCCCAACCCCAGTACATGGGCGGCCTTCGTAAAGCTGTAGTGGCATTGATCCGACACAAACAAACGCAAGGTTCGCCCATCGATGCCCTGAGTTTGTGACGCGGGTTCCAGGCGATAACGCGCCGCCATCAGCGCCACCAAGTTGGCGTTGCTCCCGCCCGTCACGAACAACCCGCCACCGTTCGGGAACCCTGCCAGCTCACACAAGCGCTTGATCAACGCCTTCTCAACGAGGGTCGCCACTGGCGCGACCTCGTAGGTGAACATGGACGTGTTGCTCGCCGCCGTCGCCATCTCACCGATCAAGCCGGGCAACGAGAACCCGCTCCAGAGCTGGTTCATGTAGCGCCAGTGGCCGGTCCGCACGCTGTGATCCAGGTAGGTCTGCGCGTGTCCCACCAGCGCCGACTCGCCCTCACCGTGTTCGGGCAGCGAGACATCGACCGCCTCGCGCAGCTCGGCGGGCGGTCGATAAGCTTGAAGCTCCGTCGAGGGATCCAGCGAAGCGGCCAAGTACGTTTTGAGCACCTCGTTGAAGTTGTTGAGCGTCGCTTCGGTCCGGCTGGTCATCATCACCTCTCACACCGCCCCTTTGGCATAGATGAGCACCGAGGTGTTGCCCTATTTTAAGATCGAGCGATCGAGAACTCTGGGCAAAGCGGCGCGCGTTGCATAGCAGAGATCCAACAGCGGTGAGTGACCCATGAGCCGAGACAGCCTCCAACACGCCAAAACCATCGTGATCAAAGTGGGAACGGCCGTGGTGACACGCACCGACGGGCGGCTTGCCCTGTTGCGCCTCGGCGCCCTCGTCGAGGCGATTCATGCGCTGCGCAGCACTCACCGGCGTGTGGTCTTGGTGAGCTCGGGCTCGATCGGGCTCGGCGCCAGCTACCTGGGGCTAGATCGACCCGTTCCAGCAGCAGATTGCCCGGCGGCGGCGGCGGCTGGACAGAGCCTGCTGATGGAGAAGTACCGCCAGCTCTTCGGGCACCTCGACATGAGCTGCGCGCAGGTCCTTCTCACCGAGGAGGACTTCGCCAACACGGACCGCCAACGCAACCTAGCTGCCACCCTTGACCGGCTGCTTGAGCTCGAGACCGTGCCCATCGTCAACGAAAACGACGCCGTCACCTCGGCGATCAAGACCGAGGACAAGATGGGTGTCTTTTACGACAACGACCGGCTCGCAGGGCTCACCGCCTCGGCCGTCGGCGCCGACGCGCTGGTTATCTTGTCCAACGTGGACGCCCTCTACACAGGACCGCCGAGCGACCCGAACAGCGAGCGGCTGGCGGTTGATGACCCGGAGCGGGTCATCCGCTTCGGCGACCACAGCGCGCTCGGTCGCGGCGGGATGCAATCCAAACTGCTCGCGGCGCGGCGGGCGGCACAGAGCGGCATCGCCGTCGTGATCGCCTCAGGGAGTGACCCCAGCGCCCTCGAGCGCGTCTTGCAAGGCGCTGATGTCGGCACCTACTTTCCGCCCAGCTAGAGACGATAAGTGCGGCTGAGCCAGCGCGAACCGAGCTTGAGCATCATCCGCTGTGCGCCCTCGGGAACTCGGAGATACCAGCCGTCGTCTCGGCGCTCAGGCTCCAGCAGCTCATTGAGTGGCTCCACCCAGACACGCACCTCTTGCGCAGGCGCCTGCTCGGTTAACCGGATACGCAACATCGACCCTTGACGGGCGAGGCGTAACCACTCGGGCTCTTCGACCACCACAGCGCCTGTGGACTCACCACAATCAAACGGTACGATGGCGCCGGAGGGGAAGCGCAGCTGCCCCGAGCGCCAAGGGCTCACGACAAAGGGTGATGCCCCTGCGCGAAGCTGCCCCTGCACGTCCCAGCTGCGCGGGATCCCGTCATCACCGATCAGGTCATGCCCCATGCCAAAGGCGCTGACGTAGCGATCCTTTGGAACCAACGTGCAGCGCGGCGCAGCGCCACCGAGGACCGGCACCTCACGATGGATACGCAGGCGGCCGTCCACCCCGAACTGGATCAGCTCGAGCATCCCGTCCGAGTCGAGGTCCGCCTTAAGGAGCCCCCGCCCTGCGTATGGGTTAGCCCAATGGCTGCTGTCCTCGCGGCTAAAGGTCTCGATCCCGACGTCCTCGCTGTGGAGGCTGAAGCGAGCCCCGTCCCGCTGGATCAACACGGCGTCAAAATGCGCCTCGTAGATCGACGGGTCGTCGCTCAAGAGCGACCCTTGGCTCACCACGAGATCGTCCCGCCCATCTCGGTTGAAGTCGTCCACCACGACACCCCATGCGATCCAAGGCAGCTGATCGCTCAAACCGGCGAGGTCCGCGTTGGCTTCTTGGGCGCGATCGTTCGGCGGCGACGAGCCGAGCTCGACCAAGCGATTGGCGCCGATATCCGTGACATAGAGGTGGGGACCAAGCCCCTCAAGCACGGCGATGCCGGCACCCATATAGTTCCCAGCAGCCTTCTCGTAGCGTCCCAGGCGATAGGGGCGGTAGCGGCACGACTCATCCGGCGCGCAGGCGATGTAGACACCGCCCGGGTCATCGGGCGGGAGGTTCCCTTGAAGCTGATCCTCACAGACCAAGAGGTCGAGCAAGCCGTCATCGTTGACGTCAGCGCCTCCAAGCCCCAGCGTGACGGCGTGGGCGTGCAAAAGAAGAGGCCGAGCCCGGTCCCACTCTGAGCGCTCGAGCAGGTCGAAGCCCCCATCCGATCTCTGCAAAAACACAAGGTGATAGACGGCGTTGGGAGGCTCGTTAATCGGACCGTGCTGGCAGCCGAGGACCAGATCGACCAACCCGTCACGGTTGATGTCGGCGCTCAGCCCAGCCCCGGCGTTGCAGTTGGCGCGCCCGTCCTCTTCAGGGACCAGCGCCCGCAGATCGATCACGCGCCGCTCCGGATGAAAGCGGTGAAGCTCCATCAAGCGCACCCCGGTGACCAGCAGCTCATGGTAGCCGTCCCCCTCGAGGTCCAGCCCGAAACCCGAATGGGGCATCTCGTCACGGGGCTCGCACAAGCCGTCGACCGGGACGAACTCATAATGTGTAGGCCGCGAGCGGTTCTCGAAGACACACGCAGGGGTGACCTCAAAGTCACCATAGCCCTGCGTCCCCAAGAAGAGGTCGAGATCATGGTCGCCGTCCATGTCGAAGAGCGCGCCGCCAAACCCAAGGTTACCGATGACGGACGAGAACTCCATACCGGTCCCACCGACGACCGGCATCCCAGACCAGTGATCGTGCAAGCCGGCGATCCGGACGCGCTCGAACAAGAAGCCTTGCTCGGCCTCGGGGCGTGGCAGACATGCGCCCTCCACACAGCGACCCTGCGCGCTGCAGTCGGCATGTGCTGAGCACTCGAACACCTCGCCTGCGTCCTCGAGCGACCCGGTGTCCCATGTGCCGGCATCGGGGAGCACGACCCCTGCGTCGTGCGGCTCAGGTTGCGGCTCACTCGCCGCCGTGCACGCGACACAAAGCGCCCACCAAGCCATCAGACACGTCGACCTCAGCATCCGCCAGCTCCTCGATCGTAAACTAGACGAAACGCTGCGCGCTGACCACTTCCGCTCACCGGACGCCCCGCGCGCCTATTTGGTGGTCATGGTCCACACGCCATCCCAATCGGGCGCTGGAGGCGATGCGATGAAGGCAGCGCAGCGGTCGACATAGAGCTGCGTCACTTTGTCGCCCGGGTGAAGCTGCAGCGCCTTTTGAAAACTCTGCTGCGCTTGATCAAACGAGCGCCCTTTGTAGTATTCGGTGCCGATATGAAAGTGGTGCAACACCGCATCGCGGTTGGGAAAGGCCTGCTCGGGGTAAGCCGCGGTCCAGTCGAGCGCTTCGTACACGGCGACCGGTTCGGTCTTGCCCTTGACCCGCAGCAGATCGACCTCCCTGAGCACATACCCCTTCTGGAGCGCCGCCACCGTGCTCTCGCTGATCAAAATCTTGGCGCCGTAGGTCTTGGTGGCGCCTTCGAGGCGTGCGGCAAGGTTCACCCCATCGCCGATGACGGTGTAATCCATCCGACGAGAACTTCCGATGTTTCCACAGACAACCTCACCGGTGTTCAGGCCGATCCCGATCTCCACGGGCGCTTTACCATCCATCAAGCGCAGCTGGTTGAAGTGCCCGAGCGCCATGTGCATGTTCAGCGCCGCAGTCAGCGCGTTGTCGGCGTCCCTGCCGGTGGCGAAGGGCGCACCGAAAACCGCCATGATGGCGTCGCCGATGTATTTGTCGAGGATGCCGTCGTTGCTCATGATCTGATCGACCATAATACCAAAGTACTCGTTGAGCATCTGCACCGTTTCAACAGGACCCACCTGCTCTGAGAGCGAGGTGAACGAGCGGATATCCGAGAACAGCACGGTGGTCTCTTGGAGCGTCCCACCGAGCGCTGACTCACCGTCTTCGAGCAGGCGGTCAGCGACCTCCTTGGGCATGTAGCGCGCCATCGTTGACTTCAGACGCTTTTCGCCGGTGATGTCCTCGATCACCACCAACGCACCGATGCCCTCACCCTTGGCGCTCATGAGCGGCTGGACGGTGAAATTACAGTTGAGCTCCTCGGGGTCCTCGGCGGTCCCGCCCAGATGCAAACGGGTGTCGAGGTTGGAGTCTTCCCCGCCCTCTTGGATGACCTTACGCACCATCTCGGCAGCCCATGCGTTTTGGTCGACAAAGAGCGCCTCGACGCTCCTGCCCAGCGCAGCGTCCAGCGTACCCAGGCGCAGCACCGACAAGGCAGCGCGGTTGGCTTTGGTGACCCGCCCTTGTGCGTCGATCGTCACCAGCCCGTTTGCCATCGACTGCAACACCGCCTCGTTGAAGTTCTTGACGTTCATGACCTCTTCAAAGAGCTGCGCATTCTCAAGCGCCACAGCCGCTTGGGCGGTAAAGGCGCGCAGATTGCGCTCGTCGGCGTGATCAAAGACGACCTCTTCGACCGCCTCGCCCTCCCCGGCTTGCTTGTTCAAAACTTGGATGACGCCGATAGCTTTACCCGCCTTGGTCCGCACCTGTTGGCACAAGATGGTGCGCGTGCGGTAACCGGTCTTTTTATCGACGGCTTGATTAAAGCGGCGGTCTGCGTAGGCGTCCGTGATGTTGATGGTCTTTCCGTTTGAGAAGACGCTCCCTGCGATCCCGGCTGACGATGGAAAGCGGATGATCTGCGACTCCTCGAGCCCGAGCGCCACGTCGCTCCAGAGCTCGTCATGCGCCTCGTCGTAGAGAAACAGCGTGGCGCGATCTGCGCTCAGGATCTCGCAGACCGCCTCGATGATCTTAAGCAGCAAAGGGCGGAGCTGCAGCTCTTCGGAGATCGCCGTGGTCACCTCGAGCAAGCGCCCTTCACGCTTGTGCACAAAGGTCATACGCTCGTTCACTCGTGCGCGCAGCTGCTGCTTGAAGACGAAGAAACTAACCACCGCCGTGACCAAGACGCCGATTCCTACACCGATTCCAGTCATTGCGCGCTCCCTATGTCGCCGGCTTAGCTACCACGACCTAACGCGCCTACTCCGACACGGAAACCCCCCATGTCCAGAGAGTCCGCTGCGTAGGGGGCAAGACAGGCATGGAGCAGCTTGCGCACGCAAGAACCATGCGGACATACCACCGGCCGCCCAACCCTCAAGACCGGCGGCGGCGCGTCGAGGCGCTCTAGAACTTGAGCGTCACCCCGACAAACCCGGAGACGCCGAAGGTGCCGCCTTCAGGGGTCATGTTGGCTTGCTCAAGGCTCCCCATCTCAGGTTTCTTGATGGCGGGGTCATCGCCGTCGATCCGGACGCGCTCGTCGACATCTTGGGTGTCGACGTCATCACGCCCTGCGACGATCGAAAAGCCACTAAACTGACCCTGTTGAACGCTCGCCTCACCGCGGATCGCCAGCTTCTTGCTGATCCAAAGCTCGCCGAGGACCCCGGCGCTCGCCATCACGCCGTTGATCGATGCGTTGAGCGGGTCCCCCTCGTTAATGGTCCGCTCGGCGTCCAGGATCACCGGGCCGGTCGCGCCGGGTAGAAGCGTGGCTTCGCCAAGGTCTGCGCCGCCTGTGATCACGCCGACGCGCAGCGGCACCCCGATCGTGAAGTTGCGTTGCTTGACGCGAATGTCGGCTCCGACCAGCACAGCGCCGCCCGTCACGCCATTGACCGCCCCGGCGTAGACATCAAAGGCGCCCAGGACGATACCACGGCCGAAGGTTGCGCCGAGCTTGAGGGCCGGCAGCAAGCCCGCGCCGTCCGTGTTGTGCGAGCCCAGCGCCAAGTTCAAGCGCCCCTCAGCCGTCTGCGTATCCCCGTCGCTCAGGTGCACATCGCTCAGCCCAGAGATCTGCAACGGGAAGACACCCAGCCCGATCGAGAAGGAGTTCACCGGCGCGCGCCGGCGAGCCTCAGCTGCTTGAGGGGCTGCGAGCAGCACACCGAGGAGAGCAAATCGGATCATGAGGGTTCCCTTTCGGCGCAAGGCGCTGCGCGTCGTTCCGCGAACTAGCCGATGAAGACCGCGCCTGTAAAGCGACCGCGCAACCGCCAGCGATTGACGCCCGCCTCGGCCGCTTGCCACAGTGCGCCGGCTAAAGGAGCACCACATGCGCAGCGTCCTCATGTTCGTTGGGTCCATCACAGCAGTCGGCTGTGCCCACGTCACCCCCCACGCAGCGGACCCTCTCCCGGTCCAGCGGGTCGTCCTCTACCAGAACGGTATCGCCTACTTCGAGCGCAGCGGGACCGTGCACGGGGACACCTTGCGACTGGCGGTACGCCCCGAGCAGATCAACGACCTGCTGACCTCCCTCACCGTGATCGATCGAGCGGGTGGACAGAGCCAGTCGATCAGCCTGCCGATCGACAAGACCGCGGCGCAGCGCCTCGACGAGCTGCCGCCACAAGTTCGCCAAAGCGGCGGATTGCTCAGCCTCTTGCAAGCCTTTCGAGGGGCGCGGCTCGCCGTGACGACCCGAGACCGACTCGGCGAGCTCAGCGGGCGCGTCGTCGGCATCGAGGAGGGCGCCTCGGAGAACCACCTGGCGCTCGCAAGCGATGGCGTCATCGCCAACATCAAGCTCAGCGCCATCACGCGGGTCAAGGTCCTCGACCGCCCCCTCCAAGTCGGCTTGCAGAAGGTCCTCGATCACAGCCTCAACCAAGGCCAGTGGAAGCCTGTCGAGCTAGCGGTCCGCTTTGATCACGCCGGCCGGCACGACCTCTTGGTGAGCTACGTCGCCGAGATGCCGACCTGGAAACCAGCGTATCGGCTGGTGCTCGGTGACGCCCAAGAAGGCGCCCTGCTCCAAGGGTGGGCGGTCGTGGACAACACGAGCGGTGAAGACTGGAATCAGGTCGAACTCTCGCTCTCAAGCGGCTCGCCGATCAGCTTCCGCTACGACCTCCACAAGCCGCATTTCGTCCAGCGCCCATCGATCGGCGTGCAACATGGGCAAGCCAATGCGCCCGTCGCTGCAGCCGCCGTCGGTTCAGCGGACAAAGTCAAAGAGCGGATGATGCTCGGTGGTGCGCCGAGCCCCCGCGCTTCCTCCATGGGCCTCAGTGGAGAGGCTCTCATCGGTGGCATGGGTCGCGCCAAGGCTGCTAAGAGCGCACGCCGAGCGCTCCGTAGGGGCGCCTCGGGCAGCGCAAGCGGCGCCTACAAGGCACGGGGGAAGGTCAGCATCGCGGACTATGCGGGCGCCGTAGGCAGCGGCGCCAAGGGTGAGGCGATGCGTGGGCTCTTTCGCTATGATGTCCCGGGACGAGTGACCGTCCCTGACCGCTCGAGCACGCTCGTCAGCCTGGTCAACCGCACGATCGACGGCGAGGACCTCTTGATCTACCGCCCTGACGCCGGGGGCGCTGCGCGCCACTACCCCTACCGCGCCGTACGCTTCAAGAATGACACCGGATACATGCTGCAAGGCGGCCCCGTCAGCGTCCTCTCAAAGGGCATGTTTGTGGGCTCAGGGGTCTTTGACCGGATCGAGGCGGACGCCGAGACCTTTCTGCCCTTCTCGCTCGAGCGCGGGATCTCGGTGAAGCGGGAGCAAAGGAGCGACGTGCGAGGCACCCGTTTGCTGGCGATCGTCGACGGGCGCGTCCGCTGTGAGACGCGCCAGCGTCGGACCCAGGTCTACGAGGTCCGTCGGCTCACCAAGGACGCACCCTCCAAGCTCTACGTGCGCGTGCTTCGGCGCTCGGGCTGGTCGCTCGTCGACCCACCCAAAGGAACCCGTACCCACGACGACGCATGGTACGTCCCCGCAACCATCCAAGCGGACACCAACAGCATCGAGATCACCGATGAGCAGACCACGCCGCAAAACTACAATTGGGACCATCCTCTCGCGGCGGAGTCCCTCAAGCTGTTCCTAGCCGGTGACGCCGCGCCCGAGCTCAAAGCTGCGATCGAGAAGGTGCGCGCAGTCAACCAAGAGCTCGACGCGCTGAAGCGGCAGGCGAAGAGCTTGTCGGATCGCAGCAGCCGAATGCAAAAGGAGCAACAGCGCCTGCGGCGAAACATCGCAACGCTTGGCGAGGCGAAGATCAACCGACCTCTTGCGAAGAAGTTTGCGAAGCGGCTGGGCGACAACGAGGCGGCGATCGCCAAACTCTCTGCGCAGCTCGTCGAGGTCCAAGAGGCTATGGTCGCCAAACGGCAGGCGCTCAAGGTCCTGATCCGCGCCGTCCGGCTCGAGCCATCAAAGTGAGCTCGCCCCAGCCGCTGAGCCAGACTCGGCCCTCGTGACCTTGCTGATCATCGCCGCGCTGTGTGGCGCGCTCGAGGTGTGGATCCTCCTGATGGCGGGGCGGCGCGTGGTTCAGGTCCAGGACTTTCATGCGCTGCCGCCCCAGCAGCTCGAGCGCTACCCGTCGGCGTCGATCGTGATCCCTGCGTGCAATGAAGAGGCGACGATCGCGCCCGCGCTCGAGCAGCTCGGCGCGCAGGACTACCCAGACCTTGAGCTGATCGTGGTTAATGACCGCTCAAGCGATGAAACCGGCGCGCTGATCGACCAGGCGGCGGCTCGTGACCCGCGGATCAAAGCGGTGCACAACGACACGCTGCCAAGCGGATGGCTGGGCAAAGTCCACGCGCTCAAGCTCGGTCAGGACGCAAGCGCCAGCGAGTGGATTTTGTTTACCGATGCGGACGTCCACCTCGCCCCGCAGGCGCTCAAATCGGCGATCGCTTACGCAGAGCATCGAGGGCTTGACCACCTGGCTGTCTGCCCGGACCTGGCCGGCAGAAGCGCGCTCGCCAACGCCTGCGTCGCCAACTTTCACCTGATCATGATGGTCTTGGTCTCCCCTGCGAAGGTCCGTGACCCCAACCGACCAGACGGTGTCGGCGTCGGCGCCTTCAACCTGGTGCGGCGCAGCTGCCTCGAGGCGAGCGAAGGGTTCGACTGGCTGCGCCTCGAGGTCGCAGACGATTTTGCGCTCGGTGCCGTCCTCAAGGCAGCCGGCGGCCGCTGTGAACTGGTCTTTGGCACCCAATTGGCTGAGGTGGAGTGGTACCCTTCCGTTGCGGCGATGATCGCAGGTTTTGAGAAGAACGCGTACGGTGCTCTTGGTCACTATCGACCTTGGCTTGCCCTGCTCAAGCTGATGGCGAGCGTCATCCCGATCGCCCTGCCCCTTGTGGCGCTCCCATGGACGAGCTCCAGCCCGTGGGGCTGGACCGCTGCCCTGGCGCCTCTGCTTGCGAGCTGGCTGGTGGGCGCGCTGCTGGCGCGACGTATGCGCTGGCCGTACACCCGCTATCTGGTGGCGCCCTTCACCCTGCCGATCTTATGGTTCGCCCTGGTCAATGGCTTGATCAAAAGCTGGCAGCGAGGGGGTATCGCCTGGCGAGGGACGCTCTACGCCACCGCCGACCTACGGGCTGCGCAGCGCATCAAGCTCTGACGCCAGACGCCAAGGTCTTCAAGCGCTCGGCGGCTGCCTGGATCGTGCGCAACTCTTTGCAGAAGGCAAAACGCGCCAGCTCACCGTCTTCTCGCCGACCGCTCGGGTAAAAGGGAGAGACCGGGATGCAGGCGACTCCAATCTCCTGCGTCAGATAGCGGGCGAAGGCGCGGTCGGACGCAAACCCAAGGTGACCGATGTGACTGAGCACAAAGTAGGTTCCTTGCGGCGACCAAGTGGGTAGACCCGCCTGCTCGAGCGCCCTCAGCAAGGCGGTCCGGCGGTCTGCATACTCGGCGCGAAAAGTATCGTAAAACGACGCTGGCAACTCCAGCGCGCTCGCCATCGCATGCTGCAAGGGTGTGGCGGTCGCAAAGGTGAGAAATTGATGAGCCGACTGCGCCGCGGCGATCAGCTTGGCGGAGCCATGGGCATAGCCGATCTTCCATCCCGTCATCGAGAAGGTCTTACCCGTCGAGCTGATCGTCAGCACACGGTCCTCAAAGCCCGGCAAGGTGGCCATCGGGACGTGCTCACAGCCAAACGTCAGGTGCTCATAGACCTCATCGCAGACCACGTAGACGCCGTGGCGTTCGCACAAGTCGGCGAGGAACAACAGATCCTCGCGGCTAAAGACCTTCCCCGTCGGATTGTGCGGTGTGTTGAGCAGCAGCAGCTTCGTCTTGTCGCTAAACAGCGCCGCAACTGCCTCGCGATCCATAGCGAAGTCGGGCCACCTCAAGCTAGCGACTTTCGGCGCAGCGCCGACCAAGCTCAAAAGCGGGAGATAGCTGTCGTAGACCGGCTCGAACACCACGACCTCGTCGCCGCGCTCCACCAAGCCGAACACCGCCGCGGCGAGCGCCTCCGTTGCGCCAGAGTAGACGCCGACCTCGGTGTAGGGGTCGCGCCGAATCCCGTAGTGCCGCTCGACCTTTCGGCTCACCGCCTCGACCAGGGGACCGTGCCCTTGGCTGCGAGCATACTGGTTCGAGCCATGACGCAGCGCCTCGATAGCGGCTTCCTTGATCGACTCAGGTCCCTCGAAATCGGGGAACCCTTGCCCCAGATTGATCGCCTGGTGCGCCGTCGCTAAGGCGCTCATCTCGGCGAAGATGGTCGTGCCGAAAGGTTGGAGAGCCGACGAGGTCAGGGTCATGGTCACCCCAGCTCCTGAGCATGCGCCTGGCACATGACCCGCCAAAGCACCCGAAACGTGACCGTTGCGGGCACCTCGGAGGCTGCGATGAGCTCCTCAGCAGCCTTGGGTTGATCACGGAGCAACGACGTCATCAGCTCGATCAGCTGAAGCGCCATCGGTCCGAGCAAGCTCTCGTCGAGCTCAGCAGCTCGTCGCAACGCGCCGAGACCCTGGCGGACCTGCTCGATCTCACCGCGCTGAACCAGCAGCCAAGCGTGCAGCAAGGCGGCTTCGAGATCGAGCCCGTCCTCAAGCTCGATCGGGAACGACTCGGAGGCCAGCTCAAGCCGCTCCCATGCTCGCTCAAGCTCACCCGACTGGAGCGCAAAATAGGCCTCGTTCAATGCGATTGCGGCGAGGTTCTCGCGGTGCTCTGCGGCGTCAAACGAGGCTCGAGCCTGGGCGTTGAGACGCTCAAAGGCGCTGCGATCGTTGCGGTCGAGGTAGTAGAGTGACCAGTTCACCTTAGCCGCCGCAGCAGCCATCACCCGGTGCAACGCCTCGTATTCCTCGACGAGCTGGCTGAGCAACTCTTCGGCTTCGGGGTCGCCTCGCTCGACGAGCAGCATCCCGAGATGCAGCGCCCTCCAACGCGCCGTCCCACGATCTCCATGCTCCCTGAGGACCTCAAGCGACGCGCGTAAGCCCGCCTCAGCTTGTTCGAGCTTACCTTCCATCCTGTCGAGCTCAGCCAGACAGCCGCGCGCGTTGGCGGTCAAGCGAACATCATCGGTCTTCCATGACAGAACGAGGGCTTCATCAGCGGCGTTGCGCGCCTGCGCGAAGCGCTGCAGCAGCCGTAAAGTCGAACTCATTTCGATCAACCCGCGACACGTCAGCCGAGCGTCTTCGAGCTCCCTGCTGATCGAGAGCATTCGGTCGAGGTAGGGCAGCGCATCGACGGGCTGCGCGGTGTTGTACTCGACCGCCGCCTGCTCGAGCAGACACTCGGCGCTGAGCGCTGCGTCCCCAAGCCAGTCGACCACGGCGCTCATCGCACGCAGCTCAAAGCGCGCCGTGTCAAACCGTCCGCTCAATCGTCCGAGCTGGGCGCGCGCCAACAGCTGATAGGCGACCCCCTCCATCTCGCTGGTGAGGTCTGCGCGTGGGAGCGGTTTGCCGTGTTCATCGTGGGTCGCCACCTTACCGAGCCGCAGTGAAGGAAACTCGATCGGCCACCACGCCGCAGCCACCATTTGATGCACGACCACCTTCTGCTGCATCCCACGCACCGGCGTTGGTCCGAGACAGGTCACGATCGCCCGCTCAGGCGCCCCAGCGCGCTTGAGCGTCTCCTCTGAGACGAGCGTCTGCGCACCGTGCGCCATGTCACTGAGTCGCGCCGCAACGTTCACCGCTGCCCCAAAATAATCTGCGCGCTGGCTCAACTCGTTGATCCGCAGCTCGGCTTCACCTGCGTGAATTCCCATCCGGACCCGCAAGCCCAAGCAGCCTTTCACACCCCGCGCACGCTGCGCCTCCTCGAGGGCTTCCGGCCAGGTCAGCTTGGCGAGCGTCTGTTGGACAACATGCGCAAACCCCATCGCATCGCTTGGCTGCTCGAAGGCGAGCATAAAAGCGTCGCCTTCGGATTTGACCGCATACCCGTTCTGCGAGGCGCATGCTGCCTGCATCAGCGCATCGTGCATGCGCAGCGAGCGCCGCATCGCCTCAGGGACCGCCTCCCAGAGCGCCGACGAGCCCTCGATGTCGGTAAAGACAAAGGTAGGCGCACCTTGCGGCGGCTCGACCTGTCGTGAGCTCATCGTCCCCCCTTTTGCGACGCGACCGCTTGCGCCGAAACACCCAGACAGCAGGTGCGCAACGCCGACGGCGTGTCAAGCCGTGACGACGTGAAACCATGAACTTGCGCAGCGCGCCGTTGACCGATCCGAACACGGACTCCATAGTCCGAATGTGACCTATGTCACACGCTAGGATGAGGAGCGCCAGCCGATGACGCAACGGGACCTCGGGGCGCTCGAGTCCAAGCTGACCGAATGGCTCCTTGATGTGAGCCGGCTCGGCGAGGCGCCGACGCAGCAGATCGCTGGCTTCATTCAGCATTTTCAGGACGCTGAGATCGACCTCATCCTGTGCTCCTCGTTGATTCGCACGCTCCATCCGCAGATTGAGCTCTTCGCTCAGCGGTGGCACCCGAGCGCCTCGTCTCGAATCGAACTCGCCCAAACAGAGCATGTCCTTGACCATCACTCGCTCCAAGTAAGCGAAGGACAGGTCGAGCTCTACACGGTGGCGCATGGTCACAGCGACGAGTCCATGTACCGCCAGAGCCCGTTTGCGCTGGCTCAAGAGACAGGGGAGCCGGTCCGTTGGCGTCGCGGGCAAGATTCAGACACCCTCAAGTTTTCCATCATCGACGACCTCGCTGCACGGGGAGCCACCGAGTACCTCGCAATGGCGCTGCCGATCGCTGAACCCTTCGAGGCAGGGCTCAGCCTGGCGTGCAAACATCCCGGCGGCTTCCCGGTGGGCTTTGACGAGTTAATGCTCAAACTCCGCCCGCTGATTGGTCTCATTTTTGGGTTTAATGTCGAGCGCCTGTCCCTCGATGAGATCCTCAAGGCTTATCTCGGGCGAGAGCCCGCGAAACGCGTCCTCGGTGGTCAAATGCGGCGCGGCCAAATCAACAGCGTCTCGTCCGTCATCGGCTTCGTCAATCTCAAGGGTTATAAAGAGGCGATCGGCTCCCTTGATGACGCCACGCAAAATTCGGTCTTGGACACCTTCTATCGCTCGATCTACGACGCGATCACACCGCACCATGGTGAGATCCTGAAGTTCATCGGCGAGACCGTTTTGTTCGTCTTCCCGCTCGATGAACACCGGCACCAAGCGACGTGCCAGGCTGCCCTCTCGGCAGCTCGGCATCTCCTGAATGCAGACGCTGGACTGAGCGGTCATGCGGGCTCATTTCCGGTTCAGATCGCGCTGCACTACGGTGAGGTCTTGTCCGGCAATATCGGCTCCGAGCTGCGCCTGGACTTCACCATCATGGGGCACGCCGTCAACCTCACGGCGCGCCTTCATCAGCTGCTCCCCAAGCTCAGCGAGCGCTTGATCCTCTCCAAGGAGTTCGCGTCGGCGATCCCAACCCCCACACGGACGCTCGGTTCGTTTCACCTCAAAGGAGTCAATGGCATTCAGGAGGCTTGTTCCCTTGAGCGCTAAACATCCCACCCAAAACGACGAGCTGTTCAGCGCCTTGCGCGATGCGCTGCTCTCGACGAGCCGTCTCTACGAGGACTCCGACGCCTACCTCCCACCGCTCGTTCAGTGCCTGCAAGCGCACGGCGTCGCCGTCAGCGGCATGAGCGTGGTCGTTCGGACCGCTCATCCCCAGCTCGAGATGTTGGTTCAGCGCTGGCACCCGAGCGCAACCGAAGAGATCTCAGTGGATGAGGTCGACACGATCGCTCAGCACTACGCTAACCAACATGCCGATGGCACCACAGAGGTCTATCTCCTCAAGCACGGTCACTCCGACCAGGCGCTCTATCAGAACAGTCCGTTTGCCGCAGTCGAGTTATCCGGTTCGGCGCAGAGCTGGCGCCTGGCTGAGCACCTCAACCCCCCACGCTTCCCGATCTTTGCGAACCTCGCCCAGCGCAGCGTGACCGAGTACTGCGTCGTCCCGGTTCGCATGCCCGAACCGTATCAGCTGATGCTCAGCATCTCGACGACGAATTCGGGCGGCTTCCCTCCCAATTTCCTGAGCACCATGACGCAGCTCGCGCCCTACCTTCGGCTCTCGGTAGCGCACAAGCTTGAGCGGATCATGATGACCGAGTTGCTGTCGGCTTACCTCGGCCGAGGCACGGCGCAACAGGTCGCCGCCGGGCGCATCCGGCACGGTGATCTCCAGAGCCTGGAGGCGGTGATCGGTTTTATCGACCTGCGCGGGTTCACAGCGCTCACGCAGCAGCTTGAGAGCGCTGATCTGCTCGCGCTCATGAGCTCGTTTTACGGGGCGATTGACAAGACGCTCACCCGCTACGGGGGTGAGATCCTCAAGTTTATCGGCGATGGTCTCCTCTTTGTCTTTCCGCAGGTCGATGAGGGCGCGGCGGTGGCGCCCAGCGCGCTTGATGCGCTCAAAGAGCTGCGTCGACGCATCGACCGAGCCAACACGAGATACCCCGAGACGCCGATTCGCTACGCCGCAGCGCTGCATAAAGGTCAAGTGCGCTATGGGAACATCGGCGCGCCTGCTCGGCTCGATTTCACGGTCATCGGCGCAACGGTCAACCGAACGGTCCGACTTCAAGAGCTTGCGTCCGACCATGACCTCGACCTCGTCATCTCAGGATCCTTGACCGAGTCTATCGACCAGCCCAACCGCCTCCTCGGTCGCTTCACCCTCACCGGGTTCGACTCGCCGCTCGCCGTCTACACGCTCGATTAACGTCGGACCGTTTTGCGGTAGCGATCGACGCAGCGTCGCGCTAGGGCGCCAGCGCATCACCGAGACACGCTACGCTGGCGCCTGTCGGTCGTGCCCATGGAGTCCACTGTGAGAGCGTATACGCTGCTGATCCTTGCGAGCCTCAACCTGGCGTGCGCAACAGCTCAGCGACCACCGGGCGCAGAGCTCGCCTTTGACGTGGAGCGCGTCGTCAAGGCGCAAGAACAGCTCGGCTGGAGCATCGACCGGATCGAACGCGACGCCGCGAGCGAAGACCTCTTAGCCAGCCTGTGCCGAGCCACGCCCAAAGAACGCGCAGCGGCTCATGCGCTGATCAAGCGCAACGTCAGCCAATTTGGCGCCTCGGCGAGTGAGCGCTGGCGACGCGGCGAGCGACCGCTGGCTCTGTTGCGCCCCCAGCTGACGACGGAGCGCACCCTCAGTTTGCTCGATCACGGCCTCAAGTTGATCGAGACCGGCGCCTGCCCCTTCTGGTGGGAGACCACGGACCCCTTTGTGGCGCGCCAGCAGCCGCTACCGGGTGCGTTCGTCTCGCTTGAGACCTCGGGGCGAGGCTACGCTCAGCTCGAGGGGGACAAGTTTGGAGCAGGCGGCGGCGGCGCCTCACGGCTCGTGCTCGGGGGGCGTGTTGCGCCTGACTGGGGTCTCTTCACCACGCTCGAGTTCGGCGGCGGCGGTCGCTTTGACTCGATCGGGCTGAATCAACCCATCGACGTGCCGGACCTCCTGATCATGCCTGCCGTGCTGATCCAGCTGCGTCGCCAGATCGGGACCTGGTACGTCTTCGCTGAATCCGGACCCATGACCTTCTTTACCAAAGAGGAGAGCGAGCTGCGCTGGGGCGCTCGAACGATCATTGGCGGCGGCGCAGTCCGGCTACGCATCGGTCCTGGGATGCCCTTCCTCGGCGCACAATTGGGCGTGGACTGGATCGAGCCCGGCGCCTCGGGCGAGCCCATCTGGCAGGTCTTCGCCGGCGGCAACGCCGGCTACATCATCGCCTTCTAAGGGGCTTCGATGACGTCCTCGGTGCGCAGGCGCAGGGTGCTCCAAGCCACCCGCCCCTTCTCGTCGCGCATCACCGCCCAGTAGCTGTAGTCTGCAGCGCGCTCTGCTTCGACCAGCGCCGTGTTGGCGCCCTTCTCGGCGGCCGTCACCCGCATCACGACCCCACGCGGCGAGGTCGAGAACCAAAACCATCGGGGTTCGTCAGGGCTCGGCACACCGATCATCGGCGCCTCCACTGCGGTACGAATCAAGCCCGGATCAAGCTCGGCTTGATCCACGGTGCGCGTCATCAACGGTGGGTGAAGGTGCGCTTGATGCACGATCGGACCCGGCCCGAGCTTGGGCGTGATCAGGTGACGAGCGAGCCACACGGACCGGCTCAAGCGCAGCGGATCCTCGGCGCAGACCCACCCTTCCGGCGCTGGGACCTCACCGGTCTCAGTCAGGACCTCAAGGTCCTCAGCGAGCTTGGTGGTGTCGACCTGATCGGGGAGCGCGCAGTTGACCGCTACAAAGTTGATGAGCCCGATCCCGACCGCACCCTCCGGCCAGAGGAACTGCCAGCGGTCCTCGCGTGCTCCCGTCGGTTGGTCACCGTCGAGCTCCACCTCGCTGACAGGGAGCGCAGCGAAAGCCAACTCGGGATCATCCGGACCGCAGGCGAGGCCACCGGTCTGCGAGACACAGCCGCTCCCAAGCACCGTCAACGGGGTGTCGTCACCCGGCGCTCTCAGGGTCAGCATCGTCGCCTCAAAGATCTGCCCAGGAGCGGGCTGAACCGGCGTGTTGGCGACCGCGGCGATGCGCAGCCGGTCCACCACAGTGAAGGGCTTGAGCTCCTCACCGCAGCCGGCAAGAAGCGCGAAGCAAGCGATCCCTAAACGCTTCATCTAAAACACTCCCTTGATCCCAAAGCTCGGGATCAGCGGTAACCCGAAGGTATACTCTTGCTCGGTGAAGTCCGTGTTGTAGCTCACCCCTTCGATGTTTTGACGGTTGGTGGCGTTCTGCAGATCCAGATAGAGCTCAAGCCGCCAGCCTGGGCGCAGAATTTTGTAATCAGCCCGGACGTCAAGCTGCCAGAACGCGGGGGGGCGGTTGGAGAAAGGCTCCCCTGCGATCGGGATGTACGTTCCGGTGCGGGTGTCAAAGACGCTCCCTAGGTTGGGTGTCTCGGGGTTCGCCGAGGCGTAGCGGTAGCGGAAGCCTGTCGAGAAACGGGTCGTCCATTTATAGCTCGCCACTGCGGTAAAAACATGGGTCTGATCAAAGCTAAACAGGCGCCAGTCGGCGTCCTCTCGCTCCTGACGTTCGGAGCGCGACAGAGTGTACGCCAAAAATCCGCTGACGGGGTAATCCGCCTTACGCTGACGGATCAGGAGCTCGAGCCCATAGCCCCTCATCAACCCAACGTTCGCCAGGCCACCAACACCCTGCGTGCCCGCTGCCTCGTCTTGCTCGACGGCGTTCCCCACGGCGTCGAGCACTCGCTTGCCGAACACCGAGCTCTCCACCGAGAACCCATTGGGGTTGGTGAACCCACCGCCGACCTGCACGTGACCTGCGTGCTCCCAAAATAGCTGGGGGTTACCAAAAGGCGCAACGGTCTCGTCAGGGCGAGGCGGCTGGCTGTACACACCCAAGCCGAAGCGTAGGTCAAACCGCTTATCCTTGAGGAAGCGCTTGGTCAGGAAACGCGGCTGGGGATAGACCGCCCAGTTGGCGCCGTCGGTGTCGACCCGAAACCCGAGCAGGCTCTCCCACAACCCCTGCTTGAGCCGAAGCTCACTGTAAGCCCCCGGTCGAAAGAACACTCCAGGCGAGTCGAACTCGGTGGTCTCGGTGCGCGCAAAACTGCCAGGTCCCGAACCCTCCTGAGGTCGTCCGCTCGCCTTTCCAAAGACGTTGTACGTGGTTTGTTGATGGTCCACGCCGACGACCCAATCCATCGACTCGGAGAGCTTGCGCTGCGCCTCGTGACGCCAACTCTTACGATAGGTCTCGACGGTGAGCTTGAAGGCTTGCGCCAGGTTCACGTCAAAGGACTCCAGCTGGATGTTGATGGAGCTCTTGTGCCGCCAATCCCCCACCCGAAAAGAGGCGTACGGGCGGATCCGGTGGAACATCGTCAGCGTCGAGATGTCGCCGCGCACCGACGGGTCAAAGTCAGGCGGCTGCTCGATCGCGAACTTCACCTTGTCCAGCGCCCCTTGGTACACGAAGCCCAGGCGCCCCGTCCCGGTCAGCTTTCGGTCCCACTTCAAGAAGTAGTCATAGAACCGCGGCGCCACCGTGAAGTCGAGCGGGAGCACATCGGAGACTAAGGGCAGGACCGCGTCGATCCAGCTGCGCCGAAAGCTCATCCACAGCATATCATTCTTGCCCACAGGGCCTGCCGCAAATACGCTGCCGGCGTACACGTCGGTCTGGATCCGCCTCGTCCACTCTTCGGCGTGCTTGTCGCGTGTGGTCACCTCGACCACCCCGCCGTGGGACCGACCGAAGCGTGCGCTAAAGTTGCTCGGGACAAAGTCGAGGAGCTCGACGGTCTCGTTCTCGACGACCCCCTGACCGGTCAGGTGATACAAGAGCGAGGACCGAAACCCGTCGATCATGAACAAGCTGTCGTCAGGCTCCGAGCCGCGGATGATGATGAGCGGCGATAACCCTGGGGGGCGCGCCACGCCGGGGAGGGACTGCACGGCTCGAACCACGTCACCGCCGGTACCCGGGATGTCTTCGAGCTCTTCGCGCGTCAGCCGGACGCGCGTCACCTCACGGCTCGGGCCGCGTCCACGGATGGTCGTCGAGAACCGGTTCACCCGTGTGGGTTCAAGATCAACAGGAAGCGACTGCGCCTCCTTCGCCGCCAGGGTGACCTGACCCGTCTTCGCTTTGTAGCCGGAAAAGGACGCCGCCCACGCGTAGTCACCCGCCGTCAGATCGGGGCATCGGGCGCGCCCACGCGCTTGGCTGAGCACCTCGCAGACCACGTCCTCGCCTTGCGTGACTTGGAGGCTCACCCCGACGAGCTTGAGCCCAGAGCCGAGCTCGCGGAACTGAAACGCCAAGGAGGCGTCCCCCTTCGCCTTCTCAGGCTCAGCCTGCGGCTCCTCTTTGGGCGCCTCAACCGCCAGGATCGGCGCAAGGGCATCCACCAAGGCAGCCATCCCCTCACCCAGGCGGACCTCCCACCCGCTGACGTCGCATCCCGGGCATTGCAGATCGAGACTCGCCAAGCCTGCGAGCTCTTGTTCATCTAGGACTTGAATCGAGAGCACGTCAGCGACCGCCCGGTCGATAAACAACGCATAGCGTTTCTTGGACGTACGCGCGGCGCGCCGAAACTCGGCTCGGGTCAGCGCCGGGCGCGTGTCGAGGGTTGCTCCGGGCAGCTTCTTGAGCCAGCGAGCGAGCTTCGCCTCGATCTGCTGCCGACTCAGCGGGTGATCACCCGCCTCGGCGACGCCCACGTTCCAGTCCGGTGACCAGACGACCTCGTCCTGAACGGCAGCAGGCTCGGCGACCTGAGCGGGTGCTGCGGTGCCTGTACCTTGAGGAGCCGCTTGCCCAAGCACCAACGTGACCATGACTGCGAAGATGGGGGTCATTCATTTCACCGAACAAAAAGGGCGTTGCGACCGAAAATCGACCACCGACGACAAAACTGTGACCCATACAAACGACCATTTCAAGCAATTTGGCATGTTCAGTGCACCGAGCAAGCGGCTAAACGACCAATCCGGCCACGCAAACCAACTAAATCGACTATTGAAAAATATTTTTCACGATCGTGGTTGCGCCGAACGCTCAACCGTTTTATATAACGGTCGTTACAGAAAGGCACTCCAGTGAATCCAGCGCTCTATTTGACCGTCCTCGTGATCCCTGTCGCTACGCTCATCGGCTTCGCTGAAGGTGGCTTGATGACCTGGGCGTCGCCGCTCCTGATCTTCGGCCTGCTCCCGTTCGCAGAGTGGGTGTTGCCCGAACCCAAGACCAACGCCACCGCGGCGCTGCCGGTCGCAGAACTCAAAGGCTGGCGCTTTGACGTCCCCATCTACGTCGCCTCCCTTCTCCACCTGGCGACGCTGGGTGTCTTCTTTCGCACCATCACGACGTTCAGCGGCTGGGAGCTCGTGGGGTTGATCGTGTCGATGGGGATCAGCTGCGGCGCCCTAGCGATTAACATCGGTCACGAGCTCGGGCATCGCAAAGGAGACTGGGAGCAGGGGTTTGCGAAGATTCTGCTCTCCACCTCGCTCTATGCCCACTTCTTCATCGAGCACAACCGAGGACACCACATCCGCGCCGCAACGCACGACGATCCGGCGACGGCGCGCCGGGGCGAGTGGGTGTTCACCTTCTGGTTCCGGAGCGGCTTGGGCGGCTGGCTCAACGCCTGGCGCCTTGAGCACACCCGCCTGTCGCGTCGCAAGCAACGGGTGATCTCGTGGAAAAACGAGATGGTGCGCTGGCAGGCCGGTCAGGTCGCTGGGCTTGCGCTTATCGGCGCAGCGGGCGGTCTGACCGTCCTAGGCTACTTCGTCATCGCCGCATTCGGCGGCGCCATGTTGCTCGAAACCGTCAACTACCTTGAGCACTATGGTCTCAGCCGAACGTTACGCGCCAACGGGCGCCCGGAGCCGGTCACCCCGGCTCATTCGTGGAACTCGAACGCGATCCTCGGCCGGCTGCTCCTCTTTGAACTCAGCCGTCACAGCGACCACCACGCCAACCCCCGGCGGGCTTACGCGGCGCTGCGTCACTTTGACGAGTCACCGCAGCTTCCAACCGGTTACCCCGGGATGATCCTCATGGCGCTGGTCCCGCCGCTGTTCATTGCGGTCATGGATTCGCGCCTGGACGGGATGACCACCGCCGCCCCTTCCCTCGAGACCGCAAGCGCAACCGCCCATGCCTAAAATTGTCGATCACGATCTCCAGCGTGCCCAGCTGCTCGACGGCGCCTTCGAGTTCTTCGCCGACTGCGGCTACGCCGCGCTCTCCATGCGCAGCCTAGCGAGCCGTCTGCAGACCACAACCGGTGTGCTGTACCACTACTTTGACAACAAAAACGAGATCTTTGAGCAGGCGCTCATGCGCAGCACCGAGCGCCACATCCGCGACGCGCTGATGACCATCAACCTTGAGCAGTCACTCGAGCACCGGCTTCATACGCTGGTCGAGTGGCTGGTCGGGCGCCAAGATGCGCTCAAGCGCACGCTCTTGCTGGCGCTCGACGCTCAGCGCCAGGCGCCGGACGCTCAGGTCACGATCGCCCAAGCGGCTCAGCGCTTTGGCGAAGTGCTCGAGCAACAGATCGGCGCGGGCAGCGACCTCTGGCCCCGGATCCTCGGCGCGCTGGTCGCCAGCCAACTCTCGGGTACGCCGCTCACACACGTCGGTCTCAACGCGCTCATTCTTCAGCCGGGCACCCTCATCGAGGTCGCCTAGCGCACAGGGCGTGGCGCTACGAGCCGCTAAAGAGCACAGCGATAAGGACCATTCCGCCGAGGTTCGCTCCGGCGCAGGTCGCGGCGATCAGCACGCTGCGCGCGGGCTCTGACGCCGAGACGTTCGCCTGAGCGCGCAAGCCTCGAAGCGACGGCGCCACGAGCAGCTCGCCGACGATGAGCCCATACAAAGAAGCCAGCAGCGCCAGCGCCATCGCCGGACCGACCGCTGAAGGGTCATCGAGCGCGAACAGCATCTGGGCATAGCCCAGGGTCGTTCCAACCAGCGTGTAGGTGAGCACGCTCGACCTCAGGTTCTGGACCACAGCGGCGTGTTCGCCCGCCTCCTCTGCGCTCAGCGAGGATCCGCTCAGCGCCGCCTTCAGCGCCGCTGTGACGCGCCCGCCCCCGTGCACAGCGCAGGTGATGAGGAAGGCTCCGAGCGAGACGAGCCCGAGCGCCGTCAGATCGATAAACGCCAGGAGGTTGTTGCGTGAGGTCATCGCAGCCACGAGGACGGTCAGCCCAAGCGCTGTACCGAGCGCCCGCTCGATGACGGACGCGTGCGGTGCGTAAGGGCTCCCCTCTAAAGTGACGGCTGAGGGCTCGAGCCCGACCATGGAGCGCACCATCGGTGCGACCAGGGCTTCGCCAAGGACCACCCCGTAGAGCAGCGGCAAACAGGCGGCCGCCACAGCGGGACGAAGCGACGACGGGTCAGACATGTCGGCGAGGAGATGAACGAAACCGATCAAGAGCCCGATGGCGCCGCCGATCGACAAGCTGCTGCGCAAGGTCTGGAGCGTGACGGCGGCCCCTTGCGCCTCCTCAGCGGACCTTGGTTCAGTCATCAGCGCGGCGCGGAGCGCTCGGGACAACGCGCCCAGCCCGTGCGCCGCCACGGTAAAGCTGACGCTCACCAACAGGACAAAACCGAGGGCGAACGGATCGAGCCCCTCATCGACTCGTTGGGGACTTAATGGGCTAACCCACGCCGCCACGACAACACCAGCGGACACCAACAGAAAGGACGCTCGAGCCATCGGCCACCCCCTATCGCAGGCTTTAGACGCACGCCCTCTCGCCGCTATTCAATCTCGTCCTGAACTTTACCAGGGGATCCGGTCGCCATCCCACGCAAAGTGGTACCCCGAATCCTTGGCGCTCAAACCGGAGAGCACACGCAATAGATGACCAGTCGACTCCTCGGGCGTCAGCAGCTGGTCTGGCGCTTTGCGTTTGGTGAAGGGATCCGACAGCGCCGTCTTGACCGTCCCGGGGTGCAGCGTGACGCAGACCAGATGCGGGCGCGTCCGTTTCGCCTCGATCGCTCCCGTGCGGATGACCATGTTCTGAGCTGCCTTCGAGGCTCGATAACTGTACCAACCCCCGAGCTGATTGTCGCCGATGCTGCCGACCCGCGCCGAGATGCTCGCAAAGATGGAGCGGCGAGCTCGGGGTAACAGCGGCAGGAGGTAACGCACTGCGAGCGCCACGCCGAAGGTGTTCACCGCAAACACCTGCTGCATCGCGTCCATGCTCAAGTGTCGCCAGGTCCGCTCCGGTCCAAACTCGGGTGTGTGCAGCAGCCCCGAGCAGTTGAGGATGACGTTCAGTTCGGTGTCCTGGAGCTCGTCCGCAAGCTCCTGCATCTGGTCCGCCCGCGTGATGTCCAGGCATCGCCTATGGCAGCGCGCATCCCCTGACGGCTCGGCGACCCACCCTTGATCACGGCTCGTGACGAACACCGCCTGAGTCGTGGTATGGCTTAAGAGCGCCTGAACCATCGCGCCGCCGACGCCGTCACGCCCGCCGATGACCAGCGCGGTGATCGGCTCATCGAGCCCGAGTAAAGGTTGCGTCGTCATGGGTTGATCTCCTCTAAAGAGGCTCGCTCCTCACGCTGGAGCGCGCCGGATCGCTGACATCGCTCGACCCACTCAGACGTTGCGATGTCCCATACTCTATGACCGTCAAAGACCGCTGTGACCGCGCCGCGCCCGCGACCGAGCTCCAAGAGGTGGCTTCCGAGCTGCTCGAGATCGAACCCCGGGCTCCGCTGAGCACGGCGGGTTGGTTCCCACAGCCCGCCCTTTCGAGCGCGCACGACGTGACTGAGCACGAGGGTCGTGCGGCGTACGCTCCGGTGCACCAGCGCCACACCTTGCCCTGCGCTCCCGTGCAGCGCTTGGACCCCGACCCGATAGCCAGCAGGGAAGCGCCCGAGCGACGCGCAGTCGCTGTGCGCAGCGCTCAGCGCGCCCGGGCCTAGGATCTGGCTGATCGGGAGATACCGCGCCAGGTGGCGAGCCGCTGCGAGTTGCTGCTCATCATAGACGACCACGTACCCCTTACTCCCGAGCTGCTTGAGCTCCTCGAGCACCTCATTTTTTGGCAAAAAAGGCGCCATAATCACGTACTCGTGCTGCCGCAGGGGAACGCTGACCATACGACTCGGGCAGGCGTCGCCGCCGCGTGGCAACCAGCTCCGCAGCGCTCCCCCAAGCGCTTGCTCTTTCGCAGACCAGCCTGCGTCGACCATGTTTCTAAGCCACATCATAAGACGCTCTCCTCATCGACCAACGACCAACGCCACCGCGACGACGGCTCGCCCTGACCAGAGCACCGTACGCAGCCAGTTGGTGTTCACCAGGCGGCGGTGCGCCCGCCCGTCAAAGCCCTTGGACAGCCGCGCATGCTGAGGCACCTGAAGCGCTGCGGTCGAGACCCAGATCCCCAACAAAAGCCCCATCCCAGCCCAGGCGAGCCCGGGCTGCCCGTGGATGCTCGGGTCCATAATCAACAAGGTCGCCAGCCCCGCCTCAGCCAGCATCGGCGGGCCCACGACATGTCCGGTGCGGTCGATGTGCTTGTGCTCGTACTCAACGAAGTCGGGTACCCGAACGTAGTTCTTGAGCGGGTAGTGGACGTGCTGCACGAACCAGATCACGCCCAACATGACGCTCGTGACCGCTAGGTGGGCAGCGAGTACGGGGCCGTGCCAGTTCGTCGGCAGCGAGAGTTCGAGCGCCATGGTTATGCCGCCCGGTCTGACGCCGCAAGCATCGCAGCGGTGTCGGCGCCGCTGGGGTGTGCGGCGAGCTTTTGGACATGGCGCCGGAAGCGCCACATCACAAACAGGTGAGCCTGCGCTTGGCTCACACGGTAGAGCCACCACGGCAGGCTTGGCGCAAAATCATGGATGGCGACCAGCAGCGTCTGACGCTCCAAGGTCGAGCGAAACTCAAGATACCCCCGCCCCACGTCGCGCACCAGCACGCCCCCGACAATCCGGAGTACCAGCCGGCGCTCGTGGCTTGAGTCATGGTCGATCCGTAGCGCCAGGAGCCGCTGACGCCAGCCCGCCAGACGAAACTCATAGCAAGACCGCTCCTCTGAATAGGTGACGCGGATCACGCCAAAAAACGCTGTGGGGAGCCACTTGAGATAGCAATAGGCAGCCCACGCTGCCGACCGCCCTGACGGCATCCGGAAGCGCTGCACCGAGTGGACAATATCACCCGCCTTCGCCGGCTGCGGCGCCCGAAACGCCCGCGGCGCGCCTCTTGAATCGTCACGGGCTGCTTGCTCGAGGTGGCGCCAGATCGACTGCGGCTCAAAGCCCGGGAGTTGGCGCTCGCGGGAAGGGTCGACGAGCATGTCGTGCCGCAGACTCTCGACCAACGGCGCCACCAGCGCCTTGGGGGCACCTGTCGTCAGGCTCACCCAAAGGCGC
Organism: Myxococcota bacterium; assembly: GCA_036338695.1. GTDB lineage: Bacteria > Myxococcota > UBA4151 > UBA4151 > UBA4151 > CACGMS01. The sequence continues at coordinate 36,745 of JAYZBQ010000072.1, forward strand.
GACAGGCGGGGCGAGAAAAAGGGAACCCGCACGAACCAACGCTTAAGCCCGAGCGTCCGAGCGGTCGCCTTGAGCAGCTGTACGTAGCTCATCGTCTCGCCCGATGCCACGTCGTAGGTGTGACTCTGCGAGCTTGCGTCTTCGGCGCTGCGTCCAATCGCCTGGACAAGGTCCGGTAAGCCGATCGGCTGCATTCTGGACTGGGTCCAGGTAGGGCACACCATCACCGGCAGGCGCCGAACCAGCCGCGCCACGAGCTGATACGACGACCCCTGCACGCCCACGACCATCCCTGCGCGCAAGGTGGTCACCGGCACGCCCGTACCGCCCAGCGCCCGCTCCACCTCAAGGCGGCTCGCCAGGTGCGGTGACAGCGCATCATCGCCCTGCGCAGGCAGGAGTCCCCCCACGTAAACAATACGCTTGACCCCGCAGTCCTTCGCCGCCTTCGCAAAGTTGTCTGCGCACATCAGATCGAGGTCACGGAAGTGTCCTTGCACCAAGCGCGCCGAGGGCATCATACTGTGCACTAGGTAGACCGCCACGTCCACGCCTTGGAGCGCTGCACGCGTCTGCGACAACGAGAACAGATCTGCACGGCGGAGCTCATGGTAGCCGGTCGGCGTCTCACTCGCCGAGCGCGACAAGGCGAGCAGCCGGAAGCGGTGCCGCAGCTTCGCGGCGAGCGCTTGCCCAACAAAGCCGGTCGCGCCCGCCACCGCCAGGCGCGGGCGGGCTTGCAGCTCAGCCACCGCTACCGCTCAGCACTTGCGCGTCTACGCGGCCCTCGGGCACCAGACGCTTCCCTTGAACCAGCGCATCTTGAACCATCGACGTGATCTCGGCTTCATACCGTTTTTGGTCGTCGGTGCGGCGCGACGCCGAGGTCAGCGCCAGCTTCATCCGCGGGTTGGAGCCGAGCTCGTCGTGGTGCTGGTTGAGGAAATTCCAATACATCGCCGTCATCGGGCAATCTTTACCCGGCGTGAAGCTGCAGCCGTCGCAGTAGTCGCTCATCCGCTTCACGTAGGCGCTCCCGCTCACATAGGGCTTGGTGCTCATCAGATCAGCGGCGGCGAAGGTGCTCATCCCGAGGACGTTGGGCTCAACGACCCAGTCATACGCGTCGGTGAACATCACCCAGAACCAGTCGGTCAGCTGCCGCGGAGAGGCCCCGATCAAGACCGCCCAGTTCGACAGGATCATCAGGCGGTTAATGTGGTGCGTGTAGCCGGTCGCTAGGACCTCACCGACGGCATGATCCAGGCAGTTGAAACCCGACTCCACGCCCCAAAAGACCGGCGGTAAGTCCAGCTCGGCGCCCAAATGGTTCACGGCGCCATCGGCGCTGCGCTGAACACGCGCCTCCACCCCTTCCGGCAGCTGCCGAAAGCCGTCGCTCTGCTCGTGAACGTGCCGGACAAACTCACGCCAACCGAGCACCTGCCGCACAAACCCCTCTTTGCTGTTGAGCGGGATCTCCATCGGCAACACCTCGTTGATCAGCCGCACCGGCGTGAGCCGACCGTTGTTCACCAGGCTCGACACCAGGGTGTGAAACAGCGTGCGCGAGTGCACGGACATGGCGTCTTCAAACGGGCCAAAGTAGGTCATGCAGTTCGCCTTGGACCACGCCCAGAGCTTCTGCGCGTCCGCCGCCGTCGTCGGCAGCCGGTCGGTGTTGACCGTACCGGGATGATCGCCGAAATTTTGCTCGATATCCTGCACGACCTCCTTGACGATCGCATCCGCCTCGAAGGTGGGGGGTGTCGGCGCCTCAGGGTAACCACTCCAGCGCTGCCGGTTGTCGCCATCCAGGCTCCAGCGCCCTCCGGTCGGTTTGCCGGTCGAGTCGATCAGCACACCAAACTTTTTACGAACGTGGCGATAGAACCGATCCATGCGCCACTGCCCGCTGCCGCAGGCCGCCTCAAAGTCATGCGCCGTCGTCAGCCACAGCCGGTTCGGGTGCATCACCAGCTCGCCACGCTCGACGAAGGGTGCCAGTTCGTGGCGCAGCTCGCGCTCCGCAGGCTCCATGCAATGAATCACGCCCACATCCTTGACCACCTGCCCGAGCGCCTCGTCGTAGTTGGCTGCGAGGATGTAGCGCACTGCCACGCCGCGCCGCGCCTGCTCGAGCGCAAACTGACGCTGGTTCGCTAAAACAAGCGCCAGCTTCTGCTTGTGATACGGTCGCCGCTTCCCCTTGCCGAGGGACTCGACCATCACGATCCCAAGCTCACTCGGGTCGCCCCCGATCAAGCTAAAGGCGCCGTCGTTGAGTTGGTCATACGGCACGTACACCCAGCGGCGGTTCTCGCTCGGTGAGTTGAGCTCCCAAAGACGTGCTAGAAAGTGGCGCATACGACCTCCTGAACCTGGCCATGAACGTTTTAGTCGTTTCTAAGCCAAAATCAACCAAAAAACGTTCAATTCATTCATAAATTAGGAAGAGGTATCGACCTGCCCGCGGGGAACCACGAGCTAAGCGCCTATTATTGCTTGGTTATCCCTGAAAGCACACCGGAGGCCAGGGATGGTCGATTTGGTCGTTTAGCGCCTGCGGACGAACAGCTCGACTGCTTGGAACTGCGCCCCGCGGTTGCCCGCACCGTAGGCGTTGAGCCCCCAGAGGCTGTAGGCGCCTTCGGGGTCGCGGCGCGTCCCGTAGATCACAAAGCCACCACCGCCAGCCCAGCCCGCGCAGCCGTCCTCGCCGCGTGAGATCGCCCAGGACCACAGCCGGTTGCGCCGCCAGATCTCGGCGTCGCAGCGCTCAAACTCCTCACCCTCGGTGCGGGAGTCAAAGCCGTCGCCGATCACCTCTTCGACGTCGACGCCCGGCTGCCACGCAGAGCTCGGCACGTCCGAGTAGCTCGGTCCTAGGTAGTAGCCGCCTTGTCGCGTGCCGACAGCGCCGATCAAGATCTCAAGATCACGCCCGTCCTCGTCATCGGAGAACCAGTTCAGCGCAGCGCCCCAGCTCCCACGACCGCCCGGGCTGCCCTCGCTGTTGGACCAGGCATCCCAGACCTGGTCGCCGTAGTTCAGTCGCGCCACCTGCGTCCAACCGCCGTTGTCGTACTCCATACCGCAGAAGAGCTGCATGGGCTCAACAGGCCCTTGCGCGCCGTCAGGATCAATCCAGAACACGTCGCTCTCGGTGTCGGGGTAATCGACGAGCAGCTGCTGGCACGACACCGCCGCCGTCTCAGCGCCCTGGCCGTCGCCGCTTGGGATGGTGATCCCGGCGTCAGCAGGCGGCCCCGCGTCGGCTACCGGCGTCACCCCTGCGTCCGAGCCAACCGGCACGCCCGCATCCGCTGCGCCCTCGACGCAGACACCTGCGACGCAGGTTTCACCGGCTCGACAAGCCGCCTGACACTCCGGAGTGGTCGGCGCCGACACCACCACAACGCCGCAAGCCGCCAACACGATCAGGCTCACGCCCCACACCACTACATGCTTCATCGTCATCCGCTTCACTCCCCGTCAACCTATCTCCGGTTTACCCCGATACAGGCAAACCGCCACCCCCTGTTATGCCGAAACCGAAAAAACGTCCACAAACCGTTCATCAGATATTGAAATAAATTAAGAATCGTCTAAAACGATCATCAAGAACAACAAGCAGCTCATCAGCCGAATAAACATAAACAACTAACAATACAATATTAATAGATATTCAAGCTCAACATAACGACCACAAGAATTCACTAATGAACGATTTTATTCGCACCACAAACCGAACGGAAAAGTCGATTCGAGTCGCCGTGGTCGGCGCAGGGGTCGCTGGCCTCACCGCAGCACACTACCTCGCCCGCCTGACCGATTGGGAGATCACCGTGTTCGAGGGGCGCGACCGCATCGGCGGCCACGCACACACCCACAACCTGACCGACAGCGACGGCAAGCGCTTTGCGGTCGATACCGGGTTTATCGTCTTCAACGACCGCAACTACCCCAATTTTCGCCATCTCCTGGCGTCGCTCGAGGTGGACGCCCACGACACCGAGATGTCGTTTAGCGTCTCGCTGCCGGCACGCGGCCGGCGGGGCGGGTTCGAGTACAACGGCGGCAGCCTCCCTGGGCTGTTTGCCCAGCGACGCAATCTGTTGAGCCCAAGGTTCTGGAAGCTCCTGCGAGAGATCGTCCGGTTCAACAAGCGGGCGCTCAAAAGCCGCTATCAACCGAGCGACCGGACCGTCGGCGAATGGCTCGAGCGTTACGGATTTGATGGACCGATGGTCGCTCGTTATCTGCTGCCGATGGCGGGCGCCATCTGGTCGGCGTCGCCCAAGCGCATCCTCGACTTTCCGGTGCAGTCTCTGTTTCACTTCATGGACAACCACGGCTTATTGAGCCTCGGTAATCGGCCGCAGTGGTGCTCTCTGCGCGGCGGGAGTCAGACCTACGTCAAATCGCTCGTCGCCTCCTGCACGGCGCAGTTCCTCACCGACGCGCCCGTCGCTCAAGTTACCAAGACACCGGGCGGCCCCAAGGTGACGCTCGGCAACGGCGAAGAGCATGCGTTCGACGCCGTGGTCATGGCGTGCCACGCAGACGATGCGCTGCGTATGATCCAAGCCCCTGATGACGTCGAGCGGTCGATCCTCGGCGCGTTTGACTACAGCGAGAACAAGGTCTTCTTGCACTCGGATCCGCAGTGGATGCCCAAGCGGCGTGCCGCCTGGGCGTCGTGGAACTACATCGGCTCGGGCGAAGGCGAGGACGACCCGATCGCCGTCAGTTATTGGATGAACGGGCTCCAGGAGCTGAGCACCGATCAGCTGATGGTGGTCACGCTCAACCCGTCGGAGCGCCCAGCGCATATTCACCGAGAGCTGACCTACCGCCACCCGCAGTTCGACCTCAAGGCGATCAAGGCGCAGTACCGACGAGACGAGCTCCAAGGCCGCAATGGGCTCTATTACGCAGGCGCCCACTGGCGCTGGGGCTTTCACGAAGACGGCGTGGTCTCGGCGCTCTGGGCGCTCCAAAAGATGGGCGTCAAGGTCCCCTTCCAGGGTGAAATGGAGCGCCGATGAGCGATCTCGTGATCGGCCGGATGGAGCACGCCCGCCCCAAGCGTGCGCAGCGAGCGCACCGGTTCAGCTACCGATGGTTCGGTGTCGTCGCCCGCTTCCCCATCCAGCAGAAGGGCCGCTGGTTTACCCACAACCGCTTTGGGTTCTTGAGCTTTGACGACCGCGATCACGGCTGGCGCGACGGCTCCGACCCGCTGACTTGGCTCGCCGCCGAGCTGGAGCAAGCCGGAGTCAGCGAGCCGCTCGCGTCCTTTGACGTCGAGGTCCTGACGATGCCGCGGGTCCTTGGTTTTGTCTTCAACCCCGTCAGCTTTTGGTACCTGCGCAACGCCCTGGGTGAGCTCAAGGTGATCGTCGCCGAGGTGAACAACACCTTTGGCGGGACGCACAGCTACGTCTTGCACCAACAGGGCGCAACGATCACGGGCGACGAGTGGCTGGTGACCCCCAAAGAGCTCTACGTCTCACCGTTCTTTAAGGTCGAGGGCTCGTACCGTTTTTGTTTCCGGCACGGCGCCGACGCGACCGACGTACGCCTCAACCACGTCGACGCCGACGACAAGCTGCTGATCGCCACACGCGTCGGTGGGCAGCGCCTGCCGATCAGCGGCTGGCGCGTGGCGCGGCACGGGCTCGGCGCCTTGGCGCGCGTCTGGCTGGCGCTCGCGCGGATTCACATCCAAGCAGGCTTTCTTTTCCTCAAAGGCGTCCGTCTGGTCCCACGGGATCGTGGTCACGGGCGCCCCGTCAAATCCTCCACCCACACCGTGAGAACACCGTGAGTCTACGCAATATCCTCCTCTCCGCAGGCGCCAAGCGCTTTGTTGACCAGTCGATGGGCGCCCTGAAAACTGGCCGCCTCGAGATCATCCTCCCCGGGGGCGAACGCCTTGTCCGTGAAGGCGAGCGCGAGGGCCCCCATGGGACCTTGGATGTCAAACGCTGGCGGACCTTCGCGAAGATCCTGCGCCGCGGCGACATCGGTTTTGCGGAGGCCTACATCAAGGGCGACTGGGAGACCCCCGACCTGTCAGCCTTGATGACCGTCCTTGCCAGCAACGTCGACACCTTTAACGACGACTTCGGGGCGCGCGGCATCGACCGCATCGTCACGACGGTCAAGCACGCGCTCAACGCCAACAGCAAAAAGCAGAGCCGCAAGAACATCGAAGCCCACTACGACTTGGGCAACACCTTCTATCAGCTCTGGCTCGACGACACGATGACCTACTCGAGCGCGCTCTTTGGCGCCGCGAACGATGACCTCTCAGCGGCGCAGCGCGCCAAATACCAGCGCATGCTCGAGCAAGCCGACCTGTCGCCCGAGAGCCACATCCTCGAGGTCGGCTGCGGCTGGGGCGGCTTCGCTGAGGTCGCCGCCGAGGCGGGGCACCGGGTCACAGGCGTCACCATCTCGCCCGCCCAGCTCGAATTCGCTCGCAACCGGCTCAAAGGGGCGATCGCAGAGGGTGCGGTGGACCTCACGCTGACCGACTACCGCGACCTTAACGGACAGTACGACGCCGTGGTCTCGATCGAGATGTTCGAGGCGGTCGGCACCGAGTATTGGGCCACCTACATGCAGACGCTCAAGCGCAACCTCAAGCCGGGCGGCAAGGCGGTCGTCCAGACCATCGACATCCGCGACGACCTCTTCGAGGGCTACATGAGCCAGGCGGACTTTATCCAAACCTACATCTTCCCAGGTGGGCTGATCCCCTCGCCCGAGCGCTTCAAGGAGACGGCGGCGAGCGAGGGGCTCGAGACAATCGACAGCCACCACTTTGGCAAGTCCTACGCCGAGACGCTCCGGCGCTGGCAAGACAACTTCAAGCAGGTGGAGGATAACGTCCGGCATCTCGGCTTTGACACCGAGTTCATCCGCCTGTGGAACTTCTACTACAGCTACTGCATCGGCGGCTTCGAGTCGGGTCGAACCGGGGTCGGTCAGCACACACTGAAGGTGGCATAACCATGAGCATCGCATCCTCCGTTTACGGCCTCGCTGAGCGCGGCTATCTGCCTGACTTCTTGGTCCGCTCAGGGATCCGTCGCCTGTGCGCCGAGACCAGCCGGGGCGCGCGTTGCGGCAGCGAGCAAGAACGTGAAGCGCGCATGACCGAGTGGGTGAGCGAGATGGACGCCAGCCCAATCGCGCTGGCGCCCGCCGAGTCCAACGAACAACACTATGAGGTCCCCTCAGCCTTCTTCGCAGAGGTGCTCGGGCCGCACCGAAAATACTCCTGCGCCTATTGGGGCGAAGACACCGCCACCTTAGCGGACGCCGAATCCGAAGGGCTCGAACAGACCTGCCTGCACGCCGATCTCCACGACGGTCACAAGATCCTTGAGCTCGGCTGCGGCTGGGGCTCGCTCAGCCTTTTTATGGCGGCGCGCTACCCAAACGCCGAGATCACCGCCGTCTCGCACTCGAGCACGCAGCGGCAGACCATCCTCGAGCTCGCCGAGGCGCGGGGGCTGACGAACCTAGAGGTCATCACCTGCGACATGAACGACTTTGAGCCGCCGGAGCCGGGCAGCTACGACCGGGTGGTCTCCGTTGAGATGTTCGAGCACATGCGCAACTACCGGCTCTTGCTCAAGCGCATCAGCGGCTGGCTCAAGCCGGGGGGCAAGCTCTTCGTCCACGTGTTTTGCCACAAAGAGACCGCCTACCCCTACGTCGACTCGGGCGATCCCAACGACTGGATGACGCGGCACTTCTTTGCGGGCGGGATGATGCCCAGCGATGACCTGCTGACGCGCTTTCAAGATGACCTTGAGCTCGAGCAGCAGTGGCGCTGGAACGGCAACCATTACGCCAAGACCAGCGAGGCTTGGCTCGAGCTCATGGACCGGCGCCGAGCGACCGCGTACCCTGTCCTTGCGAAAACCTACGGCGACGACGTCAAGGTCTGGTGGGGTCGCTGGCGCATCTTCTTCATGGCCTGCGCCGAGTTCTTCGCCCTCAACAACGGCGAGGAGTGGTACGTGAGCCATTACCGCTTTGTGCGGCC
>JAYZBQ010000073.1:0-6692 GCA_036338695.1 Myxococcota bacterium
GGTGCTTGCGGTGGAAACGCCTCGTTTAATCAGAGCGTTCCGGCATCTTTTGGCCCGATTCGGTTTAGCTCGGTGAGGCGCTACGAAGGTGATTTTACACCGCCTACCAGCTTCTCCAGCGATCCGCAGACCTTGGCTCAATATAATCTTTTGGATCGCACGTTCGCCGATGCGTCGGGCAACGGTCGGACGGCTTCATCCGTCGGAGGCACTTGGGTGTCAGGGTCGGGACCAGCTTGTGAGCAAGGGGCTCGATGTGGAGACGGAGTGAAAGCAGCTTGGGAACAATGTGATGATGGCAACCAGGTCGATGATGATCGCTGCGCCAATGACTGCACGGGTAATCGTTTCGATAACAGCTTTATCGCATCCGGTGGTTATCACCTGTGTATCCTGCGTAACGGGCAGGTCTGGTGTTCGGGCAACAACAGGGATGGACAGCTTGGGGATGGCACGAGGACACAAAGGACCGTACCCGTGCGGGTAGCGAACCTGAGCGATGTTGTCGAAGTCACGACTCAGTCGAACTCGAGCTGCGCGCGTAGGCGCGATGGTACTGTTTGGTGTTGGGGGAACAATGACATCGGCCAGTTAGGTACCGGGAACACCACCGACCAGCTCACACCTCAGCGGTTGGGCTCCCTAAGCGACATCAAAGCGATTGGAAGCATGGGAAACAGCGGTTGTGCGATCAAACCTGATGGCTCGGTCTGGTGTTGGGGTTACGGGATTTACGGGCAGCTTGGAAATGGCTCGACATCCAACCAGGACTCACCTCGACGGGTCGGATCGCTTCGCGGCATGACCAAGGTCACGGGTGGCAACTACCATGCCTGTGCGAAAGGTGCCGGGCCCGAGCTCTTTTGTTGGGGACGGAATCGTTACGGTGAGGTTGGAGACAATACTATGACGACGCGTACGACGCCGGTTCAGGTGACCGTCGTTGATGATATTCTTGATTTCTCTGTGGGGGGTTATCACACCTGCGTTTTACGGCATGACGGGACGGTACGCTGTTTTGGTGACAACAGCTATGGCGGCTTCGGTATCGGGAACACGTCGGGTGGGCCATCGGCTCGGACAATGATTGGGGTCACTGATGTAGTAGAGCTCTCAGCCGCTCACCATGGTACCTGCGTGCGTCAGGGGAATAGCCAGATGTACTGTGCCGGCTGGTACTACCACGTGGGAACCGGCAACGAATCAAATCAATACAGCCCTCAACGGATCAACTTGGGGGGCAATGTTCGGCGTATATTTAGCGGAGCGGGTGTCGAAGGTGCCGCTGCAGAGCGTGAGGATGGTACGGTATGGACGTGGGGGCGAAACCACTACGGTCAGCTCGGAATCGGGAGCACCGATAACAATCTTAGCCCGGGGCGCGTCAGCGGCTTTTAAGACGTCCAGCAGGCTACACCGAGCAGACCGATCTTGGCTTTAGCCTTGCGGCTCGACCACGCCGTCTAGGAGCTCCTCTAAGCCTTGCCCCTTCTCGTCGGGGAAGGCGTAGCCCTGGCGCACGACCTCGCCGTCTTTGTAGAGCATGAAGTAGGGCGATGAGCTTACGCCCTCGTTGACGGTCAACTCGGAGATCTCCGCCATGGCGGGGTCGTTGGGGTTCCACCAGACCTTGTGGACGTCCATGGCGTCGCCGTACTTGTCCGCCACGGCGTGCACCGAGTCGAGCTGCTCGAGCAGCAGGCAGTGCATGCAGTAGGTCAGACCATACTTCACGAGCACGGGTTTTTCGTACGAAGCCTCACGCACCTTGCTGTCAAACTCCGCCGCAGACTTGATGGTGTGCGCGGCGTTCCACTCGTTGTTGTAGTTGACCTGCATCATCTTGGCGGGGTCGTAGGTGTAGGCGGATTCGCCCTTGCTCAAGATCTCTTGCTCGAGCAGCGCGAGCTTCTCGATGTTCTTCCAGGTCTGCATGCGCTGGTCGGCGCGCTCGGGCGAGCCCAGGAGCGAGAGGTACTCGTTCGCCTTTTGGTTCTTGGCGTAGCGCAGCTCGTTGAGTGTGAGCGCGCCGTCACCGGAGCGTACCACCGTCTTGTCGGTGTACCACGCCACCGCCTCGAAGAAGCGATCGCCCGTGTGGGCGCCTGCGCCGAGCTTGGGGGTCAGGACCGCCTCTTTGATTTTGCCTGCGTAGGCGCGCACGGCGCCCTGCGCCTGCGCTTGCTCGATGAAGTCACCGAGCCGTTCGTCGTTCCAGCCGGCGTCGCTGTAGCGCTGAAACAAGCCGTCCAAGTCGGCGGCTGGGGCGTCGGCGCTCAGGGCGCTGCGCAGCGCGACCACCGAGTTGTAGACCTCGCCAGGCAGGTTGCGCTGCTCGGCTTCGGTCAGGGTGCCGTCGGCGTTGACGTCGGCGCGTGCCGTGGCGCGGGCGGCGTAGTCACTGTAGGCGTTGACGTAGGCGTCGATCGGGAGGTCCCCGCCGCCGAGGTATTTGTCGGCGGTGGCGTCGGCGAGTGGGCGCACGTCGGCGGCGAGGTTCTCTCGCTCCGGAGCGCTGACCTGACCGTCTCGGTTGGCGTCGGCTGCCTTGAGGTCCTGCTGGACGCGCTGCGTGAGGGCTCGGTTCAGGTTGTTGTTGGTCTGGCTCGGCATGGCGTCTCCCATCGCTTTGTTGCGCAGATTATCGAGCGGCGCGCGCGCAAGTTGCGCTCGGTCGTCCTTTTGTCCGGTGCGGGCAGCTGCGTACCCGCCTTTGTGCTCTAGCGCGTCTCGCGCTGCGGCGCACGCGCTCGGCGCCAGGTTGCGGCAGCGGTGGCGCTGTGATCGGCTTTGTATCGTTGAACTACGAAGACGTCCTTGCTCGATGCCGTCTCGTGGTATCGATGATTGGCGGTGCGAAACCTTAGCGAGCGGTGAGCGTCATGTCGGTGCGCGTGGTCATGCTCACTCCGCTCATTTTGACCTGCGAGGTGAGGTTGCCCTTCATGCTTTGGAGCATGCCCTTGGCGACCAGGAACACCGCCTGAAAGTCACCGTTGATCGCCATCTCGGGTGCGCCGCCCATGGCGCCCATCCCGCCGAGGTCACCCATGCCGCCCATCTCGCCCATGCCCATGGCGCTCATGTCCATCCCCATGCCGCCGCCGCCGCCCATGTCCATCTTCATCTTGCCCATGGAGTTGCCGGCTGCGGCGCCTCCTTTACCGGTGGTGATCGAGGTGTTGAGCGTGGCGGACTGAGCGCTGACGCGCGGCGTCGTGGTGGTGATCTTCATGTTGGCGACGTCCAGGCTAAACCGATGACCGGAGGCGACGTTGCCCTCGGGAAGCTTGAGCATCTCAAGGAACTTGGTGGGGAGGATATCCACCTTTTGCGCATCTTGCTTGACGGCGACCTTCTTCTTCTTCGCCGCCGGTTGCTTGACCTTCTCGATGCTGTACCCAGCGCTCAGTTGTCCGGTTTTGGGGTCGAACGAGGCGTGCAGCGTCATCTTCTCGCCGCCGGCTTGGGCGCTGCCCGATGCGCCGTTTGGACCGACCTTGGCTGAGACCAGCAGGTTGTCGCCCTTTTCCGTGACGATCATGTAGATGATCTCTTTGAACGTGAAGTTGCCCTTGCGGTCGATCTCCACGAGGTTGCGCAGCGCGCCTTTCGGCAGATCTGAGAGGGCACCGACCACGCGCCCCTTGTCGTCGACCACCTTGAAGCGCTCGACGATCAGCGAACCCTCGGCGGTGCCGTCCGCACGGACTCGGTCCACCTGCAGCGCAAAGGTCGAGGTGTTGGTGAGTTTGGTCTTAACGCTCATGCCCATCGCAGAGATGTCGATGTGATCGACGGATCGGGTGTCAAAACGGACGGTGGAGCCCGCCTTCCATTGATAGGCTAGCTCAGCGGCTAGGGCGCTCTGACTGAGCGTGAGGACGAGGAAGGTGCAGAGCAAGGACGAGACCGATAAGCGCATAGGGGAACCCTTCTGTGTTCGCACGAGCCTGTCGAAGGAGAGGCTGTCTGTGAAGCATCTTGAAGGGTTCGTTGTAGAGTCGCCGGTTGGCGCTCACTCGCTGCAGCTCCCGTCTCGTGTCGCTCCGGGTGGATTTTGAGGCAGCACGAGCTAAGGGGTGTGCGCTTGTAAAAAGGTGAGGGTGCGCCGTGCGTAATCGTCGTACATGCAGTGATTGCTCCGTAGGATGCGGAGCTGGTAGAGCACCTCCAACCCTTTGAGGCGCGGGCGCAAGCCGCTGATCATCGGGTAGTCGCTAGGCGCAGCGGTCACGCGCCTTGCGATGTCGCTCCCGTCCTCGAGCAGGAAGTCGCGTTCATCCGTATGCCCGCCCGCCCGCAGCTCGCTCGCGATCGCTCGGCTGGTCTCGGCGTCGATCCCGACGATCCGAGCGAAGCGCTGGTCGTAGAGCGGCGAGGGACCGTGGCTGCTGAGCGCGCTGGGGACCCCTCGTGCGGTGAGCGCCCGATGATTTCGTGCGGCTTTGGCGTTGTCGACCTGTTCGTTCTCGTCTTGCTCACAGAGGAACCAGGCGGTCGGCGTCTCGGTGGTCGCAGCGACGCCTTCGCTGCCGCTGGCGCAATACACCACCGCAGCGTTTAGGTTGAGGGCGCTGCCGGCGACGAGCGCGAAGGCCCCTCCGTTGGACATGCCGACGATGAACTGAGGGGTCCCTTGTGGGATCAGCCTGCGGCTCACGAACTGCTCTGTGATCTGCGCCAAATTGGCGAAATCCACGTTGTCTTGAGACCGCCTCACGTTCCAACGTATCTTGTCGTTGCCGTCCTGGTCACCGGTGTCGACCTCCTCGGCGTCGGTCGCCCAGACGCCGTATCCTGCATGGACGAGGACGCGTGCGATGTAGCCTGCCTCAATCCTCTCGATGATGGCGCCGCTGCCGCCCGTGCCATGGGTGATGTGGACCATACCCACGGGGTTGGGAGGGATATGGTAGCGGACGGTTTTGAGCCGGTCCCGACCACGAAACTGAGCCTCGACGAGCTCAAACGAGCTGTCGGTCAGCTCCGCCTGCAGCGAGACGTTGCGCGCCGGCATGACCAACGAGGTGTGCCATTCACCCGAATCGCTCAACAGCGCCACATCGCCGCTCCAACGCGTCACGATCTGGGCTCGCGGGTCATGATCCGACCAGACATGGACGGTGGCGCCGGCGGGGTAGTTTCCGCTGCCGAAGCCGTTGGTGACCGTCAGCTGGAATTCGGTAGGCGTCGTGGTGGAGGCGTCGCTCGCTGAGCCGGCGTCCGGTGCTGCTGTAGGCGGAGCCGCACAGGCGGCGAGCAAGCAGGCACACAGAGCAGTGAGCGGACGAGTCGGTTGCGTTTCCATGCCCATGGCATGGCGCACGACGAGCCCTTAGGTCAAACGAGCAGCCCGCCTTACGCGGAGCCCACGTGCGGCTACAGCCCGCGCACGCGCACCGGCGCTGCGCTCGAGTCCCGGCTGCCGTCACCGAGCTGTCCGTAGGTGTTGTTGCCCCAGCACCAAATCTCATCGTCGCTGCGGCGGGCGCAGAGGTGTTTGGTGTTGCGACCGTCGCTGATCTCGACGACCTCCTCGAGCCCCTCGAGCATGCGCAGCGTATTACCTGCGCGGTTGCCCTCGCCGCGGGAGGCGCCCCAACAGCCGACGCGTCCGCTCTCAAACAGGACGCACTCGGTGTCGTCGGATGCGCCTAGCTGCACAGCGGTTTCCGGCAGCACGCGCCGCACCGGCTCGACCAGCGGCTCACCCTCCCAGTCGCGTCCCCAGCTGTAGGTGACCGACTCGGCGGTGACGCCGGTGTAGCCAAAGCGATGGGCGGTCAGCGCGACGATGCCCTCGACCCCTTCGATCGGCGTTACCGGTCTGAGCTCGACACAGTCCTCTACGAGAGGGTCCCAGTTGGTGATGCTGCCCCAGCACGACACCGACCCATCCTCGAGCGCAGCGCAGGTGGTTCCTCCGCTCATCGCCAGCGCTCGAACAGCCTGAAGTCCACGCACGATCATGGGGTGAAGTAGAATAGCGGGCTCGGGGAGCGGCTGTAATCCGCTGCGGACCGGTTTGACCTGCCCGCAATGGTTTGAGCCCCTGCAGGCGACGAGGCCGCTTGATGTGACGTAGCAGGCCGCGAGGTCGGGGCGAAACCCATCAGCCGATAAGGCGTTGTGACCAATGATTCGGTTGACATTTGGTGTGGGCGTTACGGGGCTGACGCTGCCCCGAAAGCCGTCGGCTCGAAGCAAGCCACGGGCGTCGCGATGATAGAGCAAGAAGGTATTGCTTTGCGTGTTTGAGTACAGGATCGGTAAGTCGATGGGGGATGCCTCGATCGCGACCTCAAAGGGCCCGAGTGGCGTTATGCCACCACCCGCGTCGTGACCGCCCCAGCACCGCACGACGCCTTGAGTCACGGCGCAGGACAGCCGTTCGCTCGTAGCAATGGTTCGAAGTGGCTCGCCCATAAGGCAGCCATCAGAGCAGTAATCGATCGTCGGCTCGACGCCGGGCTCACAGTTTTCGTTACCCAGCTCACCCGAGCTGAGATCAAGCCGGACGACGCCGTCACCGCATCGGGCAAAGAGGCACTGGTTGGAGCAACCGTCGCCATCGATGGTGTTGCCATCGTCGCACTCCTCACCCAACTGAACCACGCCGTCGAGGTTGCATCGCGCCGGCAGTTTTAGGCAGTAATCCTGATGACAGATGAAGCCGGCGACGCAGTCAT
>JAYZBQ010000074.1:0-23414 GCA_036338695.1 Myxococcota bacterium
CGGTGATAGTTCGGGCTCATGCAATCTTGCCCCACCGGAATGCCGCGAATTTTGGCGATCTCTGGGGTCACTTTGGCGCCGGGCAAGATGCCTCCTTTGCCCGGCTTAGCGCCCTGACTCAGCTTGATCTCGATCATCCGAATCTCGGGCACCTCGGCGATCAGATCCGTAAAGCGCTCGAGGCTAAATTCACCCTCAGGGGTGCGGCTGCCAAAGTAACCCGTGCCGAGCTGATAGCAGAGGTCGGCTCCGGTGCGATGGTAGGGCGAGACGCCGCCTTCACCCGTGTTGTGATAGCAACCCGCCCGATACGCGCCTTGGTTGAGCGCCGTGATCGCGTTTTTCCCGAGCGAGCCAAAACTCATCGCCGAGATGTTGATGATCGAGCTCGGGCGATAGGGCTCGGCGCGGCCGTGCTTCGCCCCGATCAACTTGGCGCAGGGGATGGGGTGCCCAGGGTCGCCATCGTGACGATCGGGGACCGGAAAGACCGAGTGTTTGATGACCGGATAACCGATGCCGTAGAGTTGGTCGTCGGTGCCGAAGCCGAAGTTGTTGTTCTCGCCTTCAGCAGAGGCGTAGATCCACTCGCGCTCGAGGCGGTTGAAGGGCGCCTCCTCGCGGTTGTGCGCCACGAGGTACTGTCGCAGCTCAGGGCCGATCTCGATCAGCAGGTAGCGCAAGTGACCAATGAGCGGAAAGTTCCGTAGGATGGGCTTTTTCTTCTGCAGCAGATCGTAGGCGATAATCAGCGCAAAGAGGCTCCCCATGATGAGGACAGTCCACTGCAATCCGCTCATGCTGTCTCCCGCGAATGGTCGGCGTAGGCTAAGAGGGTCTCAACGAAAAGCCAAGGAGCCCGGCGGATGAGGATCCTACTGTGTAACGCGCCGGTCGCGGATGCGGCGCAGCTTGCGGAGTGGTTGGTCACCGATCTCGGCGTTGCGTGCGTGAACCTAAGCGCCCCCGTCGACAGTCTCTATGTCTGGGACGGAGCGCTCTGCCGCGACCGCGAGGTGATGATGGTGATCAAGGTGGCGTCCGAGCGGGTCACAGCGGTGGTCGATGCGCTCGCTGCTGAGCACCCGTACGACGTCCCCGAGGTGCTCGTTTTGGGCGTTGATGAGACGCTGAGTTATCAGCCCTACCTTCGTTGGGTTGAGGGGAAAAGCTAACGGCCCTTCTGGCCCGATCGCATCATCATGTGGAGCGACGGATTAGCGCAAAATACCAAGCCTTATGAGCGTTTTATATTTGTGCCTAAAATTTAGGCAGCGTATCCAATTCGGCGGTAGAACGGCGCACTCCAAGCTGCGGAAAATGATGATCTCGGTGAGTTTTCAAAACTCAGTGGAATAATCAGTGGGATGTTTGTAACTTATTGATATAGCTTGTTTTGTCTGGTTTGTAGATATTTTTGTAGTTAAAACAGTGCTTTGGAGCCTCTTCTTGTTTGAAATACCAAGCGTTTTCAGGGTATTTAATCTGGTCAAGATCTGAATTTTAGAGATGGGACAAAATTCCGACGAGCGAAGGGTCCACTCGGTCCCCTTATCGAACGGTTTGGTCGAACCAAGACGCAGCCTGCACGTCGACGACAGCGCTTTCTTTGTTCTTACGATCGTTGCCGTTGACGCCTAATCAGCAGGGCGCAGCTGGACCGTGGCGTGCACCGGGCGATGATCGGAGGGGGTGCGCGTCCCGTCGGCGTAGCTGCTGAGATCGATCGACCAATCGGTCACCTCGAAGCGCTCGGCTGGTTGAATGAAGATGTGGTCGATGCGGCGCTGCCAATAATAGGCTTCGATCAAGTCAGGATCGCCTGTGGCCTGAGGCGATGACGCCAGGTCGTAGGTGTCGGCAAACGGCGCTTCAGCATCGGTGGTTAGGTCGATGTAAGCGGGGTGCTCAAGCCCGCTGTTGAAGTCTCCAACGAGGATGATCGGCAGGTCACCCGAGAGGGCGCCGAGGCGCTCTCGTATAAGCGGCGCGCTCATCACTTGGCTCGGGCTGTTGTTGTCGACGTGCGTCGTCGCAAACAGGAAACGTTCCCCCGAGTCGATCACCCTAAGCTCAGCCCAGACGACCAGGCGCGGCAGCTGACCATCGGGATCAAATCCAGCGCTGAAAGGTTCGTCGGGCGTTGGGCTGAGCCAGAAGTGACCGTCACGCAGCGACTCGAAGCGGTCTTTTTTGTAGAGGATGGTGGCGTCGGGATAGTCCATCGACGAGCGCGGGTCGTCGGGGTCTCGTTCGTAGTAGATGCTCGCATACACCGAGCCGCGCCCACCCAGCGCAGCGACCTCGTCATCGATCGCACGATCGGGATTGGGCGCCGTGTAGACCAACTCTTGAAGCCCGATCAGGTCGGCGTTATAGGCTGCGAGTTGTCGCTGCAAATGAGGCAGACGTGTCGCCCAGTCGTCGTATGGGTTGTCGTCGAAATGACCGTCGCCGCAGAAGGAGCACAAGACGTTGTAGGTGGTAATTTTGAGCGTCAAGGGCGGCGCCTCGCACGCGCCGAGCGCGAGGAGGAGGGCCAGCGACAGGCAGCGGGTCGGCATGTTCTCTCCGCATCAAGGGGTAGGTGCTTGGTGCTGTGATTACTTGCGTGCTAGTGAAAGCGCAACGGAGAGCAAGTGAACAAGCGATTTCTGGTCGGGTTGATCGTGGGCTGCGTAGGGGGCGGTTGCGCCGATGAGCCGGCGGCGCCAAAGCCAGAGCCTGAGGCGTTGATTCGCCCCACGAGCGTGACGGAGTTGACCTGGCCTGAGCGGTCGTATGCGCTGCCCACGGAGTGGGCTGGCTCGACGCATATCCAGATCGCTGAGCATCCGACCATGGGCACCCTGGTCGGGGGACCGAGTGGTTTGTTTCGGTTGCAAGGTGATCAGCTGGTCTCGGTGCACGAGGGAGAGCAGATCCCAGAGGTAGACGAGGGCGCAGTCTATGGTTTGAGCGTGGCTCAGGAATTTGTCTGGGTCGCCTCCGAGAACGGGCTGAGCGTTTTTGACGGCGTGCTTCGGGCTTCGCCGATTAGTGATCAGCTCCCCGAGGGCTCGGTCCGGGCGATTGCGCAGGTAGGCGAGTGGTTGTGGATCGCCCTCGAGGCGGGTGTGTTCGCCTTCGACGGGGTCCGCTTGAGTCAGCTGACGACGGTTCCGGGGGTCTTTCGTATCACCCGCGGCGGCGAGGGCTTGGTCAGCGTGACGACGGTTCAGGGCGAGTCCTTCTTGTTGAAGGTGACCGATGACGGCTTGATGCAGCAAGACCTCGGCGGTCAGGGAGCTCTTAGGGACGTGGTGCCGCTGCGATCGGACCGAGTTTTTGCGCTCGAGAGTGGGACCCTGCGGGTGCGCGTCGCAGCGGACACGGGTGACCTAGTCTGGCGTCGAGCGACGCTCAGCTCCGATGAAGGGGCAGAGCCGGTGACGCGCGCCTGGAGCATGAGCCCGACCATCGATGGCGCCGGCGTCTGGCTGGCGAGCCCGGACTCGGTCAGCCGGTGGGTGGGCGAGACCGTCGAGCAGCTAGCGACCCCGATCGGGATCGGCTCGGTGATGCGGATCCACCCGATGGCGAACGGACAGCTCTGGCTTGTAGGCGCCGAGCGCATGGTGCGCCTGGGCGCAGACGATCAGCCACCGCCGACTTATTGTGCGGACATCGACCCGTATTTTCAGGCGAACTGCTCTCGGTGTCACAACAACACACCGACAGCCCAAGCGTCGAATCTCGACGGCTACGCGATCTGGTCTGAGCGCTACGAGTCGATCTATTCACTGATCCAGGCGGGCGCGATGCCGAAAGATGCGCAGGGCCGTGTAGATGGAGAGGCGCTCTATATGTTACAGCGCTGGCAAGAGGGGGGGATGATCGAGTGCGAGTGACCCTACTGATTGGCTTGTTGGTGGGGCTTCCCCCCTTGGCCTACGCGGCTGCGACCAACGACACCGAAGCGCCTATGTGCCAGCAGACGCCGGTTCAGGAGCAGCTCCATTACCTACGCCGTCTCAGCCTTGACCTGAGAGGACACCTCCCGAGCGTCGCTGAGTATGAATTTGTGGCGCAGTCCGGTCAGGTCAGCGCGCAACAGATCGAAGAGATGCTGGCGTCGGAAGAATTTGTCGGCCGGATGCGCCGCTATCACCGCGACTTGTTATGGGTAAACATCGGCGCGCAGCGCCTGAGCAACAACCAA
The DNA here is from genome assembly GCA_036338695.1 of Myxococcota bacterium. GTDB lineage: Bacteria > Myxococcota > UBA4151 > UBA4151 > UBA4151 > CACGMS01. The sequence goes on from JAYZBQ010000074.1 coordinate 4,202, forward strand.
TGGCGCCTGACCGGCGATGGTCGGTCCAACGGTCTGTGGATCGGTGCGAACAACCGAGCCACTCGTTTTCGTGGGGCACGCGTCAACTGCGGCGACTTTGAGAGCTCGACGACCAACGGACGGATCGACACGAGGCCCCATCCGAACGCTGAGTTAGCGGCTGAGGGCGTCGTCCAAGAGGGCTGGGTTTGGGTTCAACCGTATTGGAACCCGGATCAGCCGGTGAAGGTCTGCGCCTTCGATGCTCAAGAAGGCTTGCAGGGCACCAACGAAACCAACCGCGGCCCTGCTCAGGTTTCCTGCAATACCGGCTTAGCAAATCGCTCCTCAGAGTGCGGTTGTGGACCAAACCTTCGCTGGTGCCTTACGCGTGACACCGAGAATCAGGTGCGACGTTCGTGGGACGAACAACTGCTGCGCTACGCAGACTCGGTCGTGCGCGACAACCGCCCCTACTCGGATCTGCTGACCGGTCGGCAGATGGAGGTGAACGGACCGATCACGCACTTCCTTAAGCACCTGACGCACGCACCCGGCAACGCGCTCCTCGTGACGGGAGCGCAGGGCTACGACCTGCCCGAGGATCTAGGTCACCACCAGTTCGATGAGTGGCGTTCGGCGCCGCGCAATGGGATGCACTCAGGGGTCCTCACGTTGCCCGCGTTCTTGATCAAGTTTCAGAGCAACCGCGGGCGAGCGACTCGGTTCTACCACGCCTTTCGATGTGAGGCGTTTCAGGCGCCTCCTGGCGGATTACCAGCGACCGACGACGCCTGCCACACTGAGCCGAACCTGACCAAGCGCTGCGGATGCAAGTACTGCCATGTCAGCGTTGAGCCAGCCGCTGCGTACTGGGGGCGTTGGTCCGAGCAGGGGATCAAGCCCCTATTCGCCGAGGCTCAGTCGGACGCCTACCCGGCCTTCGACCCGAACTGCGGTCCAGAAGGGCGACAGCGCGGCTCGACCCGCTGCAGGCTTCATTACATCAACGAGATCTTCGCTGAGGACGACGCCCGCAAGCCCTACGAAGGGTATCTGCGGAGCTACTTGTTCTCTAACGACTTAGGCGAGCAGAACGGCTCCTATGGGAACAACATCGAAGAGGGGCCTCAGGGGATGGCACAGAACATCCTCGACCCAGCTGATGGTAGCTTTGCACGCTGCACCTCTCAGCGCATCTTCGAGCACTTCACCGGCCGGTCTTTTCGACCGAGCGAGGCAGCGCTTCAAGGGCAGCTGAGGTCGTCGTTTCAGTCGGGCTTCGACCTGCGCTCGCTCGTGCGCCAGATCGTCACCAGCCAAGAATACCGCGAGGCAGCACGCTTCGGCTTGATCAAGGACGGAGGTGATCAATGAGGCCGCTCTCGTGTGTGATCCTTTTGGCTGGTTGCACCGCGCTTGAGCCGCCCGCCGCGCCCGTTCAAGCGCCAGCGCCTCCGGCGCACTTCCAAGATCATTGGTCGCCGGCGGAGCAGGCGAACGAGCGGCAGGCTTGGGCGCACCCGGACCAGGTGCCGATGGGGCAGATGCCACGTCGCCTAGAGGTCGAGCATCTCCGGCAGTCGATCCCTCGACTGTTCGGTGGGATTCAATGGCAGGACCGCAACGAGAATTCGATGTGGGATGTCCTGAGCCGAACGTTGGGTGAGGCTGATTACGTCGAGGTGACTGAGAACAACGTGGAAGCGACGCCGCTGTTTGCGAAGTTCATGGACGACATGGCGGCGCAGGTCTGCTCGAAGGCGCTCGACCGAGATGCGCAGACGGCTGAGGCCGAGCAGCGATTGGTGCTCAGGCACGCCGACGTCAAAGCCAACTTGCGCTTCCTGCGGCTCAAGCTCCATGGCGTGATGGTCGATGCGGACAACGACGCAGCGATCCAAGATTACCACCAGCTCCATCAAGAGATCAGCGCTCAGGCGACGATGGGACAAGCCTGGCTCGGGGTGTGTATGGCGATGCTCACCGCCCCCGAATTCTTGACGTATTGAGGAGGTGAAGATGAAACGTCGTGACTTTCTCAGATCGTTGACCGCCGGATCGCTCGGGCTGATGCTCGGCAACGGCTTGTCGATTCAGCGCGCCTTCGCCGCAGGACCGCTCGACCCGTACCGTAAGTTTGTCTTTGTGTACTTCTCAGGTGCTTGGGATGTCTTGCTCGGGTTGGACCCTCGGGACCCCGACGAGTTCACCGAGGAGCGGGTAGAAGACACCGGAATTCAGCCCGCCTGGCACCTCGTCGAGGCCGGTAACCCGGGCGCCTACATGGGTTTGGTCGGTGGGGACGATGCGCCGTATCGGCTCGGGCCTGCCATGGACGCTATGCTGCCCCATTACGACGTCTGCTCGGTGGTGCGCGGCATCGCCATGGACACGGTGACGCATGAGGTCGGTCGCCGCTACTTTATTACGGGGATGATGCCACGTGGCTTGTCCGCTGCGGGTTCATCGATGGGGACACGGATCGTGGCGCAGCAGGGCGACCGGACCCCGATCCCCAATTTGGTCTGCCGAACCGAGAGCTACAACGAGGGGGATCCGGTCTATTCGAGCGCGCTCAGCGTGGGCAGCGTGGCGGATCTGGTCTCGACGCTCGAAGACGGCCCGAGCGCGCCGCCGGTCGACAGCGCCGTGCGGCAGGCGCTGAGCCGCTTTCGTCAGGAGCAGACGGCGTACTGCGACCCGAGCGCCTTTAACCGCTTTGGTATGCTGGAGGGAGTGCGCTCGAGCGCCGTCAAAGCGCGCGACCTCGTCGAAGGCTCGGGTCAGGGCTTGGCGATGGCGGATCTGTTCAACTTTCGGCTCAACGAACACGCCGAGCTGCGGGATCGTTATGGCTTTCCACGATGGGATCTGGACCATGAGGGCGCGCGGGTGGCGATGGCATTTCAGGCGCTCAAGCACGGCGTGGCGCAGTCCATCACGGTCACGGCGGCGGGGGGCCTCGACACCCACGATGAGAACTGGGCTGCGGACCAGCTCGAGCGGCAAAAGGGCGGCTGGGATCGCGTCGCGACGTTGATCGCCGACCTCAAGGCGACGAATGATCCTGATGTCCCGTCGAAGCGATTGATCGACACCACCACCATCGTCTGCTTCAGCGAGTTCAGCCGCACGCCTAAGCTCAACGTACGCAACGGGCGCGACCACGCCATCGTCAACTCCGCGCTGATCGCCGGCGCAGGCGTGCCCCAAGGGCAGCTATTCGGCGCGACCAGCGAGGTGGGGATGAACGCCATGCCGGTGGACGCACGCACCGGGCAGTTCTCGGTGAGCGGCATGACGATTACGCCGAACAACCTCCTCGCGTCGGTGTTAGCGAACGCGGGCATGGATACCGATAAGCTGCGGCATGACGGGTTGCCCTTTTTGCGTGTCTGACGTCTGATCCGCGCAAGCGTGTCAGACCCCTAGCGTAGGCTGCGGAGGCGGTCCTGTCGCTCGGAGGCACAAGGGGAACTCATGATCATCTGGCTCATCTTCTTTGTCGTTGGGTTCGGTCTGGGCGTTGGGTTAGGCTATTGGCTCGTGACGCGGTCGCAAAGCACCGTCGATGCGACGACGGACGTCTTTAGGGAGCTGCTTCGTCAAGAAGAAGAGAAGGCGGCGGAGCGCCAGCGCGCCATGCTCGAAAGCCTCAAAGACAAGTTCGGAGAGCTCTCACTGCAGTCCATGGCAAAGACCAGCGAGCAGCTCGTTCAACTCAATCAGCGCGAGCTCGAGTCCCACCAAAAGCAGGGCAAGAAAGAGCTTCAGGGCGCCAAGGAGTTGATCGACGCTGAACTCAAGCGGATGGCGAGTGAGCTGGAGCAGATGAAGAAGAGCCGCGCCGAACAGTTCGCCGAGCTCAACACCCAACTCAAGGTCCACAGCGAGCGCAGTCAGGCGCTTGAGCTTCAGACCAAAGCGCTCAGCGAGACCCTGGGCAGTAATCAGGCACGGGGCGCCTGGGGCGAGCGGATGGCGGAGGATATTCTGCGCACCGCAGGCTTCGTTGAGGGCGTCAATTACCTGAAGCAAAACGATCAAGGCGGCGCCCGCCCTGACTTCACGTTTTTACTCCCGCAAGACTTGATCCTCAACATGGACGTCAAGTTTCCCTACAAGCAGTTTGTTCGGGTGATCGAGTCGGACAGTGATGAGGAGCGCGAGCGCCACGCCAAGTCCTTTATGACGGACGTCAAGGCGCGGCTCAAAGAGGTGAGCGGCAAAGCCTACATCGACGCCGAGGCCAACACGGTGGACTATGTGCTTCTGTTCATCCCCAACGATCAGATCTATGCGTTTTTGCATCAGCGCGACCGCAACCTGCTCGACGAGGCGCTCAAGCAAAAGATCGTTCTGTGCTCACCAGGGACCCTCTTTGCGGTCCTTGCGATCGTACGTCAGGCGATGGACAGCTTCAAAATCCAAGAGCGCTCAGACCAGCTGCTCGGGATGATCGCCGGGCTGAGTAAAGAGTGGGGCAAGTACTCGGAGCGGATCGACGCGCTCAAAAAGCAGCACGGCACGCTCAGCCGTACCCTCGATGAGCTCACCACCACCCGGCGCAATCAGCTCAACAAGCACTTCCAGCGCGTCAGCTCGCTCACCACCGAGGATGAGCCCGCCATGACGGTCCTCACCGGCGGCGAGGACGCCTAGCGTCGACCGGTCAAATCAGCGCGGCGTGAAGCGGATGGCGTAGTTGGTGTAGCGCGAGACCTGCCCGCTGGCTTGATAGATCGCCTGCAACGCCGTCTGAGCGTTACGCTGGATGCCGATACTTAGCGAGCGCCTCGTGTACTGAGCGTTTTGGATATTGACCTGAATCTGGTTGCTGCCTTCGAACAGGACGACCTGGAAACGGACCGTCGTGCCGGCGCTGTATTCCCGACCGCTGTGTTGGTAGATAAAGCGCCTTGAGCCAGCGTTTCCAATCGTCTTCCACTGGACCGTGTTGTAGTCGATATCCCCCCAGAATGCGGCGACCATCGGCTGGTTTTCGAGGTTGGAGTAGTTGGTCGGTAGCCTCTGCCCACTACAGCAGGCATTCCCACCGTCTGACCCGAAGGTCATGGTCCCGTTGCTGCCAATGTACACACGGCTGTAGCTCTGCCCGTACATTCGGAAGTTAAAGCCGAAGTCGATGGCGCCGGAGGTCACGTCGTCCGAGCGTGAGGTGATTACCGTACGTTGCCAGCCCCCGTTCTCCCACGAGTAGCGGGGCCCGGAGTCGCAGTTGCTGTTCGCCCAGCGGTAGTCGGCGCTGATCCCGCCGTTGTCACCGCAGCTGATCTCCCGGCAGTTGTTGCTGCACAGGTCGTTGTCGTTGTTGTTGCCGTCATCGCAGGCCTCGACGCCCGCCTGAACGATCCCATCGCCGCAGCGCGCCGCCACGCAGTTCGTTCGGCAGGCGTCGGTCTCAACTTGGTTTCCGTCATCGCAGGCTTCAACGCCGCCTTGAACCACGCCGTCGCCGCAGCGAGCCGGATCGCAGCTGTTCCGGCAGGCGTCGGTCTCGACCTGGTTTCCATCGTCGCAGCCTTCAACGCCAGCTTGGGTAAATCCATCGCCGCAAGCTGCGCGCGCACAACTGCCGACGCAGGCGTCTGTGTTATCTTGGTTGCCGTCATCGCAGGCCTCAACGCCCGCTTGGACAAACCCATCGCCGCACGCTGCGAGCGCGCAGCGACCCACGCAGCCGTCGTCATCGGCTTCGTTGCCGTCATCACAGGCCTCGTAACCTGGCTCGCCCTCTGCGAGGTCGTCGCGCACGATCGAGTCGCCGCAGCGCGCAACCGTGCACGCGTTGGTGCAGATGTCCGTATCGGTCTGGTTACCGTCGTCGCAGGCCTCGTAGCCCGCCTCGAGCTCGCCGAGGTCCTGACGGCGCACGCCGTCGCCGCAGGCGGCGACCTCGCAGTTGTTGCGGCAGGCGTTTCGGTCGTTGCCGTCGCCATCATCACAGGCTTCCTCGCCATCGCGCACGAAGCCGTCGCCGCAGCGCGCCAGGGCGCACGTGGTCAAGCAGCCGTCGGTGTTCTCAGCGTTGCCGTCGTCACAGGCTTCATAGCCCGGCGCATCCTGCGCTAAGTCATCGCGCAAGAACCCGTCGCCGCAGCGAGCCACCTCGCAGTTATTCGTGCACGCGTCCGTGTTGATCTGGTTTCCGTCATCGCAGGCGTCGTTCGGGTCGACGATGCCGTTGCCGCAGATCTCGACACCGCAGATGGCCGAGCACCCGTCCGCCGGGTCGTTGTTACCGTCGTCGCAGCCTTCGAAACCCGGCGCATCGACCGCCAGGTCTTCACGCAAGAACCCGTCGCCGCAGCGCGCCTGCGCGCAGGCGTTTGTGCACGCATCGAGGTCACTACGGTTCCCGTCATCGCAGGCTTCGCCTTCATCGACGATGCCGTTGCCACAGATCTCACGCAGGCAGGTCGGCGAGCAGCCGTCACCCGCTTCGTCATTACCGTCGTCACAGTCCTCAAACCCGTCGGCGCCCCACTGCAAGCCGCGGCGCACCACGCCGTCGCCACAGCGCGCCAGCTGGCACGTGTCGGTGCAACCGTCTGAAGCTTCGGTGTTGCCGTCATCACAGACCTCAAAGGGTTCGCCGTCTTCGTTGAGATCCTGGCGAATGATCCCATCGCCGCAGGCGCCCGGAGCGCAGCGGTTGGTGCAGGCGTCTTCATCGATCAGGTTGCCGTCATCGCACTGCTCTCCGGGACCGACGATCCCGTCACCGCAGACTTTGGGTCGGCACTCATCACACTCGTCGTCGGGGTCTTGGTTGCCGTCGTCGCAGCCTTCACCGAGACCGACGACGCCGTCGCCGCAGATCTGCGGGGTGCAGTCGGACTTGCACGCGTCGGTGTCGTCTTCGTTGCCGTCATCGCACGCCTCAAAGCCCTCATCGGCTTCGCCGAGATCTTGCCTGACGACGCCGTCGCCGCAGCGCGCGACCAGGCAGTTGGACAGGCAGGCGTCCTCATTGACCAGGTTCCCATCATCACAGGTCTCGTAACCGGACATGCCCTCGCTCAGGTCATGGCGAATGACGCCGTCGCCGCAGCGCGCCAGGATGCAGGTGTTCAGGCAGCCGTCTTGCTCGTTGTCGTTGCCATCGTCGCAGGCTTCAAAGTCGACGTCGTCGGCTTGCAGGTCGGCTCGTGTGATGCCGTCGCCGCAGAAGGCGGTGTCGCAGCTGTTGGTGCAATCGTCCGTGTTCACGCTGTTGCCGTCGTCGCACGCTTCCCCGACCTCGATGGATCCAGTCCCGCAGTTGGCGGCGCGGTCGCGCACCATGACGTCCGATTCCGTGCAGCTCGTGGCGGTGAGCAGGGCGCAGAAAGCCAGGGGCATGAGCAGTCGAGTTGTCATCGTATACCTCGTCGGTTTGGGGCGATTTTTATGCCCGATAAGCTACCTGACCCTATCAGGCCTGCAACGTGAAATTCCAGCCGTTATGGTTGGGGCGAGTCTGGCTTGGCGGAATTCGAGCACTCGGCGCTGGGGAGCGCCGGCAATTCGACGGGTTGGTACGGTCGTTCGCCGGCGCGTGCCGTGGCCGCTCGGGCCTGCGTATCAGGGTGGGTTGAGAACCAAGCAGCGAGCCCCTTGGCTTGGGGGCCTTGGGCGCCGAGCGCCTCGAACATCGTCGCCATACCCTCAGGGTCGATCCCGGCGTCAACCATGAGCACGCGCCCCATGCGGTCCGCTTCCTCCTCCTGCTCGCGGCTGTGCTTGAGCATCAACAGGCGCATCCCTTGGTCGGCGAACAACGCCAGGTCGGTGCCACCAAAGATCAGCGCCGTCGCCAGCTGCGTCCCGAGCGCACCGAGCATGCGCCGCATACCATGACGCTGCTCGGCGTGGATGATCTCATGCGCGACCACGCTGGCGACCTCTTCAGGGCGTTTCGCCAGCTTGAACAGACCCGTGTGGACACCAACCCAGCCGCCTGGCAGCGCAAAAGCGTTGGGCGTCTCGTCCGCGATGACGTGCCAACGGTAGGGGAACGCCTCGCCCTCGACTTGGGCGACCAGCATCGGTCCGACCTTCTCGAGCCAGCGCATCATCTCCGAGTCAGCGCACGGGTTGTCCTCGTTGACCATGCTCTTCATGGCGTACTCGCCGACGGTTTGGTCCCACTCTTTGGGGATGAGCGGGAGGGCGTAGCGGGCGCCTGCGTTGATCGCAAACCACAGGGCGCTGATGAGTACGACGAGCCCGAGCGCCAGGAGGATGAGGCTGCCCAAGACGCCGCCGCCACCGCTCGAGCCGAATCCTCCTGGGCGCGCTTCACGGGACATACCAAGCTCCTGTTACGGCTCTTCACATGCTCTGGGGATCCCGTTACAGGCAAGCTCGAAGGAGATCGTCGATGCAAACTCAGATCGATCATCAGCCGAGTTTTGCTTGGCTCAAGGTCCAGCTCGACCCGGGTGACATCATCCAGGCTGAGGCGGGCGCGATGGTGACGATGACACCTGGGCTGCCGATGAGCACGCACTTGAACGCAGGTAAAGGCGGCATGTTTCGTAAGTTCAGGGCGTTTTTCGTTGCGCTGGTGCGCAAGTTTATCGGTGGAGAGACTTTTTTCGTGAACCGCTTCGGCGGCGCGCAAGGTGGCGAGGTAGTGTTGGCGCCCGCGCTCTCTGGCGACATCACGCAGATCACGATGACCCCAGCGACGCCACCGATCATTATCCAAACCGGCGCGTACCTGGCGAGCACGGGGGATATCGACACCAAGCTGCGATGGGGCGGACTCCGGGGGCTGTTCGGCGGCGAGGGTCTGTTTTTTATGGAGTGCAGCGGCAACGGCGAGCTCTTCATTAACAGCTACGGCGGGATCATCGAGGTCCCCTGCAACGGTCGCTACATCGTGGACACAGGGCACATCGTCGCCTTTGACGCGGACTTGAACTTCAAGATTAAGACGCCAGGTGGTGGGGTGCTTGGCTTCCTCGGGAGCGGAGAGGGCTTGGTGATGGAGTTTCATGGCCAAGGCACGATCTACATGCAGAGCCGCAACGTGAGCGCATTGGTGGGCTGGGTCTCGCCGATGCTGCCGATGTAAGGGGAGGCGTCATGGAAATTGAGGTCAAATATCGCCCCGCGCACTCGCTGGGCGTGGTCCGCTTGGGCGCAGGCGAGTCGATCACCGCCGAAGCCGGCGCCATGGTCACCATGAACGATCAGGTGCAGGTCTCGACGACGGCGCGTGCCGGCGCCGGCGGCGGTCTGTTTAAATCGCTTAAGCGAACCTTTCTGACGGGTGAGTCTTTCTTCACGAACACCTTCACCGGGACCAGCGCCGGCGGCGAGGTCACGCTCGCTGCGAGCCTCTGCGGTGACATGAGCGTTCATGACTTGGTGCCCGGAGAGGACCTCCTGATTCAGAGCACCAGCTATCTAGCGAGCGACTCGAGCGTTGCCCTTGATACGCAGTTCCAAGGGCTTAAGGCTTTGTTCTCAGGTGAGAGTTTCTTCTTCCTGAAGTGCAGCGGCAAAGGTCAGGTCGCCATGTCGGCCTTTGGGGGCATGGAGGTCATCGACCTCGACGGTGAGATGATCGTCGATACGGGTCATCTCGTCGCCTTCACCTCCGGGATCAGCTACCGCACGACCAAACCGGGCGGCTCCTGGTTGCAGGCGTTCTTTAGCGGTGAGGGGATCGTGCTGCACGTGAGCGGGAAAGGGCGGCTCTATCTCCAGACCCGCAACCCGAGCGAGTACGGCAGCTATGTCGGCAGCAAGCTGCCGGCTAGGGAGCAATAAGATGCAGACAGAGATGTTGCAAAAGCCCGATTTTGGGATCCTTAAGGTGACCTTTGAGACGCCCGGGGAGACCATCCTGTGTGAGAGCGGCGCCATGGTGAGCCGCTCGGCTGAAATGCAGATGAAGACGTCGATGCGTGGTGGGTTGCTCGCCGCAGCCAAGCGTAAGTTGCTCGGCGGAGAGTCGATCTTTCAGAACACCTTTACGGCGACTGCGCCGGGTCAAGAGATCTATCTCGCCGCCTCGCCCGAGGGCGACATCGAGCAGCTGACCCTGGCACCGGGTGAAGAGTTTTATCTGCAGAGCGGCGCCTACCTCGCCTCAGAATCCACGGTGACCCTCGACACCAAGTTCGGGGGCTTCAAGGGGTTCTTTGGCGCCGGTATGTTTCTGGTCAAAATGGTCGGACCGGGGACCTTTTGGTTCAACAGCTACGGCGCGCTGCATGCGGTCGACGTGAACGGTCGCTTCACCTGCGACAACGATCACGTGGTCGGCTTTGGGCCCGGCTTGGACTACAACGTGCGGCCCTTTAACGGGCTGAAGGGGCTCTTCTTCTCGGGCGAGGCGCTCGTCTGTGAGTTCTCGGGGCAGGGGCGTCTGTATGCGCAGACTCGGCGGGGGCCGAACCTCGCTGCCTTCTTGCATCCGTTTCGGCCGGTCAAGGCCAGCAGCAACGACTAGCCGCCCATGAAGCTCGGCGCCTTCGAGATCCAGGTGGTAGAGGACGGGCGGTTCGGGCTCGACGGCGGCGCGATGTTCGGGATTATCCCGCGCCCGCTCTGGGCGCGTTCGAACCCGCCGGACGAGGCGAACCGGATCGAGATGGCGCTGCGGTGTCTGCTGATCCGGACCGAGGATCGGTGCATCCTGATCGATAACGGCATGGGTGAGCAGTGGGATGCGCGCCAGCGGTCGCAGTTCGCGCTGAGCCGGACCCCCGTTCCGGGGCTCGTCGAGAACCTTGCAGCGCTCGGCGTGGACCGTCTCGATGTCACCGACATGGTGTTCACGCACTTTCACTTCGACCACAACGGCGGCACCGTTCAGCCGGACGGGGCGCTCACGTTTCCCAACGCCATGCATCACGGCTCCAAGACCAACTATGAGCAGGCGCTGAATCCGAGCCCCAAGGACGCGGGCAGTTTTCGGGTTCAGGATCGCGCTGGGCTGGTGCTGGGTCAGAACCTGACCCTGCATGATGGACCTTGGATCCTTTGCGAGGGGGTCGACTTTCTCGTCAGCGACGGACACACCTTGGGCATGCATCTTCCCCGGGTTCGAGCCGAGGGTGAGACTTTGGTCTACTGCGCGGACCTCATCCCCACGTCGAGCCACCTGCACCTGCCTTGGGTGATGGGTTATGATTGCATGCCCGTGCGCACCATCGAGGAAAAAACCGACCTATTGGCTCAAGCCTATGCCGAGCGCTGGGTTTTGGTGTTCGAGCATGACCCGGAGATCGACGCATGCCGCGTCGATCAGGACGACCGAGGACGCTATCGTCGCGGGGAGGTCATCGACCTCGGCGGGCGCGGGCGCAGCTGGGGCTAGGCCGTGGCGGATCAATCGGGCGAGAAGACAGAAGAGGCCACACCGCATAAACTGCGTGAGGCGCGCAAAAAAGGTCAGGTCGCCAAATCACAGGACTTTACCACCGGGATCGTCTTCGCGCTTAGCGTGGCGGTGCTCATGATCACGCTCCCGCAGATCTCGAGCGATCTCCAAGCCTTCGTTAAGCGCTGCTTCCAGATGGGGCTCGAGTCCCCGAGCGCTGCCACGATCACCTTGCTGATGAGCGAGGGGCACATGCTGATCTTGACCATCATCATGCCGCTGCTGGGCGTCGCCGTGGTGGCGGCGGTCATGGGGAACTTCATCCAGTTTGGCTTCTTGTTTACGACCAAGCCGCTGGAGCCGGAGCTCAAGAAGATTAACCCGGTCGAGGGCGCAAAAAATCTGATCTCCAAGAAGAAGCTGGTTCAGATGCTTCTGAGCATCTTGAAGTTCAGTGTGGTGAGCTACTTGGTCTACAACGCCCTCGCGGAGGACATGAAAAACGTCGTGCGCGCCGGGTTAATTGGCGTGGAGGCCGGCGTGTATGTGCTCTGGGATATGTGCATCCGCCTGATCGTTCAGGTCGCCGCCTTCTTGTTTGCCGTCGGCGTCCTCGATAGGTTCTGGCAGCAGCACGTCTTTGCCAAAGAGCAGAGAATGTCCAAACATGACGTGAAGCAGGAGTACAAACAAACCGAGGGTGACCCGCACATCAAGGGGCAGCGTCGACAGCTCGCCGAAGAGCTTTTGATGCACGGGTCGATCGAGGACGTAAAGAATGCGGATGTTGTCGTGGTGAATCCAGAGCACATAGCGGTCGCCTTGCGCTACAACGATGATGAGGAGGCGGCGCCACGGGTCATGGCGAAGGGCCAGCGCGTCATGGCGGAAAAAATCAAAGAGGTGGCGCGGCAGTTTGGCGTCCCGATTATGCGCAATGTCCCGTTGGCGCACGCGCTGCACGATGTCGAGATCGGCGAAGAGATCCCAGAGGAGCTCTACGAAGCAGTCGCGGAAGTCCTGAATTTCGTGTATCAGCTGGAGGCAGAAGAGGCGGAGCGTCGTAAGCGTCGATGAACAAACGGGTGGGTCCAAGTACGGTAGGTGGCGGCTGGGGGTTCCCGGTGACGCCCCGCGGCGTGGCGACCGACCACAAGGTCCGAGACGCAGAGCCTGCCAGCTTTGATCCGCGCACCGCGCCGCTACCTGAGCATGGTGTACTCGAGCAGATCGATCCGGACCAACGGCGCAGGCAGCTGCTCTGGCAGCTCGAAGAGGAGCTGCCCGAGCCGACGCGGTTCGCTCAGCTCATGGCAGAGTTCATGGAGCAGGCTCGCCTCGATCTCGACATCGACTTGGACGACCCGAGCTTGTCAGAGGCGGAGGTTGAGCGGCTCAATCGCCTGCTTGCGGACGAGTCGGCGCTGATCGAGATGATGCGTCGCACCGAGCGGCTGCGGCTTGAGGTGCGGGCGCGCGCCGCGAGTGAGCGAGCCTCGTGAGCGTCGCACGGGACTTGTTGGACGGCCGAGTCACCCTCGCTGAGCTGCGTGGGTACCACCCTTCAGCGATCGCTGCGCTGTGTCATGATGCGCTGGCGCTGCATGAGAACGGTCGCACCGATGAGGCGATGGTGATGCTTCGGGGGCTGCGTGCCCTTGAGCCGGCGAACGTGCAGGTGCTGCGCCTGTTGGGGTTGATCCTGACGGAGCGCGGCGCGCACCGAGAGGCGTTGGGTTATCTCGACGACGCGCTCCGGGCGTCTCCGAGCGATGCACGCTTGCGCGTGGCGAGGGCTCGGATTCGGCTGCAACTCGGTGATGGACGAGGCGCTGGGGCGGACCTGAGGATCGCCTGTGACCAAGCCGATGGACCCGGTGGCCAGCACGCCGCTCTTTTCTTGAAAAAAATAATGGCTGAGGCCGCAACCCCGCGCCCCCTGTAGCCGATACCGCTTGTGAACAGAACGCAAACCCGGGCGTGAAAAGCCCACGATAGGAGAAGAAGATGGTCATTGGATCCAACTCCCTCGGTACCAATCTCAACCGTATGCTCGATAGCCTCGGCTACCCGGACATGGTCGGTGATCTTCAGGGCGCGAACGTCGACCTGATGACCGGAAACCTCGCGGGCTACTTCCGCAACATGCAAGACGCCTTCTCGGGGCTCCCGTCCCAAGGCTTCGACCAGATGCTCGGCAACCTGCCGAAGCCCTTCAGCATGCAGAGCCCTCGACGTGGGCTGGCTCGTAGCCGCTTACTGCACAGCAACACCTACAGCAACGCGCTCGGCAGCACCACGACTGAGACCCGCGACCTGCGTATGGGGCGTAGCCGCCGCGCAGCCCGCTCCCTCGAGCGAGCGATTATGCGCAACCCGGCTTTCCGCAACCGCATGGAAGGCATGATCGGCGGGCGCATCGTCCTTGATGGACGCGCCGACGGTCGCTTGACCGTGGTGAAGCACCAGGCGAACCCGGCAGCTCACATGGGCTTTGGCATGACCGCTGGCATGGCAGCGATGAACCCGCTCGCCGGGACCCTCTACGGCTCGCTCGCTCGGATGGACCAAGATTTGGGTAAGTTGGTTGAACAAGCTGGTCGCAAGATCGGTAACAGCATCTTGGGTCAGCAAGGTACCGGGCAGTCGGACATCGGCAAGCTTGTGGGTCCCAACGCCTCGATTGAAGACAAGCTCGCAGCATTTCTCTTTACCCAAATGCGTGACGCCGACAAAGAGCTCGAAGGCTTGATGAAGAAGTACGAAGCGCTGGGTAAGAAGAAGAAAAGAGGCGGTCTCTTCGGCGGTATCAAGAGCTTCTTCAAGGGTGTTGGTCAGAAGCTGTTCAAAGCAGGCGGTGGCGCACTTGGTGGCATGATCGGGGGTCCTCTGGGTGCGAAGTTGGGTCAAGGTATCGGTGGTGCGTTGGGTCAAAGCGCTCTGGGCGGTAACAAGTCCAAGTCAGATACCGACCACTCCAAGAGCGTGTTGAACTTCAAGATTCAGCAGGCGATGAATCGACGCAAAGAGATCCACGACCTGATCTCGAACATCCTCAAGACCATGCACGACATGAGCATGACCTCGATCCGCAACATTCGCTAATCGAGTCCCCCTTGGGGAGGATGCAGCACCCGGGCGATGCCCGGGTGTTGTTCTTTTTTACGAAGATTTCGAACGCATCTGCCCCACGGCGACGGCGACCCATCGGTCCCCGCTGAGTCGCCAGGTGCACAGCAGGGCACGCGCCGTGACCCAGGCGCAAACCGCCCACCAGAGCCCCTGCAGCGAGTCACCGAGCACGACCAGAGCGATCGGGAACACCAGGGCGCTCGCAGCCACCATCTGCGCAGCAAGAAACCCTAGGTCGCCGGCGCCCTTTAGCAGTCCGTCGGCGACGAAGGCCGCGCTGGCAGGGACCGTCTGCGCCATCATGGGCAGAAGCAGAGTGGCGAACGCCATCTGCGCCACCCCGTCGAGCCCGATGAGCCGGGCGATCCCGCTCCAGCTGAGCGCCAAAAGCGTGCAGAGCACGACGCATAAGATGACGCTATGGCGCATCAGGCGCCAGCCGAGCGTGCGCGCTTGGTGGTGTTCGCCCGAGCCGATCAGCTGGCTACCGAACGCCGTGCCTGCATGGGCGAACCCATCGATAACAAAGGCGAGCAAGAGCCAAATTTGGAGAGCGAGACCATGTGCGGCGAGCTCGGGGGTCGAGAAGCGCTCGGCGTAGACCGAGCTGCCGACCAGCACGGCGTTAAGGAAGAGCCCGCGCCAGAGGGCTTTACCACCGAGCTGTACGCTGAGCTGGGTCATGGGGCTCAGCTCGAAGCGCCGAACCGCTCGCCTCCCAGCCGCTGAACGCCAGCCCCCCCAGCGCCCGATGGGGAAGCTCGCGCAGCCGACAGCGGTGAGCGCCGCCAGGCTCGAGCCGAGCGCCAAGCCCGTCAGTCCGAGCCCGAACCCAAAGACCAAAATCGCGTTGTAGACGCTGTTCGCGATCAGCGCGACCGCCATGACGAGGATCGGTGTCCAGACGGCGTGAAAGCCAGCCCTGAGGACGCCAAAGGCGACAAAGCCTGCCATCTCAAAGGGTAAACCGAGGAGGCGGAGTTGGAGGTAATGGCGCGCACCGGAACCCGTGGCCTCGCTCTCGGTGATCGCCATCACGACGTGCCCGAGGAGCCATCCAAGGGGCGTGACCAGAATCAGCCCGAGCCCGATGGCGAGCCAGAGAGCTTGACCTGCAAGCTGTGCAGCCTCATCGTCTTTTGACGCGCCCTTGAGGCGACCGAGGACGCCAGGGAATCCACCGATCAGCTGACCGCCGACCCAGCCGACGGAGCTAGCGATCCCGCCGCCGAGCGCAAGGCAGGCGAGGTCTTGCGTGCTCAACTGGGCGGCGAAGTAGGTGTCGACCAAGGCGATGAGCGGCTGTAGCGCCCCAGCGACCATGCTGGCGACGATAAAAGGGATCGGGAGCCGGGGGCGATCCATCGCGCTACAACCAACGCATGACGGCGCGCTGCGCACGCTCGACATAAGGTGCACCAAAAAGCGCAACGTGCGCGAGCAGGGGGTAGATCTGGTGCAGGCTGACGCGCTCTTCCCACCCGGCAGTCAAGGGGTAGACCTCCTCGTAAGCGTCATAGAAATCGGCGTGAAAGCCGCCAAACAAGTGCGTCATGGCAAGGTCTTGCTCTCGATGCCCTGTTGAGACCGCCGGGTCGAAGAGCACGGCTTGGCCCGCCGTCGTCACGGCGGCGTTGCCAGCCCACAGGTCACCGTGAAGCCAGCTCGGCGGATCGGGAAGCGCCAGGAGCTGGTCGAGCCTTGGGAGCAGGCGATCGAGCGCGCCCCGAAGTGGCTTAGGGCAGTGGGGGATGAGGGGCGCGAGGCGGTGGTCACGGTAGAGCTCGGACCAGGTGGAGCAGGGCGGTTGGTGCTGCGGCAGGGTTGCGAGGTAGTTGCTCTTTTGGCCGCCGAAGCGCTCCGCAGGCGCTCGGTGGACGCGCGCCAGCGCTCGCCCGAGCGCCCGTCCGGGTGCCTGATGGGCGAAGTCGAGCCACTCGAGCACCAGCGCGTGCGCTTCCACACGGACCACCTTTGGGCACAACTGCTCGTCGATCGCCGCGAGCGCAGCGAGCCCGTCTGCTTCAGCCTGAAAGATCCCTGGCGGCGGGTTCGGGTGCGTCTTGATAAAGAGGCGCTGCCCGCTGGCTGTGGTGCCACAGAACGCCTGATGAATATCTCCCCCGCTGACCGGTTGGAGGTCTGTGAAGGGACCAAGGGCTCGGACTCGATCATCGCTCGTCATGCTCGCAACATCGGCCCGTAGGGGCGCGACGTAAAGAACAGGACTTGCAGACCGCATCCGATGCCCGCACAAACCACCTATGCTGACCTTACTTTTACTCGCCGTGGGAACCGACGCTGGGTCGCAACGCGGCGACACCTCGCCGCCGCCGTCAACGAAGGCTACCCCCGTTACCAACGACGCCGGTCCGGAGTCGGTCACGCCCATCGTCGAGCAACCAGCCGCCGAGCCGGAGCAGGGGATCGGTCCGGTAATCACCGTCGAGCTTGTCGGTGGGATCACGACGGTGGCGAAGGAGTTTCTGGCGGAGGCGCTCGAGCACGCAGTCGAAAAACGGGCGCAGGCGCTGGTGATCCGTCTCGATACGCCAGGTGGGTTGTTGTCTGCGACACGCGAGATCGTTGCGTCGTTCCTCAAGTCGGACCTGCCGATCGTGGTGTGGGTGGGCGAGAGCGGCGCGCGAGCAGGCTCTGCGGGGGTCTTTATCACGATGGCGGCGCACGTCGCAGCGATGGCGCCCGGGACCAATATAGGCGCCGCGACACCCGTCTCCGCCTTCGGTGGCGACATCGAGGGGGATATGGCGAAGAAGGTGACCAACGACACCGTGGCGTGGGCTCGCTCCATTGCGCAGCTGCGCGGTCGGAACGCAGACTGGGCAGCCGAGGCGGTCTCTGAGGCGGCTTCGATCCCGGAGCAAGAGGCGCTCGAGAAGAACGTGGTAGACCTTATTGCGCGCACCGAAGATGTGCTCGTGCGGGCGCTGCATGGGCGCGTGGTCAAGCTCCCGGAGCGGCAGGTCAGCCTCAACACCGAGTCGGTCGTCGTGATGCCCTACGAGATGAGCGCACGGCAAAAGCTTGTCCAGTTCTTAGCGAACCCCAACCTGGCCTACATTCTTTTACTCGTTGGCCTGTTTGGCCTCTTTTTAGAGTTCAAGGCGCCGGGGCTGATGGTGCCCGGTGTAGTCGGTGCGACCTGCCTGGCGCTGGTGCTCGGGGTCCAGGTGATGCCAGTCAACTGGCTGGGCGCGCTGTTGTTGGCGGCGGCGGGCGTCTGCTTGGTCGCCGAGATCTTTGTGCCAAGTTTTGGGATCCTGACCGCGGTCGGAATGACCTGTTTTGTGCTCGGGTCGTACCTCCTCTTTGATGTGCCCGACTCGGACTTCCGAGTGGAGCCACTGTTGATCTGGGGTGGAGCCCTTGGGTTTACGTCGCTGGCATTGGTCATCGGCGGGTTGTTGTTTCGATCCATGCGGTCGGCCGCTTCGACAGGGAAAGAGGCTCTGGTCGGGCTGTATGGAGAGCTGGTCTGGCCGATCGCTGGCGAGGAGCCAGGGCGCGTCGAGCTCAAAGGGACGACCTGGCGAGCGGTCGCCGATCAGAACCTGGCAGCCGGAGCGCGTGTTCAGGTTGAGGCGGTCGACGGCGTCACGTTGACCGTGGTCGCCGCACCGGATGATGAGGAAGAGAAGGAGGACGGATGACCGTACCTATTTTATTGTTTCTGGGGATTATCCTCGTCGCTGTGGTCAGCGGCGTGCGTATTCTCAATGAGTATGAACGCGGTGTGGTGTTTCGTCTGGGCAAATGCATCGACGGCGTCAAAGGTCCGGGGCTTGTGTTGATTATCCCGTTTGGGATCGACCGTATGGTGAAGGTCGATCTGCGGGTGGTGACCATGGACGTGCCCACTCAGGACGTGATCACGCGCGACAACGTCTCGGTAAAGGTCAACGCCGTCATCTACTTCCACGTCGTCTCGTCGCGTAACGCGATCTTGGAGGTGGAGCACTACCTCTACGCGACGTCGCAGCTTGCTCAGACCACGCTGCGTTCGGTCTGCGGTCAGCATGAGCTCGATTACCTGTTGACGGAGCGAAAGGCGATTAACACGGCGATTCAAGACGTACTGGATCGGGAGACCGATCCGTGGGGCGTTAAGGTGAACAACGTCGAGGTCAAGCAGATCGACCTGCCTCAGGAGATGCAGCGAGCGATGGCGAAACAAGCCGAGGCTGAGCGCGAGCGACGCGCCAAGGTGATCCACGCGGATGGTGAGCTGCAGGCGGCGACCAAGCTCAAGGAGGCGGCGGACCATATGGCGCAGAACCCGGTCACGGTTCAACTCCGTTACCTTCAGACCCTGAGCGAGATCGCTACCGAGAACAACTCGACCACGCTCTTTCCGGTCCCCATCGACCTCTTCAACCGCTTCACAAAGACGCCTGACAGCAGCGAATAGGCGGTCGAAGCACGGGGCTCCAAAGCGAGGCGCAGCGGACGCAACGACCGCGCGCGCTAAGCAAGCAGCCTTGCGCCCTTTCTTCGGCGTAGCCGGCGTCGCCGTCTGCGCAGCAGGAAAATGGTTGGGATGGCCTTGAACGGAGAAAAAAACCTGTCTAAGGGGGGGCGCTAGTCCACGCGCTGAGCGCGTGTGCGCACGCGAGGCGTCCATCCCTCGCTAGGAGAGACATGAGCGATTTTGTGCTGAAGGCTGGGTTGGACTTGCCCATCGCTGGCGGTGTCCAGAGTGCCGCCGTTGAGACGTTGGCGGCACCCTCCCACGTG
>JAYZBQ010000075.1:0-36526 GCA_036338695.1 Myxococcota bacterium
CGGCGGGTCGTGGTCGCCCTGCGGGTCCTGATCGCCCTGCTGGTCCTGATCGCCCTGCTGGTCCTGATCGCCCTGCTGGTCCTGATCGCCCTGCTGGTCCTGATCGCCCTGCTGGTCCTGATCGCCCTGCTGGTCTTGGTCGCCCTGCTGGCCCTGGTCGCCCTGCTGGTCCTGGTCGCCCTGCTGGTCAGGCTTTTTCGGTTTGGGCGCCAACAAATGCCTGAGCCAAGGCGTCGCAACGGGGTGGTTTGGTTTGAGCTTGAGCGCATTGACGAGCGCCTCAAGCGCCTCCTTCTTCTCACCGCCTCGAGCCAGCGCCATCCCACGCGCAGCCTCAGCGTCTGCTCGCGCAGCTCCCTCGAGCCGCGCCGCCGCCCGGGCGAAGGCCGCCGCCGCTTTCTGCGGCTCTCCCTGGCTCAGGAGCGCCAGCCCTTTGTTGTACGACAACGCGGGGTCTGCACCACGCGCCTCAGCTGTCTCGAAAGCCTTGAGCGCCTCGTCGGCTTTGCCCTCTTTGAGCAAGGCCAGCCCGCGCCGAGCGTCTGGGTCTTCATGGCGCATCCCCGTCATCCCGGTAAGCAGCGGCAACATCAGCCAAAGCGCTGCTTGAGCCGGCACACGCCGCGCCAACGCGCCCAGCAACCAGGCTCCAGCCAATAACCCCAGATACCAGCGCGGTCGGCGCTCGTAGCGCGAGGGGCGCTCAGCTCGGCGATCCAGCGCCAGAATCGCGCGCTCGAGCCGATCCGCAGCGGGCGATCCTGGCTGCAGGCTAAACAGCAGGCCGCCCGACGCCTTCTGCATCGCCTCGAGCCCGTCACGGTCTGTGCGACTCACCACGGGGCGCCCCTGCCGATCTCGAAGATAACCGCCAGCGCCGTCCGGCACCGGCTCCCCCAGATCCGAACCCACTGCGACCAGGTGGGTCTTCACGCCCGCAGCCTGGAGCCGGCTCCCGAGCGCCTTCATCTCTTCACCGCTGTGATCCTCGCCGTCCGTGAGCAGCACCAACACACGATCACCCTCGCCTGCCCGCTCAAAGATGTCGATGGCGAGGTCGATCGCCTGCGACAAGTCGGTCCCACCGACCGGCAAACTCCCCGGTTCGAGCTGCTGCAGATACCGACGAAAGATCGACAGGTCCGCTGTGAATGGACACTGCAGATGCGCCACGCCCGAGAAGGCGATCAGCCCCATCCGGTCCCCTTGCAGGCGCTGACTGATCGACTCGACCAAGATGCGCGCCGCGACCAGACGGTCAGGGCTCAGATCGCGCGCCGCCATCGAGCGGCTGGTGTCAACAGCGATCAGCACGTCCAGCCCGCGCCCAGGAACGACCGTGGCTTCGGGCGCGCCCTCGAGCTGCGCAAAGCTCAGGACCGCTAAAACGAACGCGCTGGCGGCTAACAGCTTGACCAGGCGACGCCGAGGCTCACCCGACTGATTGCTGCGCAAGCTCGCCGGATCGCCCAGACGCTTCAGTGCGTCCGGCGCGCCGATCACCAGACCGAACCCCCACCGCCACAGGAGCGGCAGCAAGCCAAGCAGCAGCAGCCAATAAGGTTCTGCAAAACGCATCGCTATGCCCTCACCGGCGCCGCGGCACGAAGCGCCAGACCAAGGATCAGGATCAGACCCACCCACGGCATCAGCGCCGGCGCAAGGTCTCGAGTCCGAGCCCACGCTGCGCGGTCCTCAAGCTCGCTGCGCTGAAGGTCGTTGAGGATCGTGTGAAAGCGGTCGCGCAGCTCGTCCTCCGCACCCGCTTGGTAGGCGTCACCGCCCGTTGTCTCAGCGATCGCCTCGAGGAGCTCAGGGTTGGCAGGCAGCGCCGCCTGACCAATGCGCGCCATCTCGCCCTCCTGATCCGACAGCACCGGGACGACGCCTCGACCCTCGCCGATCAACACGGTGTCGACCCGCACGCCCTTGTCCGCGGCAGTTCGTGCGGCGTCTTTCGGCTCGACGTTGCCTGCGGTGTTGTCCCCGTCGGTCACGAGCACCAGCACTTTGGTGTGCGCCTCGCTGTCTTGAAGGCGAGCGACGCCGGCGAGCAGCGCGTTACCAATCGCCGTTCCGTCCGGTAACAAGCCTGGGCGGAGGTAACGCAGGACCTCCCGCAGATAGTCGTGGTCAAAGGTCGGCGGCACCTGCGGGAACGCATCGCCCGCAAAGACCACCAAGCCGATCCGGTCGCGAGGGCGGCGCTCGATGAACTCGTCGACGACGCGCCGCGCCGCGGCGATACGCGTGCGAAGCCGCGCCTCCTTGAGCGTCATGGCCCGTCGAAGGACCTGCTCGCCCGCGAGGTCGAGCGCGTTCATCGACGTCGACAGATCCAGCGCAACCACCACGTCAATCCCACTGCGTTGCTGCTGTCCGGCGCGATGCTGCCGAGGTCCTGCGAGCGCCACCGCGCCAAGCACGAAACTGCCGATCAGCGCCAAGCGCCCCAAAACATGGAGCCAACGCGCCCAACCGAAGCCTCGACCCAGCTCACGAAAGGCCGCAGAGGTCGCCAGCGCCAGCTCGCGCTGCCGCCCGCCCCGCCACAGCTGAATCAGCGGCACCAACGCCAAGACCAAGACCCAAGGTCGCTCCCACAAGACACCAAAGAGGGGGGTTAACTGAGCGCTCATGACCGCTCCAACTCCGCCTGGGCACGCTCAGCGGTCCCCACCCACACCTCGACCTGGTCCAAGAGGTCGGCCATCGCCTCGCGGCTGGAGTCCTCAGCAGCGTAGCGAACGGCGTCGGCTTGCCGGAGCAGATCGCTCAACCCCACCCGCGGGATCCCGACGATCCGCGTGGCGGCCAGCGCAGCGAGCAGCTCCTCGGTCGTCGACCGCTCGGCCGACAGGCCAAAGCGGCGGTCGAGGTAGACGCGCAAGCCAGCGAGCAGGTCAAACCAACACCCACGCAGAACATCCGGGTCATCATGGAGACGTCGGCGCAAACCATCGAGCACGGCGCGAAATTCCTTGGCTGCGTCCACCACGACCTCCGGCTCGTCAGCGGGAGCGGGTGTGCGCGCCGTGTACGCGCGCAGTAAGATCACCAGCAAAATGATCCCAATACCTAGGGCTACAACGGGGAGGATCCACGGCGCCGGTCCCGGCCGATAAACGACCATCCCCGGCAGGTCGGGATCCGGCGGCTCCGCTGACGGCCCCGCATCGTTCACGACCACCGGCAAAGCCGGAATGTTCAATACATCTTCGCCCACCCGCAGCTCGAATGAGGGCGTCTCCACGTTGGCGTTGGCGAGCAAAACAAAAGGAAACCGCAGGGTCTCGCTGAGCGATCCTTCAACCTCTTCGGGAGTACGCTCCGGCGCCCCGAGCGGCGCCAGCCCACGGCCCTCAGGCATCGCCTCCGGGACGGCGATCGCTAAGCTCTTGTCGTAGCGAAGGGTCAGGACCAACCAGACCCGGTCACCGGGTTGGGCGCCCTCCGCCTCGACCGCCACCTGCAACCCGTAATCGGCAGCCTCGGAGTAGCCGGCGTCGCGCACGACCGCTCCATCCCGCCCCGCCGCATCGCCGGGGGGACCGGCGTCGAGAGCCAGGAGGAGGACCCACAACATTACGCAACCCTTCGCTGCGCAGCGCGCCGGCGCAACCACGCCATGAGCGCCGGCAAGGGATCATCACCTGCGACCAACTCGACCAGACCTGCGCCGCATCGCGCCACCGCCTGACGCACCTCAGCCTCGGCGCGCTCGCGCTCGCTGCGGTACCGCGCCCGAAGCGCCGAGTCGCTCGTATCGATCACCCCAAGCCCTTCAACGCGCAGCAAGCCAGCGTTCGGCAGGGCGCGCTCCAGCGGGTCGCGAACAGCCAGGCAGAGCACCTCATGGCGTGCAGCGAGCAGCGGCAGCGCATCCACCTGGTCGACGTCGAGGAAGTCACCGATCAAAACGACCATCGCGTTGCGCCGGAGGAGCCGAGCGCAGCGCTCGATGGCGCCGCTGATCGGCTCGACCTCCCGACTGTACTCGGGCGAGACCAGCACCTCTCGAATGATCCGCATCGCCGGGTCCATCCCTTTCGCCGGCGCCAACCCCATCGGGTTGGGTTCACCGAAGGTCACCAGCCCGACTCGGTCCCGGTTGCGCACGGCGAGCACGGCGAGCAACGCCGCCGCCTCCGCCGCGGTGTCGACCTTCCGTTGAGCGCTCGAGCCAAAATGCATCTGACGCCCGCGATGGACGACGAGCATGACCGTGCCCTCACGTTCCTCATGGTACCGCCGAACGAAGGGCTTCCCCATCCGCCCCGTTGCGTTCCAGTCGATGTGGCGGACGTCGTCGCCGGGACGGTACTCGTCGAGCTCAGCAAAATCGAGACCTTGCCCCTTGAACGTCGAGCGATAGGCACCCGCCGCCTCGGCGCTGCTCATGCGCGACGCGAGCGCCACCGCTCGCCGGACCCGCATCAGCAGTTGACGCGTGCGATCGTGCGTCGAGGTGTCTTGTCGACTCAAGGAACCGGGACCGCCGAGAGGATTCTGCCCACGATCTCGTCGGCGGAGACACCCTCAGCGCGCGCCTCATAGCTCAGCACCATCCGGTGCCTGAGCACATCGCCTGCCATCGACTTGACGTCATCCGGCGTGACGTACGCTCGGCGCGCCAGGATCGCCTGCGCACGCGCCGCCAGGCCAAGCCCGATGCTGGCGCGCGGCGAAGCTCCATACTCGAGCAGCCCCTCTAGATCGCGAACTTTGTAGGCTTTGGGGTCGCGGGTCGCGAACACCAAATCCACCATGTAGTCGCGCACGCGCTCGTCCACGTAGATCTGAGGCAGCAGCGCGCTCAGTTGCTCGAGCTCGGCAGCAGAAGCCACCGGCTCAATCGCGCTGGCGGTCGGCATAATCACCGAATCGACGATCTGGCGCTCCTCCTCCAGGCTCGGATAGTCCACATGCACATGCAGAAGGAAACGATCCAATTGCGCCTCAGGGAGCTGGTAGGTCCCTTCTTGCTCGATCGGGTTCTGGGTCGCCATCACGGCGAAAGGCTTGGGGAGCTGGTGCGTTCCGTCACCGAGCGTGACCTGCCGCTCAGCCATCGCCTCGAGCAGCGCGGACTGCACCTTTGCGGGGGCTCGGTTGACCTCGTCGGCGAGGACAAGATTTGAAAAGACGGGCCCTTTGCGCGTCTCAAAACGCCCGTCTTGGGGGCGATAGATCGTCGTACCGGTTAGGTCGGAGGGGAGCAGATCAGGGGTGAACTGGATCCTGCGGAATTCGAGGGCGACCGCCTGAGCCAACGCGTTGATCGTGCGTGTTTTCGCCAGCCCCGGGACCCCCTCAACCAGAAGGTGACCACGCGCTAGCAACGCTGCGAGCAACCGATCGACGAGCACGGTCTGTCCCACGATCACCTTAGCGACCTGTTCGCGTACAGCCACCAACACGGCTCCCTGCCGGCTGACGACCTCCGTAAGCTCTCCAAGCGCTGTGTTCACCAACGTGCCTCCCAAAATCTCAATGAAGTGGGTCAAAGCGCGGCCAGCGCCCGACGTCAAGCGTCAGTAACGGACGGGCTCAAAACTTCATTTCAGCGCGTCGAGAAAATCGCCGGGCAGGGGTGCAACGACGCGCTGTGAACCACCACCAGGCTCAGGAAACTCGAGGGCGGCGGCATGCAAGAGGTGACGCGACCCACCAAAGAGTTGCGCCAGCTCATCGCTCAACCCTCCCTCGCAGAACGCGTCGTACGCCTCGTCGGGTGCGCTGCCGTAAATCTTATCACCGACGATCGGGTAGCCCAGATGCGCGAGATGCGCCCGCAGCTGATGCATCCGCCCGGTCTCCGGAAAGCACCGCACCAGCGAACGCCCCGAGCTGAGATGTCGCTCGAGCCGAAAGGACGTCTTCGCCTCGAGCCCTCCAGCCACGACGGCTTGCTTGACGCGAATGACCGACGACGACGGGTCTGCGCCCAGCGCACCATCACAGCGCATCGACTCAGGCGCTTCCCCCTCCACGATGGCTAAGTACTCCTTGCGCACACGCTTTCGCTCAAAGGCGATCCCAAGCCGACGGTCGGCGTCGAACCCAAGCGCAACCAACAGCACGCCGCTGGTCTCTCGATCGAGTCGATGGACGAGGCGGGCGTCGTTAAAGCCTTCGGGCTGACGCTCCATCCACGCAGTGACGGTCTGGTGGAAGTAGCGCGCCGTGGGATGAACGGTCAGATTACCGGGCTTATCGAGCGCCACCCAATCCGGTCCGCGCGTCAACTCGACAGGCCAGCCGCCTGCCGGGGGCTCGGGGGGCGGGATACGCCAGAGAGCCACCTGGTCACCCGCTACCACGCGCTGCGCAGACGAGGCGACCTGCCCATTCACTTCGACGTCCCCGCGCCCGATCACTCGCTGTACGCGGCTGCGGCTCAGGCGCTGAATCTTCGTAGAGAGGTATTGATCGAGCCGTTGGCGCGCCTCGCTGCCGTCCACCTCAAACCGCACGGCGATGGCTCCAGGTTGGCCTCGCACCGATGCCGTTGGGTCAGCCATTTCCTGCTGTCAGCGCGGGGCGCATATTGACCAGTGGAATCGGCAGGTCATCCACCGCAAACTCAACCTCTGTGCGCCACCCGGCGCCGTCACCGCCCACCTGATAAGGTAGCGGCGCATCGCTCTCGATGCGGATCCGGCTGCAGAGGAAGTCAAAGCACCCTTGGGGGTTTCGATAGCTCCCTCGCCAGAGCGCGCCGATGTTAGCGACGGCGTGAAACACGCTCACGCTTGCGACGCGCAGCTGAAAGGTTCCCGGCTTTTGACCGGCGAATGGAAAGATGCGGACGCCGTAACCATAAAACGGCACCGACCCGACGGAAGCCACCGAGGCGGCGCCTTCGAACAAAACGGCTCCTGCTGGATGCTCCACCGGCTCATCGCCGTTGAGCGGGTCCATGTACCAAGCAGGCTCAAGCGCTGTGATCCGCATCGTCGTCGAGATCCCTCGCCCTCGCACGTGCCGTGGGATGGTCTTGAGACCGAGCGCCACGAAGTAGCCGGCGACCGAATGGAACAAGCGCTTGAGGATCGGGTTGTCGATCCGCTCTTTGAGCCAGAGGTAGTCGTTGAGCAGCTCGCCATCGTAGCCCAACCCGGCAAACGGGAAGCGGCGACCTTCGGCCACGACCATATCCACTGGGATGGGTGGTCCCACGCGACCATCTCGAAGGCGCATCAGATCACGCGTCGGGCGGCTCGCACCGGTCAAACCGGCAACGGCGTTGCCCGTACCTAGGCGCAGAAGCCCGATCTGAGGGTAGTCGCGTGGGCGATCGTTCGGACGCGCCAGGTTCTCAGCGCGCACTCGATCGACGACGTCATTGACCACCTGAACGAAGGTCCCGTCGCCTCCGCCGCTCATGATCCGCTCGTACCCCGCCTCAACCAAGTGTGCGGTGATGGCGCGCGCCTCATCCATTGAGGTGGAGATGAACAGGTCGCGCTCAGGGATCAGCTGCCGAAAATTGGAGATGAGGCGCGGCCCGACGCGTTTGGCGTTCCCGTTTAGCACGACCGCCGTCTTCATGGAGCCTCCTCGCCACCATCAACCGGAGGACCAGCATCGGCGCGAACGAGGCGATCGGCAAGGGCTGGTGTCGTCGGCGCGTCGGTCACTGCCGGCGCCTCAGAGACGACCGGCTCAAACTCAAGCTTCGGTGCGCCGCCGCGCGCAAGAACGAGGCATGCGCGCAAGGCGAGCGACGACGTCACAGGCTCTCCATCGCAGCGGATGACCCGCCCTCGCCGGCTCAAACCCCGCTGGTCTTCGAGCACCAGGAGGCTCGAGTCGAGGCGCAACCCAACGACGGCGCTCGGCGCCTCGCTGAGCATCGTGAGCAGACGCTCGCGAGCGATCCCGCCGAAGGCGGTCTCTTGCGGCTGTTTGGGAGCACTCGCTGGCGCCACGCTCACCCGCACCAGCCAAGCCTCCTCGCCCAGCTTTACAGACTGCAGCACATTGACCCTCTCGTTGGGTGCGAGAGCGACCTGTTGCGGACGAGCAGGGCTCACCACCACACCGAGGCGCCCACTGACAGGATGAAGCGTCGGCAGGGTGCGTGCGACAGGCTTCGGCGGCGCCATCCACAGCGCCGCTAGACCGCCCTCGCACGCAGCCGGGCCAAGCATGGCCAAACACATGATGGGACGTATCATCCCTGAAGGGCGGCCATGCGCAGCTGAGTGTGGAGCTGTTCGATGCGCTCGCGCTGCTCCGAGGGGACATCGGACGACAGGCTCTCGAGGAGCACGCCGAGAAGATCAACGAACCAGCGGGCACGCTCAGGGTCCACGGGCGCTTGCTCACCGGGGACGTCTAACTTTCCCATGGCGCCAAGGGCTAACGCCGCAATGAACTCGCCGAGGTCAGCGAGCTCGGGTTGGGGAAGGCTCAAGCCTGCTCCCCGGAGTCGGCGGTGTCGCTCGCTTCGCCGCCAAGGTCGATCGTCTCAACCTCATCGGCGAGGTCCGGCAACTGCTCAAGGTAGCTCGAGAAGGCGTCAGCGGTCAGGTCGCCGCGGTCCAAAAGACGCTCCTGCAGGCGCTTATCAATCAGATCTGGAATGCTTTTCTTGTCGCCCATGTTGTCACTTTCCGGCAGGAAGCTCCTGCACCGAGGGATGCGGTCACTTCCTTATGGAGGCGACGCTGTCAATCGTATGTTGGGTTTTGGGCAACAAATAAACTATTCAACTAAACACTTGCATAGTTGATAAAGAGGTTTATGATGAGCGGTGAACGGAGCCAGACGATGTCGACACGCGCACTCGCCCCTCGCGACACTTTTGAACAGTACATGTCCGAGGTGAACCGGATCCCCCTGCTCTCTCGCACACAAGAAGATGAGCTCACGTCCGAGTTCGCCGAGAGCCAAGACCCGGCGATCGCACACCGACTGGTGGTCTCGAACCTGCGCTTCGTCGTTCGCATCGCTAATGAGTACCGAGGGTACGGGCTCAAGCTCATCGACCTGGTCCAAGAGGGCAACCTGGGCTTGATGATCGCCGTGCAGAAGTTTGATCACCGACGCGGGTACCGCCTGATCAGCTACGCGGTTTGGTGGATTCGGGCGTACATCCAGGCGTACGTGATGCGCTCGGTGTCGATGGTCAAGCTCGGCACCACACAGGCGCAGCGCAAGCTCTTCTTTGGGCGCCGCAAGGCGCAGGCGACCCTCCTCAAGCAGGGCGCCGAGCCGACCCGGGAGAACATGGCGAAGATGCTCGGCGTCTCGGTCGAAGAGGTCGACGAGATGGAGATGCGGCTGGCGGGCAAAGACTTCAGCCTCGACGCGCCGATGGGCAGCGACGGCGACTCGAGCGCCATGATCGAGGTTCTAAGCTCCGACCAAGACGACTCCCCCGAAGAGCTGGTCGCCGACGCACAGATCGAATACGTCCGTCGAGAAGCGATCGGTCGGGCTGTCGAACAACTCGACCCACGAGAGCGGCTCATCATCGAGGCGCGAGCGATGAGTGAAGACCCCAAAACGCTGACAGAGTTAGGTCACGAGCTGGGCGTGTCTCGCGAGCGAGCGCGGCAGTTGGAAGCACGCGGGCTGGGCAAGATGAAGCGGTACCTGCTGGCGCAAGCTGACGACGCGCTGGTGCCCGCCTAACCACCTCGCTTGCGAAGCATGATCACGCCCTAGGGCGCGAAGGTGATGACACCGAAGCGCTCGAGCCGGTGGAAATCGCCGCTCATCGGGGCGCTCCAGGCAGTGGCGTCGGTCCCGACCACGCGCCCGTTGCGCCGCTGACGATCTAACCGGAACAGGTTAATCTTCCAGCTCTTGCCCGGAGACGGTGCCTGGTCGAGATCCGGCATCCCAGCGTACGGGATACGCCACTCGGCGACCCAGCCCCGATCCTGATCCGCTGGGTTGTTCAAGGTCCCGTCGACGCTCGTCTTCGCCTCGTAAACATGGTCCCAGGCCTGGTCCATGTTTTGACGCGCTCCGCCCTTGAATCGAGCATCGAACTGCACCCCGTTCGGGGCGACCTGAAGCTCGATGTACTCATCGGCATCCCCGTCCGCGTCGATAAAGATCTCCACCGCCTCGGACTCATAGATCGGTTCGTCGCGCTGAGTGTACGGGGTGTGAACGTCCCGATCTGGCGCTTCAAACGCCAGATACAGCGCATGGTCATCCCAGAGCATACGGGCATAGGTCTTGTAACGTCCATTTCCGACCCCATCGTAACGCTGAAACGGCCCGACGCGCGCAGCGCGCTTCCACGCCGGCTCGTCGAGCTGTCCATCGATGACGATCGGCTCGGTGCGCTTAGGTACCGTCACGCGCGGGATCGGGACGTCTCGGCCCTCGACGCGCAGCACGCCCAGCCGAGCGCGGTCGCGCCCGTCGGATAGCCCACGCGTCACACGCAGCCGCTCGTTCCCCTGAAAGAAACCACCCCAAAGCTCATAGCGATCGCTCGGCAGGTCCTTTGCGACGCGCATCGAGCGCGTCACGCGGATCAGGTCACCGCGTCGCCACCGTGCGATCGGGTAGCTCGACCCACCCGCATCATGATCGTCGTTGAACAAATGCGCCACATCCGCAGAGGTTGCGCCGTGCACGAAGACCTTCCACGAGCGCCCTGGATCGGCGTGTACAAACCAAACATAGGTCACCGAGAAGCGCTGGCCTGCCTTGACCGGCTCTTTGGGCAGCTCGAGCTGAGCGAGACAAACCAAGCCACCGAAACACGCCGCAGGCGAGGTCGCAGCGGAGGCCAAAGACATTGGCACGTCAGCGACCTTTGCGGTGCCGCCGCGCACATCGATCAACCGCTGCGGTTCCGGGCTAGAACAGCCTGTGATCAGCCATCCACACAGACCGAGCGCCCAAGCCCAATGCCTTGGCAGCGCTGGCCCTCGGGGCAGGGTTGGTTGTCGTCGCAAGTCTGGCGGCAGCTTTGATCGTGACACAGTTGTCCATCACCACAGTCGTTGTTGTCTTGGCACTGACCTGGGTTGCCACCACCACCGTCTCGAACGCAACTGCCATCGACGCAGCGCTCACCCTGGTTGCACTGACGGTCGTCGCGGCACTCCGGGTTCGGGTCGGCGTTGGCCTGACATTGACCGCGCTCACAGCTAAACCCATTGGCGCACTGACGATCATCGCGGCAGCGCTGGCCTTCACCGCCACCCTCTTGACATTGACCACGCCGACAGACCTGTCCGACCTCACAATCAGCCGCCTCACGACATCTTCCCGGGGGAGGCTGTGGTACGCAGCGGTTGTCGCGGCACTGCAATCCGTCACCGCAATCTCCGTCGTTGCGACACCCCTCACCGATGGTCTCGTCAAAACATCGACCGTTACGACAGACTTGATCTTCCTGACAGTCGCCGTCGTCCTCACACCGGCCTGGCAATCCGCCACCACCGCCTTCGACGCAGCGCCCGCGCTGGCACACTTGCCCGTCCTCGCAGTCACGCGCCGACCGGCAGCGCTCGGGCTCCTGAGGGACACACCACAACTCCTCCTCGCACATCAGCCCCTCCGGACAGCGCTGCCCGTTGGCGCACGAGGGCGGCAAACAGACGCCCAGCTGAGGATCACAGACCATCCAGTCGAACTGACACGGTTCAAACCCTTCTCCGCAGGGCTGCGGACCGTCCGGACGGCACATCCCCTCGATGCATGCGAACTCATTGGAGCAGTCGCTGTCGCGTCGACACCCACGGTCCGGGTCGTCGATGCAGCGGAAGTACTCGTCGTGACAGACCATCCCGTCCGGGCAGTCGCCGTCTTCTCGACAGATCTCGGGTTCCGGCTCGGGCTCTTCGACGCTCACGCACCAGTTCTCAACACATTCAGCGTTCTCGCCACAGTCCCGGTCGCTGCGACAGCGACCGTCGACCTCGCGGCACATGTCGTCAATGCAGCGCTCGCCCGCACCGCAGTCCTCATCACGACGGCACCTATCGATCACATCGTCGTCCTCAACGCAGCGGTTCGTCGCCTCATCGCACACCTGTCCGCGCGGGCAGGCGCCCCCGTTTCCGCAGGTGACGCCCTCATCGTCCATCGGCACACAGACGCGCCGCTCTCCATCAACGTCCTTGCACTCGGTGCGCTCGGGGCAGTCGCGGTCGCTGCGGCAGCTGATCAAGCACACCCCGCCCTCATCGACCTCAATGCAGGTCAGCCCGTCCGGGCACGCATCCCCGCCGCGACCGCACTCGCGGATGCAGACGCCGTCAAAGCATTGCGAGCCCTCGTCGCAGTCACGGTCCGTTCGGCAGCCCGTAAAAGGCGCCTCACAGACCCCCTCAACGCAGACCTGATCTGCGGCGCAATCGCTCGTCTCGGCACAGGCTGTGACGCCACCTCCCGCGTCCACGACGCCCGCTCCTGCGTCGGCGCCGCCGGGCAAGTTGGGCGCGCTGGGCGCCGGACACCCAATCAACAGATAACATGTAGACAGTGCGAGCAGACGAACAGAGTGACTCATGGCGAGCTCCTGTAAACAAAGGTTCCGAGAGGCGAACACAGGTTAGCTCGGATGATGATTTTTCGCAAAGGAGCCCTCAGGCTCAGGACAGCAGGTACAGCAAGAGGTAGAAGGCGAGCGCCACCTGCCCGAGCAACACCATGGTCCCGGCCGACCATGTCGTCGCCATCACGCCGCCTCGACCGTGCAGGCGCCGAGCGCTCGCTAGTACGGCGCTGATCCCACCGAGTGCGGCAGCCAGAACCCCCGCACGAAGCGCCTGGACCGTTTGGACGCCCTGGCTCCAAACCGCCGGAAAAGCGCGCCGGTACAGCCAGTCGGTGTCGAGATTCTCCGCCTCTTCTTCGTCGGGATAACCCCAGTACTTCATCAGGACGACGAAGGCGAGCATGGCGAACAGCAGCAGCTGGAACTGCGTGATGATGTGGGCGCCCGTATAGGGCTGATAGTCCACCGCATAGGGCAGTAAACCGTAGAGCTGTCCGGGCATGCACCCGATCAAGATGCAAAGTGCCGCCGTGATGACCATGGCGACCTGCATGTTCAAGGGCGCTCGCTCACAGCGAATCCCCGAGTCATGCCCGAAGAAAGCAAAGAACGGGATCTTGATGCCGCTGTGCTCCATCACCCCGGCCGAGGCGATCAGCAATCCACCCCAGATCCAAGCATGACCCGCATCGATCACCCCTTGCAGGGTCAGCGCCTTCGAGATGAAGCCGCTGGTCAGCGGAAACGCCGAGATCGAGGCGGCGCCGATGATGCAACACACAGCGGTCACTGGCATCGACCGATAGAGCCCCCCGAGCTGCGAGGCTTTTGCGGTGCCGACGCGGTGCAAGACGGCGCCCATACTCATGAACAAGAGCGCCTTATACAGGATGTGAGCGAAGGCGTGCGCGCAGGCGCCGTTGATCGCCATCTCCGAGCCCACACCGACCGCGACCACCATGAAGCCGAGCTGGTTGTTGAGGCTGTACGCAAGCACCTTTCGCAGGTCGTTCTCGACCACGGCGAAGAAGATCGGGAACAGCGTCATCACCACGCCCACATAGATGAGCGGCTCAAAGCCTGCGTAGCCGCGGATCAGCGTGTAGACGGCGAGCTTGGTCGTAAAGGCGGACAGAAAGACCGTGCCAGTCGCTGTGGCTTTCGGGTAGGCGTCCTGCAACCAGTTGTGCAGGAAGGGAAAGGCGCATTTGATCGCAAACGAGAGCAGGATTAGCTGAACGCCCGGAGTCGACACCGAGTCCGTAAAGGCGCCGACCGTGTCGACACCGCCGAAGGCGAGGCTGCCCGTTGCGCGAAAGTGAAGGATGGCACCCGCCAGCAGCAGCACGCCGGACGCCACCTGGACGATGAGGTAGCGTATGGCCGCTTTGTTGGCGCGCTCATTGTTCGCCGCCCAGATCAGGAACACCGACGTAAACGCCGTGACCTCCCAAAAGATAAACAGGCTGATCAGGTCGCCCGAGAAGACGGCGCCGATCCCTGCCCCGGCGTAGATGGTACCGCTCGCCATCTGTTTGGCGTCGTCGACATGCAGCGAATAGATCACGCTGAGCAGCGCCGCGATGTGAAAGATGTAACCAAAGATGAGGCTGAGCTTATCGACCCTCGCCATCACCAGGGTGTAGCCCATCACCTCAAACTGATGACTGATCCCTGTCTCAAGCCCCGTAAAACCCCAGCCCACCAAGTTGGCGAAGCTCAAAATGGGCAGAGCCAACGCCAAGCCCCGTTGCACGTTGCCTTTGAGCAGCGGGATCAGCAGCCCACCGAGACAAAGGATCAGACCGGGTGCCAGGCTAGTCATAATAGCCCTCGTCTCGCTTGATCACCTTACGCAGCACCTCGCCGCCGCGCACGATGACCACGAACGCAACGAAGCCGACGATACCGTAGAAACCGGGGATCTTCTCGACGGCGTAGTAAGGGTGCATCAAATGCCAGTGAAACACCTTATCGAGGAGCTCCGGCAAGACCGACAACGCACAAGCGACGTACAGGCCCTTGATCAACTTATCGACGTTCTCAGGCTGGTAGAACCAGCCGTCTTTCTTGTTCGGATCACTCATCGGTTCGCCGCCATGATCGGCTCCAGCAGAGCATAGAGTTGGTCGGAAAAGAGGAACAAAAGCACGCAGCCCGCTGCGGTCAGGACCGGTGGGATCACGCAGAGGATGTGGTCGTATTCAACGTTCCCGCTGCCGCCGTGATGATGTTCATCGTGGTGATCGTCATGATGATGATCCGTCTCGGGGGGCAGCGGCTTGAAGAACGCCGTCGTCACGACCGGCATCAGGTATCCGATAGAGAAAAGCGACGAGATCAGGAGCACGCCCATCAGCCAGACGTTGGCGTCCGCCGCGCTCATGAGCAGATACCACTTCGACCAGCTCCCGCCGGTCGGCGGGATCCCGATGATGCACAGACTGCCGACAAAGAAGGCGCCCATGGTCCAGGGCATTTTTCTGCCGATGCCCGCCATATCTGAGATCTCGGTCTTGTGGACCAGCACGATCAAGGCGCCCGCGGCGAAGAAGAGCGTGATCTTGCCCATGGCGTGCATGGCGATGTGAAAGCCAGCGCCCAAGATACCGAGCTCGTTGGCGAAGGCGGCGCCTAAGACGATGTAGCTCAGCTGCGAGATGGTCGAATAGGCCAGTCGCGCCTTGAGGTTGTCCTTACCCAGCGCCACAACCGACGCTGCGAGGATCGTGAACGAGGCGACATACATCAGCCAGATGGATCCACCGGTCTCGGTCAAAAGCTTGGTGCCGAAGGTGTAGGTCACGACCTTAACGACGGTAAAGACGCCCACCTTGACCACCGCCACCGCGTGGAGCAGCGCCGAGACCGGCGTCGGCGCCACCATCGCCGCCGGGAGCCAGCGATGCAGCGGCATCACCGCCGCCTTGCCTGCGCCGAAGATGAACAGCGCGAGCAAGAGCGGGACCGCCCCGTCCGAGATTTTACCCATTAAAATCCCGCCAGCGACAAAGTCCGTCGTCCCCGTCAGGTGCCACGTCCAGACAATCGCTGGCAGGAAGAACAGCACCGAGCTGGTCAGCAAAATACCGAGGTAGATCCTCCCCGCTTTGCGGCTCTCGGCGCTCTGGTGGTGAGCCACCAGCGGAAAGGTCGACACGCTCAGCAGCTCGTAGCAGACGAAGAGCGTCAGCAGATTCGCGGAGAAGGCTGCCCCCACGGCGGCACCGATCGCCACCGCAAAGCAGGTGAAAAAGCGCGTCTGGTTCGCTTCGTGGTGACCGCGCATGTAGCCGATCGCGTAGAGCGTGGTGATGATCCACAAGCCCGAGGCGATCAGCGCGAAGAGCATCCCAAGCGGCTCGATCTCAAAGGCGATGCTCAGACCGGGCAGCATCTCGACGAGCTCGAAAGCCGGCCGCTCACCCGCCATGACCTGCGGCGTCAGGCTGCAGACACAGACAAAGGTGCTCGCCGCCACCAGCAGCGAGAACCCGTCGCGGATGTTCGGCTCTTTGTCGAAAGCCCGCAGCACCAAGCCAGCGGTCAACGGCATGAAGATGCTGAGCAGGATCAGAACCGTTGCGCTCATGGTGCCCCCAACAGCTGGCGCGCCGCCTCAAGCGCCACGCCTGCGGTGGTGTCTGTCGTGATCCCAAAGAAGAGCGACGCACCCAGCATGATCCAGGTCGGAATGAGCATGGACAGCGGCGCCTCCGTCACCTCGGGGGCGTCGGGGTCCGGCTCCTCAAAGAAGCCCACCTCCACGACGCGCCAGACGTAGATCACGGCGAGTAAGGAGCTCAGCAGGATCAAGGCGACGATCACCCACATCCCGTTCTCGATGGCTCCAAGGACGAGGTACCACTTCGAGACAAAGCCAGCGGTCAGCGGAACCCCGATGAGCCCTAACCCGCCGATCACGAAGCCCAGATACGTCAACGGCATACGCTTGGCCAAGCCGCGCATCGCCGAGAGCTCGGCGCTGCCCGTGCGCAGCACGACCGCCGCCATGACCATGAACAAGCCGCCCTTAATCACCGCGTGGTTGAACATATGAACGATCGAGCCTGCTAATCCGCTCTCGTTGACCAGGCTGATCCCGAGCACCATGTAGCCGATCTGCGCTAAGCTCGAGTACGCGAGCATCCGCTTGATGTTGGTTTGATAGATCGCCACCAGCGATCCCACGAACATCCCGACCACGGCGAGGGGGAGCAGCACCCGCTGCAGCTGAAAGACGTCGAAGACGACCGCCGTCCCGAACAAGGTAAAGATAAAGCGAATCAGGACGTAGAGTGACACCTTCGTCGAGGTCGCTGCAATCAGCGCCGTCACCGCTGAGGGGGCATGTGCGTAGGCATTCGGAAGCCAGGCATGGAGCGGGAACAAGGCGATCTTGAGGCTGCTCCCGACCGTCAAGAACGCCAGCGCCACAAGCACGGTCTTGCTGGTGGCGTGCGCGCCCTCGAGTCGCATGTGCAGGTCGGCGATGTTCAAGGTGCCCGTCTGCATCAGCAACAACCCGACGCCGATCAAAATCGCCGTACCGCCAAGCGTTCCGAGGACGAGGTAATTAAACGAAGCCGACAGCGCCCGCCGGTCACGCCCCATCGCGATCAGCGCGTACGAGCTTAGCGAGGTGAT
The DNA here is from genome assembly GCA_036338695.1 of Myxococcota bacterium. Taxonomy (GTDB): domain Bacteria; phylum Myxococcota; class UBA4151; order UBA4151; family UBA4151; genus CACGMS01. The sequence goes on from JAYZBQ010000075.1 coordinate 17,129, forward strand.
CTCGAGAAACACGAAGATGTTAAAGGCATCACCCGTAATCGTGATGCCCAACATCCCTGTAAGACACAGGAGCAAGCAGGCGTAGAAAAGGTGATGTTTGCGCTCGTCAACCTCGGCGGCGACGCTGCGCTCGGCGAACGGAAAGACCACCGCCGCGATGCCGCTGACCAAGAACAAAACAAAGGCGTTGAGCGGGTCGATGTAGTACTCGATACCGGTCGGTGGCGCCCAACCGCCGAGCTGGTAGGAGATCGGCCCGGAGGTCAGGACGGTCTGGAGCATGGTCCAGGCGATCACCGCCGAGATCCACGCAACGCCCGTGGCGATCAAGTGACAATAAAGCGGATGCTTGACGATCACGATCACCGCAGCGGCGATCATCGGGAGCGCAACCTGAATCGCTGGAAAGTGCTCGATCATTCGCCACCATCCATCTCGATGATCTCAGTCTCTTCGAGCGTGCCGTAGGCCTCGTGGATCCGCACCGCGAGCGCCAAACCGACGGCGGTGGTTGCGACGCCGACCACAATGGCGGTCAGGATCAGCACCGAGTTGAGCGGGTTCGAGTAGGCGCTCGCTCCCTCTGAGAAGATCGGCGCCGTACCCCCCTGAACCTTACCCATCGTGATGTACATCATGAACACCGACACCTGAAAGATGTTCAAGCCGATGATCTTTTTGATCAGGTGCCCGCGTGAGATCACGGTGTAGAGCCCGGACACCATCAAGATGGCGACCACCCAGTAGTTGAACAATCCGACGTCGATGCTCATGAGCGTTGCCCCCGCTCAGCGAAGGCGAAGAAGATCGCACACATCACGGCTGTCACCGTCAGACCGACCCCAAGCTCTACCAACAAGATACCGACGTGCTGACCGTGCGTAGGATGCGCCGGATCCAAGGCGTTGTACGCCAGGAAGGTGCCCCCCTTGAACATCGTCACGACGCCGACCCCAGCGTACAACAAGACGCCCAGCGCGGCGATGATCTCAAGCACGCGCGGCGGCACCGCCGCTTTCGCCTCATCCAAACCAAAAATGAGCGCGTACAGAATCACCGCAGCGGCGAAAATCACGCCCGCCTGAAACCCACCGCCCGGGCCAAAATCACCGTGAAACTGAACGTACAGACCGAAGAGGAAGATCAGCGGGATCAGCGCCTTGGCGGTCACCCGGAGGATATCATGATCCTTCATGGTCACCCTCCTCTCGGCGTCGACCGCCCAGCAACAACAAGACGCCGATGCACGCCGTCAAGACCACCGTGGTCTCGCCCAGTGTATCGAACCCTCGATAACTTGCGAGCAGTGAGGTCACCATATTGGGCACATCGATCTCAACCAGCGAGGTCTCAACGTATCGCTTGGCGACGGCTTCGTGCGTGTGCACCGGCGCCGTGGGATCCCCATAACCGGGCATATCGGTCGTACCGTAAATCAACAGAGCGCCCGTCAGCACTGCGATGATCAGGGCGCCGTAGTTCGTCGGGCGCTCCTTCTCTTGACTCGTCGTCATGCTGAGGGCGGCGAGCATGAGCACGGTCGAGACCCCGGCACCCACCGCCGCCTCGGTAAAGGCGACATCGACCGCGTCCATCACCGTAAACAACCCGGCGCAAAGTAAACTAAAGATCCCAGACAGCATCACGGCCGTGAACAGGTCACGCGCACGGATGATCACCAAGGAGATCACCACGAGAAACACGAGCAGCGCGATGTTGATGAGCTCAGGCATCCGTGACCTCCTCACCGTCCACCTGTGCCTCCAAGCCGTGATCATAGGCGGCCCGCGCAATGGCGTGTCCGGCGACCGGGCTCGTAAACAGGAGGAACAACAAGATCAGGGTGAGCCGCGCCAAGTTGAGCTCAAAGCCCGTCTGAAGCATGAGGCCTGCGATCAAAAGGATCGAGCCGAGCGTGTCGGTCATCCCGGCGGCGTGACAGCGAGCGTAGAAGTCGGGGAACCGAAGCAAGCCGATCCCGCCCATCAGACAAAAGAACAAGCCTCCGCCGATACAGCCCCAGCTGAGGATATCGAGCACGGCCTCCATCAGTCCTTCTCCGCGGGACCGGCCTGCGCCAGGTCACCATACTTGATGAACTTGAGGATGGCGAAGGTCCCGATAAAGTTGATCAGCACGTAGATCATCGCCAGATCGAGAAAATCAGGGCGCTCGGTCAAAAATCCGAGTACAGCGATCAACAGTACGGTCTTGGTGCCCATGTTGTTGACGGCGAGGATACGATCGAAGACGGTCGGCCCCTTCGCCGCACGTACCAGCGCGAGCGCCATGCACACCAAGACCCCCACCGAGGCGACGACGAACATTAACCCTGACCCTCCAAAACGCAGACCCGCTGCGCCATGGCGCCGCTCGCTAGGTCCTCGCCCACCTCGCGATGGATGGTGTGGACAAGCAGCTCGTCGCCCTCGAGGACGATCGACGTCGTTCCCGGCGTGAGCGTGATGGAATTGGCGTAGATAACTCGACCGAGCGCCGTCTTCTGCGGCGCCTTGATCCGAACCCAGCAGGGGCTGATGTTCCCCGTGAGCACACGCTTGCTCACGTCGACGTTCGACAGCACGATCTGCCACAGCAGCCAGGGCGCATAGGTGCCATGGGCCAGCGCGAGATGCGCTGGGTGCCCCTCATCGTCAACGATCTTCATTCGGTGTGCCAGCCAGACGCACAGGACCACCGAGGCGACCCCAAAGCTGGTGATCATCACGGTGTAGTGCCCCGACCAGAGCAGCCACAGACCAAAGAGGGATAGGGTCAAGCTGACCGTCTTCTTCACACACCACCACGTCGCCACAAAGGCGGAAGTCGTGGAATACTGAAGGCGGCGCCCTCCTTTGACAAGGTAGCGCCTTCCTTTTTGTAGGACGAACCCTAGCTCAGCTGCGCTCGGAGGGCCTCCGGCAGCGCCTCGAGCGCCGCCGACAAGCCGTCCGGGTGCCCCCCGCCAGCCTGCGCCATGTCCGGCCGCCCACCGCCGCCCCCGCGGATATGCGTTGCGAGCGCCTTGACCAGCTGACCAGCGTGGACCTGCGCCCCCGCCTCGCCGCTCACGACCACTTGAAGAAAGGCTTTCGGGCCATGGGCGCTACCCAGCACGATCACGCCATCAGACAGCTGATCGCGTAGTTTCTCAGCCAATTCTTTGAGGTCGCTGGGCTTGGCATCAGGGACCACGGCGCTCAAGGTCTGCAACCCCTCGCACTCGACGACCTGACCAAGCAGGTCCGCGCTCTGGCTTGCGGCGAGCTGACTCCTCAGCTCGCTCAGCTCCGCCTCCGTGTCCTTGAGGCGAGCTTGCATCCCCTGAATGCGCTCACCCAGCTGCGCGGGGCTTGTCTTGAGCAAGGCCGCCGTGCGGACGGCGCGCTCGTGGTCGTCGTGAACGGTTGCCAGCGCCGCCAACCCAGTGACCGCCTCGATGCGGCGCACACCCGCCGCAAGCGCGCCCTCGCTGACGATCCGAAAAAATCCGATGTCGCCTGCACGCTCAACGTGCGTGCCGCCGCAGAGCTCAAAACTATCGGCGCCGATCCGGACCGTGCGCACGCGCTCATCGTACTTCTCACCAAACATCGCCATGGCGCCCGCATCTTTCGCTTCGTCGAGGTCCATGAGAACGGTCTCCACCGCTGCGTTTTCACACACCCACGAGTTCACATGGCGCTCGACCTGTTGGAGCTCGTCAGGCGTCACCGCCGAGAAGTGCGTAAAGTCGAACCGCAGCCGGTCAGGATGGACCGCCGAGCCCGCTTGTTTGCAGTGCTCGCCGAGCACTTCTTGCAGCGCGGAGTGGAGCAAGTGTGTGGCGCTGTGATGCGCCCGAATCGCACGACGTCGTGCCCCATCGACCCGCTGCTCAACGACCTGCCCGACCGCGAGCGCCCCCTCCTTGACCTCGACCTCCAGCGTGTGGAGCCCCTCGTGCTTTCCCGTGTGCGCGACATCCGCTGCGCCACCGGTCCAAGCGAGCGCGCCGGCGTCACCGATTTGTCCACCGCTCTCCCCATAAAAGGGGGTGGAGCGCAGCACCGCCACAGCGCGTGAACCGCTCGTGACACGCCCGACACAGACGCCGTCAGCCACCAACGCGAGGACCTCACTGCTCCCCTCGAGCCCCTGGGAGTCCGCCGTGGGATACCCCGTGAACTCCGTTGCGCCGAACTCGCCAGCGAGCTGGTGGTAGACCCTCTCCGTCCCTGCAACCCCGAGCTCGCCGCGGCTGCGCTGGCGCTGCGCCGCCATCGCCGCCTCAAAGCCCTCTTCGTCCACGGCAAACCCCTGCTCCGACATGATCAGGCGGGTCAGGTCGATCGGGAAACCGTAGGTGTCGTAGAGCATGAAAGCGGTCTCGCCCTCGAGCGCGCCGCCGGGCTCGAGCTGAGCGATCGACTCTTGAAGAAGGCCTAAGCCGCGACCGAGCGTACGCCGAAAGGCGGTCTCTTCGTTGTCGGCGACTTTCAGAATCAGCTGCCGTGCGTCGGCTAGGTCCGGGTAGGCTGCTTGCATCCGAGCGATCACGCGCTCGCAAGCCGTCGCAAAAAAGTTCTCGTCGAAGCCCAGCGTCCGACCCTGCCGGATCGCCCGGCGCATGATGCGCCGAAGCACATAACCACGCCCCATATTCGATGGCAGGACGCCGTCGGCGACCAAAAAGGTCGTCGCCCGAGCGTGATCCGCGACCACCCGCAACGCAACATCGGTCTCCGAGTCGCCGCGCCCGTACGTTAGCCCGGCTTCGGCCGCTGTCCCCTCAAGGATCGGCAGGAACAAGTCGGTGTGGTAGTTGCTCTCTTCGCCCACCAAAACAGCGGCGATCCGCTCCAGCCCCATGCCGGTGTCGATGCTCTTGGCGGCGAGCTCGCTGAGTGTGCCATCGGCGCTCCGCTCGTACTGCATGAACACGAGATTCCAGAGCTCGAGCAGACGCGTGTCATCGGCGAGCGGGTCCCCCGCTTCGCCCGGGCGGCGATCCCAATGGATCTCCGTGCACGGTCCGCACGGACCCGTATCGCCCATCGCCCAAAAATTATCGGCGTCGCCACAGCGCAAAATGCGCTCTTCGGGGATCCCAACCTCGTCACGCCAGATCGCGTGCGCCTCGTCATCGCTGTCATGAATGGTGATCCAGAGTCGATCCTTAGGGAGCCCCAGCTCAGTCGTGAGAAACGCCCACGCCCAGGCGCACGCCTCGGACTTGAAGTAATCCCCAAAGCTGAAATTACCGAGCATCTCAAAGAAGGTGTGGTGCCGAGCCGTCACGCCGACGTTCTCGAGGTCGTTGTGCTTCCCCCCGGCTCGAACACACTTCTGCGACGAGGTCGCCCGCGCAGCAGGCCGTTTTTGACGGCCGGTAAAGATCTCCTTGAAGGGGACCATCCCGGCGTTGACGAAGAGCAAGGTCGCGTCACCCTGGGGAACCAACGGAGCCGAGCGCTCGAGCTTGTGCTCACGCGCAGCGAAGTAGTCTAGGAAGGCTTGACGCAGCTCATCGGCACCCATGGCTTTGATCATGACGGCTCCTTTTGGTGGGTCACCCTTACGCCCAAAGTTCCGTTTACAAGACAAAAAAGTGAGGCAGCGGGCGATCTGCCCGCTGCGCTCCGTCCGTCGCTGTCCGGAGGCGCTAGCCGATGAGGCTGAGCGCCGCCTGCGGCTGTGCGTTCGCCTGAATCAGGATGGCGACGCTGCTCTGCTGCAAAATCGACTCGCGCGCTTGCGCTGAGAGCGCCTCCGCCATGTCGAGGTCGCGCAGCTGACTGTTCGCCGCCACGGTGTTCTCGACCGCCGATTCGATCGCATTGCCTGCCGAGCGTACCCGGTTGGCACCTGAGCCGATCTCACTGCGCGTCTCGGTGACCCGAGCCGCCGCCTCATCGATCGCTGCAAGGGCAGCCTGTGCGCCGGCTTGGGAGCCCACGCTGCTGGTCTCAACGCCCAGATCGGAGGCGCTCACACCCTGCGAGGTCGTGACCTCAACCGGGACGCCCTCTGCGCCCACCTGGAACGTAAAGGTCTGTCCACCGTCGAGGAGCGCTCGATCATTAAACTCCGTGGACGAGGCGATGTCGTTGAGCTGGCTCTGCAGCCCCTCAAACTCGACCTGCGCCGCGGCACGGTCAGCGTCGGAGCGGGTGCTGTTCGCCGCCGATACGGCGAGCTCTCGCATCCGCCCTAAGATGTCGGAGGCTTGCTCAGCGCCGGAGTCCGCCACCTGCAAGAGACTGTCCGCCTCATTGGCGTTCTGTCGGCTCACCCGCAGGGCGGAGATCTGACTCTCCATCGCGCTCGAGATGGCGAGCGCCGCAGCGTCGTCCGCAGCCTTCGTGATCCGAGCGCCCGAGCTGATCTTGTCGAACAGCTGGTTCATGCGGTCCTGAGTCTGAGCGACTTGTTTCGAACTAAGGGCTGAAGCGGGGGACTGAATCTTCATGCCATCTTCCTTGTGGTCGGTTTGTCAGACCGCATCCGCGCGGTCTTCATCGGGCACATTCTATCACAGAGCGGACGCCTGTGAAAGACCAAAGCACCCAACCTTTGCTCTAGACGGAATGTGAGAGCGCTAGAGCACGTTAGATGGCACGCCTCGTTGCTGCGCAGCGCAAACTTCAAACCCTATGGGCAGACGCCCCGCTTTGCGATAGCCCCAACCCACAACACCCTTACAAATCAGGAGCACGATCATGCGTATCTCAGACCTCAAAGTCATCGTCACCGGCGGAGCGTCCGGCATGGGCCGAACCTTCTCGCTCGAGCTCGCCGCCGAAGGCGCACAGGTCGTCGCAGCCGACGTGAACACGGAGGCGCTTCAAGAGGTCACCGATGCGTCGAACGGAGCCGTCTTTGCCGTCGAGTGCAACGTCGCCGACGAAGCCAGCGTCGCCAACTTATTCGAGATGGCGTACAAGCACATGGGCGCAGTGAACGGCTTGGTCAACAACGCTGGGATCATCCGAGACGGGCTGCTCGTCAAGAAGGACCGCGAGACCGGTGCGATCTCCAATTTGAGCATGAAAAAGTGGCAGCAGGTGATCGACGTGAACCTGACCGGACCGTTCCTCTGCGCACGAGAGTTTGCGACCCTCGCTGCGCGCCACGGCGTGGCGCCAGCCTGCATGGTCAACATCAGCTCGATCAGCCGCAAGGGGAACCCTGGGCAGACCAACTACAGCGCCGCAAAGGCGGGGCTCGTCGCCATGACGAAGCTCTGGAGCCAGGAGCTCAGCCGCTACGGGATCCGAACCGGCGCCATCGCACCGGGGCCCGTCGACACGCCGATCCTCCTGCAGATGCCCGAGAAAGCACGCGAAGGGCTCAGTCGGATGGTCCCTGTCGGTCGCTTTGCCGACCCCAAAGAGGTGTATTCGGCGGTCAAGTTCATCTTTGAAAACGACTTCTTCACCGGTCGCTGTCTCGAGCTCGACGGTGGGATGAACATCTGATGCGCTGATGTCCGGCCCGCTTCCCCCCCACGAACGCCAAGACCTGCTCGGACGGTTGATCCGCATCGATCGGGCGCTGTTTCGGGCGTGCACCGCTTACCGGCCGGCGCGCCTAACAAACCTCGTCGAGTGGATTACCGGGCTCGGAGACACACGCGCCTGGGTCGTTCTCGGCGTCGTGTGCATGTTCTCGGGTCCGGCCGGGCAGAAACTCGCATGGATTATGGGCTTAGGCGGCATCCTTTCGGTGGCGTCGACCAACATTTTGAAATTCGCCGTACAGCGGCCGCGTCCGTTTGAGGCTGGGCTCGACCGCCGGTTGATCGACGAGCCCTTCGGGAACTCCTTCCCGTCCGGACACAGTACGCAGGCGATGACGATCGTGACGGCGGTGGCCGTGGTCTACCCGAACGTGGCTGCCCCTCTTTATTGCCTTGGGTTGGCGATTGCGCTGAGCCGGATCTATCTCGGCGTCCACTTTCCGTTTGATGTGCTCCTCGGCGTTGCGCTTGGCACGGCGCTCGGCCCCGTCGCGGTCGGCTTCGCCAACTTCATCGCCTACTGAGATGGTCTTCGAGGGCGTGGACTTGGGGCCACACGGTCGAATCCCCGAGCGCGAGCTCAAGGAGACGGCGAGCCTGAGCGGTGGTCCCGGCGGCCAGCACGCAAACAAGACCGCCTCACGCGTCACGCTGATCTGGAGCCCGCTTGAGAGCGACGTGCTGAGCGCTGCGGCGCGCGCTCGGCTCCTAGAGCGCCTCGCACACCGGATCAGCCAACGCGGTGAGCTCGCCGTGCATGTCGACCATCACCGCAGCCAGCACCAAAACCGGCTCGCCGCCCGCGCTCGATTAGGGCAGCTCATCATCGAGGCGCTCAAGCGCTCCAAGCGACGCCGAAAAACCCAACCGAGCCGTCGCTCGAAGGAACGTCGGCTCGAGGGGAAGCGCCAGCGCGCACAGACGAAGCAAGGGCGCAGGCGCCCGACGGACTCGGACTAGCGCCCGATCAGCCGCAACCGGTCGTCGAGCCACAGCTCGGGCAGATGTAGCAGCCACCGTTCGGCAAGGTCGGACCGCAGCCGTTGCTGCACAGCGGCCCTGTCGCTGCGTCAGCGGCTGCGGTGAGACTCACCTGAGCCGCCTGAGGCGCCGTCCCCGGCAGGTCGGGCTGCACAGCCTTCTCCTCCGCTGGCGCTGGGGCGTGAAACTGTCGATCGAGCCAGCGGAACATGTAATCGAGGACCGACTTCGCCATCGGGATCTCGCGGTTGCCCGTAAAGCCGCTTGGCTCAAAGCGAGTGTGGCTAAACTTGCGCACCATCACGTCGAGCGGCACGCCGTACTGCAGCGCCAGGCTCGTCATCGTCGAGAAGCCGTCGATCAACCCCGAGACGACCGAGCCCTCTTTCGCCATCACGGTAAAGACCTCGCCAGGCGTCCCGTCCTCATACAAGCCGACCGTTACGTACCCCTCGTTGCCGCCGATGCTGAACTTATGGGTGATCGAGCTGCGGGTATCGGGCAAACGGCGCCGCTTCGGTTTGGTGACCGCTCGAACCTCCTCCTTCGCCGGCTCGCTCGTCTCGGATGCGCTCGTGTTGAGCGGCTGCGTTCGCTTCGAGTTGTCGCGGTAGATGGCGACCGCCTTGATGCCGAGACGCCACGCCTCAACGTAGGCGTCAAAGATCTGCTCAACCGTGCAATCTTCGGGCATATTGACGGTCTTGGAGATCGCGCCCGAAAGGAAGGGTTGCGCCGCGCCCATCATGCGCAGGTGACCTTCGGGGCGGATGCTCCGCTCCCCGTTGGCCGCTTTGAACGCACAGTCAAAGATTGCGAGGTGCTCGTCCTTGAGATCCTTCGCGCCCTCGATCGTGTCCATGGCGTCGATGTGGGCGTTGATTCGGCCGATGGCGTCTGAGTCGTAGCCGAGCTCCTCGAGCGCCATCTGCACGGTGCCGTTGACGAGCTTCATCATACCGCCGCCAACCAACTTCTTGTACTTCACCAGCGCGATGTCGGGTTCGACGCCCGTTGTGTCGCAGTCCATCATAAAGGCGATGGTCCCGGTAGGAGCCAGCACGGTCGCCTGCGCGTTGCGTAGACCGCTGGTCTCACCCTTCTCGATCACCTCGTCCCACGCCACCTTCGCTGCAGCGACGAGGTCGGCCGGGGCATAGGCTAGATCGATCTCGTCCACCGCCGCTCGATGCTTGCGCATCACGTTCATCGTGGGCTCAGCGTTGAAATCAAAAGCCTCAAAGGCGCCCATGCGCTCGGCGATCCGCGCCGAGGTTCGGTAGGCCGCGCCGCACATCAACGCCGTCACACCGCCCGCATAAGCTCGCCCCTGATCGGAGTCATAGGCCATGCCCTTACTCATCAAGAGCGCCCCAAGATTGGCGTAGCCCAAACCGATCGGTCGATACTTGCGGCTGTTTTCACCGATCAGCGGGGTTGGGTAGCTCGCCTCATCGACGAAGATCTCTTGCGCCGTAAACACGACCTCTGCGGCATGCTCAAAGGCTTCGACGTCGAAGCGTCCGTCCGCCTGGCGAAACTTCATCAAGTTTAGGCTGGCTAGGTTGCAGGCTGTCGAGTTCAAGAACATGTACTCAGAGCACGGGTTCGAGCCGTAGATCCGGTCTGTGTTTGAGCAGGTGTGCCATGCGTTAATCGTGGAGTCGTACTGAACGCCGGGGTCGCCGCAGACGTAGGTCCCCTGCGCAATCTCCATCAGCGTCTCTCGGGCGTTCAACGCTTCAACAGGGGCACCATCCGAGACCGCTTTGGTGTGATAACTCTTGTCATCGACCACAGCTTGCATGAACTCATCGGAGACGCGCACCGAGTGGTTTGCGTTTTGGAAGAACACGGAGTCGTAGGCGCCACCGGGGACGTTAAAGCCACCGTCGTAGCCTGCGTCGATCAGCGCCCAAGCCTTTTGCTCCTCCTCCTTCTTGCAGCGGATAAACTCCATGATGTCAGGGTGGTCTGCGTCCAGCATAACCATCTTCGCGGCGCGGCGCGTTTTTCCGCCGCTTTTGATCACGCCGGCGAAGGCGTCGTAGCCGCGCATAAAGCTCACCGGCCCGCTCGCCTCCCCCCCGCCCTTGAGGAACTCCTTCGAGGATCGAATCGTGCTCAGGTTACAACCGGCGCCGGAACCATACTTGAACAACATAGCCTCGGTCTTGGCGAGGTCCATGATGTCGCTCATCGAGTCCTTCACCTCGTTGATGAAACAGGCGCTGACCTGAGGTTGCGCCTCGACCCCCATGTTGAACCAGACGGGGCTGTTGAAGGCGGCGTGCTGGTGAAGCAAAATCCACGTGAGCTCATCCCGGAAAATCTCGCCCTCTTCGGGGGTCAGGAAGTACCCCGCCTTAATCCCCCAATCCGCCGCTGTGTTCGCCACGCGTCCGATCAGTTGCTTGACCGAGAACTCGCGTTCAGGGGAGCCCAGCGCGCCGCGGAAATACTTATTGGTCACGACGTTAACGGCGGTCTGCGACCAACCCTCGGGGAACTCGACATCCTCTTGGCAGAAGATCGTCTCACCGCTCATGCCGGTGACCTTGGCCTCACGCCGAACCCAGTTCACGGTGTCCCAAACGGACTCGCCGGGGGTGGTGAAATAGCGCTGGATCGTCCAACGGGTGGGTGTTGGCGTGTTCGCTGCGGTGGTGTCGATGCTTCGCTCCATGGTGCCGTCGTGCCTTTCTCGATGGATCGTCTGGTAGAAGGTCTCTCCAAATGCGATCGGCACGCGGCCGTCAGCCCATTTACCGAGGACGCAATTATTCTCTTAAAACTTCGAGGAAAGAGCCGAGCTTACTGAAGCTACGGCGCGCTAAAGGGCTGATTTTCCTTCTAACGCCATCACGCTGTTTGCTTGTCCCCGCAGAGCAGCTTCTGTAGGGCGGGTGTATGCTCTGGCTCACCAGCATCTCCATCTTACTGACGGCGGACAGCGAGGGGGTCTCTGGGCGCCAGTTTACCCCCCTGTTGCCCACCCTGTCGTCCGCACGTCTTGTGCAGTCAGGGTATACCGCCACCACGCTGGGCGGTCGCGCCTGCCGTGCGGACCGCCTCGAGCCGTTGCAGCGTACCCTGAAAGCGCCTGCGCAGCGCCTCGAGACGACCTCTGTGTGGGCGCTGCGCACGCCGGTGTCGTGGGTTATTGCGCCGCGACAGAGCCGCGCGTTGTCCAAGCAACTCGGCTTTGCCGGGCAGTGGTTTGCGGCCACTCTTGAGACCTGGCGCGGCGACGCCGGCGCACCCATCGCCTGTGTTGTCTTGAACTCGAGCCAAGCCGCGCGCGCCCCGAGCCTGGACCAAGACCTTGCGCGCTGGGAGATTCGCTGGAGCGCGCAGGCTGAGTACGAGGGCCTCGGAACCCTCTGGGAGATCGCGCGACCCATCGGCGATGGCGCTCGTCGCCTGTATCGCCTGGAGCAGCTGCGCAAAGAGAACCCGCTGCGCACCTGGGTGAGCCTGGGGAACCTGCTCGAGGGCTGGTCCTGGGTGCGCGACGGTCCGAGCCTGCATCGCGCCACCACGCTCGACAGCCTCCAAGGAAAAGGGCCGGAGTATCTTGTCCTTGGGCCTGCTGATGCGGTCACGCCAGCCGCTACGCTCGCCGCCGAACTCGAGCGGCTCGGGAGCCGGACTCTAAACACCTTTGAGCGCACCCTTCGCCCCGACAACATGGCTGCTCGACTGGTCGATTCCCACCAGCGCCTTGCTCTGATCGCGCAGACCGACGTCGGCGCACCGCTGGCGCCGAGCGCGCTGTCCAAGCGCCTCGATCAGGTGCTCGAGCGGCTGACCGCGGAAGGGACGATCGACCGCGTCATCTTCGTCGCGCGCAACGTCCAGACCGTCGCGCCCTTGCTCAACGACCCTCGCATCCAGCTCGTCGTGCTCCCGGGAGGGCTGAGCCTCAAGCCACGCCAGGGCTCCTTCACCATCCCAACGCAGGCAGAGGCGCAGAGGAGGAGACAGCCCCCAGCGGTCGTCCGCATCCCCAGCAACGGGGTGACCGAGCTCGCACTCGAGGGGAGCCAGGCGTCGCTTCACGTGCACCTTATCGACGAAGAGACCCCGCAGATCGAACCCATTGCGCGCCGGGTCAATGCCCTACGCCACCAGCTCTACCCGCAGCTGACGCAAGAGCTCCTCCCGGCGCGACCAGGCGGCCCCTACAAGCCCGAGCATCTCATCGACCTCGCCGCAGGCGTCCTCTTGCCGGCCGCCCACGCTGACGCGCTCGTGCTCCCGCCGATTCGCTCGATGCTCCCGCTGCTTGGTGGGTTGTCGAGGCTCGACCTCTTGGCTCGCCTGTCCAACCCCTCGCCGATGGTGTCGCTGACGGTCGACGGCGGCGCCTTGAGCGCAGCGCTCAAGGACCAAGGGTTGTATTGGCGCAGCCGCGAACGACTCACGGCAGGGCGTCCGTTGCGCCTCGTGACGACAGAGGCGATCGCCGAGCGGCTCAAGGGACGGCTCGGCAGCCGCAGCCGCATGCGACTGCATCGGGACGGCGAGCGTATCATCCCGAGCACATCGAGCAGCGCCACCTTACCTCGGCTCCTCTTGCCGCTGCTTGAGGCGCGCCGGTCGCGCAACGATCAAGCGAGGCTTTTTGAGCTCCCGGCGGCGCGCCAGCGTGCGGTCCTGCGCATCGATCGCTTCCAACTGTCGGCGTTCAACCAAGAGCTGCGTGCACCGAGCGCCCATCGCACCCTCGAGGACCCACGAACGAACCAGCCGAGCCGGACCAGCCTGGGTGGACACGCAGACCTACGCCTGATCCAACCCATCGACCGAGTCGAGCTCAACCTGCGCGGGACCGCCGCCTACACACGCGACCTCTTCGGCGAAGATGAGGGCGTCGCAGCGCTCGATAAAGAGTCGCTCGACGACTGGACCCTAACCGCCGAGATCATCCGCGCGATAGGAAAGGTTCGCCCCTTCACCAACGCGCTGTGGGACAGCGAGTGGACCGCAGGAGACCCCACGACGGAGCTCGACAGCCCACGTCAGCGCCGCCTCGAGCTCAACGTCGGCGTCTCGGTGCCCAAAACCGGTCGACTCCACGAGGCGCGCCTGGCAGCGACCGGCTCTCAGGACCTCACCCGGGCGCTTGCAGCTGACGATCCGACCCCTCTCGAGCCCCTCCCAGGCTGGCGCCTTGCGGTGACGGCGCAAGCGGACTGGCGCCACAAGGCAGGGGACGTGCAGGCTCGATTGATCCTCGACGGGCGCTACTACCTGCCGGAGGTCGAACCTCTGCCCAACACCCTGCTCTGGGCGATCGGCGAGCGGCTCGAGCTCGACGTCCCCTTCGCCGGGGGCGTGCGCGCAGCCGTAGTCCTTGCGCACACGGTGTGGCGCACCCACGACACCAGCACCCCGAGCCCATGGGGAGATCATCAGTTCACAGCGGGGCTGAGCCTTGAGTTCAAGAGAATCATGCGCCCGTTTGCGGGCATCTACTAGACAAGCAAAACGCAACGACTGGAGCCTGAAATCATGATCGAGGGGGCACGGGACGCCCACTCAGTCGATCACGTGAGCCGCCTGCGCTCAGCACATCAGGAGCTACAGCAAGCTCAGTTGAGCTGCATCGGGTCGCCAAGCTCACTGATAGGGCGTTACTCACGTCGAAGAATCTGATGCACCTGTTGGATGAACGGTTCGCACAAGCCGATGACCTGGCGGACGACGTCGGCGTGTTGAGTGAGGCGACGAGGACCTTGCGCGCCCTGCACGTGGCGCTCGGTGGTCGGCGCGACGACGAGGAGGAGGGGATCCTCTCGCAAGCCGAGAGGAAGCGCTCCTTGCGCAGACGCTTGGCATGGGCTGCCGGCGCCATCTGGTTGATCATCTACGTACCTTACGTGATGCATCAATACCAAACGCGGCCTGAGCGCATCGAGCGTGCGGCGTTGATCGAGAGTCACACGCTCTGTGAAGCGTTCACCAACTGCGCCGCTCTCCCCGAGGCGATCGTGCTCGGATGCATCCCCAAAGAACCCTGGCTCCAACGGCTCGTCGCCAGCGCCGATTTCCGAACCAGATCAAAGGATATCCTGCACAGCGCGCGGCTCGATCTACACTCTTGCCTGTATGATTTTGCGACCCAAGCGGGAATGAAGCCGAAGCAAACCACAAGGTAGTCGACGTCTGTTTCGTGCGCCCCCTTGCCGTGCGCGCTCGCATGCGCAACACTTCCGTCCGCATGAAAAAGTTACTGCCCCTCATCGGCCTCGCCGCCTGCTCTGCACCCACCGTCGTGGTCGACACGAGCACCCCGACGATCACCCTTCAAGGCCCGAATCAGCTGCGTACCGGCGAGGCGAATCAGCTGACCGTTACGGCGAGCGCGCCGTCGGGGCGCGCCATCTCGCAGATACGCCTCGAGGCGATGCGGTCAGGCTCGTCCGTTCGCCACAGCGCCACGCTCTCCGCAGTCGATCAAGGCACCTTCTGCGTGCGGCTCGACCCCAGCGTCGTCTGCGCAGAGGACGCCACCGTCCTCGACCTGCCAGCAGCCTTTGGGCGCGACGGTCTTGAGGTCACGTTCACGGCTCAAGCCCAAGACAACGCAGCGGCTCGCCGCTCGATCCGCTCGGCGGTGCTCTCGACAAACGTGATCGACACCTCACGCCCAGAGATCGAGCTGATTGAGCCCGAGCGCGTGACGCCGGAGCGAAATCTTGGGCTCCGAGTCCGTATTCACGACCTCCACAGCGGCGCCGCTGCGCTAAATTACCGCCTAAGGCTGCTGAGCAACGGCTGTCTGGCGCGCACGGTCAGCGGGAGCCTCACCGGCTTTATCCCCGACGACGGACACGAGCTCGCCATCATTACGGTGCCGGTCCCAGCCGATTTGCGCAGCGGGACGCTCGCTATCGATGAGCTTGAGGTCGCCGACCGCGCTGCGACCCCCAACAAAACCGCGCTCGACCCAAGCCAGATCTGCATCGGCAGCTGCGCCGACAACACGCCCCCGAACGTGACCGTCTCACGCGTCCGCTGGGTCATCGACGGTCAGACCGCACGCGCCCTGAGCCCAGGTGACGGGGTCCACCCGGGCGCTCAGCTCGAGGTGACCGTTCAGGCGAGCGACGAGCACAGCAACGTCCGCCAAATCTGGGCGCAGATCGACGGGGCAACCCCGACTCCACCGGCGGATGAAGAGGCTTGCCCTGGCTTGAGCGACACCGCTGAGCAGACCTTCCAGCTGCAGGCGCCGGAGGGACCTGATGGGCAAGCCTTCACCATCGTCAGCGGCGCGTTTGACGACGTCGGCGCCGGCGGTGATCACAACATCGGTCTGGCCGAGACCTTTGCGCTCGAGCTCAACGATGACGTCCCGCCGATGATCACCAACATCACGCTCCTCAACAGCGACGGTGCGCCGGCGCAACCAGCCGTTGCGGGCACCGTCCGCCTCGGCGTCAGCGCCACCGAGACCTTTGGCTCGTTCGCCCGGATCCAGCTGCGAATCGACGACCAGACGGGCACGACTGCGGCAGAGAGTGAGGTCGAGCGCTTCGACCCCGTGCAACCCGAGCTCAGCGCTTACGCCAGCCCGACGGTGCTTCAGCTTCCCAACCCCAACACCTTGCGCGCCACCGATGATTGGACCGCCCGGGTTACCCTCTGGGACGACGCCACGCCGCCCAACGCCGTCTCGGCGACGCTGGGGTTTGTACCGCTCGATGGTCAGCCTCCGCGCCTCACCGGCGTGACCGGAGCGGGCGCTCTCAACCTGAGCGACGGACGCGCTGCGACCGCTCGACTCACCGGGGACGACGCTGCGCGCTTCATCGCCTCGGCGAGCCTGGTCGACGTGGTCGTCAACCAAACGGGCGTGTCGGCGCAGCCGGTCAGTACGGCGCTGCCCGCAGAGACCGCCAGCGCCAACGCCGTGGCGGTGAGCATCCCGATCCCAATCAACGCCAAAGAGGGCTCGCTGTCTGCGATCCCCAGGCTGACGGATGATTCGGGCAACCACACCGACGGTCAGCGGGTTCAATTCAACTTGGTCGACGACGTGCCACCCGAGCTCTCTGCGGTCTTCAACCCCAACGTGCTCCTTCCGGGCGGGCCGGTCCGCCTTGAGGTCTCGGCGACCGACGCCAACTCCACGGGCATCGCACGACTCGAGGTCGGGAACGTGCAGCACATTACCTGGGACAGTCAGGCCGTGGTCAACCAAGCGACCGTCGTGTTTACCGGGACGGTAGCTGACAACCCAGGCGCTATCGGTGCAGGGCTGCCGCTCGAGGCGGTCGTCACGGCGACCGACCAGGCGGCCGGCGCAAACCAACGCACCGTGCGCGCAGCGGCGACCCTGCGAGATCAAGCAGGACCCATCATCACCGTCCTTGAGGTCACCGAAGGGACCGTGGGCGGGAGCGCCACCCTGCGTATCCAGGCCCGCGACCTCAACGGCGTGGTGGCGCAAACCAGCTTTGCGACCACCATCAACCGCTTTGACTCGAACAATCAGATTCAGCGCACTGAGACCGTCAACTATGCGCCGAATGATCGCCTCGGCACGCAGGAGCAGAGCTTCTCGGTGGCGATCCCAAACAACGCGCAAGAGGGGCAATACAGTATCCTCTTTACGGCGACGGACAGCGAAGGGAACGAGTCCCAGTTCACCGCCACCGGGAACCTGCGCCTGGCGGTCGTCGACCGAACCGCTCCAGAGAGCGTCTCGATCATTTCGCTCCCCGACCAGCTGGACACGGGCGGCAGCAGCGCCGTGCGCGTGACCGCCACCGACCGCTCGAGTGGGATTGCATCGCTGCGATTGAACGCAGCGGAGCTCAACCAGACGCTGACCCATAACTGCAACAACGCCAGTGTCTGCACGCACACCTTCGCGCTACCTGTTGCCTCGAATACGGCGCACGAGCTCGCCGTCGCCCTTGAGGTCACCGCAACCGACGGCTCGTCCCAGTCCAACAGCACGACACCGGCGGCGACGCAGCGGCAGGTTCGAGACGTGGAGGCGCCCGAGCAGGTCGCCATCACCAACCCGCTGCCTGTTCAGGTCGACACCGGCGCCACCTTGCAGCTGCAGGTGCGCGGCTTCGACGTGAGCTCCGGGCTAGCGAGCGCAACCTTTACGCTCCCGTGCGGCAGCGCGGGGCCCTTTTCGTTCAACAACGCGCCCAAGAACCTCATCTCGATCAACCAGGCGTGGCAGGTCCCGAGCGACTGCGACGCGGTCGGCGTTCAGGACGTGAGCGTGCGGCTCACCGACGTCGCTGGGAATACCTCGCAAGCGGCAACGCTGAGCCTGAACATCGTGGACACCACGAACCCAGCCGTCACCTTTCGCTCACCCCCTTCCATCGCCACGACCGGCGCGTCGTTCAACGTCCCGGTTCGACTCTCGGATGCGGGTTCAGGCGCCGCTCGTCTCACGCTGGGCAGCACCTGCGGCACCGTGAGTGACGGCGGCGTGATCACGATCAACAACGCGCCCGCCCAAGCCGACCGGACCTTCTCCGTTTCGGGGCTTCAGAATTGTCCCCCGGGCGCGATCACGCTGACGCTGGGCGGACAAGATGCAGCGGGCAACGCCGCAGCCAGCGCGACCCACGCCGTGACGTTGCGCGATGACGAGGCGCCGTCCGCAAGCCTGTTGCTCTCGAGCACCACCATCGACGTCGACTCGAGCGTGACCTTGACGGCGACCACGACCGACACCAGCAGTGGCTTGGCGAGCGTGACCTTCACGGTCCCTTGCGGAACGATCAGCGCACCCCATCCGGTCTCGCTGAACGGCGAGACCACCGAGCAGAGCGTTCAGCGAACGTGGACTGTGCCACCCGAGTGCCGAACGCTCGGCAGCCAAAACGTCAGCGTCGCTGTCGCAGACCAGAGCACCCACAGCGCCGACGGATCGGCGAGCGTTCAGGTGACCCTGCGCGACCAACAAGCGCCGACCGTCGCTTGGGACAACCCGCCCGCGCAGGTCAACCTCAGCCAGGGCGCGACCCTCGGCGTGACCGTCAGCGACGCATCTTCCGGCGTAGCGAGCGTCAGCTTTTCGCTCGCCCAACAAGCGCAAGGCACGCTGGCGCCGACGTCACGAAGCATCGCCGGCGCGCCGACCTCTGGCTCGACCACGACGACCCTCAGCCTGGCGCCGACGTTGACGCATGGGACGAACGTCACGGTCCAGACGCAGGCGCAGGACGTTGCGGGGAACAACTCGGCGCTGGTGCCGACCACCGTGAGCGTCGTCGACGACATCGCCCCCATCTCGATCAGCGCAGTGCCTCAGCTGAGCGCCAACCGCCAGCTCGGCGGCAACCGCTTCGCCGTCGCCGCCGGCGAGACCGTCGCCATCGAGCTCAGCGCCACCGACCCGAATTCGGGGATCGAGACGG
Source organism: Myxococcota bacterium (assembly GCA_036338695.1). Classification (GTDB taxonomy): domain Bacteria; phylum Myxococcota; class UBA4151; order UBA4151; family UBA4151; genus CACGMS01. Next base: position 36,014 of record JAYZBQ010000075.1, read on the forward strand.
CGCAGCTCAGCGTCTTGGTCGGTGGCAACACGACCGTCGAGGGGCAAACTGCGGGCAACAGCCAGGTCGTTTTCACCACGACCATCAACTACGGCGTACCAGGCGGCTTGAGCGACGGCGCTGAGATCGTGATCACGCCCCAGGCGAACGACGTCAGCGACGCAACCGGTCTGACCGCGGGCGCTGCCATCACGCTCGTCGTCGACGCCACCCCGCCGACGAGCGCGCCGAGCCTGATCGCGCCGGCTGCGGCGACCACCTTCGGGACACCGAGGAGCTTTCACTGCTTGAGCACAGGGGACGCTGCGCTGTCCGGTCTGCGCGGCACCGCAGACACGGTGGCGGTCAACGTCCAGATCTCACCCTTACCAGCTGGCTTCCCCGCCGACGGTCAGAACCTCAATACCGAGGTCAACCCCGGTGGGTGGACCTTGGTCCCGCAGGGGTTTAGCTGGGCAAACCACACCGAGTACACGGTCACCCTGCGCGGTCGCGACGCCGTCGGAAACCAAC
>JAYZBQ010000076.1:0-123624 GCA_036338695.1 Myxococcota bacterium
GAAGACCTCGGCAATGGTGTGGTCGATGGAATCGACGCGTTTGCGCTTGTTGCAGACGCGAATTAGGAGGGTCAGATGTCCCTGTTTAGTACCTTGTATATCGGCGTTTCTGGGATGGCCTCAAACGGCGCTGGGATCGAAGTTGCCGGTGACAACATCGCCAACGTCAACACGGTGGGCTTCAAGCGCACGCGCGCCAACTTTGGCGACGTCATGAAGGAGTCGCTTGAGGGCTCGACGCACGGATCCATCGGCTCGGGCTCAACCCTGATGGGCGTCTCGCGCCTGTTCACGCAAGGCGCAATGGTTGGGACGGGCAACAACTTGGACTTAGCGATCTCAGGCGAGGGTTTCTTCGTCGTCAACGCGACGCGCGGGGTCGACGATGTGACCTTGGCGTACACTCGAGCGGGGCAGTTCCACATCGACGATGATGGGTTCATCGTCAACGAATCAAACTACAGGCTGCAAGGGCACGTCGCTGACGCCAACGGGAACTTGACCCGAAACGTCTCGGATTTGCGGATCGCGCTCGAGAACATTCAGCCCCAGCAGACCTCCGAGATGTCGCTGAAGATGAACCTCGATAACCGGATCCCAATTACGGCGGCTTTCGACGTCAACTCGCCCGACACCACCAGCGATTATACGGCGACGGTGACCATCTATGATTCGGTCGGCAAAGCATACGATGCGCGGGTCTATTTTGAGCACATCAACCCGGTCGCCCCGGCCGCCGACAGCTGGAACATTCACGTGATGGTCGGCAACAACGAGGTGCTGACGCATCAGCTCGGGTTCGATAACACCGGCGCGCTGGTGGCCTCGAACCGTGTCGGTGGCAACTGGAACCCGGATGCGCCGGCGGCGCAGAACGTGGCGCTGACCTTTGACCCAGGCGCACTGCGCAATCCTCCGCTGACCTCAGGGCTCGAGGGGATTACGTCGTTCGCTAGCCCTTCGACCGTCCTGAGTCAGACGCAAGACGGTTACGCTGCGGGCTCGCTCGTCGGGGTCGAAATCGACGAAGAGGGCGTCATGAACGCTCGCTACTCGAACGGGCGCACCTTCCAAGGCGGACGCGTGATCCTCGCCAAATTCAATTCGAAGGACGGGCTCCGGCGGGTGGGCGAGAACCTCTTTGTCGAGAGTCAGGCGTCAGGGCCGGCGGCGCTCGCTGAGGCGGCGACAGGCGGTCGAGGCGTGGTGCACCAGGGGACGCTTGAGCAAAGCAACGTCGACATCTCCGAAGAGTTTATCGACATGATCCGCTTTCAGCGCGCCTTTCAGGCGAACTCAAGGACGGTAACGACCACCGACGAGCTGTTGGTGGAGGTCGTGAACCTCAAGCGCTAGGCTGAGCTAAGCTGAGCGCGGTCTCGAAGGCGATCCGGGTGCTCCCTGGGTCGCCTTCGCCGTTTTGGGCTAGGTCATAGGCGGTGCCGTGATCGGGGCTGGTTCGAACAAAGGGTAGCCCGAGTGAGATCTGGCAGGCTCGGTTCGCTGTCAGCGCCTTGAAGGGAGCCAGCCCTTGGTCGTGGTAGAGCGCCAGGATCGCCTCATCGCAGCGCCAGCGCGCAAAGAGTCCATCGGCCGGTAAGAAGCCACGATAGGGCACGCCGAGCTTGCGGAGTTGGTCCAGCGCGTGCTCCCAGCCGAGCTCCTCGGTACCGAGCATCCCCTGCTCACCGGCGTGCGGGTTGAGGCCACAGATCGCGACCGGCTTGCTGCTGGCGCGGTGCAGCGCGTGCGCGCTGGCGACGATGCGCTCAGTCGTCAGCCGCTCGCTCACCTTCGTCAAGGCGATGTGGTCCGTGGCGAGCGCAACCCAACGTTCGCCTGAGCGAAAAGTCATCACCAGCTCGGCGCTTGGATAACGCGCCCGAAACCACTCGGTGTGTCCGGCGTAGGGCGCGCCCGCTGCCTGGAGCTGCGCCTTGTTGACCGGTAGGGTCACGAGCGCATCGGCGCCTCGGTCATCCATCACCTCAAGCGCTTGCAGCAGAGCGTCTGTCTGGATGCGAGCGCCTGCGGGGCAGGGCGCGCCTCGACGAGTCTCACCGCGTTGCCGCCCGATCAGGTGCCGCCGACCCGACAGCCGCAGTCCGCTTGCGCGCCACAAATCAGGGGGCCCAGTCAGCGCGACATCCCACGAGGCCGCTTGCGGCGCGTTCAAGACCTCGACCGCCATCGCCGGACCAATCCCCGAGGGGTCGCCGCAGCTGACGATGAGCCGAGCCATCTAAGGGAGCAGCTTGACCAGCGCTCTTTTGCGCGCCTGCCGCAAGGTCTCGCCGAGCGCGTCGCGCGCGTTTTTCTGTCGGAGCTGATTGCGCAGCTGCTCGCGCTGCTCGTCGCTCTCGATCGAGCGGCGAATCGCCACGACCTGGATGAGGTGGACCCCAAACGCTGAGCGGACCGGTCCGACCACCGCCCCTTGAGCCGCAGCGAACGCCGCCTTCTCGAAGGCCGCGTCGGTCAAGCCGAGCCCGATCCAGCCGAGATCACCGCCTTGACCGGCGCTGGGGTCTTCGCTGTTCTCGCGCGCCAGCGCCTCGAAGCGCTCACCTTGTTGGTGGCGCTCGAGCAGCGCCCGTGCGCGCTGCGTGGCGTCGATGACCTCCCAGTCTTTGGCGGAGGGGTCGAGCTGCAGCAGGATATGGCTCAAGCGACGCTGCTCGATGAGCTCGGGCTGCCGCTTGAGCGCCTGCTTCAGCTCTCGGTCGGTCACCTGCGTCCCACGCGCCATAATGGCGCCGACTAGCTGCCGCTGGATCAGCTGTTCCTTCAGCTCGCGGCGGTAATCCTTCCAGGTGCGACCGCTCGCCTCGACGGCGCGCATGAGGGTCGCTCGATCCGGGATCTGGTTGCGCGTCTGGATCTGCTCGATGGCTTCGCTCAGCGCCTGCTCTGTGACCTCGATCCCGCGCCGACGAGCCTCGGCTTGGAGCAGTCGCCGCTCGATCAGCGCCTCCACCGCCGCTTGCGTATCCGATGCGTTGCCTAGCTCGGACAAAAGAATGGGCTGACCGTCGACCACGGCGACCACGCGATCGACCAGCTCCGGACCGCTCAAGAGACCCGCAAGTCCGACCGAGAGCGCCAGCACGTGGATCATTTCGGCGCCTCCGCTGCGTCTGTGAGCCGAGCGCTCCAACTTGCGAGCGCCCCGGGCACCTTGCGGATCTTTGATGCGCTGCGCAAGCGTGCAATAAGCTGGCCCTGAAGCGCGCCTTCACGCGTGCGCAGGATAGCCCGCCGGGCGCGGTCTTCGCTCGATCGCCCCTGCGCTTGAAGTCGCTCGAGCTTGAGGACATGCCAGCCGTGTTCGCTGCGCAGAGGTTGACTGACCTCCCCCGGTTTGAGGCTGAAGGCTTGGTCGAACACCGACGGGAGCTCACCGCGCGCATAGGGGGGGAGGAGCCCGCCTTGTTGTGCTTCGGGAGCCGTGCTGAAGCGGCGGACGAGGTCGGCAAACGAGAACCGCTTCTTCTTAAGCAAGGAGAGCGCCTTGTTCGCGTCGCTCTCGCTCGCAGTGAGCAGGTGGCGAACGATGACCTTCTCCTCGGTTGGATGTTTCGCAATCCAAGCGGCGATCGCTTGCTCGGTGACGGGCTGAGCGTCGGCGGCTTGTTTGAGGAGGGCTTGCGCTAAGAGCCGCAGCTCAGCCCGCTCTTGCAAGTCTACAGGGCGCAGCGCCAACTGATCGAGCGCCCGGCGAAAACGGTGCCTTGGGTAGCGCCGTTGCAGCGCAGCCACGGCGCGCTCGATCGCGTCGGGCGTCAGTTTGATGTTCTGCCTTCGCGCCTCTTGCGCTAAAAGCTGAAGCTCGATCTCGTCCTCGAGTAAGCGCTCAAGGACCGCCCCCCAGTCCTGCGGATCCAGCACAGCATACTGTCGAAGCGCCCGCAGCATCAGCGCTTCGCCGCGGATGGGGAGCGCGTCGACGAAGGCGACGATTTCAGGCGCTTGGGCAGGCGGCTCGGGTTGACAAGCCCCCAGCGCAGCGAGGCTGGTGACGAGCAGCCGCATCGTTTACTTGTTGGGCTGGTTGACGCCTTTACCCGGGGTGATGGTCAGGGTCTTCTTTTTGCCGTGTCCGTGCCCGTGCCCGTGCCCGTGTCCGCCGCCATGCTTGTGTCCGAAATGACCGGCCCCAGGGGTTGCGGGTGGGACGCTTTTGGGCGTCGCCGGCTTGGCGATCTTGATGGACTCAAGGGCGGCGTCGTCGAGCGAGTACGTCGTTTTGGCGCGCAGCTCTTCAAGGTACGTCTTCATCGTGTCGCGGCGCTGCTTGCGGTAAATGCGGTGCCGGATCTGTTCCTTGACGTCCTTGAACTCCTGAGAGTGGGCGTGGCGCCGACCGGTCAAGCGGAACAGATGCCAGCCCTCTTTGCCCTCAAGTACAGTCGTCATCGTGTTGATTTTCGGGAGATTCCAGATGGTCTTGGCGATGGCGTCGCCGAAGCGTTCCTGGAGCTGGGGCTCGGTGAGGTAGCGCAGGTCACCGCCGATGGCTTTGGTGCTGTCGTCGTCGCTCGCCTCAGCCGCTTTTTTACGGAACAGGCCGCGGTCTTTCTTGATGCCCGCTTTAAGGTCGGCCTCAACCTGCTCAAGCGCCTTCTTTGCGAACTCTTTCTTGCCCAAGAATTTCTTGTAGATGTGGCTGACGCGGACGGCGCCGGGCTTGTGGTAGTCGTCGTAGTGCTCATCGTAGTACTTCTTCGCCTGGGCTTCGTCGATGGCGTCGAAGTTGGTCCGCTCTTCGACCGTTCGACGGCTCAACTCTTGCGCCAGCGCGCTCTGCAGCGTGTCGATCACCTTCTCGTCTTTGTGCAGGTTCAACCGGATCGCTTCTTGCGCTAGAAGCGCTTTGTCCATCAGGTGCTCGATGTACTCTTTGCGCCGCTCTTTGCTCTGGTAGCGAGCGCGCACGAACGGGGTCATGGCGTTGATCTTTTTCTCCATCGCTTCAACGGTGAGCCGCTGGTCCCCGATGGTTGCGAGGGTCGTGCCCTCGTCGCCTTGGCTCGCAAAGAGGTCTGCACCACCACTCGGTGCGGGGGGCGTCGCCGCCGGTTGCGGCTGACAGGCGCTGACCAGGGCGATCGCAAGGACGAAAGATCGATACATGATGACTCCACATCGCAACGTTTGCGGGGCACTCGCTATCAGAGCCCGCGCCGTGCATCAATCGTTGAACTGGCGTCTTTATTCCGCACCATCGGACGGGTGATTGATGTTGAGCAGGTGATCGTTCGGGATCTGCAACCCCGCCGGGTCGATGCGGCGCGCCTTGAGCTCCTGGAGGCAAGCCTTGAGCGAGGGCGCTGAGGTTGTGAGGAATTGGGCGTCGATCAGGCAGGGGAGCGTGGCCAGCGAGTCACCGAGTACCGCGGCGCCGCTCGGCGCTGCCTCGATGAAGACTTGAAGATCGCTCGAGGTCAGGCGCGGCATATCCACAGCGATCACCAGCGCGCGCACGCTGTGATCACAGAGCCAGTAGCGAAGCGCCTCTGCGGGACCCTGTCCAGGATCGCTGCTGACCTCCACGCCGTGCCCTACGCGCGACCAGAATCGATGAGGTGAGCGCCCTGCGAGCAAGACGACTCGATCGGTGACCTGCTTGAGTTGAGCGATCGCTCGGTCGACCAAGGGGAGCCCTTCGAAGGGCGCAAGCGCTTTGTCCTCGCCGTAGCGTGTCGACAAACCGCCGCATAGGACCACGCCGACTAAGCGATCTTTTCCCATTGCGCCTCCGGCGGTTGGGTGGCGTCGGGGCCAAACAGCGCAAGGTAGAGCGCTGGCGCGCCCGCTGGCAGCGCGTCGCAATGCGCTGGGCGAGCCACGAGCGCGTTCACGCCGAGCAGCGAGCTGAGGTCACCTGACCCTTGGCGAGCGTGGACGTTGAGGCGACCATGTCTGAGCTGAGCGCGTAGGAGCTCATGCCGCTGCCGCCCACCGGGCAAAGGGGCCTGGCACGGGGCGCTGTAGAGGCTGCGGTGAAGGCGGCGAGCCCCCTGCATGGCCCGGATCACCGGGCGCGCAAACAACTCAAAGCTGACCATCGTCGAGGCTGGGTTGCCGGGCAGGCCGAGCACAACACATCCCCCACATTGAGCGGCAATGACGGGTTTGCCCGGCTTCATCCTGACCTTGTAAAACATCAACGCGTCGGCGCGCGCTCGAAGCGCTGCGCCGACATGGTCATGATCGCCGACGCTGACACCGCCCGACAGCAACACGAGATCAGCCTGCTGGGTGATGCGATCAAGCGCCCTGTCGACGTCGGCGCGATGATCGCTTAGGTGAAGCGATTCGATGATCGCCCCCCCCGCCTGTTGCGCCGCCTGCTCAAGGAAGAGCGCGTTGCCATTATAGACCTGCCCGGCCTGGCGCGATCGCCCGAGCGGGATCACCTCGTCGCCGGTCGAGATGATCGCCACGCGCGGCGCTCGATGGCAGCGGACGGTCTCGATCCCTAGCCCGCCCAGCGCCGCAAGATCACTCGGTGTGAGCGGCTCTCCCGCTGCCGTGAGCAGGTCGCCTGCGCGCAGGTCTGAGCCGGCGGCGCGGACGTGCTGTCCTTTGATGAGGGGCGCGATCGATGAGAGCTGCTCGCCCTGACGGTGGGCATTTTCTTGGATCAGGACGCTGTCGGTCCCCTCAGGCAGCACACCGCCTGTAAAGATCCGGACCGCTTGATGCTCACGGACCGCTCGATCGAAGAGCTTTCCAGCGGCTGCTTCGCCCACCACCGACCAGGGCCCAGCTCCCGCCGCAAGGGCGTAGCCGTCCATCGCTGAGTTCGCCTCATGCGGGTAAGCGCCTGGCGCGTGCACGCCCGCGGAGAGGATGCGTCCTAGCGAGCGAGAGACCGCGACCGACTCATCTTCTTTGGGGCTGACCTGCTCGAGCAACAGCTCGAGCGCTCGATCGATCGAGAGCAGCGCCATGTCTAACGCCTTTTGTGAGCCGGGATCGGGATGATCAGCTTTTGACCCAGGCGAAGGGTGGTGCGCGTGGTGATGTTGTTGGCGCGTGCGATCTCAAGAACCTTAGCGCCCCAGCGCTTCGCAATCCCCGACAAGGTATCGCCTCGCCGGATCCGATAGGTCTGGATGAAGCGGTTGTCTTCAACAGGGAGCTTGGCGAGCTCATCGGCGCAGGTCTCGGGTGTCGCCTTGGGTAGTCGCAGATTGAAGGCCTTGCCGTACAGGTGTTTGGGGGGTGTGATGCCTTGCTTGAGCGTTGGGTTGAGCTGCCAGAGCGTGGCGCCATCGATGCCGCAGACTTGGGCTATCTTTTCGAGCGAGAGGGGACGCTCGATCGGCATCAGCCGCGTCTCGATGACCTCGTCTGGGCTCGGCGGTCGAAAGCCATAATGTTCCGGTCTCTGCGCCAGGGTGGCGGCGGCGAGCAGCTTGGGCACGTAGTTGCGCGTCTCGGTCGGTAGCTCGGAGGAGATGGCCCAAAAGTCACGCTCTCCGGTGCGTGTCTGCGCTCGCCGCACGCGCCCGGGGCCGGCGTTGTAAGCTGCCCACGCGAGGTACCAGTCATCGAAGCGATCATGAAGCGCCAAGAGGTACCGCGCCGCCGCCCGGGTGGCTTGGTCAAGGTCGGCTCGCTCATCGACAAAATGACCGGTTTTGAGCCCAAAGGAGCGGGCGGTCGCAGGGATGAACTGCCAGACCCCTTGAGCGCCTGCTCGGGAGCGAGCGCGTGCGCGAAAACCCGACTCGATCATTGCCAGATAGACCAAGTCCCGCGGCGCGCCGACCTCCTCAAGGATGGGGCGAAGCTTTGGGATGAAGACCGCTGAGCGATCGAGCCAATGCTGAAAGGTGCGCCGGCCTCGCCCCGTGAAGAAGCGAATGTATGCCTCGACACGCGGGTTCGTGGTCCAGGGGATATCGAGCGCCGGCGGTGTCCCTGATGAGTGGCTCGAGAGCGCCTGGACCGGCCAGTGCGCCCCGCGCCCGATCGCCCTTTTGAGCTTCCAACCGCGCACCGGCTGGCTCTGGGCGACGCTGCGGCGCGCCTCGTCGGCGAAGAAGGCGCGCTCCATGGCGCGCATCGAGACCATCTCATCGACCCCTGCGACAGCGCCGAGCACGATCCAGGTGGCGGCGATCATGGCGCCGCCTGATGGCCTGGCCCGAGGACGCGCTGGAGCCGGTCTTCATAGACAAAGGTGTTGGTGTGAGGAGGATGATGGCACTGGGTGCAGTCCTCGGCTGACACCTTGCGCTTGATCGGCCCCTTGCCTGCTTGAGCGATGTGCAGTGAGCCTGGCCCGTGGCAGCTCTCACAGCCCACGTTGACGCGCGCTCCGGCTTCGCTCACGCGGCAGAACCCGCCTGGCTGCTCAAAGCCTGCGCTGTGGCACCCCACGCAGGTGTAGTCGTAGGTGCGCCCTTTCTGCTCGAGCGTCGCCCAGGCTTTGGCGTGTGGGGTCTTCTTCCACAAGGCATAGGCTTCTTGGTGACAACCCTGACAGGCGACGCTGCCTACATACTGCGCTTGGTCTGGGGCGTCGGTTTGAGGACACTGACGCGTGCTCTCGAGCTGCTTGTTCAAGGTGCTGATCGCCCGGTGGTGTGATTGGATCGCTTGGTTCATCGTCTCGTTTTGAGCGATGCTTGAATCGAGCGGGACGCGCTGACCCGACAGCGAGCTGCCCTGTTCAGGAGGCTTGGGCAGAGGCGTCTCGAGCAGGCGTTTGCGCTGCGCCTTCGCCCGTTCTACCTGCGCGGTCCGCGCAGCGAGCAGCGCAGGTGGTTTTTGGCGTACTTTGGCGCGGTCGCGCTGCTTGACCAGCCCCTCGATTCGAGCCTGCATCGCGTCGAGCGCAGCTTGCCGCTCGCCAGCGCCTTCAAGGCGGATCAACGAACCGCCTCGCCAGGTCAGGGTGACGTCGAGCAGCTTCTGACCCCGCTCGCCTCCTACTAGCGCATAGAGTCCTTCCGCGAGCTCGCTGATCGCCGGCTCTTCGTGGGGCTTGGACGGGATCACGAGGTCGACTCCAGCTGCTTGGAGCGCAGCAGCCTGCGCCTTGGCCTCCTTGAGGTCGCCGTCAAAGAGCATGACCACCGGTCTTTTCGGGTCGAGCTTTTGGGTGATGCGACCGCGAACGAATTGGATCCCTTGAGCGGTGCGCAGCGCGTCGCGCTCGAGCCAGGGCGTCTCGGTCACCGTGCGCAGCGCCTTCGCGTCGCGCTCAAGCGCCTCGTCGTCCTCTCCAAAGCCTGATATGACCAGGCCGAGACCGAGCAGTTGTCGCTGCAAAAACTCACCCGCCTTCCTGATCTGAGGGACCGAGCCTACGCTGAACTTACCGGGGCTGATCAGGTCGCCATGGGCGATCAAGACAGGGGTTTGCGCTGGGTCTTTGTGTTGGTCGAGGTAGGTGGCGAGCCGGGCCAGCCCACCGAGCGGTTCGAGGCTGCAGCCGCAGGGCTCGAGCTCGCCTTGAAGTTGCGTGAGGATGAACAGGCGATAGTGACTCGGTTGCGGCTCCGAGCTGACTTTTGTCGACGAGCAGGACTGGACGACGGCCAGCCCGGTCAGTAGCCAAAGTGTGCGCATACGCGAAATCCAGCTCCTCGGTGTCTGCTCTGTGAACCCCTGAGCGCTTAAGCGAAAGAGGTCTACTTTGGAACCGCTTCCTCTCGCACTGACCGTCTTGTCCGCTCTGCTCGGTTCGATCCCCTTTGGTCTCATCCTGGCGAAATCCATGCTCGGCGTCGATCTCAAAGCGATGGGTTCGGGCAACATTGGCGCCACGAACGCCGCTCGAGCGGGCGGCGCAGGCTTTGGCGTGCTGATTCTTCTCCTCGATGCGCTTAAGGGTTTTGTCGCTCCATTTATTCTTCACCAGCTCGGCGCCACAGACCATTGGGTCGCTGCGGCCGGTCTGGCGGCTGTTCTCGGCCACTGCTACACGCCCTTTTTGGGGTGGCATGGCGGGAAGGGGGTGGCGACCAGCCTAGGGGTTATCTTCGCATTCGAGCCCTGGCTTGGTGGGGTCGGACTCGCCACCTATGCAGCGGTTCTAGCGCTCTTTCGTACCAGCGCGATCGGTAGCCTCGCCGGCACCGGCGTCTGCGTGGCGGTGGCGTGGGTTAGCCCGGCGTTCTCTGGTCGCCTTGCGGTTCAGGTGACATTGTCGGTGATCTGTGTCTTGATCGTTTGGCGACATCGAAGCAACCTAGCGGCGCTGAGTCAGAAATCGGATAGCGGATCGGTATGAGCGACGATTACAGCGACGAGACACGCATCCTCTCGACGGCGGAGTTCCGCATCGATGACCTCGTTGGAAAACCGGGGGAGCGCAGCGCGGTCTTGAGCGTTTTGCGGGGGCGACGGCGCGGCGCGACCTTTCAGATCGGCGGTGCGACCACCGTCCTTGGACGCGGCGAGCGCGCCGAGATCCGGCTCGATGACGACGGCGTCAGCAGGCGCCACGCTGAGCTCGTTCGGCTCGACGACGGCGCGTTGCAGTTGCGCGATTTGGGCAGCACCAACGGAACTTTTGTCAACGGCGAGCGGGTCGCCGAGCGCGTGCTCGAAGACGACGACCGCGTCGCGCTCGGGACGACCACTTTGCTCAAGTTTGAGCTGCACGATGCCATGGAGATCAAGCTCAAGGCAGAGATGTATCAAAAGGCGACGCGCGATCAGCTCACAGGGATGTTCAACCGTCGCTATTGCTTCGAGCGTCTTCGAGAGGAATTCAGCTTCGCGCAGCGACACGGTCAGCCGCTCTCCGTGGTGATGTTCGACGTCGATCACTTCAAGCAGGTGAACGATACCTACGGCCACGCGGCGGGCGACGCCGTCCTCCAGCGCATCGGGCGGGTGGTCATGGAGCTGGTCCGCAACGAGGACGTGGTCTGCCGTTATGGCGGCGAAGAGTTCGTCTGTATTTTGCGCGGGCTGACGCTCGATCAAGGGCAGCTGTTCGCTGACCGCGTCCGGCGGACGATCGAGGCGCAGGTGATCGCGAGCGGTGAGCACGTCCTGCGCGTGACGGTATCGCTCGGCGTCGCGGCGTTGCGAGGGATGAATTTCTCCAACCCCGAAGAGATGATCAACGAAGCTGACGCCTACCTCTACGTCGCTAAAGAGGGCGGTCGAAATCAGGTCGCCTCGGCGCTCACCGCCACCTCATGAGTTTTGTCCACCTCAACGTCAAAACAGGCTTCTCGTTTCTTGAGGGGGCGCTCCCGCTCGAGCAGCTGTGTGACCGGGTTAAGGCGCTCGGGATGGACGCCGTTGCGGTCACCGATAAAGGGAACCTACACGGCGCCTACGAGTTCTATAAGCGAGCGAAAAAATCGGGTGTTAACCCGATCTTAGGGAGTGAGCTTCAGCTGCTTCCGGAGGGTGTGGCGATCGATGATCGCTCGACCCGCCATGACACCTATGCGCTGACCGTGCTGGCGCGTAACGATACGGGCTGGCGCAACCTCAAAGAGCTCGTCTCCAAAGCCTCCCTTCAGGGCTACTATTACGTGCCGCGGATCGACTGGGCGACGCTCAAAGAGCACGCCGAGGGTCTGATCGTGCTGTCCGGTGGTTTGGGGGGGATCATCTCGCGCACCTGGCATGGCTGGCACGGGCCGCGGTCGAAGCGGCGCCCCTCTTCAAAGCGCTTTGGCGCGCAAGCTGCTGCCGCAGCTCAGAAGCTCGCTGCGCTCTTTGATCCCGGTGACTTCTATCTCGAGTTTCAGGACACAGGGCTCCCCGAGGAGCCAGCCTACAATGAGTTTTTGCTCTCACTCGTCAACGAGCTTGGTCTACCGGGGGTGGCGACGAACAATTGTCATTACCTGGACCAAGATGACGCGGAGGCGCATCGCTATTTGATGTGCATCCAGTACCGGACCACCATCGACAAGTTTGATGGCCCTGAGGTGAGCGGGCGGTACCTCAAAGATGATGACTCGATGCGCCGTGGTTGGTTTGCCGATCACCCCGAGCTCCTCGAAGCCAGCGGGCAGATCGCGCAGCGTTGTTCGGTGTCGATGGAGCTCGGCGTCAATTACCTGCCGCCGTTTCCCTGCGCCGACGGTCGTAACGAGGAGGAGGAGCTGCGCCACAGCTCGCTCGAAGGCCTCGAGAAGCGGTTCGCTGAGCTCGAGGAGACAGGCGCCTACGCCTATGACAAGGCTGTGTATTTTGATCGCCTCGACCACGAGCTTGCGATCATCAATTCCATGGGCTTTCCAGGCTACTTCTTAATCGTTCAGGATTTTATCAACTGGGCGAAAGACCACTCGATTCGAGTCGGCCCGGGGCGGGGTTCAGGGGCTGGCTCCCTGGTCGCATGGGCGCTGCGCATCACCGACCTCGACCCGCTGCCGTATGACCTCCTATTTGAGCGCTTCCTCAACCCAGAGCGCGTCTCGATGCCCGACTTCGACGTCGACTTCTGCCAGGAGCGACGCGGCGAGGTGATCCAGTACGTCACCGAAAAGTACGGCGCTGATCGGGTCGGTCAGATTGCGACCTTTGCGCGCCTTGGCGGCAAGTCGGTGATCAAAGATGTCGCCTCGGTGCTCGATATGCCCTTTGCGCAGATCAACGAGATGACCCGTAATATTCCCGCGTTTCATGAGGGGTTACCGGTGACGTTGACCCCGAAAATGCGTGACGTCGACGGCGTCTCGATCGTCGATGGGCGGCTTGTCGGGGATGCGAACAAGGTCGCGGACGCAAGGAAGTCATGGGGCCTTTTTGAGGTCTCGAGCGAGCTGCTCGAGCAGCTCAAAGCGGGCGGTAAGCTCAAGAAAGTGTTCGATATTTCGACGCGGCTTGAGGGGCTCTATCGCCAAGCCGGTACGCACGCAGGCGGGGTGCTGATCGGGCGCGACGTCCTCACCGAATACACGCCGGTTTTTTCAACCTCGAGCGGGGGCCAGGCGGCTCAGTTCAACATGGAGGGCGTTGAGGACGTCGGCTTGGTCAAGTTCGACTTCCTCGGGCTCAAAAACCTGGACATCATCACCTACGCAGAGGACCTGGTCAACGAGGAGGTCGAGCGAGCCAATTCAGGCGATGAAGCGCAGCGGGCGCAGCTGATCAAGCGCTTCCCGCATCTGCGAGGGTGCGACCCGAAGGAGCCCTTGCCCAAGCTCGACGTCGACCTCGTCCCGCTCGACCACGTCGAGCCCTACCAGCTGATCTCTTCAGGGGACACGAACGGTATTTTCCAGCTCGAGTCGGACGGCATGAAGTCGATGTTGGTCGAGCTCAAGCCTGACTGCTTTGAAGACATCGTCGCCGCCGTTGCGCTCTATCGACCCGGTCCGATGGATCAGATCCCAGACTACATCAAACGCAAGCACGGGCAGCTCGCCATCGAGTATCCGCACCCAGCCCTCGCAGAGGTTCTCAAGCCCACTTATGGGCATATGGTGTACCAAGAGCAGGTGATGCAAGCAGCGCAAATTATGGGCGGTTATACTCTTGGGAGCGCCGATATTTTGCGGCGTGCGATGGGCAAGAAGAAGCGCGAGGAGATGGAGAAGCAGCGGCTGATTTTTACGAAGGGCGCTGACGAGCTTCACAACCTCCCGAAAGCGAAAGCCGAAAAGATCTTCGACGTGATGGAGAAGTTCGCTGGCTACGGCTTTAACAAGAGCCACGCTGCCGCTTATGCGAAGATCGCCTACCAGACCGCCTATCTCAAGCGGTTCCATCCAGTGGCTTTTTACTGCGCTCAGGTGACCGTGCATCGCAACAGCACCGAGACGGTGACCAAGTACCTCCGAGAAGCGGGGGATAAAGGCATCACCATCTTGCCCCCGTGCGTCAACGCTTCCGCCTACGGCTTTCGACCGGAGGGGCAGCAGGCGATCCGATTTGGTCTGTGCGCGGTCAAGGGGGTCGGCGACGCCGTATTGACCCGTTTGTTCGCCGAGCAAAGCGCCGATAAGCCGTTTGTTGGCTTGCTTGAACTGGTCGAGCGCTGCGGTCCACGAGAGCTGCCGCGCAAGGCGGTCGAGCTCTTGATCGACGCCGGCGCGCTCGACTTTTGCGGCGCGTCGAGGCGACGCCTGATCAGTAGCCTCGACATGGTCTATCAGCGCGCAGGCAACACCTGCTCGGATCGTGAAGCGGGTCAGTTCAGCTTTTTCGAGATGGGGACGCTGGATGGTGGGACGGCTTCAGACCCAAGTGAGTGCTTGATCGAGACCCAGATTGAGTGGCCTGACCGGCTCCGATTGGCGCGTGAGCGGGCTGTGCTCGGGTTCTTCCTGTCTGGGCATCCCACGGCGCTGTACACGCGCGCATTCCGGAGCTTAACGACCTGCGCCTGCGGACGCCTCGCCGAGCTCTGGGAGCCCGAGAAGGGGTGGGGAAACAAGCGCAAGACCGCAACCATCGGTGGGGTCATCGTCGGCCGGGACATTAAGAACATCGCAACGTACAGCGGCGGTCCCAAGGAAGACACCGTGATCCCACGGCGTGCGTTTTTGACGGTTGAGGACACCTCTGGGCAGGTCGAGGTCCGCCTCGAGCCCGAGATTTTTAGCCAGTTTGAGGAGCTGATCAAATCCGATGAACCGCTCGTCTTTTCCGGCAACCTTATGGCCCGTAAGTCGGGCGGCGACGAGGGCGAAGAGCAGCTCGAGGTGGGCTTGCGCGCCAACCAAGTGCACCGTGCATTTGAGGTTTTTGAGCAGCAGCGCGTCCCGCTCGTGGTTCACCTCGACCTCACGCGTCATACACCCACGGACATCGAAGGCCTTCGAACCCTTTGCGGTCGGTTTCCTGGAGGGCTCCCGCCGGAGTTTCGCGTCGTCGGTGACCACAGCCGGTTGCGTCTGCTCGCGGCGCGCAAGCTGAGCGTCGCCTGCGACTTTGAGCTGATGGACGGTGTCGAGGAGTTGCTCGGCAAAGGGTCGCTTAGGCTCGGTTAGTTATCGTATCGAGTCGATAAATTGATGCGCCGGCCGCTGCGCGGAGCGCGCGCGCATGGTACGCTCACGTCGCGAGGATGTATGCGACGCTCGACATGGGTTCTAGTCCTGACGGCAGCCTGCCTGCCCGAGATGCCAGACCAGCCGGTTCAAGATGCCGGCGCGGTGATCGCCCCCTTTGACGCCGGCCGGACGGTTGCGCCGCAGCCTCCGCCTGTGCCCGACGCGGGGCCGCGAGACGTCGGCTTCGGTGAGCTCAGTCTGATCGGGTTGACCCCCAACGTTGGGCCGGCGACCGGCGGCACGCGCGTGCAACTGCGCGGCGAGGGCTTTCTACCGGATACGGTGGTCGAGCTCGGCGGTCAGCCGGTACGCGATGTCCTGGTGGTCTCGTCGCGGGCGCTCACGTTCTTTACACCTGCGCTCGAGCCTGGCGTCGCCGACTTGAGGGTGCAGAACGCCTTCGGGACGGCTGAGCTTGAGGCCGCGTTTACAGTGTTTCAGCCGCTTCAGCCACGTCGGCTGATCCCCTCTGAAGGCCCTCTTGAAGGTGGAGGGGTCGTCCGCTTAGAGGGTGAGGGGCTGTCCGCTGAGACCGTCGTGTTGATCGGTGGGCAACCACTTCTTGAGGTCCGGATGGAAGCGGGTGATCTCGTCGGAAAACTCCCAGCCGGCGCAGCGCCTGGCGCCGTGGATGTGCGCATCGCCGATGCGTTTGCGCAGGTGTTCTGGCGAGCCGGGTTTCAGTACCTTGCGCGTCCCTACATCGAGCGGATCGAGCCTCAGCGAGCTCGGCCGGGTCAAGCGACTGCGCTCGAGATCACAGGGTATGGTCTGTGCCCGGAGGCGACGGTGCGGGTCGGGGCGCAAGCCTGTCGTGCCGTCCAGGTTTCACCTGGCGCGCTGACCTGCTCGCTCACGACGCAGCAGGCTGAAGGGGCCTATCCGGTCGAGGTGAGCTGCCCGGGCGGTGTGGCGCAGGCGCGGCCGGGTCTGGTGGTGATGGCGGATGAGGGCGCTCCGGCGCTGCTCGCTGTTCGACCGGACCATGGACCACTGATCGGCGGTGGAACGGCGCTTTTGGTCGGGCGCGGCCTGGCTGGTCGAGAGCTGGTTTGGGACGGTCAGGTGCTCGTCGCTGCGGCTGAGACCGAGGAGGGTATTGAGCTGGTCGTGCCGATGCGTGAGCGCCCTGGGCGTGTTGACGTCTCGGTTGAGGGGGCGGGCGCGCTCGAAGGCGCTTATCATTACCGTGATGAGCTCATGCTGCGCGGCTTGGAGCCAGCGTCTGGGTCAGCCTTGGGCGGCACGACCGTCACGCTGTTTGGGCTTGGTTTTTGTGCTGATCCGGTCGTTCAGTTTGATGGCGTTGATCAAGAGATCCTCGAGACCTCAGCGCAGCAAATCAGGCTGCGGACGCGCCCGCACCGCGGCGGACGCGCTCACGTCCGGGTGCGCTGCGACGACCGCATCGTGAATCGCCATCGCGGCTACCTGTTCGAGGCGGAGCTTGGGTTTGTGGGGATCAGCCCGGTGCGTGGCGCGATCGCTGGCGGTACCGAAGTGTATGTCGTGGGTCAGGGCTTTGCGCGCGCGGGGCTCTCGGTCACTCTCGGTGGTCAGGTGATGCCGGAGGTGCGCGTGCTCTCCGATAGCCTTCTGCGCGCCGTGACGCCACCGGGTCAAAGCCTTGGCGCCGTCGACCTTCGCCTGAACATCGCCCAAGAGCAAGTGCTTGGTGCGGGCGCGTTTACCTACTATGACCCAGGCTTTCGCTATGGAGGAAGCCGCGGCGGAACGCCGCAGGGGTCGATGAACGTGACGGTGCTCAACTCCTGGGGGCGTCTTGCGCCGATCGAGGGGGCGCAGGTGGTGGTCGGCGGGAGCAACAGCGAGGACCGGATGACGGCGGTGACCGATGCGCGCGGTCAGGCGACCTTGAGCGGTCCGAGCTTGTTCGGGCCGCAGACAGTGACGGTGTACAAAGAGGGCTGCGATCGAGCGCGCAGCTTGGTCGATGTCGACTCGGCTGACGTCACCTTTTGGCTCGGCTGTATGCCGCCTCCGAGCGAAGGAGAGGGGGGCGGTACGCCGCCGCCTGCGCCGGAGCCGATGATCGTCTCAGGGCGCATCCTTGGCTTTGATAAGGCGCTCTTTGATCCCGGTCGTCTGGGTCCAAATCAGCGAGCTTTTGCGCAGGTTCACCTAACACAGAGCTCGCCGACGGGTGGCGGCAGGTGGGTGAACGGACGCGATTTCGTCTTCGAGGACGGCGGCGAATACCAGCTGGTCCTCGCGTCCGGTCGCTACACACTGGTCGCGGTCGCTGGCATCCACGACAGCCGAACCCAAGAAGTGATCGAGCTGACGCAACTCGGGTTTAGGCGCCAGGTGAGCGGCCCAGCGGGCGAGCGACTCGTCGACCAAGATATCGTGCTGAACTATCCGATGGACGCCACTTTTGGGGTGAGTCTTGGAGACCGAAGGCAGCCCCTGCCGTCGCTAGCGGGCGCCGATAGGATGCGGGTACGGGTGTCGCTGGACTTCGGCGGTGAGGGCTATTTTCCGCTCGCCGACGAGATGGCGCGCTCGTCCTTCTTGCTGCTGCGCGGGTTGCCGCGCGTGCCGGCGGACATGCTCTACATCAGCGGGGGGCTGGTGAGCGGTCAGGGCGGAGCCTCACCGTCGTCGACGATACGGACCCGCGGCAGCGGTCGGCTTGAGGGGGGGATCACGCTGGGGCCGCTGCTCCCGATCGCCGAGATGATCGCGCCGCGCCAAGACGGTGGCGTCTTGGTGGATCGGACCTTGCGCTGGAAGTTTGCGAACGGACCTGTTCAGCCCGCCTACGTGCTCATTGATATCGCTGATACACGCGGAAACAGCTGGGAGCTGATGGTGCGTGGCGGTCAGACCAAGCTGCGTCTGCCGGTGCTGCCGGACGATGAGGCAGGGCTCGGTCAAAGCGGATTGTATTATGCGCAGATCACCGCAGTCGCCAACCCGCGGTTTGACTTCGACAACTTCAGCTATCTGGATACCTGGTACGCCAGCTGGCAAGCGCTCAGTGAGCGAGCCATTCAGTTCCGGCTCGGCGCCCCTTGAGCTGCGGCGTCAAGGCGCCGCTGAGCTAAGGTGATGTACTGCGCTTCGAGCTCAAAACCGAGGTAGTTGCGACCGGTCTCGACCGCCGCCACACCGGTTGATCCGGCGCCAAAGAAGGGGTCAAGGACCACGTCGTCTTGGTACGTGTAGAGCTCGATGAGGCGCTTGGGCAAGGCGACCGGAAAGGGCGCAGGGTGACCCACACGCTTTGCGCTTTCGGGGTTGATATCCCAGACGTCTAAAGTCGCCGCCATGAACTCTTCTTTGGAGATCGTGTTGTGGTGCGGCAGCCCACGCTTGGCTCGTTTTTTCCGGCTAAGCGCCCTGTCAAATCGCCCTTTTGAGGCGATGACGACCCGCTCGGTGGTGTCCCTTAGGACCGGGTTCGCAGCGCTTTGAAACGAGCCCCATGCGCAGGAACCTGAAGCCCCGGCAGCCTTTCTCCAGAGCACCTCGCCTCGCAGCAAGAGCTTGAGCTCATCTTGTAGGATGCGCGTCACGTCCGCGCTCAAGCTTCGATAGGGCTTACGCCCCAGATTTGCGATGTTGACGGCGATGCGCCCGCCGGGCTCAAGGACGCGCGCGCACTCCGCAAAGACGTCACGTAGCAGCTTGAGATAGGCTAGATAGGTCGCTGGTACGGCGCCTTCGCCCAGCGCCATCTCGTACTCCTTGCCGACGAAATAGGGCGGAGAGGTCACCACCAACGCCACCGAGTTGTCCGCCAGCTGGCTCATGTCTCGCGCGTCAGCGTGCAGGATCTGGTTCAGCACGGGCGAAGGGTTGATGGTCTCGTCGCTGGAGAGAACGGGCGCTCGAAAACGTTCATAGAAAGCAGACGCATCGTGCCCTTCGCGTTTGCCGGTACCGAACGCTTTGGTCGCTGTGCTGCGACGTTTGCTCCCGCTCATCGGTTCAAGCCTCCCGGTCGCCTCATAAGGGCGCAATTTCGTCATCGCCGACCTGGATCGTCATCGGTCCGATACCCAAGCTCACGCCGCCCTTCTCATGGCGTTTCTCGACGCGGCCGATCCGCCCAGCGAACAAGCCCGCCGTGATCCGTACTCGGTCGCCTTCTTGAAACCGCGACTTCGCCGACTCTTTACGCTCTGCTTTGTGCTCGGCGAGCGCGCCGCACAGATCATTCTCATGCGTCCACTTGAGCGCCTTGAAGAGCTCGCTGAGCCGAGCCAGGTCACCGCGGATGGTGTCAGGCAAGGCCTCTGAGTAGACGCTCGCTCGCCACCAGACGCACCAGCCGGCGCCGTAGTCCTCGGGCAAGACCTGATCAGCCCGCTCGCCTTCGGCTTGCGGTTCTTGGATCTGGCGACCGGCCACCGCATCAGCCAGCGGCTCGAGCAGCTCTTTGAGCGCCTCTCGGCCTTCGAAGGCCTCGAGAAAGGCCACGACATTTCGCCCATCGAGCTTCGCCTTACGGTGGAGGATAAGCCCCCACGTGAGCCCGCTTTGATCAATCTGAACGAAGCGGCTCAGGTGTTCGTGAAAGGGCAGGACGTCGAGCGCGAAGGGGCTGTTGAGGTCGATCTGAGCGCGCTGACCGTCGGCGCGGGTCGCTTGTGAGAACAGCACCATATTCTTCACTTGGCGACGATTCGCGAGGCAGGGCTCCGCAGGGGTGCAGTCCCACTCGCCCTCGAGCGTTTGAGCGAATTCGAGCATGGCGGCTCGAAGACTGCGCCGCTCAAGGGTGTAGGCTGCGCTGCGCTGCTTGTTGGGCGCAAACAGCGCCACGTGGTCCTCGCTCGGCTGCCAGGTCATGGCCTCTCCGGTCCGCCATCTCGATCCACCAAGGATTGGGGTAAGATCTGGCTGTATTGTTCATACAGGTCGCTCACATGCTCCGCGTAGCGCGTGGCGACGAGCCCCTGACAGCTTCCATGTTTTGCGTCCTTTGAGAACTGCCGATGCGCTAAAAGAGGCAAGGTCAGGCTGACGCCCTGATCCCACACTTCATCATCGAGCCCTAGCTGCCGGGCGAGAATGCGCGCGTCGTCTAGGTGAGCGTGGCCTACGTTGTAGGAGGCCAGCGCGAACATGCGCTGATCATAAGGCGATTTGGCGCGCCGAAAACGCCTCATGAGCCGCCTGAGATAGCGCGCAGCGGCATAGCTTGAGGCTTTCGGATCGCTCGGGTCGTCTAGACCGATCGCCCGCGCCGTGGCGGGCATGAATTGGAACAGCCCTTGAGCGCCCACTCGGCTGGTGGCGAACGGGTCTTGAGCCGACTCGACCATCATCACCGCAGCCAGCAGGCGCCAGTCGATGCCGTAGCGTGATTGGGCTGCGCGTAGGTCCGGGTCCCAGCGCGTGATGCGCTTACTCAGGTCGGTGCGCACCCACGGCCGCGCCCTCATGCGCATCTGCGTAGGTGAGGCGAAGTAGCGGGCGTGCAGCGCCGCCCGAAGCTTGGGCCGAAAGCCGGACCGAAAGAAGGTCTCGAGCGCTGGTTTGAGCTGCGCATCGGCGCTGCGATACCACCACCGCACCGGTTTGGAGGTGCCCATCCCATGGGTGATCACGAACCGACCATCGAGGGCAATAAATGCCTCGGCGTGGCGTCGATTGACCGCCACGGCGACCCCCTGATCGCGTGACGTTTTCGCCAGCGATTGCAGCAGCGCCCAGTCGGTGTTCGCTGCAACGATCTGTTGTCTGCAGGGCGGTGCGCACCAGCCGATGAGGTCGCGTATGGGGCTTGAGCCTGCCCGTACATGGACCGACCGGGTTGTGCCTTGGCGCCAGTTGACCAACACCGAGTCGCTGTGCGCATAGCTCGGCCCGGCGTTCCATCGCGGATGCCCCCCCCAAGGCTCAGCGGGCACCCATAAATCGATCTCGCCACGCTCGATGAGGTACTCGAGCTGCTCATCGTCCGTCACCACGCGCACCGAGATGCGCCGGTCCAAGGTCTTGGCGAAGCGACTCAACAGGTCGTACTCAAAGCCCCTGGGCCGACCGCGGTAGATGAAGTAATCGGTCAGGCTTTTTCGCAAGGCGACCCTGAGCGCATTGTCTGATTCGTCCAGCAACCGCTCAACGCGCTCGATGGGCTCGGACGGCGTGGGGGTTGGGGCCGGCGCAGGTGTGCAGCTTGTGGCGCTTGTAAGAGCGAACGCAGTCAGGGTAGGCGCAGCTAGCTTGAGCATGTTAGCGCCTCTCCAAGAAAGCGATAAAGATGGACAACCAAACATTTCGGTCGATCTGGGGTGTTGCGTTTAGCTTATTCCTGAGCGCTTGCACTAGTGTGCCTCTCAATTCATCGGCGCCGGATGGGGCACCTCAAGCTGATCCGGCTGTCTCGGTTGATCCGGCGCCTGGTCGCGCCAGCGACCCGAGCGCCCCGACGACCCCAGCGGTTGAGCTGGTCGTCAAGCCCTCGGATGCGCCGACGCCTCGCCCACCCGCCAAGCTCGATGAGCGCTGGCGCACGTTGATGGAGGGCGACCTGACGGCGCTGGTCGATGCGTTGGATCAAGCCGACCCATCAACGCTTGAGCTTTTGGCGGCGCAGCCGCCGAGCGAGGGGCAGCAGGTGGCGCAACTGCGGCTTGCGATGATTCAAGCGCACAGCGGTCTACCCAGCGCGCTCCCTGCGCGCGTCCCAGAGCAATTCGCCGGCAAGCTCGACCAATTACGGGCGATGCAGGCTCAGCTCAACCAGTCGCGACCGCGGCGTATCGGCCTACTTTTGCCCAGCGATCGCGCCTGGGGTGACGTGCTCGAGAAGGCCTTTCGTTTTGGCTTGGGTGAGTCCTCCGTTGAGGTCGTCGTGGCGAGCTCAGCCGAGCCGGAAGCGGGAATGCGTGAGCTGGTTTTGAACCAAGGAGCGACCCTGGTGATCTGCGGTCCGTTTCTGAAACGAGCGAAGCGCGCAGCCGTGGTAGCCCAGCGCTATGGTGTGCCGATCGTGAGCCTGGCGCGCGAGCCTGGCATGGCGTCGCTCGGCGATCGGGTCTTTCAAGTCGGTTTGACCAACGAAGCGCAGATCGATCGGTTGGTCGAAGGCGCCATGGAGCAGCGAAACTACAAGCGCTTCGCCATCTTGTTTCCGCGTACCGCCTCGGGGTGGGGCGCGGCCAAGAGGTTTCGGGCGCAGGTTGAGGCGCGCGGCGGTGAGGTCACCATCAGCCAGCCTTACCCGCGCGGTGAGACCACCTTTACGCCGTTGATCAGCGGTATGGTGGGTCGGGATGCGGCGTCGTTGAACGCGAACCCGAAGTACCGAAAGTGCGTCTCTGAGATCGCTGATGAGCTCAAGGGGCTTCGGCGCAAGAGGCGCGTGGAGTCCTGCCGTGACCGGACCCCGCCCAAGGTCGAGTTTGAGGCCATCTTTGTGCCGGATTCGGTCGCCTCTGTGCGGCAGATTATGCCCTTCATCGAGCTCGCTGACATGGTGCCCAACCTCAACGAGCGCATGCTCTGGAAGACGCGTAAGGCGACTGAAAACAAAGAGTTAATCGCCACGCCGATCCTGGGGATGCGCCAACTCAATTCGCATTACTTCGCCAGCCGAAGCCGAACGGATGTTGAGGGTAGCCTCTTCGTGGATGCGTACTACCCGTATGACGGCGAGCGGGCGCTACCCGGACAGTTTACCCGCGCCTTTCGTAAGCTGAACAACCGCCCCCCGGACCTGCTCGAGACCCTAGCCTACGACGTCGGGTTGCTCGTCAGACACCTCGATGAAAACGACCAGCTCAGCAGCCGCTCGGTGGTTCTGAGCGCGCTGAGCCAGCTCAAGGACTTTGAGGCCGTGACGGGGCCGTGGGCGATGAGCGCAGAGGGTCAGGTGCAGCGACCCTTATACCTGCTGAGCATCCACAAGCGACGGATCCTCACCGAGGATGACCGGGTGCAGGCGCTGAGCGAGAAGCGCTCGAAGCGCCGGCGTAGGGGGCGTTAGAAAAAGAACGAGCCGACTCAAGGTCAGCTCGTTCAGGAAGGACGTATGCACAGCTCGCCAACTGTGTATACTGATTCTCTCTCTATTTAATGTTTTATGCGGCGTAAAACGTTTTGTTGTTCACAGCGGCGGATCGGCGAAGGCGATGATCGATCGCTCGATGGTGTGACCGACCTCTGTGCTGCAGCGTTGCACGCACCAACCAGCTGACGTGGGAAGCGAGAGCGCAAGCTCGAGCCGGGTTGCGCTGACGCTGAGCAGAACGCCCATGCGATCTGGCGAGAAGTTGAACCGTCCTCGCTCAGCGGGCCAGTCGAGAACGGTGACCATCCCTGGCTCGGGGGACACGGCTCCCTTGAGGTGGAAGCGATCCTGCCGTTTGAACAGGTGCAAGAGGTTCGCATAGCGCCGAAAGAAGTAGGGGCTGTCCGGCGTATTCGCTGAGCCCCCTATTTTACGATAGCCGGCGCGATCGGCTCGAAAGTCGTGCGCCATGTTGGCGCGAAAGCGCTCGCCAGCGACATACGGCACCAGATCGATGGGGCCGATCGGACCTTGGCGCCAATCCCAGTCGTTGTCGACGCGCGCGCCGCCTGAGCGCTGCGCTCGGTCACATAAAAGCGGCCGTTGCTTTCCACAGTTCACAATCATCGCTAAAGGTCGGCCGGTCGAGAGGTGATGGTGAAATGACTGAGCTCTTAGTTCAATTCAACTCGGTCGTCGGTGACGTCGAGGGTAACCGGAAGCGGTTACAAGCGATGTTGTTGGACGCAGAGCCGTTTGACCTCGCCTTGGTACCCGAACTTGCGCTGACTGGCTATCCACCGCGCGACCTGCTTGAGGCGGGCGGGTTCCTTGAGCGGTGCTTGCGAGAACTGGACGAGCTAGCGCGTGCTCTTGAGGGGCGCGGCGCCGTGATCCTTGGGGCGCCAGCGCCCGCCGATCGTGCGCCCGGTTTGTACAACGCGGCCTGGTTGCTCGAGGCTGGCGCTGCGCGTGTTGTGGCGACCAAGCAACTCTTGCCGGCGTACGATGTTTTTGATGAGCCTCGGCACTTCGTCCCTGGGCAGCCGATGGCGCCCGTTGAGGTCGCCGGGCGGCGGGTCGGGGTGACGATCTGTGAGGACCTCTGGCTCGGTCAAGAAGTCGGTGAAGAGGGGCGGTACGCCGCAGCGCCGGCGAGCGATTTGGCGGCTGACTGCGATGTCTTGGTCAACCTCTCAGCGAGCCCGTATCGGCGCGGTCGCCCCGCTGAGCGTGTTGAGCAAGCGGCGGCGCTTGCTCGGCGTACCGGTGTTCCGGTTGCGGTGGTGAACGCGGTGGGGGGGCAGGACGAGCTGATCTTTGACGGACACAGCTTCTGGACCGACGGTCTCGATCATCGATCGCTCCCGGGCTTTGCCGAATGCGTCGCCACTGCGGCGGCTGCGGCGGAGGGCGCCGATGAGCTCGAGCAGGACCGTCAGGCGCTCGTGCTCGGCCTGCGAGACTACGTCACGAAATGCGGTGCGCGTCGCGTCGTGTTGGGGCTGAGCGGCGGCGTCGACTCGGCTTTGGTCGCTGCGCTCGCCGTGGACGCCTTGGGCGCTGACGCCGTGCTCGGGATCGCCATGCCGAGCCGTTACAGCTCGGAGCGCAGTCTGCGCGACGCGCGGTTGCTCGCAAACCAGCTTGGGATCGAGCTGCGCGTGATCCCGATCGAAGCGGCGCATGATCAGCTCCGTACCCTTTTAGGTGGAGCGATCGACGTCTCGGGCTTGACCGACGAAAATCTACAGGCCCGCCTGCGCGGCTTGATGGTGATGGCCGCCTCGAACGCGGAGGGCCGCTTTGCCCTCGCCACGGGGAACAAGTCGGAGCTCGGGGTGGGCTATTGCACGCTCTATGGTGACATGTGCGGTGCGGTCGCACCGATTGGCGACCTCTTCAAGCTCGACGTCTTCGAGCTCGCCCGGCGTGATCTGCGCATCCCACGCAGCATCGTCGAGGCGCCGCCGTCGGCTGAGCTCCGGCCGGACCAGCGCGACGATGACAGCTTGCCCCCTTATGAGCGCCTCGACCCCCTCTTGAACGCTCTGATCGTGGAGCGTACGCACCCAGAGCGTCTTGTGGCGATGGGGTTTGGTGCAGACGAGGTGGCGCAGGTCGTGCAATTGGTGGATCGCAGCGAATTCAAGCGCCGGCAGGCGGCGCCCGTGCTGCGCGTGAGCGCGAAAGCGTTTGGTATGGGGCGGCGACAGCCGCTCGCTTGGAGGCGAGGCTACTGATGAGTGAGAAGCGAGTGGTGACGTTGAGTAAGCTGTACACGCGCAGCGGCGATGAGGGGCTCACGGGCTTGGTGGGCGGCGAGCGCTGTCTCAAGACGGATCCGCGCGTGGTGAGCTACGGTGAGGTCGACGAGCTGAACGCGTGCATGGGATTATGCGCTCAGCAAGCGTCTGAGGGGCTGCGTGGTCAGATCGAGATGATTCAACAGCGCCTCTTCGACCTTGGGGCGCACTTGGCGGACGCCCGCCCCGAGCCTCAGCTGGCGCTCGATCAAGGAGACATCGACCAGCTTGAGCTCTGGGTCGATCGCGCCCTCGAGGGCCTCCCGGACCTCACCAGTTTCGTTCTGCCTGGCGGCGGCGAGCTGAGCGCTCGCATGCATCTGGCGCGTACCGTGTGCCGGCGCGCCGAGCGGGCGGTGCTGTCGGCTCAGGCGGTCGCTGAGCGCTCGCCGCTTGCGCTGGTGTACCTCAACCGACTCAGTGACCTCTTGTTCGCGTGGAGTCGGCTCGCCGCCTACGAGGCACAGCGCCCCGAGCTGCTCTGGGTTCCCAAATCGTAAGGTGAGCCTTGGCTGGCCGCTCCGCCGTCCATCCGATGGTCGAGCCGCCTGTTTCGTCGCATACAGAGCGGCGTTTGTCGCCGTTATGGAGAAAGAGACTATGACCTTTCGTCACCTCGTTGCCTTGAGTGCCCTGATGATGATTCACGCGTGCGGCGGCGCGCCGGATCCTGAGGGCGACAGCTGCGCCGTGGACTCTGACTGTACTGCGGGCGCGGTCTGCTTTCAGGGGCTCTGCCGTGGCTCGGGGACTGAGGTGGATGCGGGGCCGGTCGATGCAGGCGCTGCGGCGCAAGACACGGGCGCAGCCGCTCAAGACACGGGCAACAGCGGGACCCGTGACGCGGGCGTGACGCCGCCGGCTGACACCGGCGTGACCGCTCCCGATACGGGCGCCGGCGGTTGCCAAGGCGACGACTGCCCGTGCGAAAACGAGAGCGACTGTCCTTACGATCATTACTGCAACCGGCGCGACGGTCAGTGCGCACCGCTTCCCGATGGAACCTGCCGAGACGATCGCAGCTGCACGGGCACGTGCAACGTACCTGAGGGGCGAACGGTCGGGCGATGTGTTGATTGTCAGGCGGACGCGGATTGCGCCGACCAGGCGCCGCGTACGCGCTGCCTGAACAACACCTGCCGCCTGCCCGAAGGTCAATGCGAGAACAACACCGACTGCGCTAACGGCGAGCAGTGCGTCGACGGCGCCTGTGAGGGCGGCGGTGGCGGCGGCGGCGCCTGCCAAGATGATGGCGACTGCGTCGCAGGCGAGACCTGCCTTGCCGGTCGGTGCATCTCGCCGGGCGGTGGTTTGCCGGGTGGCTGCGCATCGCACGCTGACTGCGGCGCCGACGAGCAGTGCCTTTTGAATCAGTGCCTGAGTAAGTGCAACACCGGGACCTTCGGGCAGCTGTGCTCGATCCCGCCCCCGCTCGACATCGCCTGCATCTGCCGCATCGCGGGTGGGCTGACCTGCAACCAGCAGACGGGCTACTGCGAGTAAGCCTACCTAGGCGCCCTCTTAGGGCTCTGGCAAGGTGACGCAGAAGGTCTTCGCTTGCCGCCTCAGACGCATGGGCAAGACGGCGCGGCTGGTGCTGATCTCCAGGTCGATGACCTCTGAGCTTGCCTCGAGCGTCCGGATGGAATCGATCCCGCCGTAGCGCCCCACCAGCCTCTTGAGGAAGACCTCGGGCGCCTCGCTGGTGGCGCCGAGGCTCAAGCTGGCGAGCTGGTCGCGTGCGTCCGGACAAAGTTGCTGATAAGCGCGCTCGGCTTTGCCGTCGGCTAGGGCGCGCAGCCACTGCGCAGCAAAGGTCTCTGGGTCGGCGCTTGCGCTGCAGCCGGCGCACCACACCAGAACCCACAGCGATCGATAACTGCTCATGAGGGACGTCGGCTTCTGCGCCAGCGCTCGTTGAGCGCGAGGACGGCGGGTAGGGTGAGCAGGTCGGCGAACAGCGCCAGCCCAATGCAGATAGCGGAGAGCCAGCCAAAATCTTTCAGCCCATTAAACTCGCTTGGGATCAGCAACGCAAAGCCCATGGCGAGCATCATGGTGGTAAAGACGACGGGCCGCCCAGCGTGCAAGATGGTCGCGTGCAAGGCGGGGTCGAAGTCTTGAGTCGCCCGCTCCTGGCGGAAACGGACGAGGAAGTGGATGGTGTCGTCGACGACCACGCCCATGCACATCGCAAAGATGATGACGGTCGAGATGCGCAGGCTCATGCCCGTCACGGTCATCACGCCCATCGTCACCACGAGCGGCAGGATGTTGGGGAGCATGGCGACTAGGCCTTGGCGCCATGATCGCAAGACGGCGATAAACATCAGCCCGATCAGGCCAAACGCGAGCAACAGGCTGCTCATCATGTCGATGACGACCGACTGGACCGCGCGGTTCGCGAGCTTACTGCCCCCTGTCAGGGTACCTGTGATGTCGCCAGGCCACTGGGCTAAGGTCGCTTCAATCCACTCGATATCGCGCGCAAAAAGCGACGAGCCTGTATCTTTTTTGAGCGCGCTGATGCGCAAGCCGATGGCTCGATTAGGCGAGAGCGTCGCTTGCGTCGGGGTCGCTTGAGCGGGGGCGTCCTCTTCGATCCCGAGGTCGTCCTCATCGCCTTCGATCACCATCTCATCGTCGCGCGCGTCTCCTTGATGCGCGGCAGCTGCTGCGGGTGCCCGCTCAGCCTCAGGGTCGTCGACGAAGGGTTTCGTCATGGCGTCATCATCGAGGGTCATAAGGCTTAACAACGCGTCGATCTGGTCCGGCCGCTCTGGCAGCGTCTCTCGGCTTCCGGGCTGCTCGTGAGCCCACAGACCATGAAGGCTCCCGAGGAGATCGACGACGCTCAGGCTCTTGATCCCAGCCGGGCTGGCGTCGAGGCGCTCTTGCAGCGCGGCGATGCGTCGGAGATTGGACGGCTTGAGGAGCTCGTTGCGGGGACCCTCGAGCACGATATCAAAGGGCATCGCGCCAGTGAATTGCCGCTCCAAGTCGGTCAGCGCGACCTGCGCCGGGTGGTCTTCTTGGACCTCCTCGAGCGCACGCGAGAAGGGCTCGAGCTGGCTCGCAAAGACGAGACTGATCACAAAAATGGCGACCGAATACGCCGAGATCAACCCAGGTCGGGCGCGCACGAACACGCTGACCGCTGGGAGCGCCACGCGATTGAGCCACAAGCGCTCGTTCGAATGGCGCACCTTGGATTGAGGCGGCGCGATCAGCAAGAGCGCCGGGACCACGCTCAAGGTAAACAACCAGCACAAGGCGATCCCGAGCGCTGCCGACTGACCGTAGGCGCGCACTAGCTCGACGCGTGCGACACTGAGTGAGGCGAAGCCGATGACCGTGGTCGTGGTGGTTAAGGTGATCGCCGGCAGCATCGCCCGCCAGCCGGTGACCAAGGCTTCAAATGGACTCTGCTGGGCGTCGAGCCCCTCCTCCACGCGCGCCACTAAGTGGATGGCGTCTCCGATGCCGATGACGAGGATGACGGTCACGGTCGAGAAGTTGATGACGTTGATCGAGCCGCCGGTGAGCTGCATCAGCCCGAGCCACCACAGGCTCGCAAGCGCCACGCTCAGGAACGGGAGGACGGCGTAGCGAAAGCGGCGAAAAGCGAGCCACAGAAAGACCACCATACCCAACCCGACGAGCGGTTGGCGGCTCCAGACCTCATCGCGCATGGTGCGGATGATGTCGTTTTGGATGTAGGGCATCCCGGTGGTTTGAACCGTGACGTCCGGATGATCTTGTGTCCAGGCATCGATCTGGTCTCTTAGCGCTTGGAGGTAGCGAGATCGGACGGCATCCGCTCGCAGGTCGCAGTGGACGCGCGCCAAAATCAGCGTGGCGCGGCCGTCTTCGCTGATCAGTCGCCCTTTGAGCAGGGGGTGACCGAGCAGTTCTCGCTTGGTCTGCTCAGCGGGCCCGAAACCTTCTTCGCTGTAGAGCGGTTCAATCTGGACACTCTGACCACGCCGCCGGAAGACGTCGGCGGTGTAGAGGCTCTCGACGCGGTCATAGGCTCCGTCCGGGTTTTCGCCCGGGTCATCACAGCCTTCGGAGCGCTTCAGCAGCAGATCGCCCGGCTCGAAGCTTAGCCCCCGGATGCGTTCGTGGAGTGCACGCAAGGCGTCAAGGCGCGCCGGCTCAAACCAAGACGCTTCGTCGAGTGACAGCATCACGATGGCGTCGCCGTCGCTCTCGGTGAAGCGTTCTTTGACCCGCTGTAGGACCTCTTGATCGCGTCCGTCTTGGACAAAGAGTTTATTGACCGTGAAGTCGAACGGGATCTTCAGCGCAGCCGGCGCGATCACCAGCACCGTGAGCGCGATCACCACGCAGACGGTCACCCATGCCAACAGCTTGGCGCGACGAGATGGTGTACTCATCGGGGCGAGTTAGCGTTCGATGATTTTGAACTCGACTCGGCGATTCTTCGCGCGCGCCGAGCGGGTCCGAGCTTTCTCGAGTGGTCGCGTCTCGCCAAAGCCGATCGCGTCGAGCACGTCCGCCGACACGCCTTTGCCCACCAAGTAGTCTCGCACGGCGTCGGCACGCTTTTGAGACAAGCGCATGTTGGTGCTGGCGGCGCCGACGTCATCGGTGTGCCCCTCGACGAGGACCTTCTTGATCTTGTTGGTCACGA
The DNA here is from genome assembly GCA_036338695.1 of Myxococcota bacterium. Classification (GTDB taxonomy): domain Bacteria; phylum Myxococcota; class UBA4151; order UBA4151; family UBA4151; genus CACGMS01. The sequence goes on from JAYZBQ010000076.1 coordinate 29,947, forward strand.
TCGCGTCTGCGACCTGGTCGAGCATCTCAAAGCTCGCCTTGAGCACCTTCGAGCGGCCGGTCTTAAACCGAACCTTCTGGCTGATCTCAATGCGCTCTTTGGTCACTTTGATCAGCGTGTACTTCTTGTCCGGGCAGCCGTCTTCATCGGTCACGCCGTTGATGGTCTCTGGTTGCATCGGGCACCGATCATCGACGTCTTTGATCCCGTCCTTGTCGTTGTCTAGGTCCGGGCAGCCGTCTTCATCTTCGAACTGGTCTCGATCCTCTTTATCGTTCGGGCACTTGTCGACCTCGTCCTGGTAGCCGTCTTGGTCGTTGTCGAGATCCGGGCAGCCGTCGAGGTCTTCAAACCCGTCGCGATCTTCTGCGACCGTCGGGCACTTATCGCTCGCGTCCGGGACCCCGTCGGCGTCATTGTCACGGTCCGGACAGCCGTCGTCGTCCTTGAAGCCGTCCTTGTCCTCGGGATCTGTCGGGCAGCGATCGTCTTGATCCAAGATCCCATCGTTGTCCGAGTCGGCGTCCTCTTTTTCGGGGCATCCATCGTTGTCTTGGTAGCCGTCAAAGTCTTCGGGCTGGTCCGGGCATTTGTCCTCATCGTCGAGGAAACCGTCGCCGTCCTTATCGGGTGGCGGGCAGCCCTTGTGTTTGCGCAGACCGCGGATCTCCGGACAGGCGTCGTCGATGTCCAAGATGCCGTCGTTGTCGGAGTCCTTCTTTGGCACGACGACCTTCTTCGGTCGCTTCGGCTTGGGCGCACACGGGCGCGCCTCTTCACGGGTTCGCACCGCCAGCGTGCCCGCCTTCTGTGCCGCCGTCTTGGCTTTGAACCAGTGTCCGAGCTTGATCTCGATGCGAGCGAACTCGGCTTGCGCTTCGGCCTCGGCAAGTGACTTGGGCGCGCAGCGGATGGCGCCGCTGCCGCGCGCCTGCTCGAGGATCTCCTCATAAGCCTTGATCTGCGCAAGGAGTCTCGCCTTTCCCCCACCGCCGGTGGATTCCGTGGTGGCGATGAGGCGGTTGGCGCGTCGGTCTTCGACCTCTTTGCATAAAACCGGGCGGTCCCAGTAGGTAGCGCTCTGCGCTAAGCCCGCGAGCTTCCGCAGCTCGGTGCCCACCATCTGCAGACGCTCGCCTGAGCGCTCAACCGCTTCGAGCGCAAGCTGCAGACGTGCCGCACGCGCACCGCTCGAGCCCGCTTTGGGTGCGAGCCCACGCAGCTGGTCTTGCATCGGCTTGAGGCGGCTCTGCATCGCCTTGACGCCGGACATACCTTTGCTCAGCTTCTGCAGCGACCCCCGCAGCCCCGGAGGTAGCTCATCGAGCTTTGCGGCGTCGATGTTGAAGCGTTTGTCCTTGATGGTGATGACGCCGCGCAGCGCGCTCGCCTGGTCGGCGAGGTCATGCAGCGCGCAGGTCGCCTCCTCCATGTCCTCGAGTGGCTCAAGCGCTTTGAAAGCCGCTGCGAAGGGCTCATCGACCGCCGGGTCGCCGACGGGTCGATAGGGCGAGACCGTCGTGCACCCTGCGACCACGAGCAGGCAAAGTGACCACCTCACCATTCGTAGTTTTCCTTACGCTTCTTGGGCGCCGCGGGGCGGCTGTGCATACGCCGACGTGTGATGTCGAGCGCCTTGTTGGCGCGAACCAACGCCAAACCGGCGAACTCGCTGGCGAACTGATACTCGCTGTGTCCGTCGAGCTCACGCGCCTTGTCCAGGAACAGCTCGGCGCTGTGGTACCAGTACGGCGCAAAGCGTTGCGCGTTGAGCAGTCGCGCCTCCTCGAGCGCTGCGTCCGCCGAGACGATGTTACTGGTCGCCACGATCGGTCCGCACGCCGCCGCCGAGCCGAAGAGTGAGAAAATGATCAACCAGCGCATGAGCATCCTTTGGTTCGCCCCCCTTTAGGGGGATTCGACGGGGGTGAGCAAGCCTTCAGAGATAATCCCGAGGTAGGCGTCGTGTAGGACGACGCGTCGGGGTCCATCGAAGGTCACGGACGGGACGCCCCAACTGTCCGCATAATCCGGCGGCCTCCCTGCGCTCGCTCGTGCGAAGGTCCCCAGCGAGAAGCCGGTGTCGTTCTCGTCCAAGATGTACACGCTCGTCTGCGGCAGCGCGTCGGCGCCTTCACCCAGCCGCAGCGGGTCGAAGACGAGCACATGGCGCGCTGGGTTATCGCGGACATTCTCGATGACGGCGACGGTCCCGTTGAGGATGTAGGAGCCGGCAAAGCGCTGGTCCATCTCGGCACGATAGACGATGCATCGCCCGCAGCCGCCGCAGCTGGTCGTCGAGCGCCCTCGGAAACACACCATGCGCTCACCGTCTCGGCCGCACCGTGTCTCACCGGTTCCGCATTGATCCAAGCCGCTCGAGCAGGGCCCACCCGGAGCGCAAAAACGCCCCGAGAACGGGTTGTTCTCATCTTGGATGCAGGGCGCTCGGCAGAACCCGCCGGGCGCGCACCGATGCCCCTCATAGCAGTCGCCATCGTTTGCGCAGGGCTGGTTGGTGTTGGTGCAGTCGGAGTCGTCGAGGCATTGTTTGGCGTTCGCCGTGATGCGCGTGGCGCAGCCACCGCAGACGTTGCGCGGGTGGTCGTCCGGGCAGATCGTTGCGGTGGCGTCCGCGTTGCAGATGACGGTGCCGCAGCCGTGGGCTCCGCAGGTATCACCGGGCTGCCCGGCGCTGTCGTCGAGCTCCTCGCAGCCGCCGCAGATGTTCGCCTCATCAAAGAAGCACTCAAGGGTCCCCTCAGTCGAGCAGAGGTATTGACCGCAGCCGGTCTCACCGCAGGCGTCGCCATAACGGCAGCCCTCTTCCGGACAATCCGGACCGAACTTGACCGTATCTCGCCCGCAGGGGGGCTCTTCGGGGCCTGAGTCAAAGGCGGGACCGGTGTCAACGACGCCCGCCTCGGGGAGCCCTGCGTCGACCGACGCATCCGGCTGACCCGCATCCACGACCACGCCAGCGTCCGGCGGTGCAGGGTCCGGGATGCACGCAGCGGTGCACAGCGCAATCCAGCAAACAAATCGATTCAAGGGCGGTCTCCGTCTTCGCCTGATGAAGACTGTACATCGGCTGGGCTACTCTTTCCAGCGCCGGGCGACGCGGCGCGGATCCAGCGCAGGGCGCGCAAGCGCACGCCTTTCTCCCGCTCCGAAGTTGGCTGGAGCAATTCAAGCTCGCGAAGGCTCTTTCTGTCAGCGACGTGCCCGATCGCCAGCCACAGGTTGATGCGGCGGATCTCTGGCGTGTTCGGCTGCTTGAGCTGTTCCATCCAGTCCGCAATTTGCTCGCCGTTGCCGGCGCGGATGCTTTTTTCGAGCTCGCTGACTGCGGCTGGGCGCTGGTCGGGCGCTTCGAGAGCCGCTTGGATGGCGTGCTCGACGAGGCTCGGCGCGGCGCGCAATAGGGCGTCCGCATCGGCCGGCCTGGCCAGCGTCAGCACAGCGATGCCCTCCATCCCGCGAAGGGTGGTCTGCTGATCGCTGCCCACGAGCTCAATGACGGTCCGGCAACCGCAGGACGGTCGTGGCTTGCTGCGGCATCCAAGAATGAGACTCTGCAGCCTCAGCGAGAGAGGCGAACTTGCGCTCTGCGGTCTCATGACTTCGTTCAGAGTGACCCCGAGTTGGACGTTCAGTTCGGCGGATTCGAGACCGGGCTCGATCGCAATTTGACCATCAAACGCTTGCCAGATGAGCTTGGGTGGCAGCGAGGTGGCGCCGCGTTGAAAGAGCAGCCGAGCGGATTGCTGAGGGGTCGTGCAAGCCGCTCCGGCGCCGGTTAGACTCAAAACGGTTAGCATCCCAACCGCCGCGCGCCGAAGGACGGGATGGAGGCGTCGCTTGGCGCAGCGAAAAAGGGTTATGATCCGTCTGCTCATCGTGGTCGCAGTGGTGCTTTCAGTGGGGTCGGCGGGGTATGCCGGCAGCTATCCGGTGCTACGTGACCGCAGCCAGTACGGCTCGATGCCCGAAGAGCAGCTCGACGCGAGCGTCCAAGGGATTGCCCGGTTTCGAAACCTGCGTCGACGGGTTTTGCGGCACAGCGCGCAGATGCTGGGCGCGAACTATCGGCCAGACCCGCTTGGCGAGGGCGCAGGCGGAGCCGTCGACACGGACGCTCGGTTTCGGCTCGCTCCGGTCGACTGCGTCACCTTTGTCGAGGCGTCGCTGGCGATGGCGCTGGCAGGTTCGCTGGAACAAGCCAAGGTCTGGATGGATCGCTTGCGCTATTCCGGCGATGCGGTCCGCTTTGATCAGCGCAATCACTTTATGTTGGCGAGCTGGCTACCGCACCTCCAAGAGCTGAACGTCCTAAAGGATATCACCCGCTCGATCGCTGAGCCGACGACGCTCGTTCACGACTACGACGCGATGCGCTGGGAGCAGGTGCCCCCTCGGTACCTGCCGCAGCGCTTTGACCAGATGGAGCGTCCGAGCGGTCAGGTCGAGCTGCCTTTGCTCGACCTCGACACGCTCGAGGCCAACCTCGACGCGATCCCCACCGGGACCATTTTGTTGCTGGCGCGCGTTCATCGCCCACGGATTCCGGTTCGGATCTCGCATTTGGGGTTCATCGTTCACCAAAAGAACGGCCCGACGATATTTCGTCACGCAAGCCAGGAGGGCTGGGGGCGCGTGGTCGACGAGGACCTAATTCGCTATCTAAGACGCCTCGATGCGCGCAGCAAATGGGCTCTTCAAGGGGTTAATTTGCAGCTCCCACGCCACCCAAAAAGGTTGCCGAAGCGCCTGATCGAGCCCGGGACCTTGCCTGATGATGTTGTGCTGCCGTAAGCCTCGACCTTTCGGTTATCGGATTGCGACGAACCGGCGCTCGTGGCAGCGTACCGTTACGTTCAAGGGAGAATGAGATGCCCCGCCGTTTATGCCTCTATCTCTCCGCGCTGGCTATGGTCACCGCGGGTTGCTCCGACGACGACCAGTTTGGTCGCATCACCTTCGACGGCGGCCCCCCGCCCGACGCCGGGCCGGCGCCGAATGACCTACCTATCAACGTGGGCGACCCGTTCACATATCAGGGGATCTCGCGCACACCGAACGGCTGTGTAGGTGGCTTTATCGACGCGCAATGTGAAGAGCAGGGTAGCTGGTATCTGAACATGACGGTGACCGATAAGGTGCCGGACAAGGCGACGAACGTGACCGCAGGGAGCTCGTGCGCTGCGGGTCAGGCCTTGGTCCAGCCCCTGCAGGATCAGTGCGCCTCGTGCCCAGGCGATGACGTCCCGACGCTCCTCAATGGCGCCTTAGACGCCGACGGGAACCCCGGCCCGCCTCAGGTTTACTGCATCCCCGCCCGCGGCTGGGACAACGTGTACAATCTGCGCGCCATGGCGGAGTATCAGATGTCGGTTGAGCACCCTGCGCCCCCCAACCTGGGCAACTCATGGCTCTATAATCTGGCGCCGTGGGACGAGTCGCAGACCGCACCGTTCTCGGGTGAGAAGAGCTTCCGCACCAACGTTGCGATGCTGCCGCGCGCCTCGAAGACACCGTTCCCGTGGGCGCTCGACCTGAGCAAATGGGACGTGGTGTCCCAAGAGTTTGTCGACCGCATCCTTGAGCTCGATCCGGAGGCGGATATTCAGCGTCCTGAGGGCGGCGCCTACATGAAGGCGCTCCTGAACTATGACCTCAACGGCGTCGCCACCCGCCACTCGATCGAGGTTCTGTATCACGAGCGAGGGTATCTCTGTAAGTTCAACGAAGAGCTCGGCGCGCCGGCGCCCGGGTCTGATCGCCGGATCCGCAATGGTGAAACCGGTGGTATGAACATGCTCATCCAGCTCAAGAAAGATCCCGACACGGCGCTCGGCGTCGACACCATCGATGGTAACGCATCGTGTGTATCCGACAGCGACTGCCCGGATCGCTTTAGCTGTCGGGGCGAGCCAAAGCGCTGTCGGCGCTTGCTGCCTAGGTGCTGCATCCCCGGTGTGGGAGGCTGTCGCTAGCGCGTGGCTGGTTCGGATCCCAAACGATGGAGCAGCGGTTCCGCGGAGCTCAGCGCTTGGCGCTCGGTGAGCTTTGATCTCGACGGAACCTTTGCCGATACATCGACTGATCTCGCGGACGCGCTCAACACCTTGCGGCTTGAGCTGGGACGTCAGGCGCTGCCGGTACCGGACGTCGCTCGCCACGTCGGTCGCGGCGCACGCTGGTTGGTCGCCAATTGCATCGACGGCGTCGCCGATGATGCGATCGACGAGCTGGTGCTGCGCTTCCTCGATCATTACGCGGGCTGCTGTTGTCGAACGACTGCGCCCTATGAGGGGCTTGAGCAGCTCGTACAGACCTTACGTGCTCGAGGCGTGATCGTCTCCATCGCGACCAACAAGCCGCGGCGGTTTACCGAGTTGATCATCGACGGTTTGGGCTGGGGTGAATGGTTTGACTCGGTGCACTGCGGCGATGACGGCCCCTCAAAGCCAGACCCTGCTATGCTCGACGCTGCGATGAAGCACGCCGGGACGGCGCCTCACGAACATCTTCACATCGGCGATACGCCGACCGATGCGCGCGCCGCCGAGAACGCAGGCTGCTGGTTCACGCCGGTCGCTTGGGGGATGGACGCAGGCGCGGCGCTCAAGACCCTGATGCCGGTTGGCTTTGAGCGCTCGTCTCAGCTCGTCTCCGCCTGGGGCTCATGATGCGGATCGCCGTCATCGGCGCTTCGGGGTACACCGGCGCCGAGATGCTCCGCCTGATCGAGGTGCACCCGCATCTCGAGGGGGCCGGCGTCTACGCGAACAGGACCGCCGGCGAACCGCTCGGGGCGATCTACCCACATCTTGATCGCTCGCTCGCCCAGCGCATCGAGGCGGTGGATCTCGAGCGCATCGCCGAAACAGCTGACTGGGTTGTGCTGGGTTTACCGCACGGCACCAGCGCGTCGCTCGCGCAAGAAGCTTTGGCGCTCGGGCTTGGTGTGGTCGACCTGAGCGCCTCGTTTCGGCTGCCGGCAGCTTGCTATGCACAACACTACGGCGAGCACCCCTGCCCCGAGCTGATCGATCAGGCCGTCTACGGTCTGCCCGAGCTGTTTCGTGCGTCGCTACCCGGCGCTCGCCTGATCGCAGGTCCTGGCTGCTTCCCGACGGGTGTGACCCTCGCCTGCGTTGCGTTTTATCGGGCGGGTCTCGTCGCTCCCCGCACGCTCATCGCCGACTGCAAAACCGGGGTCACGGGGGCGGGCGCTCAAGCGAGCCAGACGACCCATTTTGCGCGCGTCGCCGACACGGTCACGCCCTACAAGGTGGAGGGGCACCGCCACGCACCCGAGATCGCGCACAATCTGAGCGGCTCCTTCGAGGTGCCCGTCCGGTTTACGCCTCACCTGTTGCCGATTCGGCGCGGGATCCTCTCAACCTGTTACCTGCCGCTGCTGCCCGGGGTAGACCAAGGCAGCCTCGATCAAGCCCTCGCTGCGTTCTGCGCCGATGAGCGCTTCGTCCATCAACTGCCCGGCGGCCTACAGCCCAGCCTGGCGCGGGTGGCGGGCACGAATGAGGTCGAGGTGCAGGTGGTTTACGACGCCGACCATCAGCTCGCCGTGGTGACCTGCGCCATCGATAACCTGTGCAAAGGGAGCTCGGGCGGCGCAATGCAGGCGCTGAACGTGGCGCTTGGGTTCGACGAGGGCGCAGGGCTCGATCAGCTCACGCCGCCGGCGCCGTAAAGGAGCCTGCCTCGAGCGCGCTGAGCTCGTCGTGCAGGCACTCTGGGGTCAGCGATTCGAGCGCGAGTTCCGATTCAGGGTAGCGAAAAATGTCACCTCGAAAGTTCCGAAAGATCAAGCTGCCCGCCTCGAGGGCGATGACGTAGTTCGGCGAGAGCGGTATCTTCCCGCCGCCGCCGGGCGCGTCGAGGATGTAGTGAGGGCTCGCCATGCCCGACATGTGACCGCGCAGCCCGCGCAGGATGCGGAGCCCGGTGGCGATCGAGGTACGAAAATGGCTGACGCCCTCAGCCAGGTCGCATTGAAGCATGTAGTAGGGTTTGACCCTCATCTGCAGCAGGCGCTCGTTCAACTCGGCGACCCGCTCGACCGAGTCGTTGATGCGTCTCATCAGCACCATCTGGTTGTTCATCGGCGTCCCCGATGAGGCGATCCGGTCACATGCATCCCACGCCGCCTCGGTGGTCTCTTCGATGCAGTTGAAGTGGGTGTTAAAGAAGATGCTTAGATGGCGAGTTTGGTAGGTGCGCAGCAGCTCGGCGAGGTCGGCGTCGCAGCGCTGCGGGAGCGTCACGAGGTTGCGTGAACCGAGCCGGCAGTACTTGATGTGGGGGATGTTGCTGAGCTCATCGAAAATGAGCGCGAGTCGATCGTTTGAGAGGCTGAGTGGGTCGCCGCCGCTGATGACGACATCTCGGATCTCTGGGTGCGCCCGTAGGTAGTCAAACGCCTGTCGATAGTCACTCTTGCTGGGCATCGAGCGGGGGTCCGAGACTTTGCGTTTTCGGGTGCAGAAGCGGCAGTACACCGGGCAGTTGTGGTTGGTGTAGAGGAGCGCTCGGTCTGGGTAGCGGTGCGTCAAACCGGGCGCCACCATGAAGCGCTCTTCACCCAGAGGGTCGCTCAGATCGCTCGGCGCCTTCTGGAGCTCTTCGAGCTGTGGGACCGCCTGGAGGCGGATCGGGCAGCTCGGGTCGTCCGGGTTGATCAGCGACGCGTAGTAAGGTGTGATCGCCGTGCGAAAGACCGCCTGGGTTTGCTCGAACGCTTGGCGCTCAGCTGGCGACGGCTCGATCCATTGCTCGAGCTGCGCAAGGGTGCGGATCCGGTGCCGCTGTTGCCAGCGCCAGTCAGCCCATTCATCCGCGGTCCAGGTCACTTCTTTTTTCACGCGATGTCCTCGTCGGTTGGCGCAGCGTCTCGGCCACTGACCATGGTGTCCCAAGGCGCTGGTTTCAAGCCCCGCTGGCGCGCAGCCGCTCAGAGCGCTAGAGCGTCTGCGTGGGGGGTGATGCGTTCCATTCGTGAAGCAGCGGTCGTCGTGCCGGTTTGTGGGCCGCGCGTGCTCCTTTGCGAGCGCGCCGCGCACCTGCGTTTTCTGCCTGGGTTCTACTCCTTCCCCGGAGGCGCCGTGGAGCCGGGCGATGATGAGCCTCAGACCGAGGGGCCGGGTCCACGCGCCGCACGCCACGCGGCGCTGCGCGAGCTGATCGAGGAGGTGGGCGTGGGTGAGCCGCCTGCGCCGCAAGGTGGAGGTGAATGGGGCCCCGCACAGTGGGCTAAGCAGACCGACTGGAGCCGCTGGCGCTATCTCGGTGAGTGGACGACGCCCGCCTATGCTCACATTCGCTTTCGGACACACTTCTTTTCATACGAGTTGGATGCGTGCGTCCCGCCGAGGCCTAACCCAGAGGTGGCGCAAGCGTTTTGGGCCGTGCGCGACGAGGTGGTGGCGCGGTGGCGTCGGGGTGAGCTGCCTGCGACGCCGCCTGTATTGGCTGCGCTCGATGTGGCGCTTGGTCACGCAGAGCCCTTTGAGCGAGCCGGTGACGAGCGCTCGGTTTTGTGTGCGGGCGGAGCCATCGCTTACCTGCCGCTCGTCACCCCGACCCTCCCCCCGGCGACGCACACCAACTGTTGCTTCGTGCGCGGCGGGGGCGAGCTGTATGTCGTCGACCCTGCGCCAACCGATCCCGAGGAGCGTATGCTGCTCTGGCGGTCCCTCCAAGACCTGAGTGCAGAAGGGGGCGCCCTGGCTGGGGTCATCCTGACGCACCTGCACCACGACCACCTGGGCGCCGCCGCCTGGCTTGCCGAGCGCGCACAGGTGCCGATCCTCGCAAGCGAGCAGACTCGCCTAGACCTTGCGAGTGGCTTAGGCGGCGGGATGAGCGCGGGGGGGTATCGCAGCGACGCCCTGCCTGTGGTCACGCACGACCTGTGCGATGGCGATCTGATCGCAGGCGACTGGCGCATTGTGGCGACGCCGGGGCACGCGAGAGGCCATATCTGCCTATGGCATGAGCGCACTGGCTCGCTGATCGCAGGCGATATGATCGCATCAGGCTCGACCATTCTGATCGAGCCCGAACAGGGCGATATGGGGCTCTATCTTCAAAGCCTTGAGCGCTTAGCGGCGCTCGAACCCCGCCTGATCGTCCCATCGCATGGCCTCCCCCTTGCGCGTGGTCGAGAGGCCCTGCTTGGGCTGCGTGATCATCGCTTGAAGCGAGAGCAGAAAACGCTGGAGGCGCTGGAAGCGACGGAGCCCGCCGAGCGAGCCGCGTTGGTTGGACACGTCTACGACGACACGCCCTCCTTTTTGTGGCCGCTCGCCGAGTTGAGCTTGCAGAGCCATCTCGAAAAGCTGGAGCGCGAAGGGCGCGTCCGTCGATCGGTCGATGGACAGTGGTCGGTTGACGCGGGGGGCGAACCCGCATAGCGAGTTCACCCGACCGTAGAGGTCGGAAAATGTTTTTTTATCGTGACGGTGATCGCAGCTATTCCTGCTCGTTTTGGTTCGACGCGCTTGCCGGGCAAGCTGCTGCTCGACCTCGGCGGCCGGCCGATCATCGCCCACGTGGTAGCGGCTGCACAGCGCAGCGAGCTCATCGATGAGGTGCTGGTCGCAACCGATCATGACGCCATCGCACAGGCAGCGCAGGCGGCGGGCGCTGACGTGGTGATGACCGACCCTGCGTTGCCCTCCGGCTCGGACCGCATCGGCGCAGCGCTGGCTGGTAGAACGTATGAGCTGGCGCTGAACATCCAAGGTGATGAGCCCGAGATCGACCCGGCGGCGCTCGACGCCTTGGTTCGTGCGATGCGCCAGAGCCCGAGCGCCGAGCTCGGTACCTTATCCGCTCCGCTCGCGCCGGGCGAGTTAAGCGATCCGAACGCCGTCAAGGTTGTGTGCGACCTGCAGGGCTTCGCGATGTACTTTAGCCGCGCCGCGCTCGGCGCTGACCGCGATGAGGTCCTCGGTGGTGCGGATGAGCCGTCTTCGGCGGCTCGTCGACATCTCGGGGTCTACGCGTATCGTCGCTCGGCGCTTGAGCAGTTTTTAGCGCTGACTCCGAGCCGTCTTGAGCGGCTCGAGCGGCTTGAGCAGCTGCGAGCGCTTGAGAATGGCTTGAAGATGATCGTTGTCCCGGTGGATAAGGCGCCGGCAGGGATCGACACGACCCAAGATTTAGCGGCGGCGCGCCGTCGCTTCGGTGACGACTAAGGGAATTTTATGAAGCGCTCTCCAAAATACATCTTCTTCACCGGTGGCGTCGTCTCGTCGCTGGGTAAGGGCTTGGCTGCGGCCTCGACGGGGGCGCTCCTCGAAGCGCGCGGGTTGACGGTCACCAACATGAAGATGGACCCGTACCTCAACGTCGACCCGGGGACCATGAGCCCGTATCAGCACGGCGAGGTTTTTGTCACCGACGACGGCGCCGAGACCGACCTTGACCTCGGTCACTATGAGCGCTTCACGCACAGTCGGCTGAGCCAGGCGAACAACGTGACCAGCGGGCGAGTCTATTGGTCGGTGCTCGAGCGCGAGCGGCGCGGTGACTACCTGGGTAAGACCATCCAAGTCATCCCGCACATCACCGATGAAATTAAGCGCCGAATTCGCGACACGGCGCAGAGCAGCGGGGCCGACATCTGCATCGTCGAGATCGGCGGAACGGTCGGGGACATCGAGAGCCTGCCTTTCCTCGAGGCGATCCGTCAGATTCGCAATGAGGAGGGGCATCAAAACACGGCGCTCGTCCACCTCACCTTGGTCCCATACATCGCCGCAGCCGGTGAGATGAAAACCAAGCCAACCCAGCACTCGGTCAAAGAGCTGTTGGGCATCGGGTTGGGCTGCGATTTTCTGTTGTGCCGCTCCGAGGAGCCCCTCGCTGAAGAGCTGAAGCAAAAGATCTCTGCCTTCTGTAATGTGGCGCCGCGCGCGGTGATCTCAGCCTATGATGTGCGCTGCATCTACGAGCTGCCGCTGGTGCTCAATGAGCAAGGGCTGGACGCCCAGATCTGTGATGCGCTCAATATTTGGACGGGCGCGCCGCGTTTGGACGGCTGGCACTCGGTGGTGCGGCGCTACCTCGAGCCGAAGAACGGCGAGGTCACGATCGGTGTTGTCGGGAAATACGTTGGGCTCGTCGAGAGCTACAAGAGCTTGAACGAAGCCTTGGCGCACGCCGGGATGCACCACGACGTGCGGCTGAATATTGAGTATTTGGACTCGGAGGCCATCGAGACAGACGATGAGCCCTTGCGCAAGGTAGACGGTGTGCTGGTCCCGGGCGGCTTTGGCGAGCGCGGCTCGGAAGGGAAGATCGCAGCGATTCGCTTTGCTCGTGAGCAGAAGGTCCCATACTTTGGGATCTGCCTAGGGATGCAGCTCGCGGTGGTCGAGCATGCCCGGCACTGCGCTGCGCTCGATGGCGCCAACTCGATCGAGCTTGCGCCCGAGACCGAGCACCCGGTCATCAGCTTGATGGAGGCGCAGAAGCAGGAGGCTGACCTCGGCGGGACGATGCGTCTGGGCGCCTATGACTGCTCGCTGAGCGCAGGGAGTCGGAGCGCCGCTGCCTACGGTCAAGAGCAGATCTCGGAGCGGCACCGGCATCGGTTTGAATTCAACGACGCCTTCCGATCTCAGCTTGAGGATACGGGGCTCGTGATCGCCGGCGTTCACGACCAAAGCGGCTTAGTCGAGGTGGTCGAGCGCGCCGATCATCCTTGGTTCGTTGGCTGTCAGTTTCACCCTGAATTTAAGTCGCGACCCGGTGAGCCTCACCCGCTGTTTCGGGACTTTATCGCCGCATCGATCGACGCCCGGGGCGCATCATGAGCGCCGCCGTTCAGGTGGGTTCGTACCTTGTCGGCTCCGGTCAGCCGCTTCTGCTGATCGCAGGGAACTGCGTCGTCGAGTCGCTTGAGACCGCGTTGCGGACGGCCGAGGTGGTCCAGCGCGAAGCGACAAGACGCACGCTCAACCCTGTCTTCAAGGCGAGCTTCGATAAGGCGAACCGGACACGGCGCGACTCGCACCGAGGCCCTGGAATGGACGCTGGCTTAGAGGTGCTCGCCCAGGTCAAGAAGCAAACCGGCTTGCCGATTTTGACCGACGTCCACCTGCCATCGCATTGCGAAGCGGCAGCGCAAGTCGCCGACGTTCTACAGATCCCCGCCTTTTTATGTCGGCAGACGGACCTCCTTGAGGCGGCCGCTGCGACGGGACGGGTGGTCAACATCAAGAAGGGGCAGTTTGTCGGCCCTGAGGCGATGCAGCATGCCGTCGCCAAAATCCATGAGGCGGGTCAGCCGCATGCGCTTTTGACCGAGCGTGGCAGCTCGTTTGGTTACGGCGACCTCATCGTCGACTACCGCGGCTTCTCGACGCTGCGCTCGTTCGCTCCCCTCATCTTTGACGCCACGCACTCCGCTCAGAAACCGGCGGGCAGCGGCGGCGTGACCGGAGGGGACCGGCGCCTCGCCTTGCCCCTTGCGCGTGCCGCCGTCGCGGTCGGGGTTGATGGGCTCTTTATGGAAATCCACCCGGACCCCGAGCGCGCCCTATCGGACGCGGCGAATAGCCTGGATTTTGACCTGTTTACCCGTTTGCTTGATGATGTGGTCCGGTTACGAGAGGCGTAAATGAGCGAGCTGGCTTGGGGTGAAGTCGAGATGTTGGTGCTCGATGTTGACGGGGTGCTGACCGACGGGGGCCTATGGGTCGCCGCCGATGGCGCCGTCACCAAGCGCTTCTTTGTGCGCGACGGCTCTGGCATTGTTCGTCTTCAGCGCGCCGGCGTCCCCGTCGTCTGGTTGACTGGGCGCGCCGACCCGGCGGTCACTGCGCGCGCCGAGGAGCTCGGCATCGCTCGCCTCATCGCCGGCAGCCACGATAAAGCCAGCGCACTCCACAGCTTGAGCTTATCAATGGGTGTGCCGACGAGCGCTATGGCCTATGTCGGCGATGACCTACTCGATCTGCCGGCGATCCGTTTAGCGGGGCTTACGGTGGCGCCGAGTGACGCGGCGGAGCCGGTCAAGCGTGAGGTCGATCACGTGGCGCACCTAGCCGGCGGGCAAGGTGTGGTGCGCTGGGTGTGCGATCAGCGGATCGCCGCCAAACAGGGGCAGGGCGCGTGATCGCTGCGCTGATCCTCCTGGTCGCAGCGCCCGCTCAACCGGACAAAGAGGTCCGATTCCAGGCAGATAATTGCAGCTACGGCCGGGCGATGTCCGAGGCGGTCTGCGTCGGGCGTGTGCGCGTCCAGCGCGCCGATGCGCGGCTCCGGTGCCGAAAATTAACCGTGCAGTTTGACGCGCAAGGCAGGGTGCGCCGGCTCGATTGCGAAGGTGCCGTCAAATTCCGTCGCGGTGACGTGGAGGAGGCGTCAGCTTCGACCGCTCGCTACACGCGTGACGACGCTCGAGTGGTGCTGGAAGGGGAGGCCTCGCTTCGGCGCGGGCGCGCTCGTCTGGCGGGTCAGCGTGTGATCTTTTTGCTCGATGACGATCAAGTCCGCGTCGAAGGTCAGGCGCGCGGGCGCTTCAACAACGAGGCGCGTTAGTGCCCTCGTTACTCGAAGCCAAATCGCTGGTCCGATCGTTTGGCGAGCGCCGCGTCGTGGATGAGGTCAGCTTAGCGCTCGAGCAGGGTCAAGTGCTTGGTCTGCTCGGACCTAATGGCGCTGGAAAAACAACAACCTTTCGAATGATCGCTGGGCTGCTCAAGCCGGACCGTGGCTCAGTTTTGATCGACGGCGAAGACGTCACTAAGATGCCCTTGTACCGACGCGCAAGCCGAGGACTTGGCTACCTTGCGCAGCGCGGCGGCCTCTTCCCCGGCTTGGACGTGCGCGCTAATTTGTTGGTGGCGGGAGAGATCGCTGGCCTCTCAACATCCGAGGCGGGACACCGAGCCGAGGAGGTGATGGAGCGGCTCAAGCTGTCGCATGTCGCTGGCGGGCGTGAGACGACCCTCAGCGGCGGTGAGCGCCGGCGCGCCGAGATCGCACGAGCGCTCATGGTGCGGCCTCGGATGCTGCTCTTTGATGAGCCTTTTGCGGGGGTGGACCCGATGGCTGTGACCTCGTTGCAGGCCGAGATGCGCGCCTTGGCAGACAGCGGCCTGTCGATCCTCATCACGGATCACGCCGTGGCGGCGACGTTTTCCATCTGTGATCAGGTCGCCGTGTTAAACGAAGGGCGCGTCCTCGTGGCGGGCGCTCCCGCTGTTGTTGAGGCGGACCCGCGTGTGCGAGCGACCTATCTGGGGCCGCAAAACGCCTAACGGATCGGCTCCAAAATGAGCGGGGCCCTTGCGCCTTTGTCGCCCGCACACCACACTCCCCTGAGGAGTAGTGGTTGTTTCCTTCGCTTCAGCATAATTTAAAGATCACCACGCAGCTGCGCATGACACCGCAGCTTCAGCAGGCGGTGAAGCTGTTGCAGTACAACCGCGCTGAGCTGGTCGAGTTCATCAACACCGAGATGCTTGAGAACCCAACGCTCGAGGAGCGACCGGTCGAAGAGCCTGCGAGTGACCCTGCCGAGGGGCAAACCTTCTCGCCGAGCGACGACAACAAACCCATTCACTCGGCCACGGCGCAGAGCGCTGAGCAGGCGAGCGACGCAGAGGCGGTCCACAGCACGCAGATCGATTGGAACCGGGTCGACCTGAACGATACCACGCACCGCTTTCAGGCGGTTCGACCCGTCGATGATTTGCCGGGGTATGACCAGACGCTGTCGCGCAGCGAGACGCTGACCGAGCATCTGAGCTGGCAGCTGCGTATGTTGCGTCTCGACGAGGGGGTCCTTGAGGCGGCCTTTGAGCTCGTCCACAGCCTCGATGAGAAGGGGTGGTTCTCGGAAGGAATTGACGGCTGGCAGCAGCACATCGCTCAGTCTGAACGGAGCCCTGAGCTGCTTGAGCGGGCGCGCGCTCAGCTGCTGCAGCTCGACCCGGTTGGTGTCGGCGCGCTCGACCTCAAAGAGTGCCTGCTCGTGCAGCTCCGGTCCTTAAATCTGGAACATAGCCACGCCTACCGCCTGGTCGATGAGCACCTTGAGCTGCTCGGTAGCCTCGACCTGCGCCAGGTCGCTCGGACCGTGGGCATCTCGGTCGACGAGCTCGAAGAGGCGAAGGCGACCATCAGCACGCTCGAGCCTCGCCCTGGGCGAGCCTTTATGAGCGATGACCTCGAGCGAAACCCCTTCGTGACGCCGGATGTTCACTTCTTCAAAGAGGGCGACGAGTGGGTGGTCCGTCTCAACGAGGACGGGATGCCTCGCCTGCGCGTCTCGAAGTACTATCAGCGCGCCTATGAACGCGGCGGGCTCACCCCGAAGGAGCGCGAGTACGTCATCGACCGGTTGCGCCGTGCGGAGTGGGTGACCAAGTGCATCCTGCAGCGGCAATCGACGATTCGCAAAGTCTGTGAGAGCATTCTGAGGTTCCAAGGCGAGTTCTTCGAGCGCGGACCGAAGTACCTCAAACCGCTGGTCTTGCGCGACGTCGCAGATGACATCGAGGCACACGAATCGACGGTCTCACGGGTGACCTCGAACAAATATGCCGAGACCCCTCAGGGGCTTTTGCCGCTCAAGTATTTCTTCTCCGCAAGGCTCGCGAGCAGCTCGGGCGGAGGCGACGTCAGCGCAGAGGCTGTTCGACAGCGGATCGCCGGCATGATCAAGAGCGAAGACGTGTCCAAACCATTTAGTGACTCGCAGATCGTCAAGTTACTCAAGGCGGAGGGGATTGAGATCGCCCGCCGAACCGTTGCAAAATATCGAGAGCAGTTATTGATTCCCGCGGCAGGAAAGCGCCGGATTAGACGCTAACAACAAGGAGGAGCCCTGAATGGATGTAGCAGTTACCTTTCGACACATGGAGCCAACGGACGCGCTCAAACAGTACGTCGATGAGAAGGTGAGCAAGATCGCACGGCATCTGGTCAAGGAGAGCGGAGCCGAGGTGGTTTTGAGCGTTGAGCGGCATCACCACCACGCCGACATCCGGTTGAAGTCGGGTGGGGTTGCGATGAGGGGGCACGAGACCTCCACGGATATGTACAACTCGATCGATCGCGCCGTGTCGAAGATCGAGCGGCAGCTGAGCCGATATCAAGGGAAACTGCGTCGGTTTAACCAACCGAAGCCGGTGGCAACCGTGCTCTTGCACACGTTGGAGCGCGAAGAGGAGAGCACCGAGGCACCGGAACCCGCCACCAAGTTGGTCCGCTCGCGCAGTTTTGACGCCCACCCGCTGAGCGTCGACGAGGCGATGATGCAGATCGACTTGTTGAACAACGCGTTTCTCGTCTTCGTGAACGCGGACTCGGGTTCGATCAACGTCCTTTATCGACTTGAGAACGATGACGGCTTTGGGTTGATTGATACGGGCAACTCGACCTAGACCATTTCCTGTCGTGAGGGCGTAGGAGCGACGATCACACCATGCTTTCGTTCCTTCGTGAGCGCGCCATTGACCTCGCATTTGTGTGCGAGAGTCACGTCGGCTTGTTGCGGCGGATCAGTTCGCTGTGCGCCGAGGTCGATGGCGGCGTCGAGGTGGCGCAAGCGACGTCTGCCCTGATGGAGCGAGAGCGCCTCGGCAGCGTGGTGGTAGCGCCTGGGATCGCGCTGCCGCACGCTCGGGTCGGTGGGATTAACGAGCCGGTCGTGGCGGTGGTACGCACCGTGCACCCTGTTGCGTTTGACGAGGGCGCCGTCACCTTATCGGTCGGCATCTTGACGCCGGAGCAGGCGACCTCGACGCACCTTGAACTGCTCCGGTTTTGGGCGTCGTTGCTGCGAGACGATGCGGCGCGTGGCGCGCTGCTCCGCCTTGAAGACCCTTCGCAGGTGATGTCGGTCGTGGGAGCTCACCGGTGCTGACCTTAAAGGTTGAAGAGCTCCTCGATCGGCGTGGTGCGCTGCTGGATCTGCGTTTGCTCGCAGGGCACGCCGGCATCGAGCGTCAGGTGACAGCGCCACGTGTTCAAAAGCAAGGGCTGGTCTTGGTCGGCGTGACGGACGCCCTCCGTCCTGGTCGGATCCAGGTGTTGGGCCAGACCGAGCTTGAGTTCATGGCGAACATGGCGCCCGATGCGCTGGATCGTGCTTGCGCTGCGCTGGCGGGTAGCCAAGCAGCAGCGGTTTTGATCACCAGCGGTCTGCCCTGCCCCGCTCCGCTCGCAGCTCACGCAGAGCGACAACGCATGCCCATCTTGGGGTCTCGACAGACGTCGAGCGAGGCGATCTATGCGCTCCAAGCCCGTATGGAGCGAGCGCTGGCGCCGCGCACCAGCATCCACGGCGTGCTCGTCGATATACTCGGGCAAGGCCTCTTACTGCTCGGACAATCTGGGATCGGAAAGTCGGAGTGTGCGCTGAGCTTGATCGCCAAAGGCCATCGCTTGATCGCCGATGACGTCGTTGAGGTGACCCAAGAGGGTCACGCTTTGGTTGGGCGCGGGGTCGAGATGATGCGTCACCTGCTGGAGGTCCGCGGGCTTGGGATCGTTGACGTCAAGGAGCTGTACGGTGTCGGCGCGGTGCGTTACGACAAGCGCATCGACATGGTCGTCGAGTTGGCGGCGTGGCGTGAGGGGATGCAGGTCGACCGGCTCGGCCTCGACGAGCAGTACTACACTCTCTTGAAGGTGGATTTACCATACGTCGTCATCCCGGTTCGGCCCGGGCGTGACTTGTCGACCATGATCGAGGTGGCAGCTCGAAACCAGCTGCTGCGCGCTGGGAAGATTCACAGCTCGCACGATTTTTCCAAACGCCTTCAACGTCAGGTGGAGCGCAACTTTTACAGCGCCAGCGGTCACGTTGAGAAAGAGGACTCATGAGTCATACGATCGTCGTCGCAGGGTTATCGGGCTCGGGTAAATCGACTGCGCTCAACGTCCTCGAGGATCTCGGGTACCTTGTGGTTCAAAACCTGCCGTCTGAGCTCGGGGCTCATTGGCTCGCGTGGGCTAAGGAGCGCTCCCCCGATCGACCGCGTGCGGTCGGATTGCATCTTCCGGGTGAAACCTCGAGCGTGCCGGATTGGATCGAGGACGAGCCCGCAACGCTGGTCTGCCTTGAAGCGAGCGATCAATCGCTCGTTCGGCGCTTTTCCGAGACCCGGAGACGTCACCCGTGGTCGACCAACTGGGAGACTTTGGTTGAGACCCTAACGCATGAGCGTCAATGCTTAGCGCCCTTTCGCGAGCGCTGTGATCATCACGTCGATACCAGCTCGATGAGCGCGAGTGAGCTGCGTCAGTTTTTTCTGGCGACCTTCGCTGTCGACCCGCACCAGATTCAGCTCAACGTCGTCACCTTTGGGTTCAAGCGCGGGGTCCCCTCTTATCTCGACTTGTGCGTCGATGTCCGTTTTCTCCCCAACCCTTACTGGGACCTCAGCTTGCGCGAGCTGACGGGACATGATCAGGCGGTCGCTGATGCGGTGCTGACCAACCCTTCGGCTCAGCGTTGGCTTCGAGAGCAGGTCGAGTCGATCCACTGGCAGTACAACGCTTTTGTCGAGGCAGGTAAAAGCTACCTGACGATCGGGGTCGGCTGTACCGGCGGTCGACACCGTTCTGTGGCAATGGCGCTGGCGCTCGCCGAGGGGCTGCGTGCGGTCGGCCTGAGGGTCAATGTTCGTCATCGTGAGACGCCACCTCCGACCGAGCCAACCTGAGTCAAGAAAAGTCCTATTTTGCAGCGTGGGAAGCTGTGGTAGGCGCCGCCAGCCTTGAGGGGGCGTCATGATCGGTATTGTACTCGTCACACATGGTACGCTCGGCGAATCTTTGCTTGAGTCGGCGGCTTGGGTCATCGGCTCACCGGTCGAGGGCGTGGTGAACGTGCCGATGGACCCGGACGCCTCGCCCGACGATCAAGCGCGACGAATCGCAGCTGCAGCGCACCGTTTCGAGGGCGGCGCCTTGATCCTCACGGATCTGTTCGGTGGCACACCTCAGAACCTCGCGTTGACCCTACTTGAACAAGGCCGGGTGGACGTGATCAGCGGTGTGAGCCTTCCGATGCTGCTCGGTGCGGTGGCGCTCCAAAATGAAGGGCACGACGTCCATGCCTGCGCCGTCAAGCTGAGGGATAAAGCAAGAAACGCCATCGTGGTCGCCGGAGACACCTTGCGTCGCCACGCTGAGGCGAGCCGAGAGTTACCTGCGGTGACGTCGTGAGCACGGGCACGTTTACGCTTCAGAACCGCCTTGGTCTTCACGCTCGTGCAGCAGCACGGCTCGCTTCGGTGCTCAACGAAGCCTCCGGTGATGTGTGGGTCGACTATTCAGGCCGTCGGGTCAACGGGAAGTCGATTTTAGGGCTCTTGATGTTGGCGGCGCCGATGGGCAGCGAGCTCGACATCGAGGTGAGCGGTGAGAACGCGGCTGCGGTGCTCGAGGCGGTATCCGTCCTCATTGAGAATCGATTTGGTGAGGCTGAGTGATCAAATCGGGCCGGCGGACGCTAACGGGCTGCGCCGTGGGAAGCGGTTGGGTTCAGGGGCAGATTCGCCGAGTCGATGACCCCGAAGATGGGGTCGCCTTACGTCACATCGCGCCACATGAGGTAGCCGATGAGGTGCGTCAACTCGACGGCGCAATCGACGCCGTCGTGACCCAGATGCGGCGAGCGCTCGATAAATTCCAAGAACGGCGCAACCTGATCGTCGAGGGCGGCGATGTCCTCAACGCACACCTCAACCTGGCTAAAGACCCAGAGATTCGACGGCGTGTGGTCGACATGATCACCGACAAACAGATCAACGCCAGCTGGGGGCTCAAACGCGTCCTTGCGCAGGTGGAGGATGAATTCGCCGCGCTCGATGATCCGTACATAGCTTCGCGTATTCTCGATGTTCAGCAGGTCTTTACGCGGCTGCAGCGTCAGTTGAGCGGCGCGGAAGCTGAGCAGGAATTGACCGTCGAGCTTGGCAGCGCGGACATCCTTTTGGCGCGCGACCTTGAGCCCGTACGTGCGCTCGCCATTCTCGAGCAGAGCCCGGCGGCGATTATCACCGAGGAGGGTTCTGCGACGTCGCATCTCGCGTTGTTGTGTCGTGCGCTGGGTGTCCCTGGAATGGTCGGGGTGAAGGGCGCAACCGAGCACCTTCTGCCAGGTGATCAGGTGCTCATTGATCTCGAGGAGGGCGTGCTCGTGCGCGCGCCGGACCGTCGCGATGTGGCGATGGCGAAGGCGCACTCGGTTGAGGGTGCGTTGCACCTGGCTGACCCCGTCCTTCCGGCGGTGACGGAGGACGGCGCCCAGATCACGTTGCTCGCGAACCTGGACACGACGGTGGCGCTGGCGGACGCCCGGGTTCAGGGCGCTGATGGTGTTGGCCTGTTTCGAAGCGAGTACCTCTATTTGCGGCGGGCAGAGCATGAAGATCAGGTCGATGTGTATCGACAGATTCTCAGCGGCATCGACGGCCCAGTGACCGTGCGCACCTTTGACATCGGCTCCGATAAATTACCCCTTGGGCAGCGGCGAGAGCCCAACCCGGCGCTGGGTTTGCGAGCGCTTAGAAGCTATCAAGTCGACCCGCGCGCCTTTCGTCAGCAGCTTAGCGGGCTGATGCGCGCGGCTACAGGCGATGGTCGCCTGCGCATTTTGTTGCCGATGGTCGATGGGGTTGAGAGTTGGGCCTGGGCGGTGGACGAGGTGGAGCGCTCGGGCGAGGCAGAGGGCAAACGCCGCGGCGTGGATTATCATCTCGGCGCGATGATCGAGTTGCCCAGCGCCTTGTTTGCGATCGACGAGCTCGCTGAACGAGCGGACTTTCTCTGCCTAGGTACCAACGACCTGATCCAGTACTTGCTGGGTGTCGACCGTCAAAATCCACAAATGTCTGGGTACGCTAAAATGACGCACCCAGCGGTGTTGCGCGCCCTCAAGCGGGTCATCGAGAGCAGCGCAGCGCGGCAGGTTCCGCTGAGCTGCTGTGGGGAGATGGCGTCGTCGGCGGTCGGGATCATGATTTTGGTCGGGCTAGGGCTCAGGCGTTTGTCGCTGCCGCCGCTCGACCTCGGTAGAGCGCGGACCTTCCTGCGCCGAAGCCGAGTGGCCGTGTTTGAGGGGCTGGTAGCCCAAGCCTTATCGCTGGACAGCGCCGCTGAGATCGAGTCCATGCTCCAGGCGCATTACCAGGACTGGAAACTGGACCAGAGCCGCTAGAACGGCGAGGGCTCGGTAGCGAATCCCAGCTCGATCTCTGGGGCGTCGGCCCAGAGCGACTCAAGGTCGTAATACATCCGCGCGGGGCGGTAGAAGACATGGACCACGACGTCACCATGGTCGAGCAGCACCCAGTTTCCGCTCTCGCCACCTTCATGGCCGACGAGCGAGAGCCCCAGCTCGCTGGCTTTGCCGCTGATTCGATCGGCGATCGCTCGAACCTGACGGTCGGAGGCTCCGGATACGAACAGCATGGCGTCTGTGTATGCGCAGCGACCGCGTAAATCGAGGAGGCGAATCGACTCTCCTTTGACGTCATCCGCTGCGCGCGCAAGCGCTCGACCCAGTTCGATCAGCTCGTCAGTTGTGGTCTCGCTCAATTCAACCCCTCATCCTTGGGCGCTTACTGCCTGAGCCAAGTCGGTGCTGTCTACTTGAGTTTCGGATTCTTGAGCCCTGCGTCGGGGCGCTCGAGGACTTTGATCCCTCGGTCTTTAAGGTACGAGGTGCCCGGTCGATCGCGCCGGCTGCGACGCAGTGTTTTCAAAAACTCTTCGGGTGCGTTGATCGTCGGCGCGCTCGAGATGCTCACGTAGCCCGCGTTGACGCTCAGTTTCAGCTCGCCTTCACCGTCCTTCAGCGGGCGCGTCGCGCGTGCGGACATGCGAACGCTCAGTAAAACCCCGCTGCTTCGGTCCACGCAAAGCGTCCCATCAACCGAGTCGAGCACGAGGCTCGCTCGCCAGCCTTTGAGCTCCGAGAGCGCACCTTTGAGCGAGCTGGACTCAAAGGCAGCGGGCGCCGCCGCCTTGCGCAGCGCAAAACAGGCAGCGGTGCGACCAACGAGCGTCTTGTCGTCGGCTTTCTTGAGGGTGATCAGCCGACCGATGAGGTTCCAGCCGGTCCCGCCGAGCGCGTAAGCCTCATCAGCGTAGTGGAGCCGTTTTGCCTCGAGATCCTTACTCGCCACGTAGTTTCCATTCTGGTACTTTCGGTAAAGCCGACCGTTCGAGTAGACGATGCGCTGGAAGAACCCACCGTCGTTACTCACCGAGACGTCCAGCGATCCGGTGCCGGACTGTGAGCGGATCTCCGCCTCTTCGTCGATGCCGAGTTGTTTGCCGTCGACTTTACCGTAGCTCAGCGTCGCCTGACCTTGCCAGACGTGATGGTCGGCCAGCCGCAGCTGCGCCTCACGCCAGGACATCTCCCAGACCCGGCTCAGAGCTTTGCGGTCGCTCGCGAGCGCATCGACGTCGATGCGCTCATTCGCCGCCAAGCGAGCGGGGCTCGCTTCGACGCGTGCGCCCACTCGCGCCTTGGCTTCCGCTTTGACCCGAGCGCGCTCGCCGTCACACGAACAACCGGACGAGACCAGCGTCAGCAGCGAGAGCGCGCTAATCGCCCTCGGTAAGCTGATCGAGTATGGCATTTCGTTCCTCCGCCGCCTCTTTGTGACCCTCGACCGCACCCCGCACCTTCTGGATCACCTCATAGGGCGCTTTCAGGGGAGAGGCGACGTTGTCACCGGCCGCCTTTTGAACCTGTTTGATCGGTTTGACCAGGCTTTCGGTCGCCACCTTCACCTTGGCGCCCACGGGGGTGTCACCATACTCTTCTGAGACGAACATCAAGAGCGCCATCACGCCACAAGCAAAGGCGAGTATCTTAAGAAACCCTTGAAGCACGCGCAGCGCAAACACGATAAAGATGATGCCGATCGCGAGCAGCATCCAACCGGGTGAGCCAGTGGGGGGCGCAAAGGGCTGATCTGGTGTTGGGCGGCTTGATGGGCTCGCCGGCTTTCGTTTGCTGCGCTTGCCAGTCGCTCCGAGCTCCGCTTCGTCGTCCTCTTCCTCTGCTAAAAGCTCCTCGAGAAGCCGCTGGCTGGACTTTTTCTTCGATTTTTTTTGGCCGCGGCCGCGGGCTTTGAGCTCCTCGAGGCGCTGGCGATCCTGGGCGCCCGAGCCGGTGTTCTCTTCGAGCTCACCGAGCACCTGACCATCATCGTCAAGGATCTGAACGTTACGGCGAAAACGCGGCGGAACCAGCTCGGCGTCGCTCACGATGTGCTGGTTTCCTTGGTTGTCGGTGTATTGAAAAAGTGCACCAAATAACTGAAAACTCGACGAAAATGCTAAGCTGAAGATGGCGGCAACCCACATGGTGGAACTCTCTCCTCACGCGCCGGGTATCTCGCGTTCGCATCCAAAACATCAAGCAGCTTGAGCGAGGTGAGCGGATCTGCGGGCGCGAGCGCGGCGCGGGCTGGTCGTACTCAAAAAGGTGAACATCCCTTTGAGTACGCGGGATGTGGCCGCGTTCGACCTCATGGGTTTTGCCCGAATTGGGGTTGCACGGCCGGCCGGGCTTGCCTACGGTCCGGACCACTTCAATCCCGTGTCCCGCTGGGGGGCACATTAACAGGCAAGCCCATAAGGAGAAAATTGTGGCAACTGTGAACAAGAACACGCTCGCTGGTCGTCTGGCCGAGAAGACCAACCTCTCGCAGAAGGACGCTGGTCGCGTGCTCAACGCCCTGTTCGGCGGCAAGCTGGACGGTAACGACAACAACGGCTTGATCGCCGACGCGCTGTCGAACAACGAGCAGATCTCGCTCCCCGGCTTCGGTCGCTTCTTCAGCCAGCACCGCAAGGCGCGCACGGGTCTCAACCCGCAGACCAAGCAAGCGATTGAAATTCCTGCACGCAACGTGCCGAAGTTCAGCGCTGGTAAGTCCCTCAAGGACGCCACGGCGTAAGGTCTTTGCACCGAGAGACCGCCGCACAGTCGGCGGTTGGGAGGAGAGCGCCAAGTGCGCTCTTCTTTCTTTTTGCTCGCTGGTGTAGCGGGTGTTGCGAATCAGAGGAGGCGCCGTGGTCTTTGGATTGTTTGGTAGCAAAGTAGAGCGACTCAAAAAGGCTGTTCGACAACGCTATGGACAGCATGAGCCGCGCAAAGACGCGATGATGCGTCTGCTTCAGATGGCGGATCTCGAGGCGTACCGCGCCGTCCTGAGCCGCTTTACGGTCAACTGTGACTCGCCACACTGGGATGAGAAGGAGAAGACCTGGCTCGCTGCGCGCTTGTTGGAGCGCCAGGGGGATGCGGCTCTTCTGCAAGCCCTGCAAGAGCTCTTGATGACCGGCGAGCGCCTCAACCAGGCGCTCGGAGTCGCCGAGCAGCTCATGAGCGCTGACGACTACCGAAGCTGGACCGAGCAGGCGTTCGAGCGACGTCTCGGAGACCATCGGGCGGTCGATGCTTGCGTCGAGCTGGTCGGAGCGCTTGGGCGACTCGGTGGCGACGCAGCGCTCAAAGCCGGTCTCGCGGCCATCGCTGACCGCACCGACGAGGTCATCTTGGAGGGCCTCAACGTTTTGGAGCGTTGCGAGGGCGAAGGGCTCGCCGCTGCGCTCTATGACCTCGCCCATGATGAACTGCAGATGCCGCGTGTGGTGAGGCGTGCCGGTCAAGCGCTCGTGGTGCTAGGCCTTGAAGATCCCAAAGCGCGCACCGAACTGCCGGAAGCGCTGGCTGAAGATTTTGTCATAAAGGGTGGCCGGTTGGCCGCAAGAACGTAGCTCATTTCGCACGATCGACCATTGACCCCGTCGGGGCCAGCGGGAATAAGAGTGCGTCTAAGAACAATGAGCCTTCGCGACGAGGATTGTCGATGAGCCAACTGATGAAACAGTTTTCTATTTCCTTTCTTGTACTCGCTGCGGCGAGTTGCACCAGTGAACCGATCACGAAGAGCTGGGTATTTGTCTCGAAGGCGCCCTCGGTTTCGACGCCCCTCGTGACCCAAGACCGCATCTTCTTCGGATCCGACGTTGGGTTGGACGCGATCAACCGTCTGGGCGGCTTCGTTTGGCGCCTTGATCGACAAGGCATGAACGTCGTGGGCGGTCCTGCTGCCTACGAAGACATCGTCTTGTTCGGGTCGACCAACTCGCAGTTTTACGCCGCATCTTATGATGGCCGGATGGTGTGGGAGTACACGGCGGGCGCGCGCATCAAGTCCGATGCGTTGACCGACGGAGACTCGGTCATCTTCTCGAGTTACGACGGGCATGTGTACAAGATGGCGGTCGAAGACAAAAAGATGCAGTGGATCTTCCCGAGCGAAGCGGCTGAGGAGCTTCCGGGCCCGCCGACTCATCCAAAGGTCAAAGCCTACATCGCCGCGATGGCTGACTACTCCAAGAAGGTGGCTGAATGCGCCGCTCAGGCTGAGGCAGCTCAGGCGGAAGGCAAGGCGCCTGAGCAGCCGTGCGAAACGGGTGACGAGCCGGCTGCACCTTCGTCAGAGCAGGGCGCTGAGTGGGAGTGGCCGCCAGCCGATTTTGCATACTCCTCGCCCATGCGTGTTGGGAACTTGATCATCTTGGGGAACATGGACTGGAACGTCTATGCGCTGAACGCCGACACGGGCGAGCTGGTCTGGCGCACACGTCTTAATGGGACCGTGACGTCGAGCGCAGTAGCGGGCGACGGCGTGATCTACATCGGCAGCAACGGACGACTCGGTGGCAAGAGCCCAGAGGACGGACGGCTCTACGCACTCGACGCTAAGACCGGGAAAATCCTTAACAACTTCCAGGCGAAGAACGAGGTTAACTCTTCGGTGCGCGTCAACGGTGACTCGTTGTACTTCGGTGACGTCGCCGGGAACATGTACTGTCTGGACGCCAAGACGCTCAAAGAGAAGTGGTCGTTCAAAACCAACGGGCCGATCCGAGGGCGCCCTGCGATCTACAAGAATCTCGTCTTTATTGGTTCGGGCGCTGGCGACAACCAAATGTACGCGTTACGTCAGGACGACGGGAAGGTGTTTTGGAAGTACAAGACGGGCGGTAAAATCGAATCGGATCCTGTGATCAGTGGTGATGAGCTGTTCTTCACGAGCCATGACCGCAGGTTGTACGCCTTCAAGATTCGAAAGACGCCCTGAGACCAAAACGTTCGACCGTTTCGTCAAAGAATTCTGGTCGGTAAACGGAAAGCGTCCGCGTGGATATTGCGACAGTCCTAGGAGCCCTCGTAGCGTTTGGCTTGGTCGGTGGCTCGATCGCCATGGGCGGCGGCACGGCCTTTATCGACCCAGCCTCCGCGATGATCGTGATCGGCGGCACGACCGGCGCGATCATGCTCGCGACCTCGATGGAGAAGTTTCAGGCGCTGGGTAAGGTCTTTAGCAAGGCGCTGACGGTGACGCCGGTGCCGATGGTTGAGACCGCCACCAACATGGTCGAATATGCGCAGATTGCGCGCCGAGAGGGCATGTTGAGCCTGGAGCAGGCGCTGGCGAGCGCCGACCCGTTCATGGCGAACGGGATCCAGCTCGCCATCGATGGGATCGCGCCAGATGTCGTCGAGGACATCATGTACATCGATCTAGACCGGATGAAGGCGCGCCATAAGGCGGGCAATGAGCTCATGAGCCTTGGCGCCACCTTCGCACCGGCGATGGGTTTGATTGGTACGCTCATCGGTTTGGTTCAGATGCTCCAAAATATGTCGGATCCGAACACCATCGGTCCTGCGATGGCGGTGGCTTTGCTCACGACCTTTTATGGCGCATTGCTCGCCAACCTCGTCTTTGTTCCCATCTCGAGTAAGCTTAAGATGCGCTCGACCGCTGAGATCGAATACCGCGAGATGATGATGGAGGGCGTGATGGCGATCGCCAAAGGCGAGAGCCCGCGTATGGTTGAGAAGAAGCTCAACGCCATGTTGCCGCCTGATGATCGTCTGTCGCTCTTTGACTGATGGGTAAACGCCGAGCTCCCGAACCCGAAGAGCCCGAAGCGGACGGCTTCGTCGTCATGATGACCTCGCTCTCGATGATCATGTTGGCGTTTTTTATCGTGCTCAACACGATGGCGACCATTACCCAGGTCAAGGTCATGAAGGCGCTCGATTCGTTGTATGGATCGTTCGGCCCACTCAGCGGCGGAAAGTCCGTTGAGCCCGGCCCCCTTTCGATCAAAGAGAACGTCACCGAAGAGAAAAAGCCGGACAAGGAGAAGGTCTATAAGTCGATGCTCCAGCGCGCCGACCTTGACCCCTCGATCGAACTGCTTGAGCGCGACGACAGCTTCACGGTCGCCCTCCAGGACGATGTGCTGTTTGAAACGGGGCTCAATCAGATCAGCCCACGCATGTTTTCGTCCCTCAACGCAGTGGCTCAGGTCATCAAAGAGGTGAACATGCCGGTACGGATTGTTGGCTACTCGGACGCAACGCCTGCCGTCGACGGTGAGACCAATTTGATGCTTAGCCTCAAGCGCGCCGTGTTGGTGAAGAACTATCTGATGTATGCTGGGCGTGTTCCGGCCGACCTGATGATCGTCGAAGGGCGAGGCGAGGAGCTCTCGCCGCACTTCTTGTCAAAAGCCGGCGATGAGATTGCGGTGAGCGATGATCGGCGGCGGCGCGTGGAGTTGGTGTGGGGGCTCGACTAGTCCATGGGTGATAAGAAGAAGGGCGGCGGCGGTGATGACGGACCTGGGATCGATCCGAACGGCTGGATGATCACCTTCTCTGACCTGCTCACCTTGATGCTCACGTTCTTTGTGCTCCTGTTCTCAATGAGCAGTCTCGATGCGAAGTCCCTGAAAGAGCTGACCGAGACGGAGGCGATGTCAGGCGGCGATGGTGTGCTCGAGATCGGTCAGCCCGAGAAGGTTCAGGCGGTGGACGCCAAGGACAAGCCAACCGTCACCCCTCGAAAGATGGCCTCTGTCGCCGAGGATGTGGCGCAATATTTGCGTATGGTTGGGCGTGGCGTCTCCGACGAGCGGCGACGTCTCTTGGAGCAGCGGATTCGTGAGCGCGGGAAGCAAGAGAAGGTTGAGGTGACCTTTTTGCCGAACGGTGTGCAGATCGCCTTTGAAGGGGACGATGAGTTGATGGCCCAAGGGCAGATCAGTCGCGGCGCACAGGATCAGCTCCGCGTCGTTGGTGACGCCGCTGTCGATTCGGGAGCGCGCGTGCGCGTGGAGACGGAGGCTCGTGGCGATGACCTCAACGCCTGGATCGCTGCCACGGAGCGCGCCTCAGCCATCAGCGAGTTTATACGCCGTCATAGCGGTATTGCGAAGAAGCGAAATCGGTTAGGGGTTGCACCAAAGCCTGCTGATGGGAGCGGGCGACGCGTCCGCATGGTGCTTGAGATGCCGGACGCAAAGGAGGAGCGATGAGCGAAGAAGAGCTGGAACAGCAGCCGTCAGGTGGTGGGAACAACAAAATTATCCTCATTTTGGTGAGCGTCAATATCGTGGCGGTGCTCGGCGTGTTGGTCTACCTGATCACTTCGCAAGGCGCTGCCCCCGCCGCCGTTGTGGTGGGCGGTGAGGCGATCGCCAAGCCGGCGCAAGAAGAGCCGGGCGCAGGCCCGCCGTGGAAGATGGACCCGCTGATCGTCAACCTGCGGGTGCCGGAGGGTACGCGCTACTTGAAGGTGGCGCTCGAGTTTGAGCTGACGGGCGAGAAGTTCAAAGAGCTCGCTGAGGATCGCAAGGGGCGGATCAAGGATCAAGTGATCGAGTTCCTAAGCGATCTAACGGTCGACGATGTGGTCGGCAG
Source organism: Myxococcota bacterium (assembly GCA_036338695.1). Lineage (GTDB taxonomy): Bacteria > Myxococcota > UBA4151 > UBA4151 > UBA4151 > CACGMS01. The sequence goes on from JAYZBQ010000076.1 coordinate 59,759, forward strand.
TGACAACAAGCAATACATCAAAGAGCGGCTCCTGACCCGGCTGAACCACAGCCTCGAAGGCGAGGCGGGCGGTCCGGTGTTTCGGCGCGTCTTCTTCCCTGAGTTTCTGGTGCAGTAGGCGTCCAAGGTGTCGGAGCAGATCCTCAGTCAGGACGAGGTCGAAGCCCTCCTCTCGGCGATTAAAAACGACGACGTTCAAGCCAGCGGTGGAACCGGTGAAGCCGGGCAGCCAGCTGATCGGCTCCGGCAAGACGCTGAAGCCATCGATCTGACGAGCGCCGACCGCACCGCTACGGTGCGCATGCCCAGTCTTGAGATCTTCAATGAGCGCACGGGGATGGCCTTCGGGCAGGTCTTAGAGAGCACGATCCGGCGCGCCGTGCGTGTCCATCATGACGGCACCGGCCCGATGAAGATGTCGGAGTTTTTGAACTATTTGCCCGTACCCTCATGCCTTAATCTGGTGCGCATCGAACCCTTGTGGGGTGTGTCGCTGCTCGCCGTTGAGGCGCGCTTGCTCTACGCCATGCTCGAAGGTTTTTTCGGCGGGCACGGCTCCGGGCAACTGCGCACAGAGGCGCATACGTTCACCTCGATCGAGCTGACCTTTGTCAAACGCGTGGTCGAGATTTTCGGCGACAACCTGAGCAAAACCTGGTCGAGCTTTTTGCCCTTTGAGATGAGCTACATCCGGACGGAGTCCAACCCTCAGTACGCCTCGATCGTGCAAGCCAACGACCTGGTCATGGTGACGACCTACAACATCGAGTTGCCCTCCGTACGCGGGAAGGTGCACCTGGCCATCCCCTTCTCGGCGCTCGAGCCCTATAAAAAGGAGCTCGGCGCCGAACTTCAAGTCCAAGCCGATGATCGACAGAACGATTGGGCCCAAGCTTTGCAAGAGCAGTTGGGAGAGTTTGTCATCGAGCTTTCAGTGGAGTTAGGGCGCGCTCAGATGACGGTTCGAGAACTGCTGGCTTTGGAGCCTGGTGCCGTGCTGATGCTGGACCGGCCCGCTGAAGAGCCCCTGGTTCTGACCGTTGAAGGTCGCCCGAAGTATACGGGGCGCCCTGTCCTCCACCGAAAGCATGTCGGGTTCATGGTGGGTTCCGCTGTGGACGGGGAGGAAGAGCACGATGTCGGAGAAGACCCAAGAGGGGATTGATCTCATCCTGGATATCCCGCTGGAGATCAGCGTACGGCTCGGTCGGGCGAAGATGCCCATCCAAGAGTTGATGAGTCTAGCGCCCGGGTCGGTGATCGATCTGGACAAGCTGAGCGGCGAACCGCTCGATATTCTACTCAACGGGAAGCTGGTCGCACGCGGAGAAGCGGTCGTGGTCAATGATCGCTACGGCGTTCGGCTCGTCGAGATCATCTCGGCGACCGACCGCATCGCTGGCTTGGGAACGTAGCGGTTATGCTAACGCTCGTTTTTATCGCCTCGCTGGCGCAGCCGCAGCCGGGTCAGAAGCTGTTGCGTGCGGACCTTGTTCGCAGCCCAAAGGGCTCGAACTTGGTCCTCGAGTTCGCCAAACCGATCAAGCGCACCAGCGTCCCCATCGTCCCCGCCGGTCGGCGCCTCGTGCTCCACCTGCCCGGTCCCGTGAGCACGCGGCTCGCAGGCCAGCGTCAAGGGATGGGCGCAGTCTCGTCGGTTACGGCGCGTCGCGACCGCGTGACGCTGCAGCTCAACCGGCTCGCAAGACCCTTCGCAGACCGAGCGATCGTTCGGGCTAAGGGCACGACCTGGCGTCTGAAAATGGCGGATCCGACGGTCGAGCGCGACCTCGCCGATATGTTGCTCGGGACCGCCAAAGTGAAAGAGCGTAAACCTTTTGACGCGCTCACTGAGTCAGCTAAGCTCAGCGAAGCCGCGCAAGAGAAGGTGAACGCCGAAGAGGTCATCGCAGAAGAGCCAGCCAAAGCGGCAGCCGGCCTCGCGGCCGTCGCCGCCGCTGCGCGCGGTGAGGCGCCACCTGCTGCCCCCACGAATCCACAAACACCCGGCGCCGGCGCGCCGGCGCCCATTGAACCCTCGGGCGACCTCGGTTCCACTGTGCGCGTGGTCGGCGGGATCGGCCTGGTGCTTATCGGCCTGCTCGGTTGGGTGGCATGGCGCCGCCGGCAGACGCCGATGGAGGAAGCCTTTGGTCTCAGGGTCGTGTCACGGGCTAAACTCGACACCAAAAGCTCGGTCGCTGTGCTTGAGGTCGGCGGAGCCGTGCTGATCATCGGGCTGAGTGATCAAGGACCGAGGCTGCTCGCCCGCCTTGATGACGGTCGAACCATGGAGGACGACGACCAAGGAGCTCAAGAGGTCGAGCGGCTGCGCGCCCTGGTCGGGAAGAATCCGGCAGATCGCTTGGGCGCGTGGGTCACGGCAGCGCAGGGCGGTCGCCCCGAGCCGGCGCAATCGGCGGCGCAGCCTTTACCCGCTGAGCCGGTCGCTGTCTCGACCCCGGCAGGGCACAACGAGCGTGCGGACCTTCAGCGACGCTTAGCCGAGATCCGACGGGTATGCTCGGACTAATCCAGCACGCCGCTCGCTTCGTCGCGCTCAGTGTGATTCTCGCCCCTGCGCTTGCGTTCGGTCAGGTCGACGCGCCCACGATTGCGCTGCCCGAGATGAGCATCAAGGTCGGTGGCGGCGACGGCAACCTCGTCGAGAGCCTCAAGGTCATGGGGCTGCTGACGGTCTTGACCTTGGCGCCGGCGATCATCATCTCGGTGACCAGCTTTACCCGGATCATTATCGTCTTCGGTTTTTTAAGGACTGCGCTCGGCACGCAGAGCTCGCCCCCGAATCAGGTCTTGGTCAGTTTGGCGCTCTTCCTAACAGCTGCTGTCATGACGCCGGTGGCGTCAACGATCTGGAATGATGGCATCGTCCCCCACCAAGAGGGGCGCCTGTCAGACGTCGCCTTGCTCGGTGTTGCGACCCAAAATATCCGTGGTTTTCTTTTGGTTCATACCCGCGATCAAGAGCTCATGACCGTTCATCGGCTGGCGGCTCAAGCCAGACCCAAAGCGCGCGAGGACATCGCCTTTCACCTGCTCGTCCCAGCCTTTATGCTCAGCGAGCTCAAGGCGGCTTTTCAGATCGGCTTCTTGGTGGCGCTCCCCTTTTTGGTGGTCGACCTCGCCGTAGCGACCCTGCTCATGAGCATGGGCATGATGATGCTGCCGCCGGTCATGATCTCGCTGCCGTTTAAGGTGCTTATCTTCCTACTCGCTGACGGCTGGAATCTGGTGGTCGTCAACCTCGCCCGCAGCTTCGGGATGGAGGTCTAATGGACGGGGCGACGGTCTCAGTGGCGCTGAGTCAAATGGTTGACGTCTCGATGCAGGTGGCGGGACCCTACCTCCTCGTTGGGCTCGTCGTCGGGCTGATCATGAGCCTGTTTCAGGCGCTGACTCAGCTGCAGGAGCCTTCACTTGTTTTCGTTCCAAAGGTTCTAGCGATCGTGGTGCTCATGGGGTTAATCGGCGCATGGACCAGCGACGTGATGGTGCGCTACACGGTCAATATGTTTGACCTGTTCGGCGCCACGCTCGCGCCCTGATGGGGTTGCCGTGGATGCAACCGGAATGGTTGCTCGGGTTTGGCGTGATCATGGTTCGCCTGATCGCGTTTCTTGCCGTCTTACCCACCTTCCCGGGGAGCGCTTTTGGGCTGCGCATGCGAGGCATCATCGCTTTGTGGTTGGCGTGGTTGTTTCAGCTCGCCTCGCCGCTCGAGGTGGTCGATGTGGGGATGTCTTGGGCGGTCTACGAGCTGACCGCCTCGGCCTGCATCGGCGTGGTGCTCGGGTATACCGTGCGTCTGTCCCTCGATGCGCTGCATTTTGCCGGTGAGATCTTAGGGATCAACATTGGCTTAGGCTTAGCTGGGGTGGTCGACCCGAACACGGGGACCCGAGAGAACCCGGTCAGTCGCTTGCTCGTCATGGCCGGCGCGGTGGTCTTGCTGACGCTCGATCTGCACCTCGGGATCCTCGAGCTGCTGCGTCAGAGCTTTTCTTGGCAACCCCACGTCGACTTATGGATGTACGGACCGCGCGCGGGCGCCCGTATGATCGAGGAGGGGGTTCGGTTCGGCTTGCCGGTGGTCGGTGGCGCCACCTTGCTGTACCTGCTCTTCGGTGTCTTGGCGCGCGTGGCGCCGCAGATTCAGATCTTTCAGATCGCCTACAGCGTGACCATTTTAGGGGGGCTTTTCATCCTCTACCTTGAGGTCCCTCAGCTCCCGGCGCTCGTGGAGAGCTTCTTGCAGTCTCACCTGGACGCCCTTGCGTTGTTGGTCCGCTGAGCGAGTGGAGCGGCTGACGCGAGGCGCCGAGAGGGGCTGCGGTGGCTGAAGAGGACAAAGACTCAAAAACTGAGATGCCGACGCCTCAGAAGATTGAGGACGCCCGCAAGAAGGGGCAGGTCGCCTTCAGCCGTGAGGTGGGCTCGGTAGTCATCGTTTTTGGCGGAGCGCTCGCCTTTTTGGCTTTTGGGCGTTCGCTCGCCAAGGGGGTGATCGAGCTCACCGAGATCGCCTACCATCGCATCGCACAGCCCAACGCGCCGCTCGGCGACCTCGTGATGGACCTAGCGCTGCTGGTGGGGATTCCGCTGGCGGGGATCATGATCTTTCTCGGGCTGTTGTTGTTCGCCGCCAGCTTTGCGCAGGTGGGGGCGCTGGTGGCTTGGGAGGCGATCAAGCCTGACATCAACAAGCTCAACCCGATCAAAAAAGCCAAACAGATGTACTTCAGCGTTCAAGGGTTCGCCGATTTCGTCAAAGCGCTGCTCAAGATCGTCGGGCTCGGCTTTGTGGGGTATCTCGTGCTCCGGAGCCGATTTTATGAGCTACCGTCAATTATTTGGATGCACCCGGCGGAAGGTCTGGGGAAGGTCGGCGAGATCGCCTTGTTTCTGGTCTTCTCGGTCGCTGCCTTGCTCGCAATCATCGCAACGATCGACGTGTTTTATGTGCGCTGGAAGTACACGCGCGACCTGATGATGAGCTTGCGCGATATCCGCGACGAGACCAAAGGGCGAGAGGGCTCTCCTGAGGTCCGAAGCAAGCGCCGTCAAAAGCAGGTCGAGATGAGCCAACAACGCTTAGGTTCGACGGTTCCGACCGCTGATGTCGTCGTGACCAACCCGACGCACTTCGCGGTGGCGATCAAGTACGACATGTCCGCAGATGGGGCGCCGATGGTGGTCGCTAAGGGGACCGATAAGGTGGCGTTTAAGATCCGCTCGATCGCGCGTGAGCACGGCGTCGCAGTGGTCGAGAACCGTTATCTGGCAAGAATCTTGTACGCAAAGGTTCGTGTCGGCGCCGAGATCCCCGAGTCCCTTTGGAAAGCGGTGGCGGAGGTCCTCAAGCAGGTCGACCACATTCGCCGTCGCGTGCTGCGCCGCAGCGCCCGACCAGGAGGCTAAATGGACAACCTGCAGCGAGACCGAGGAAACGCCATCGCCGCCTTCGGGATGATGGGCGTCATTTTGTTGCTGATCCTGCCGCTGCCTGCGGCGGTCTTGGACATTATGCTGGCCTTGAGCATCTCCATCGCCTTGGTGGTGCTGGTGGCGTCGCTGTATGTCGAGCGACCCGCCGATTTTACGGTCTTTCCTGCGCTGCTGCTGGCGACGACGCTGTTTCGGCTAGCGCTCAACGTGGGCTCGACGCGCCTGATCCTGCTCAAAGGGAACGAAGGGCCGGGCGCTGCGGGCGATGTGATCGCCACCTTCGGGACCTTTGTTGTTGGCGGCAATTATGTCGTCGGGATGATCATCTTCCTGATCTTAGTGATCATCAACTTCATGGTGGTCACCAAGGGTGCCGGCCGCATCGCTGAGGTGGCGGCGCGCTTCACCTTGGACGCCATGCCCGGAAAGCAGATGGCGATCGACGCCGACCTCGGCGCCGGGATGATCGACGAGACCGAGGCGCGCAAACGGCGCGAGGCGGTGGCGCAAGAGGCTGACTTTTACGGCGCGATGGACGGCGCCTCTAAGTTCGTTCGAGGCGACGCGATCGCCGGCCTTTTGATCACTGCGATCAACATCGTCGCCGGCTTGATTATCGGTGTCGGGCAGCAGGGCATGGAGCTCAGCGCGGCGGCATCGAATTATACCATTTTGACGATCGGCGATGGGCTCGTCTCTCAGATGCCTGCGCTGCTGATCTCGGTCGCAGCCGGTATCGTGGTGTCGCGTGCGGGCTCGAAGCAGGTCATCAGCGCTGAGGTGCAGGATCAGCTCTTCAATCACGCCGGAAAGCTGAACGTGGTGGCGGTGGTGATCGTCTTGCTGGCGCTGATCCCCGGTATGCCGACCTTCAGCTTCTTGATGCTCGCCGGGGGCGTGGCCTTTGCTGCGAATCAGATCCGGATCAAGCGAAAGGCTGCTGAGGAAGAGGGGCTCACGCTCGAGCGGATTGAGGACAAGGGGTTGTCGGAGCGTCAGCGCTTGGAGCGGCTGCTCCCGCTTGACGCGATCGCGCTCGAGGTCAGCTTTCCGCTCGTGCCGCTGGTCGATGCGCAGCGAGACGGCGACCTGCTCGACAGGATCCAAGCGGTTCGAAAACAGATCGCGCTGCAGTATGGGATCATCCTCCCTCAGGTGCATATTCGTGACAATATTGAGCTCGAAGGCGGCGTCTACCGAGTGCTCGTTAAGGGCGTCTCGGTGGCTGAGGGGCTGGTGCGCTACGGGCAGTACCTCGGCATGGACCCAGGGACCGTGTTCGACCCGATGGACGGTGAGAAGACCACCGAGCCTGCCTTTGGCCTTGAGGCGATCTGGGTGCCCGCTGAGGATCGAGACGACGCCGAGCTGCGCGGTTACACGGTCGTCGACTGCTCGACGGTGATCGCCACACACCTGACGGAGGTGGTCAAGGCGCACATCGACGAGCTCTTCGGCGACAGCGAGATCGACGACGTGTTACGCATCACGGCCGAACACAGCCCTAAACTCGTGGAGGACCTGATCCCAGCGAAGTTGAGCCGCGGTGAGCTGTTACGGGTAATGCGGAACCTGCTGCGGGAAGGGGTCTCGGTGCGCGATATGCGCACGGTGCTCGAGACCCTCGCTGATCGCATCCATGAGACCAAGAACACTGATATCCTAGCTGAGTACGTGCGCTATCGCTTGGGGTCGGCCATCTGCTCTGAGCTCGCTGATGATGCGCTGCAGATCCAAGGTCTGGTGCTCGACGGGGTGGCGAGCCAGGCGATCCGCGAGAGCCTGACGGCGATCGATTCCGAGGTTCATGTGGGCTTACAGCCCAATGCGGCACGCGGCTTGCTTTCTAACCTATCGGATCAAATGGAGCAGTTTGTAGTGAGTGGTCGACAGCCTGTGCTCGTGGTTCCTGCAGAGATTCGCCGCCCCGTGCGCGACTTTCTCGCCCGCCACCTCGGGATGCTGACCGTCCTGTCGCATCGAGAGATCCCGTCGCGCTACCGCCTTGAGGCGGTCGGTGAGGTGGGGCTGCAAGCGGCGGCGTGATCGGTTAGCGGATGAAAGTACAGACCTACACAGCGACGACCATCAAGGATGCCCTGCGGCAGGTCCGTGAGCAGCACGGACCGGACGCAGTGATCCTCGAGACACGACAGAAAGGTGACGGTTCACGCACCTGGCACGAGGTCTCCGTGGCGCCCGCAGGTGCTAAGCCAGAGGCTGTCAAGCCGCTGTTCGAGGAGCCAAAGCCGGTCAACGGTCGCTATGGGCCGAAGGCTTATGCCCGTCAGATGGATGACGCCACGGCGGCGACCAGCGCACCCAAGACCACGCTCACCCCAGCGCCGGCGATCGATGACGAGCTCAAGGCGCTGCGTCATGAGATCCGGCGGGTCGCCTCGTTGCATCAACCGCAGGTCGACCCGGTCGACCAGGCGCTCAGGACGTTTGGGCGCTCGTTCGAGCGGGGCCTCGAAGAGACCCGAGACCTCCTTCGGGCGCTCCTGAGCGAGACCCGGGCGCAGACAGAGATGGGGTTTGAGCCCGCTCAAGCCAAGCTGTACACATTGCTGACGCACAACGGCGTCGAGGATCTGCTCGCCGAGGAGTTAGTGCGTGGGCTCGACGCTTCCGAGGGCGGCGCGATCGATCTGCGGCGCCAGCTCGCTGAGCGGCTGCTCGGGCGGGTGCGCACGGCTGCGCCGCTGGCGACACGCCGAGGGCGCCAGGTCGTCGGGTTCTTCGGACCGACAGGGGTCGGGAAGACCACGACGATCGCAAAGATCGCCGCTGACGCCTCCATCCGCTACGGTCGTAAGGTCGGCTTGATTACGAGCGACACGTACCGGATCGCTGCGGTGGAGCAGCTCGCCGCTTATGCCGATATTTTGGAGCTGCCGCTCGAGGTGGCGCAGGGGAAAGAGGAGCTCGCCAAGCGGCTCCGGTCGATGAAGACCTGCGACCTGGTGCTCGTCGATACGGCGGGGCGTAACCCCAAAGACGATCAGGCGGTCGCTCAGATGGCGGATGACCTCAGCCCCGAGCTGATCCCAACGCGGATGCTTTGCGTCGCCGCTGGGACCAACCCTCGGACGCTCGCCGAGGTGCTGCGCGCGTTCAAGCCGGTGGGAGTCAGCGAGTTGACGATAACGAAGATGGATGAGTGCGTCGGTCACGGATCGATGCTAAACGCTCATCTAAGGACCGGCTACCCGCTGACCTACTACACGACCGGCCAGCGAGTCCCTGAGGACATCGAGGCGGCGAGTGCAGAGCGCTTAGTGCGGTTAGTCCTCGAACAGTGGGTGGTAGGATGAGCTCGGATCAAGCGAAGACCCTCAGGGATCTGCGTCAGCAAGCTGACGCGCGCCGCCGCACGGGCCAGACGGACGTGCCGAGCACCCGCGTGATCGCCGTGACGTCCGGAAAGGGCGGCGTGGGCAAGACCAACTGCGTCGCAAACCTTGCGGTGGAGCTCAGCCGGCGCGGGCGTAAGGTGTTGATCCTCGACGCGGACCTTGGGCTGGCCAACGTCGATATTTTGCTAGGCCTCGCGCCCAACGGTCACCTCGGCGATGTGCTGTCCGGTATCCGGGAGATCGGTGAGATCATCCTGCACGGTCCCGAGGGCGTTGATCTGCTTCCGGCGGCGTCCGGGATCGCTGAGGTGACGGCGCTCTCGGAGGCGCAGAAGGCGCGCCTGAAGATGGCGCTTGAGCGCCTGCGGGACAGCTACGACACGCTGCTGGTCGACACCGGCGCTGGGATCAGCTCCAACGTGATCTATTTCGCCGGCGCTGCCCAAGACGTCGTGGTCGTCGTGACGCCTGAGCCGACGGCCTTGGCGGACGCTTACGCAGTGATCAAAGTGCTCAGGAACCGCCGTAAGGTTCGACGGTTCCAGCTGCTCGTCAACCAGGTGCACCAAGTCAGTGCAGCCGAGGCTGTTCATGAGCGGCTGCTGCGTGTCGCCGAGCGCTTCTTGGACGTCGAGATCAACTTGCTCGGGCATATCTACGCCGACTCGGCGGTGCAGCGAGCGGTGATGGAGCAAGGACCGCTGGTCCAGCTCTACCCGACCGCTCCAGCGGCGCGTTGCTTCGCTCAGATCGCCCAGCGGCTCGACATGTTGCCGCCGCCGATGCGTGACGGGGCGGTCGATCGGTTCTGGGATCATCTGCTCAAGGCGGAGGGCGCATGATGACGCGCGGCTACGCCTTCGCTCAGACGGATGGCGATCGAGAGCGGCGGATTCGCCAGTACATGAGCTTGGTGCACCGGGTGGCGCGCCGGATCGTGCGCCGGCTCCCGTCGATGGTCGATCTGCAGGACCTTCAGCAGGTCGGCGTCATCGGCTTGATCGACGCGATCGATCGGTACGACTCGAGCCGCTCCGAGCGTTTCGAGGCTTATGCCGAGTACCGCATCAAGGGTGCGATTTTGGATCACCTGCGCCAGGTCGATCACCTCAGCCGACGTCATCGCGGGCGGATCAACGCCCTGCGTGAAGCGACCGAGCGGCTGCGCTCCGAGTCCGGCCAGGAGCCCTCAAGCGCCGAGCTAGCGCAAGAGCTCGGGGTCACGGTCGAGCAGGTGGAGTCGTTGCGTACGGAGGCTAGCAGCAGCTGGATGTCTTACGACGAGGCGGGCGGAAATTCCGAGGGTGGCGGCAGCGGCTCAGGGGGTGCGATTTTAGCGAGTCTTGAGCGCGGTGATGATGTTCTTGATGTCGTCGCTCAACGAGAAGCGCACGGCATGCTCGCCGACGCCGTGGGTCAGCTCCCGGAGCGCCTGCAGCTGCTCTTGTCGCTCTACTACCAAGAGGCGCTGACGTATCGAGAGATCGCCGAGGTCTTGTCGGTGACCGTTGGTCGCGTCTCGCAGCTGCACACCGAGGCGACCAAGCGTCTGCGCGGTCTGCTTGGCGACAAGTTGGAGCTGGGATGAAGCGTTTCGTCTTCGGCCTGGAGACGCTTCGCCGCATACGCATTCAAAAAAGACGAGAAGCGGAGGCTGAGCTTGGGCGAGCCAGCGCGCTGTGCGAGCGTATTGCGAGCACCATGAAGTCAACCCAAGACGAGATCACCCAAGGCCCGCAGAGCCGCGAGCCGAAGTGGGCGTTTCAAGAGCAGGCGTACCTCGCTCGTTTGAAGTCTCGTTTGGAGCAGTTGGCGTCAGAATTGCTCGATGCACGCCGAGTAGAGGCTGTTTGGCGTCAGAATTTGTCTATCGCTCAGCGCGACGAGGAGATCATCGAGAACCTCCGCGAGGCGCAGTGGGGGCGCTGGCGTAAAGAGATGCTCAAGGCGGAGCAAAAGGTCCTCGACGACCTCGCGAACAGGCGACCTCAAAAAAAGACGTTCTCGGCCTAAACATTCCCAAAATGTGGGGTTGGCACGCCCCTTGCCATGACCTGTGGAGAGGGAGGTGTCATGGCGGATGGACTGTGGACAGCGCTGAGCGGACTGCGCGTGCGGCAGCAGCGGCTCGACAACCTCGCGAACCGGCTCGCCAACGCGAACACGGTTGGGTTTCGGCGGCAGGTGCACCTCAGCCAGGAGCACCGAAGCTCGCCGGAGCATGTGATCGTTGAGCAGGCGCCGGCTGATATGACGCTGCGTCATCTCCCGGGCGATCACGTGATGGTGCGCGCCGCTGGGACGCAGCTGCGCGAGGAAGAGGGGGTCATGAATCAGACCGGGCGCCCCCTCGACCTGGCTCTCCAGGGCGCCCAAGGCTACTTCGTGGTTCAAGATGGCAACGCCCAAGAGATGCTCACCCGCGACGGGCGCTTCCGGATCGCGCCGAGCGGCCAGCTCGAGACCCTCGACGGCGCCGCTGTTTTAGGCGAGGGCGGCTCGATCAACTTTCCTCAAGACACCAACCCACAAGAGATCTCGGTCTTGGCGGACGGGTCGATTCAGGTCGGCGATACGTTGGTGGGACAGCTTCGGCTCGGATACGCCGAGCCACAGGCGCTTGAGGCGGTCGGGAACAACCGTTTCACAACCGATGAGATCAATGCGGCTCAGGACATCGCAGTCGCCCAAGGATACCAAGAGCAGAGCACGGTAAATGCGGTCAAAGCCATGGTGGATTTGATCGATACGCACCGCAGTTTTGACGCCAACATGAAGTTGGTCACCAGCTACAAAGAACTCGACCAAGAAGCCGTACAGCTTCTCAGATAAGGAGTAAGGAATGCTTCGAGCACTGCACATCGCTGCGACGGGTATGGATGCCCAGGAAAAGAAGATGGACGTCACGTCCAACAACCTCGCCAACGTTAACACGTTCGGCTTCAAAAAGGGGCGAGCCGAGTTTCAGGACCTTCTGTACCAGACGGTCAAAGCGCCGGGCACCTCAACAGGTCAGGGCACCGAGAGCCCAAGCGGGATCCAGGTCGGCCTCGGTACGCGCCATGTCAGCACGCGGCGGGACTTCGCCACAGGGAGCTTTACGCAGACTGGAAACAACTATGACCTCGCCATCGAGGGCGAAGGGTTCTTTCAGGTCACGCAGCCCAACGGCGAGATCGGCTTTACGCGCGCCGGGAACTTCACGGTCGATAATCAAGGTCGCATGGTCACCGCCGACGGCTACCCGCTCGAGCCGCAGGTCGTGCTGCCGCCAGACGCCTTGTCGATGACGATCGCCGCCAACGGCATCGTCTCGGTCGTTCAGGCGGGTCAGACGCAGGCGACGGAGCTTGGACAGATTCAGCTGGCGCGCTTTACCAACCCTGGCGGCCTGCGCGCGCTCGGGCGGAACCTGCTGCAGCAGACCAGCGCCTCGGGGCAGGCGGTGGTCGGAAACCCAGGCGACGCAGGCATCGGCTCGCTCTCACAAGGGTTTATCGAGACCAGCAACGTCAACGTCGTCGAGGAGATGGTCAGCTTGATCGTCGGGCAGCGCTCGTATGAGGCGAACTCCAAAGTGATCACAGCGTCGGATGAGATGCTGCGTTCGGCGACGAACTTACGCTGATGTTAACCGCTGTCTTCCTCAGCGCCTTGGTGGCGCTACCGGCTCGCGTCGAGGTCAGCGAAGGGACGCTGACCGCCGCCGACCTCGTCGGCGGCGCTGCGGTGACCGTTGGCGACGCGCAGCGGATGCGAACCATTGGCCTTGGGCGCGCGCCGGCTGCCGGTCAGGTAAGACGGATCAGCGGCCCTTACCTAAGGCGCTTGCTGCGCGCCGCCAAGGTTCGTGGCGTGCGCGTACCCGGTCAGATCGAGCTGGTCGGACGCGCCGAGGTGATCACCGCGAAGGATCAGCTGGAGGCGGTGACGGCTTATCTCAAGAAGCGACTCGGCCGCGACGGACAGATCACCTCAGTGCAACCCTTTCAAAACGTCACCGACGTGAAGGTGCCACCGGGCGCTCGAATCAGCAGCGTTGCGCCGGTTGGCGAGGACCCTTTTCGCTCCCGATCGACCTTTAAGTTGGTGATCCGTCGGCGTGGGCAAGTGGTCGCAAGGCGTTACCCTCAGGTGACGATTGAGGGACAAGCGAGCGTGCGCGTGGCGCGTGCTGTGATCCCAGCGCGCAAAGCGATCGGGCGCGGCGATGTGCGCGCCGCCACGCTGCCGCTGAGTCAGGTCCCGACGCAGGCGCTCGGCGCCTTTCGGCTGGCCGGTATGTTGGCGAGTCGACGCTTGGCGGTGGGGCGAGTGATCTCGCGCCGAGACCTCAAGGCGCCGCCCGTTGTGTTGCGCGGTCAGCGCGTCCGAATTGAGCTCAAAGCCGCCGCTGTCTCGGTCTCGACGGCTGGTGAGGCGCTCGCCGATGCCGCCGTCGGTCAGCGCGTGAGCGTCCGAAATCTTTCAAGCGGGCGCAGACTGCAAGCCTGGGTCCGAGGCCCTGGAGTCGTGGAGGTGACCCCATGATGCGTTATCTGACGGTGCTCGCCGTATTGACCACGGGATGTGTCAAGCACATCGAGAGCTACGCCCCAAGAACTCGAGATTGGTCAAAGATTGAGACGAAACGTCTCGACGACGCCCACGCGCCCAAGCCGTCACCGGGCAGCCTCTTCGTTGACGATGGCGACGACCTCTTCGCTTATCGCCGGGCGACACGCACCGGGGATGTTGTGACCGTCCGAATTGACGAGCAGAGCCTCGCCGATGGCGAAGCGAACACGAATTTGGACCGACAGAGCTCCTATCAAGCGGGTGTGACGGCGATGTTGGGGCTGATGAACCAGCTCGCCACGGCGGATGATCGGATCACCCCTGCGACCATGGCGAACGCCAGCAGCACCTCGAAGTTCAAGGGCGCTGGCTCGAGCGATCGGACGACCTCGGTGCAGGCGACCATCCCAGCCATTGTCGTGGGCCGGAACCGTTCAGGTTTGCTCCGGATCGAGGGGCACCGGGTGATCCAGGTGAACCAAGAAGAGCACCATTTTTACATCTCTGGGCTGGTGCGTCGTGACGACATCAACGATCAAAACGAGATCCCCTCGGCGCGTATCGCCGAGGCGGAGATGGAATTTACGGGGCGGGGTACGGTGACCAATCAGGCGCGTCAGGGCTGGTTGCACAACGTGCTCGACGTCATCTGGCCGTTCTAAGGAGTCATGATGCGAGGATTGCTTCTCATTCTGGCGGTAAGCGCTGCGCAGCCTGCGCAGGCGGCGCGCCTCAAGGAGCTTGTGAGTTTTGAGGGCGTTCGGGCCAACCACTTGACCGGCTACGGTCTCGTCGTCGGGCTCAACGGCCAAGGCGATAACGACTCCGCACGTTTTACCGTCAAGAGTTTGGCTGCCTTGATGCAGCGTCAAGGCGTCAACGTCTCGGAGCGTGAGATTCGTGTCAAAAATGTCGCTGCGGTGATGGTGACCACCAAGCTCCCACCCTTCGCAAGGCCCGGTCAAAAGCTCGACGTCTCGGTCTCGTCGACCGGTAACGCCAAGAGCCTCCAAGGGGGGACCTTGCTGCTGACGCGATTAAAGGGGGCGGATGGGCGCGTCTATGCGCTCGTTCAAGGCGCCCTGACCATCGGCGGCTTCTCGCTCGGTGGTGGTGGTGGCGGTGATCAAGCCCAGAAGAACCACCCCACGGTCGGGACCATCCCAGGTGGCGCCATCGTCGAGCGCGCCGCGCCGCGCAGCCTCGGAGCCGGTCAGCCGCTGCGTATTCAGTTGCATCGTCCCGATTTCACGACCGCCGCACGTGTCGCCAAGGTGATCAATGAGGCGCTAGGGACGCGCGCAGCGCGGGCCATGGATCCCGGCAGCGTGGAGGTGCAGTTGCCCGATCGCTTTGAGGGGCGACCGGTCGAGCTGATCGCTGGCATCGAGAACCTGCAGGTGCAGCAAGATGCGGTGGCGCGCGTGATCGTCAATGAGCGTACGGGCACCATCGTGATGGGTGAAGGCGTCCGCATCAGCACCGTCGCGATCAGTCACGGGAACCTGGTCCTGCAGGTGGAGGCCGACCAGAAGATTGTGCAGCCTCAGGCGCTCGCTGAGGGCGAAACCGCTGTGCAGAATAACGAGAAGGTGACGGTCACCGAGCAGAGCTCCGGTCTGGCTGTCGTCAAGCAAGGCGCAACCCTCGGCAGGGTGGTGCGGGCGCTCAACGCGCTGGGCGTCAGCACCAGGGATCTGATCGCCATCCTTCAGGCGATGCGGACGGCGGGTGCGCTCGAGGCTGAGCTTGAGGTCTTATGAAAACCTCTCTGGCTGACCTTGCGGCGTACCAACAGGCGGCGCGCACGCAGCGCAACGCAAGCGATCAGCTGAAGGCGGGGGGCGTAGAGGCTGCGGCGAAAGCCTTTGAGGCGATGTTTATCAAGATGCTCCTCGACGCCATGCCCGAGTCTGAAGACAGCGCCATCTCCGGCGGCTTCGGCGGCGGCGTCTGGCGCGATATGTTGCACCAAGAATACGCCTCGCAGGCCTCGAAACAAAAAGGTTTTGGGATCGCCGAGGCGATCGTCCGGCAGATGGGACCTCAAGCTCAGGTCACCCCCACCGAGCCCTTATCGCCGCTGGCAGGCGCGCTGCGCCGAACGAGCGCCTTTGGGCCGCGTGTGCACCCGATCACCGGTCAACACCACCACCACACCGGCGTCGATTACGCTGCGCCCACGGGCACCCCGGTTCGTTCCATCCTGGACGCCGAGGTCGTTTTTGCCGGCCCCAAAGGGGGCTATGGCCAGCTGGTTGAGCTGCGTCACGCAGACGGTACGACGACGCGCTACGCGCACCTTGATCGAATTGATGTCACCCTCGGGCAGCGTCTTGAGCGCGGTGAGCTGCTCGGAACGGTCGGCTCGACCGGTCAGAGCACCGGACCTCACCTGCACTTTGAGGTGCGTCAAAACGGTCAAGCGATCGACCCAGAGCCCTACCTCAAGGCTCAGGCGAGCCAGCCCGTCGCGCGGCGCGGGCGCTGAGCACCGAAACCGGGTAAAAGCTTTTCGAGCGCGTACCGTTAACTGGGTTGCGGAGCGGTCGGCGCGCCGTTCGACCCGTAGGGTCGGTTAGAATTTTCTAAAGCCGTTCGGCGATTGCGTCGTTGAACGGCATGAACAGTCTTGCGCGACGCCAAGGACGGTTGAGCGTAGAGGGAGGAGGGGAAGATGAGTATCGACTCCTTAGGAAAAACCACCGGGGTGCCGAAGCCGGCGTCTACGGTCGAGCGTAAAGAGGGGCTGGCGGCCCCGAAAGCGGTCGAGGGTGCAACTGCGTCGCGTGTCGATTTGAGCGTGAAGCGGTTCGAAGGTGCGATCAAAGCGGCGTCGAAAGAGTTGACCGCAGCGGATGAAGCCCGTCTCGACGGGTTGCGTCAGCAGATCGCATCGGGGGATTACGCCCTAAACCCAGCTGATATTGCGCGCTCGATCATGGAAGACCGCGCCTTCTTTTCATCGCTAAGCGGCGATAAGGAGTAGGCGTGTCCGCGGCCGACAAGCTCACGGCCCTGTTGGTTGAAGAAGAAGCCGCCCTGCGTCGTGGTGACGCAGAGGCGGTGCTTCTTTTTGCGAAGCGTAAAGAGGAGCTCGTGCGCTCGCTCAGCGAGGACCCGCCCGAAGAGGCGGTCTTGAGCGCATTGCTCGAAAAGAACCGCGCCAACGGCCTCCTGGCGCGCAGCGGCTTGGCGCTCTTGAACCAGGTCCTGGGCAACCCCTCAACGTACGGCGCAGACCCGACGGATCGGTCGGGGCGTTTTTTGAGCGAGAGCGCCTGATATGGGGATCAGGGGCTCCTTCACTACGCTGAGCATTGGGCGAAACAGCCTCCTTGCGCATCGCACGGCGCTCGACACGGTGGGCCACAACCTCGCTAACTCGGGGGTTGAGGGGTACACTCGTCAACGAGCGCACTACGCGCCGCTGCCTCCGTCGGCGACGACCATCGGGTCGATCGGCACGGGGGTGCGCATCGACACCATCCAGCGCATGGGGCACAGCCTGGTCGAGCGGCGGCTCGATCAAGACGCCTCCGATCAACACGAAGCGCAGGCACGCTTGAACTTTCTCAACCAGATCGAGGTCGTGTTCACCGATGAGTCCTGGGGGATTTCGTCCGGAATGACCGCCTTCTTCAACAGCTTTCGTGACCTGAGCCGTAACCCCGGCTCGATGGTACAGCGCGCCGAGGTCGTGGCGCGCGCAGGCGACATGGCGCGTCGCTTCCAGACCGCCGCAGATCGGATCGAAGGGCTGCGTTCGGACCTCGACGCTGAGCTCTCAGCGCATGCTGCCGAGATCACGGAGCTCTCGGCGACCGTCGCTGACCTCAACCGGGAGATCCGGGACGTCGAGTCGGACGTGGGCATCGCCAACGACCTGCGAGATCAGCGTCAGCGCGTGGTGCGAGAGATCGCCGAGCTGGTCGAGATCCGCACGCACAACGACTCGGATGGGAACGTGATCGTGCAGATGACCAGCGGTCACACCTTGGTGTCGGGGCGACGCTCTGGATCGCTCACAGTGCGCGCCAACCCCAACAACAACGGCTTGGCTTCGATCATTTACACCGACGCCGACGGCACCAAGCCGGCTGACGTCACCAACGCAGTCCAGGGCGGCGAGCTCGGTGGGAAGATCAACGCGCGGGACAACGCATCGAGCGATGCCCTTGATCAGCTCGACAATTTAGCCTTTCTCTTGGTCGAAGAGGTGAACAATCAGCACCGAGCTGGGTTTAGCCTCTCCGTGGGCGGCAACCCGCCGACCGACCAACAAAATTTCTTCAGCGCCTTTGGCGGGGTCCCGGGGTCGGCGCAGGCCATCGAGATCGACCCGGCGGTGCTTGCGGACCCGAGCTTGATCGCCGCGTCATCGACGGCGGGTGGCTCTCCCGGGAACAACGAGAACGCCTTGGCGCTGGCAGCGCTTGAGGAGGCTGCGATCATTAACGGCAGCCGCCCACATGACTTTTGGTCAGACCAGGTTCGACGGATCGGCGATCAGGTCGCCCGAGCCCGTCGTGACACCGACAACTACGATGCCCGGATGGAGCAGAGCACAGCGCTGCGCGAGGCGATCTCCGGCGTCAGCGTAGACGAAGAGCTCGCCGAACTGGTCAAAATTCAGACCTCGTTTGAGGCGTCGGCGAAGGTGATCACGACCGCCGATGAGATGCTCCAAGCCGTCCTGAACATGAAGAGGTAACCCATGGTCTTTCGCGTGACTTCGACCGCCTCGCACATGCGCCGTATCTCGGCGATGAACCGGACCCTGACCGGGATGGATCGCGTCGAGCGGCAGCTCAGCAGCGGGCGACGTTTTGAGCGCCCGGGTGAGGACCCAGAAGCCTCTGCGCGGGTTCTGCGCATTAGCCGTAAGCAAGACGATATCGTGACCTACGGCGAGAACGTCGAGGCAGGGCGCGGGATGCTCAACCGCGCCGAGTCCGCGGTGGTTGCGCTGACCGGGGTGATCAACTCCGCTCGCTCGCTCGCCTTGAAGATGTCTGACAGCTTCTACGACGGCGAGCGGACCGGTCAGGTCGATCTGAGCAACGGTTTGATCGACTCGGCGCTGGATCTACTCAACACGACTTATGATGACATGTACATTTTTGGTGGACACGCCAATGATCAGCCGCCGTATGAGCTCAACAACGGCGCGGCGCAGTTTAACGGCAACGATGGGCTGATGCAGCTCGATGTCTCAGACGGTGCGCGCTCGCAGGTGACGATCAACGCTGAGGTGCATTTCAATGGAAACGGCGGCGGCGAGGACGTTTTGGCGCTGCTGATCGAGCTGCGAGATCAGATGGCTGCGGACAGCCAAGCCGGCGTTGCGGCGACGCTCGATCGGTTTGAGAACGCCGTGGCGCAGATAAGCCAGACCGCCTCCGAGCTCGGGACGCTGTACCAGCGACTCGAGGTGCACGAGCGCGTGAACGAAGTGCAGGACGTCGAGCTTGAGCGCCTGCGCAGCACGATTGAAGACACGGATTACGCCGAGGCGGCGGCGACGATGAGCTTACGCCAGACGGCTTATCAGGCGAGCCTCGCTGCTACCGCCCGAGTTCAGGGGATGAGTCTCCTGAACTTCATGCGCTAATCGGTGTAGACCCACCCTCGTGAACCAGGTTAGCTGACCCAGCACAGACGATGAGACACCACCGAAACGATGCTCACACTTAGCCGACGAGAAGGTCACGCCATCCGCATTGGCGACTCGATTCGGATCGTGATCTCGGAGATCCGCGGGAACACGGTGCGCATCGGGATCGAAGCGCCGCGTGAGCTTCAGGTGTTTCGCGAAGAGCTCTGGCTTAAGATTCAAGAAGAAAACCGCGCCGCCGCAGAAGGCCCCGATCGCGACGCTTTGGACGCGTTTTTGGATGCCTTTGGACTCGACGGTGCGAACCCACAACATGGCGGAAGCGGAACCCAAGATGAGTGATACCTTATGCTTTACCAATCAGCGATTGGGCGAAATTGAGGTCGAGTCCGACGCCGTATTGAATTTCCCAGCCGGGATCCTCGGGTTCTCGGAATGTCGCCGGTTCGCGCTGCTGCCGCATCGACCCGGTACGCCGTTCTTTTGGTTGGTCCCGGTCGAGCGAGTGGACGTCGCCTTTGTGGTGGTCAACCCCGAGAACTTCTTCCCGGACTACTGCCCGTCGCTGACGAAAGACCAGCTGGCGCCGCTGGCGTTGACGCCCGATCAAGACCACAGCCTCGGGATGTTGGTGGTCGTCAGCTTTCGTGATGGTCAGCCGACCGCTAATTTGCGCGCCCCGCTGATCATGGACCTAGCCAACCGCCGCGCGGTTCAGGCGGTGCAGATTGGCCGCGAGTTTGACACGCAAACGCCGCTGTTTCCGGCCACCTCAAAATAAATTGCAGGCGCCGGCCTAAACAGCTGACCTGATCGGGTCGTTGTCTGGGTCGGAGGGCAAGGATGCCTTCCAGGCGGACACGGATGTCCACGGAGCCAACCCAATGTCTTTAGTCGTCCACCATAACGTGGCGGCGCGCTTTGCCCGCATGCACCTGGCTCGAGCCCAGGATGCCATTCAAGGTAGCACGGACCGGATGAGCTCGGGGTACCGACTCAATCGAGCGGCAGACGACACCACCGCCTTTGCGGTCTCCATGCGCTTCGGTTCGGACTTGATTGGCCTTGAGACCGTCAACCGCAACGCCCGCAACGGCATGAACCTGATCAGCGCCATGGAAGGGACGGCTGGTGAGATCCTGCGCGTCCTGGACCGGATGCGTGAGTTGGCGACGAAAAACGCAACGGAGACGATGACCGCGACGGATCGCAGCGAAGCTCAGATCGAGTTTGCGGCGCTTCAAGAAGAGATTCAGCGCTTGGCTCAGACCACGCAGATGAACCGAGTCCAAGGTCTGGCGGTTTCGGACACCATGACCTTCCAAGTCGGCGCCGGTGGCGGCGCCGCCAACCAGGTCGTGCTGTCGATGCGCTCGATGACGCTTGCGGCGCTCTCGATCGGACCGGGCGACGCAGACATTATACTGATGAGCAACGCGCAGGGCGCGCTTGAGAGCATCGACGTCGCGCTTTCTCGCCTCAATACGCGCCGCTCGGAGATGGCGGCCACCTTCTCTCAGCTCAACTCCGCCTTTGACGTGACCGCAGCGGATCGCGAAGCGCTCCTCAATACATTAAACGTGATTCGTGATACCGATTACGCAGAGGAGTCGACGCGACTGGCGCAGAATCAGATCCGCTCGCAAGCTGCGGTGAGCATTCTGAGCCAGGCGAATACGATCCCGCAGCTGGCGCTGCAGCTGCTGCAAGGATAGGGAGGCGAAGATGGCTGGATTTAGTGTAGGTGGATTGGCGACGGGGCTTGATACCAAGACCATGATCGCCCAACTCCTTCAGGTCGAGCGCTCGGCGCAGATCGGCCCTAAGCGTCGTAAGGCTGAGGCAGATCAGCGCGGCGCCGCCATCAACGACCTGATCAACCTGATGAAAGAGGTCCGAACAGCCGCTGAGGGCGTCGACACCAACACCGAGGCTGCCGCCGTCACCGCCACCAGCGGCGACACCGACAAGTTTACGGTAACGGGCGATGGCAACGCGCTCCCCGGCAGCTATCAGCTCGCCATCGGTCAGCTCGCCCAGGGGCAGAAGAATCGGGTGACCCTCGGCACGAGCCTAACCGATTCTATCAACACCGGGACCTACACGATCCAAGTCGAGGGTGAGGACGCAGTCGATGTCGAGATCGACGGCACCAACGACACTTTGTCGGGGTTCATCACGGCGATCAACTCAGCCGAGGCAGGGGTGACAGCCTCCACCATCTTTGACGGCAACAACTACACCTTGGTGATCACCGCTGATGACACCGGCAAGGCCGTCAACTACACCTCGAGTGGGGGCGCCAAGTGGAGCAACATCGACGGCAGCAAGGCGGACTTCTCAGTCTACCAAGAAGCCCAAGATGCCATGTTTACGATCGATGGGATCGGGATCCAGAGCGACACCAACGAGGTGACCGACGCCATCACCGGGATCACGATCAACTTGCTGGAGACCACCGCCTTTGACGAGATGGGGATGCCCACCGAAGAGATCAGCCTTGAGGTCAAAGCGGACAGTGAGAAGACCACAGAGAACGTCGAGGCGCTGACGGCGGCCATCGGCAAGGTCATGGCGAACCTTAAGTCGAACATGGCGTCCAGCGAGGACCGAGCCGGGATTCTCGCCTTTGACTCCACCGCCCGCATGCTGCGCGGCTCGATCTCCGATGCTTTGATCAATCGGCAAAGCGGCAACGACGGAACGTACAGCTCGCTGACGATGATCGGTATCGGGCAGGATCGCTATGGCAACATCTCCTTTGATAAGGATGAGTTCGCCGAGGCGCTCGCTAAGGATAAAGATGGCGTGCTGGGTCTGATTACGGGCGAGGACGGCCTCGCCGACCGGTTCAAAGAGATGGTTGACGACTACACCTTCTCGGACGGTTTCCTGACGATCCGCAAAACCATGTACTCGGATCGCTCGAGCGATATCTCAAAGTCGATCGAGCGTATGGAGGAGCGCGTCATCGCTTACGGCGACCGGCTCAAGCGCCAGTTCGCTAAGCTCGAGCAGATGGTCTCAGGGCTCAATCAACAGAGCTCCGCATTGAGCGGTCTGCGCTAGGAAGGCACACCATGATCCCCGCCAAACGGAACCCGTACGCCAGCGCTCAGGTCAACTCGGCAAGCCCGGAGCAGATCCTGGTGCTGCTGTATGACGCCGCTTTACGTGACCTCAAAGAGGCGATGGCGGCGCTGCAGGTGAACGATCGGTCGCGCAAGGCGAAGGCTTTGGATCATGCGGTCAAGGTGGTCACCGAGCTCGCGAACAGCCTGCGACCGGACAAGTCACCTGAGATCGCTGAGAACCTCTCGAGTTTGTATGATTTTATGATCGATCGGATGATTCGATCGAACGCTCAGAACCAAGACCTTGATCTGCAGGTCGTCTACAACTTGCTCGGCGAGCTGCGCTCAGCCTGGGTGGAGGCGATCCGGATCAACCGAACACAGCGAAACCAAGGGGTGGCAGGAGCCTAACCCCAAGCACCCTACACGCTGAGCAAGGATGCGAGGCGTTGACCCATCAAGGAGGATATCGGTCATGTTGAACAGCACATAGGGGGCACCCCCCAGCGAGCCGAACCCAGCAAGGCTCACGACATAATCAGCTGGAAAAATAAATACTTTGAAACACCTGGGACGGCTCGAGCGAGCTCGAACAGGGACCCTTTACCCGGAGCTCAGGGACGAGCTCCTTCCACTCGGCGGCGCTTCTTTCCAGAGCTCGCCGGCCATGCCAATCAAGGAGGATACCATGGCCATCACTGTACGCAGTAACCCGCAATCCATTTTCTCGCAGACTCGCTTGACGCGCACCAGCCGCGCTCTTGAGAAGACGTTCAACCGTCTCTCGAGCGGCAGCCGCATCAACACGGCGGCCGATGACGCCGCAGGCTTAGCGATCTCGACTCGGCTCGAGCACCGCATCAAGGGGCAAGCCGCCGCCAAGCAAAACGCGCAAGAGGGGATCAGCTTTATCCAGACGCTCGAGGGCGGCGTGGAGCAGATCCTCGATATGTTGCATCGTCTGCGTGAGCTGGGTGTGCGCGCCGCTAACGAGACCCTGACCGACACTGATCGCGACGCCTTAGACCTTGAGTTTCAGCAGCTGCTGACCGAGGTGGACCGCGTCGGGTTGTCTACCTCGTTCAATGGTGGTCCGAACCTGCAAGGCTCTCTTGAGATGACCTTCCAGGTCGGCTTCTCAAACACCACCAACGACCGAGTCTCGCTGACTCAAACCTCTGGGCTTTCGCTCGCGGCGCTTCAGCTCAGCGGGCACGACGTGCAGTCGATCAGCAACGCTGCCAGCGCCATCGGTGACCTGAGCTTGGCGCTGAGCCACCTCAACGCGTACCGTTCGCGTCTGGGCGCCACGCAAAACCGCCTCGAGCGTTCCATCTCGAACCTTGAAGCCGATATCGAAAACGCAACGGCGGCCAACAGCCGCATCCGTGACGTCGACTTCGCAGAGGAGACCAGCCAGCTGACCAGGCTCCAGATCTTGAGCCAGAGCGGAACCGCTGTGTTGACGCAGGCTAACGCCATGCCGCAGGCGGCGCTCGCCTTGCTCGGCGGCTGATCGGACGGCTGACTATGAACAAGATCACGATCGCCAATAGAGGCTCACCCGGGCGCGCGCCGCCCCCTCGACGCCGAGGTCGCAAGCGGAGCACCATCCGGTGGCTCTGGTCTCGGCGGCGAGGTCACCCGGTCATCCTGACCTGGGCTCGCTGCAAGACAAGGGCAGGACCCTTTAGCGGGCACATCAGGGCGCCGAACATGAGCGTTCGTAACGACATCCCCAGGGAGCTTGCCGATTCGGCGCACGCTCCGATCATCAGGAATCGTCATGGACCGTCTGAATCTCGGGCAGGGCCGACTCCCGGTCGCGCACCGCCCAAATCGACGGGCCCTCCTTAGCCGGAGGAGCTCCCGTCTGGGAGTCATCAGGAAGGACAACAATTCAAATCAATCGGGACAAGGACGTCCCATTCGCCGGCTGGCGACCCAGGTCACCAGCCACTAGCCATCAAGGAGGATATCATGGCTATTGTAGTAAGAAGTAATCCGCAGTCGGTCTTTGCACAGGTCCGTCTGAATCGTAGCTCGAACGCCTTACAAGACACCTTTCAGAAGTTGTCGACGGGCTCTCGGATCAACAACGCTGGTGACGACGCCGCTGGGCTCGCTATCTCGACGCTGCTCGAGCACCGGATCCGCGGTCAAGGCGCGGCGAAGCAGAACGCGCTCGAAGGCATCAGCATGATCCAGACCGCCGAAGGGGGCGTGGAGCAGGTTCGCTCGATGCTCGACCGGATGCGAGAGCTGGCGGTTCGCTCAGGCAACGAGACGCTCAGCGCCTCGGATCGTTCGAACGCGGACTTGGAGTTTCAGCAGCTCAAGCAAGAGATCACGCGTATCGGCAACACGACCTCGTACAACGGCGTCAACCTGCTTAATGCGTCACAGACGCTGACGTTCCAGGTCGGCTTTGCCAACACCACGAACAATCAGATCGCGGTGAGCTTGACCGGTAACATGATCGCATCAGGCGCTGACAGCTTCCTGTCGCTGAGCGGTGACGTCGGTAGCGCGGCTGCTGCAGCGTCGATGTTGGCTAAGATCGACAGCGCGCTGAGTCGGCTCAATGGTTATCGATCGAAGCTCGGCTCGGTGCAGAACCGGCTCGAGCGAGCGATCTCGAACCTCGAGGCCGACATCGAGAACGCAACGGCGTCGAATAGCCGGATTCGGGACGTGGACTTTGCAGAGGAGACATCGAAGATGACGCGTCTGCAGATCCTTGTCCAAAGTGGCACGGCCGTGCTGACGCAGGCCAACGCCAGCCCACAAGCGGCGCTCTCCCTGCTCGGGTAGCGCAGCACGCGGGATCAGCCAGGAGGGTGCTCGGGGGTTACCTCGAGCACCCTTTTGGTTTTTTAAATTTACAGCAAATCAAATGGCTTAGCGTTGCATCGGCTCAAAATGGCCGTGTTTTTAGGGCGTTGCCTTGACTTTGTTCATTCATGCCCCCACACTCTCAATGAAGGTCCACCTGTCCCCGGGCGACTTAGGAGGTAGTTTTAACATCATGGTTCCGCGCTGGCGAGCGCCGAATCAAGCCGGGCACACGCACCCGTTGAGCTTCAGCCCTTGGACCCTTGAAGCACAGCAAAACCATACAGAACGCTCTCAAAGGATATGAGAGCTAAGCCATCCAAGGAGGAATCATGGCACTTGTAGTACGTAGTAACGTTCAGTCTGTCTTCGCTCAAAACCGCCTCAACAGAAGCCAGGCGACCTTCGAAGACTCCCTCGCAAAACTTGCCTCGGGTAGCCGCATCAATAAAGCGGCTGATGATGCTGCTGGTATGGCGGTCTCGACCACTCTTGAGCACCGCATCAAAGCGCAGTCGGCTGCAAAGCAGAACGCTCAGGAAGCGATCAGTATGATCCAGACCGCAGAAGGCGGCGTGGAGCAGGTGCGCGGTATGATCGACCGTATGCGTGAACTCGCCGTGCGTGCGAGCAACGAAACGCTCAGCGCATCGGATCGCACGAATGCGAACCTCGAGTTCACTCAGCTTCAAGCGGAGATCAACCGCATCGGCAACACGACGTCGTACAACGGCACGGACTTGCTGGCAGCGACCGCAGAGCTGACCTTCCAGGTCGGCATGGAAAACAGCGCCAACCAGCGGATCATGGTGACCATGACCGGTAACATGCTGGCGACTGGCACTTCGGCTGCGCTGGCGCTGACCGGCGGCGTCGACACGACGGCGGGTGCGACGTCGATGCTTGCCAAGATCGACGCGGCGCTGAGCACCCTGAATGGGTACCGCTCGAAGCTCGGTTCGGTCCAAAACCGCCTGGAGCGATCGATCTCGAACATCGAGGCAGACATCGAGAACGCCACCGCAGCGAACAGCCGGATCCGTGACGTCGATTTTGCGTCCGAAACGGCGAACTTCACTCGGTCTCAGATCCTTATTCAGTCGGGTACGGCGATTTTGGCTCAGGCGAACAGCTCGCCGCAGGCTGCGCTGTCCCTGCTGGGTTAGTGGTCGACGCGTAGCGATTAGGAGGTAAACAATGGCTGATCCTGCAAGCCTCCAAGCTACACTGATGCCGAGTCGTGCTCCGCGCCTTGGGCAGCCTGGTGCTGCCGAGGCCAAGAGCGCACGGGTAGCGGCGCCGCAGCCGGTTGCACTTGAGGCAGCCAGCAGCGGGGCGCTAGGACCAGTGCAGTTGGAGCGTCTGAAGGTCGAAGTGGCTGAGGTGCAAGCCCAGCTGGACCGTCACGGGGTAGACATCGAGATGGAACCCCAAGATGGTCTGGATCCTGCGATCATCCGCTTGGTTGATCGTGAGACGGGCGAGACCGTCCGGCAGATCCCTCCCAAGGAGTGGCTCGAGATGAGGCGCAACTTGATGGAAGGAAAAGGTCTGGTGGTCTCCACCATCGCCTAACCGACCAGGGCGAAAATGGGCTCAGGGGTGCCTTCGGCGCCCCTGGGTCTTTTTTTGTGGGTGTGCCACAGAACACATCATGAGCGAGACCATCCCCAAATCGCAGTATCTTCAGCGCTTACTCGAGCTCAGCGACGCCATGATCGCTGCGCTAGAAGCTGGCGACGTCGACATGGCAGGCGCGGTGTACGATGAACGTGTTCGCTTCATCGAGACGATGCGCGCCGATGATGAACCGGTTGAGCCCGATGTGATCGAGCGCGTGCTCGCTCGAGACCAGGCGGTGATCGCTGCAGCGCTCAAGCGGCGGCACGATATGGTGGGCTCGGCCGCTCAACTCAACGCGGTCAGTCGGTACTCAAGCCAGCTGCCGGGGTCCGCTGACGGAGGCGATTGGGGCAGCGGCTAAAGGCCGCCCTACGGGCGTGTCGATAGATGAAGTGGAGGTCCCCATGGAAGTCTACTTCGACCAGCAACTGATCGGCGAGACGGCGAGCGGCTCGTCGCTCACCTCCCTCATCGGGGGCGACCGGCTTGAGCTGACGGTTTGCACGCGCGTCGACGGCGTTGATGATACCCTCGACGCGGTTTTGGCGCAGAGCAACTTGACCGGGAAGCGCCTCGATCTCTTCAGCTTTGATGGTTGGCTTGCCGAGTCGGCATCGCTGGTGACGGAGTTGATTGAGCGGATTGGTCAGAGCAGTACGGTCATCGCCGGTATGACCAGCCAGCGTGATCCGGTGGAATTGCTCGATGAGCTGATGCTCAAGCCGAAAGAGATCCTCAGCGAACTCGAAGGGGTCGCCGAACATCTTGGTCCAGAGCTGTCCGCAGCGATCGATGAGTTAAAACTCCTGAGCGTCGCTGCTGAGTCGGTTCTAGTAGCCGCTGTTCGCGACAAGGATTTCATCCGGGTCGCCGACGCGTTACGACTTGAGTGGAGCATCTTTTTGCGTGGGCTCGTCAGCTTTCTTGAGCCCGAGGTTGCCTTCGAGATACCTGCTGCTGAGCCCAGCTCTGGACTCTCACCCGAGGCACTGTATGCGCTTAATCTTGAGGCGCTTGAGGAGCGCTTTCCTCTTTTGTGCTCACCCTTGAAGGCGGCTTGGGAAGAGCGTGACGAAGAGCGTTATCGTTTTGAGGAGGGACCATCAGGGTTGCGCGCGCCGCGCATCAACAATCAGCGGATGTGGTCGGTGATGACCCCCTTGGCTGATGCTGAGCACATCGCCGCAGAGCATCGAGGCGATGCGAAGTATGCGGTATGGGATTGTGCGGTCTCATGGGGGCTCTCGGGCGAGTTAGCGCATCAGATTTTAGCGGGTGAGATGGAGGGACGACCACAGATTTTTGTTCGACCTGACCTTCAAGCTTTTGCCGCTGAGCTGCACTGCTGTGACTGGCGACCCCTACTCGAGGCGGATCACACGATTCTGTGCACGACGGTGAGCGACTACCGCTGGACGCTCCGGAACTGCTTTGTACACAATGACCGGATTCGTCGTTTGAGCAGTCCGAATCTTCTCGCGGTCGACCCTGAGCTGTACGTAGAGCTCCACGAACAGAGCGGACATACGGAACTCTCCTTGATCATGGAGGATTTTACCGGGATCAGTCGCGGGCGCGGTTGGGTCATCAATGAGCTTCAGAACGTCGCTGTGCTGCTTGACCAGCCCGACGCTCGCGAGCTTAAAGATATGCGTAAAGGCATGCCGGGTCTGCTGGTCGCTCCGGGACCCAGCCTGAAGAAGAATCTGCATTTGATCCCTGAGTTCGCTAAAAAAGGCGTGGTGGTCGGGGTCAGCCATGTTTTGGGTAAGTTGCAAGATATGGGCGTGGATCCCGAGCTGACGGTCGCTATTGAAGGGTATGACATCTCGAATCACTTTGAAAACAGCGACCCGACGCGTACCTCCCTGTTCTTGCACGAGTCTACAAACCCCAACGTCGTCAATCTGCCGGTCGCACAGCGCTGGGTGGTGCACGATGGCGGCATCGGCGCACGGCTGCGCCCGGACGAGAATCTTCGCTCCGTCAACATGGTCGCGTCGAGCT
Organism: Myxococcota bacterium; assembly: GCA_036338695.1. Taxonomy (GTDB): domain Bacteria; phylum Myxococcota; class UBA4151; order UBA4151; family UBA4151; genus CACGMS01. Next base: position 88,297 of record JAYZBQ010000076.1, read on the forward strand.
GTACGCACGTGGTCATGTGGGCGCTCAAGGAGCTCGGCTGCGACCCCATCGTCTTTGTGGGCCTGGACCTCGCGCTTGAGGACGGGCGCCAATACGCCGACGGCTGTGAGGGCACGACACCCACACAGCAAACCCTCGAGGTCGACGGATACTTTGGCGAAAAGGTTCAGACCTTATCGCAGTACAACGTCTTTCGCGACCAGTTCGAGCTCTGTATCTCGCATCCGCTCTTCTCGGACCGGCGTTACATCAACGCCACCGAGGGCGGAGCGCGCATTGACGGAACCGATCAGATGTCGCTCGCTGAGGTTATCGAGTCGCTCGCAGAGCGCCCGGATAAAGAATTGCATGGACCCCTCGTCGCTGAAGAGCATCAGCTGCCGTCCATCGATTGGTCGCTCGCCGCGCAAACGATCGAGACCAGCGCATCGGACCTCGAAGAAGCCGAGGCGAGCGCACGTCGCGGATTGAAATCCGCTAAAGAGGCGATCACCTGCTTTAAAGCTGGCGATGAAGCGGGCGTCTCGCGCCGAGGGCGAGCCGCCTCCAAGCGAGCCAAGCGCGCCAACGAGGTGCTGACCCACGATCACATCCTCAACGGGCGCTGGATGGCTGAACAAAACAAGCGCTCTCAGCGCCTCGAGCGTGAGGTCCGCTACCTCGGCGACGACCCCAAGGCAGTGATGCGCCATAACCTCAACCACTATCAGCAGCTCCTCGCCTCCATCGAAGAGGCGACGCGCAGCTTGCGACCGCATTATGAAGAGGCGGCGAAACGAATCCGGGAGCGGCACAATGTTTGACCAGGCTTCACTGCTCATCACAGGCGGAACGGGTAGCCTAGGGAACGCGCTGACCCGCTATCTACTCGACCACACGAATTTGCGCCGCGTGATCATCTACAGTCGCGACGAGCTCAAGCAGCATGAGATGCGCCAGCGCTTCGGCAACGACCCAAGATTACGGTTTTTTATCGGCAACGTGCGCGACTTAGATCGGCTCCGACGCGCTTTTACAGGGGTTGATTACGTCATCCATGCGGCGGCGCTCAAGCAGGTCCCAGCCGCTGAATACAACCCTTTTGAGTGCATCAAGACCAACGTTTTGGGTGGGCAGAACGTGATCGAGGCGGCGCTCGACTGTGGCGTCAAGAAGTTGGTCGCTCTATCGACGGACAAAGCGTGCAATCCCATCAATTTGTACGGCGCGACCAAGCTGTGCTCCGATAAGCTTTTTGTCGCGGGTAACGCCTACGCAGGCGGTTCGGGCACCCAGTTTGCGGTGGTCCGCTACGGCAACGTCTCGGGCTCGCGCGGCTCGGTGGTTCCCTTGTTCAAACGATTCGCTGAGACGGGCGGCGAGGTCACCATCACCGATGAGCGGATGACGCGCTTTTGGATCACCATCGAAACGGCGGTTCAGCTGGTGATGGACAGCTTTGAGCACATGGTCGGCGGGGAAATCTTTGTGCCCAAGATCCCCTCTATGCGGGTTGTGGATCTGGCACAGGCGCTGTGCCCTGGGCAGCCAATTCGGGTCATCGGGATTCGCCCGGGCGAGAAGCTGCACGAGGCGATGATCGGCGAAGACGACAGCCGCTCGGTGATCGATATGGGCGCCCGCTACGCGATCTTGCCGGAATTTGAGTGGTACAATGCGCGCCGGGATCGAGGCACGCCGGTGCCCGACGGGTTTAGCTACACCTCGGATCGCAACGAGGACTGGCTGACGGTCGAGCAGCTCAAGGAGTTGTCGGCGCGATGATCCCTTATGGACGGCATGAGCTTAGACCCGAAGACCGCGACGCAGTGCTGCGCGTCTTGGAGTCCGGTTGGCTGACCGGCGGACCGGCGGTGCAGGAATTTGAGGCGGCGCTGTCGAGCGTCTGCCAGGCGCCGCATGTCGTGAGTTGCTCGAACGGAACCACGGCGCTGCATCTGATCGCTGAGGCCATCGCGGCGCCCCCAGGCGCCTGGTGGATCTGTACGCCGAGCACCTTCGTCGCAAGCATTCAGGCAGGTATCTACGCAGGCTATCGCCCCGTTTTTGTCGACGCGGACCCGCAGACCGGACTGATCGATCTCGAGTCGTTGCGCGGCTTGCTCGAGGCGGCACGCGATCATCAGGCGGTGGTCGCTGCCGTGGTCGCTGTGGACCTGAACGGTCACTGCGTACCGCTCGAGGACCTCGTCGATTTGCTGGATATCTACGCCGTGCCCATCGTGCGAGACGCTGCGCACAGCTTGGGCGCTTTGGACGCCGGCGGGATACCGGTCGGCGGGAGCGATCGGGTGCTGGCGACGGCGCTGAGCTTTCATCCGGTCAAGCTGATCGCTGCAGCAGAGGGCGGCGCCATCGTCGGGCACGATGACGAGTTCATGGCGCGACTGCGCCACCTAAGGAGTCACGCGATGGTGCGCCAGCCTGGAACACCGAGTGATTATCGCGTCGACGCCGTCGGGTATAATTATCGCCTCTCTGACCTTCACGCCGCGCTCGGGCAGAGCCAACTGGCCAGGATCGATGAAAAGCTGGCGCGCCGGCGCGCGCTGGCGCGCCAGTATCAAACATTGCTCGCCGATGTGGACGGGGTGGAGGTCGTGTCACCATCACCTCAGACCCAGTCGGCGTGGCACCTGATGAGTGTCCTCGTCGACCCTGAGCGTCGCTGGCAGCTGATCGCTAGCTTGCGTGCGAAAGGCGTAGGCGCAGCCCATCATTACCCGGCTGCGCACCTTCAGCCGGTGTATCAAGAGTTGCTGCCAGGGTTGGAGGGTACCTGCCCTGGCGCCGAGCGTTACTGTGCGTCTCAGGTGACGTTGCCGCTCTTTGAAGAGCTGACCGAAGAACAGGTGACCGAGGTCACTGACACGCTCAAAGCGCTCCTATAAGCAACGCATTCGAAACGGTAAATTCGACTTTTTAGGGTTGTAAGCGGTGCGTGCATGAGTCAATCCTTCGGGCGGAGCCTTTTGAGATGAGCAACCCAGTCTTGCAAGTTGGTGATCGTGTCGTGATCGTCCCTCGCTCGGGCAGCATGGCAAGCGTGCAAATCTCAGGGCGCGTCCTCGCCGCAAAGGGGACCGACGCGGTACGCATCGCCTGGGACCTCGACGGCCGAAACCCCTTTGAAAAGGGTGACGAGTTTTTGGTGATCGGGCGCGACATGCGCCGCCGCGGCACGTTCATGAGTGGTGACGTCAGCAGCGCCAATCTGGTGCTGCGTGAAGCCGCAGGAGACGGGCGCTCGAACCGGCGCTTCGCGCGGGTCGAGAGCATGCTTAAGTTTTCGTGGCGCGGGCTGAACCCCGGTGAGGTGGAAGCGCTCGAGTTTAAAGTGCGCGACGCCGTCGGTTTACGCCAAGGCTTGAGCGCAGAGAACGTGGCCGCGCCGAAGACGCAGCTCGGCGATTACCTCGAGAAGCGCCTGAGTGTGCTTGAAGAGCTCATGAGGCGTATCCTCGAGCGGCTTGAGGTGAATGACCCCGCCAGCGCCGAGTTGACCGAAGGGCTCTGTGATCTGAGCGGCTCAGGCATGGTGTTTCCCGTTGATCACGGGCACTATCGCGTAGCGGTGGCGTTTACGGCGATCAGCCCGGTCGATCAGGAGTCGATCGTCCGCTACAACTTTCACGTCGAGCGCTCTCGGCGCCGGAAGGCGGTTGAGGGGGAGGGTCAGCACACCGAGTTTAGCGGTGAGATGCCGGCGTTGACGCTCGCTCAGAAAAAGGATCTGGCACTCTGCCCCGTGCAAGTGGGTGACTTTGTCGAGATCTCGCTGACGCTCCCGCTTGAGGTCCCAGCGGAGATTCGCGTGGTGGCGCGCGTCGTTCGCTTGGAATCCGGCGAACGCAGCTAACTGACCTAGAGAAGATCAGGTTATGAAATTAGATCATCTGGGCATTGCGGTGCCCAACCTAGAGGAGGCGCTCGCGTTTTGGCGTGACGCGCTCGGGCTCGAGTTGACCGACGTTGAGGTCGTTGAGTCCGAAGGCGTTCGAACCGCCTTCTTGCCGGTCGGTGACGCCAGCATCGAGCTGCTTGAGCCGATGGACGACTCAGGGGTGATCGCTCGGCATATTGAGCGGCGTGGACCGGGGATTCATCACATCTGCATGAAGGTTGATGGTCTCGAGGGGCATCTTGACCGCTTGGATCGACAAGATGTCCGCTTGGTGGATCGCCAGCCGCGCCCAGGCGCCCATGGTAAAAAGGTTGCTTTTATCCATCCAAAGTCTGCAGGGGGTGTCCTCGTGGAACTGGCGGAGCCTGGAGACGAGGCATGAAGCGTTTGATGATGTTGTTCGTGGCGGTCGGGGCCTCTCCCGCGGTCGCTCAAGAAGCCCAGGCGCCGGCGGAGGCTTCCGCCGAGGCGCCCGCCCAAAGCGCAGCCTCTGGAGAGGCGCCCGCCCCTGCAGAGCCCGAGGCATCTCAAGAAGAGTCGCCCAAGGAAGCGGTCGAGTCCGACGCCAAGACCCAGCCGCCAGTCGCCGTCGGTTCGGGTGTCGACGTGGAGCGCTTGAAGTCGCAGCTCAAGCTCGAGCTGCTCGAAGAGCTCTCTGCGGGGCGCAGCCAGGGCGCAGGTGTGCCGGCTGATTGGGAGGAGAAGACGCTCAAGGAAGAGATCAAGCCGGCGCTGAGGACCTTTGAGGTGAACGGCTACTTCCGGACCCGTATGGACTACATGCGCAACCTGGACCTCGGCACGGCTCAGTTCAACCGGACGCGTGGGGGCTGGGATGGCTCATCCAATGTCCCGCCGGCGCTCTTTTGGGACGGTGAAGGTGCGTCCGAGTTGTCCTCGGCGAACATGCGCTTGCGGCTCGACCCGACGCTCAACTTGAGCGAGACGGTCCAGGTCCACAGCCGAATCGATGTCTTTGACAACGTGATGCTCGGCGCCACGCCGGATTCGTTCCCAGGGTTGATTGACAATCCGTCGTCACCGCTGTCGCTGTTCTCAGCCTCCGCGAGCGCGCCTCAGGCCGGCGTCAACGGCCCATGGAGCAGCCTTGTGGTCAAGCGAGTCTACGGCGACGTGCTGTTGCCGGTCGGGCGCCTTCGCTTCGGCCGGATGGGCTCGAACTTTGGCTTAGGGGTGCTCTCCAACGGCGGCGACGGAGACCAAGACGACGCGGGAGACAACGCGGATCGAATCATGTTCTTGACCAAGCTGAGCGGTCACATCGTGGGGCTTGGTTGGGATTTTGCTGCCGAAGGCCCGTTTGGCGCCGGCGGGGGCAACGGCGCATCGCAGCCGTATCGAGCCGGCGAGGGTCGCCAGTTCTATGACTTGGCGCAGCGTGACGACGTGGATCAGTACGTGGCGGTCGTCGCCAAGGCGGACCGCGGCGAGGCGATGACTCGTCTCTTGGCCGAGGGCAAAACCAGCACGAATTACGGCGCCTACGTGGTGTATCGAAGCCAAGCTTATGACTTCCCGACGGAGTGGTACGGCAGCCGCTACAACGGCTCGTTCCCCGGACAGGATCCGACGCAGGATGGCGGCAACGCCCCGCGGGGCGCGCTGCGGCGTGACGCCCAGGCGACCATCGCCAGCCTCTGGTTTCGGCAGCAAAACAACCGCTATCGTGTGGAGGCTGAAGCCGTCACCATTCAGGGGATGGTCGGGTCGTTCGCAACCAAGGCGGAAGACGTCGGCAACCCAGCGGTCGAGGACATCGAGATCTCTCAGCTCGGCGCTGCGCTTGAGACTGAGTACAAGCTCGCGAAGGACAAGCTCGTTGTCGGGCTCGATGCAGGCTACGCCAGCGGCGATGACTATCCTCGGTGGGGGCTGCGGCCTGGCACGGGACAGGTTGCGGCAGGGGACCGGGAAACGGGCGACACGCGTCAGTTCGGCTGCCCGGTCGGCACCGAGACCAACACCGCCAACCCCTGCTCGGCGGCGCTCGATAAGAACATCACCAACTTCCGCTTTGATCCCTCCTACCGCGTGGATCAGATCCTGTTTCGCGAGGTCATCGGTGGGATCACCGACGCGTGGTACGTCAAGCCGCACCTCGCCTATGCGCTCAACCCAGCCTCCAAGCTCAAGGCAGCGGCGATTTATGGTCAGGCGGTTCACGCCCAGAGCACCCCGGGCGGAGAGACGCCGCTGGGGCTCGAGTTTGACCTCGGCTTGGACATCAAGCTCAAAAACCGGCTGGGCTTCGCCCTGGATTACGGCCTGCTCTTCCCCTTGGCGGGGTTGAACTACAAGGTCGCTCAAGGGAGCACCGTCGAGGCGGGCATGGCGCAGCGGGTGATGGGCACCCTGATGCTCCGCTTCTAGTCGAGGGCGTCCTCGTTGAGTCAGTACAGCTGGGGTGGTCGCTTCTCGGAAGGTATGGACGCGCTGGTGGCGCGGTTCAACGCATCGGTTCGGTTTGACCAGCGACTCGCTATGCACGACCTGCGCGGCTCGCAGGCGCACGCTCGGATGCTCTGCACCCAAGGCTTGATCTCAGAGGCTGAGTTCGCCGCCATCGACGAGGGCCTGCAGACGATCAAGGGGCGCATCGAGCGCGGCGACTTCGCCTGGAGCGATGCGCTCGAAGATGTGCACATGAACATCGAGGCGGAGCTCGTCGAGACCATCGGCGCCGCCGGCAAGAAGCTCCACACCGCACGCTCGAGGAACGACCAAGTCGCAACCGATATGCGCTTGTGGGTCAACGAGGCTGGCGCCGAGTTGGTCTCGGCGCTCGTCGCCTTGCGCTCCGCCCTGATCGAGCAGGCGCGGCAGCAGCAGGATACCATCCTGCCGGGATACACCCACCTGCAGCGGGCGCAACCGGTCCGCCTTAGCCACCACCTGCTCGCACACGAAGCACACCTAGCGCGTGACACCGAGCGGATCATCGATGCGGTCAAGCGGCAGAACCTGTCGCCGCTGGGAAGCGGCGCGCTCGCCGGGACACCGCACCCGATCGATCGCCAGCAGGTCGCTGACGCGCTCGGGTTTGACGGCGTCACGGTCAACAGCCTCGACGCGGTCGGCGCACGCGATCACATGCTCGAGCTGCTCGCCGCCTGCGCCATCGCCCAGATCGGGCTCAGCCGCCTCGCCCAGGAGCTGGTGCTTTGGTCGAGCCAGGAGTTTGCGTTCTGTACGCTCTCGGATGCGTACTGCACCGGCTCCTCGATGATGCCGCAGAAGAAAAACCCCGACATGCCGGAGCTGGTGCGCGGGAAGGCGGGGCGCGTGCTCGGTGATTTCGTGACGCTCGCGACCGTGGTCAAGGGGTTGCCCTTAGCCTATAACAAGGACCTCCAAGAGGACAAAGAGCCGCTCTTTGACGCGGTCGATACTCTGCGCGATTGCGCCACCGTGATGACCGGTACGATTGCCACCGCAGTGTTTCACGCTGACACCATGGAGCAGGCGCTGCGTGAGGGCTTTGTCGAGGCGACGGAGCTAGCCGATGTTCTGGTTGAGCAGGGGGTCGCCTTTCGTGAGGCGCATCATCGCGTCGGCGACTTGGTCGGTGAGCTCGCCAGCGCCGGGCAGCGACTGATCGATGCGAGCGATGAGCAGCTCGAGCGGCACCTGAAGATCACCTCAACCTTGGTCCGAGGCCGGCTCGACCTCGACGCGATGATCGAGCGTCGTCAGCAGCCGGGTAGCCCGGCGCGCCGGTTTGTTCTTGAGGCGATCGAGGCCGCGGGTAAGCGGCTGGATACGCTGTCGTGAGGTGGCTCGCCCTGTGGGTCGCAGTGCTCAGCGCCTGCGGCGTCAAGGGGCCGCCGATGCCGCCTGTTGGGAAACCCGCGCCGATCGATGCGGAGGGAGCGAATGAGCATGCTGACCGCAAGCAGCCTTGAGGGAACCTACACCGCCTTGATCACACCCTTTGGTGCGGACGGGCGACCGGATTTTCAAGCCTTCTCGCTCCATGTTGAGCGGCAAATCGAGGCGGGTATTGACGGCTTGGTCCCCTGCGGAACCACCGGCGAAGCGGCGACGATGACGGCCGAGGAGCAAGCGAGCCTCATCGCCGTCTGTGTTGAGGTCGCCGCCGGTCGGGTGCCGGTGATCGCTGGCGTCGGCTCGATGAGCACGCACGCCAGCGTCGAGCTCACGCAGGCGGCTGCGTCGGCGGGCGCTGATGGTCTCTTGTTGGTGACCCCGCCCTACAACAAACCTCCGATCGCTGGCTTGGTGGCGCACTTTCAGGCGGTTGCCGAGGCGTCAGGGGGACGACCGATCGTGGCGTACAACGTCCCTGGGCGCACCGCCTATGACGCCAGCGTCGAGGACATCCAGGCGATCTGCGACGCGGTCCCCGGCGTGATCGGACTCAAAGAGGCGACCGGCAGCATCGAGCGGGCGACCCAGCTGGGCGAGCGCTTCGGGGAGCGGCTGTCCCTCCTCAGCGGAGACGACTTTAGCCTGCTTCCGTTCTATTCGGTCGGCGGGCGTGGCGCCATCTCGGTCGTGAGCAACTTGCTCCCACGTACGACCGGGTCCATCTACCGTCATCTGCGTGCGGGCGAGGTTGTTCAAGCGCAGCGCGCCTTCGCCGCTATTCGACCGCTCACCAACGCCCTGTTCGAGACAACCAACCCGATCCCGGTGAAGTCCGCAGCGGCGCTGCTTGGGTGGTGTGAGGACCGGTTTCGGCTGCCGCTCGTCTCGCTGGACGCTGAGGCGACAGAGCGCCTGAGGGCTGCCCTGGATCGCTGCGAGGAGCTCGCGTGATCCGCCTGTGCTTGCACGGCGCGTCCGGGCGCATGGGCGCAGCGATCGAGGGCTTGCTCGACGCACGCTTTGAGGTCAGCGCCCGGCTCGATGCGGACAGCGACCAGGCGGCTTATGACGCGGCGCTGGCTGCTGCGGACGTGGTCATCGATTTTAGCGTCGCCGCCGCCATGGATCGTTTGGCCACTGCCCTTGAGCGTACCCCGCGCCCGGTGGTGTCCGGCACGACTGGGCTAAGTGATCGGCAGATGCGTACGCTGCAAGGCCTCTCGCAGACGATGCCTGTGCTTTGGGCTTCGAACATGAGCCTCGGGGTGGCGGTGCTCACATCGCTCGTGGCGTCGGCGGCGCGCCAGCTCGCCGATTGGGACCTCGAGTTCGTCGAGACCCATCACCGCCACAAGGTCGACGCCCCGTCCGGGACCGCCCTGACCCTGGCTCAGGTCGCCGCTGCCGAGCGCCCGGGGAGCACGATCGTCTGCGGTCGAGCGGGCGAGGGGCGGCGACATCCGGGACAGATCGGTGTCCAGGCTCTGCGCGGTGGAACGGTCGTGGGTCACCATGAGGCGCATTTTTACGGTCAGGCGGAGCAGATCACGTTGGCGCATCGTGCCGAGAGTCGAGATCAGTTTGCGAGCGGCGCGCTGCGCGCCGCGTATTGGATCTCGGGGCGATCTCCTGGCTGGTACAGCCTCGAGGAGGTGCTCGGTCTGTGAGCGGGATCTATCTAGGGCTCGGCGGCAATCTCGGGGCGGTGGCGCGCACATTTGGCACGGCGCTCGAGCATTTTGAGCGCTCCGAGTGGTTGCGGGTGGTGAGCAGCAGCCGCCTGTGGCGATCCCCTGCGTGGGGGTTTGAAGGTCCCGATTTTCTCAACGCAGTGGTTGAGATTCAGACCGACCGCTCGCCGCAGCGCCTGTTGGACGACCTGCTCGCCTATGAGGTGCAGTGCGGTCGCGTGCGCGCAGGCGGGATGGGCAGCCGCCCCATTGACCTCGACCTGCTGGCGTGGGCCGGCGTGGTCGCTGATGAGCCCGGCCTATGCCTACCGCATCCGGGGACGCCGAGCCGGCGCTTTGTGCTCGAGCCCTTGCACGACATTGCGCCTCAACTGTGCTTGGCGGCGGGCCAGTCGGTCCACCAACTGGTCGAGCAGGCTCGGCGCGACGACGCCCGGGTGTCGGTCGTGCCAAGGAGCGGGGACTGGCGAGCTTGGTCGACCTGGAGCGCCGAGCTCAGGGCATCCTAGTCGCAACCTCGCCATGAAGGCTCTGCTGCCCCTGCGCCTTCTTGAGCGCAGGTTTCGCTGTCCTCATCGCAGTTTCCGCTCTGGCACTGGTTATCACCGCTGCAGCTTTCGCCGTCTGCCTTTTTGGCGACGCATTGAGAGGTCTCGAAGTCGCAAAATGCGCTGGTGACGCAGGCTGTGACGGTGATGGTCGTCCCTTCGCGCAGGACGCAGGCTTCACCGACGACCTTGGGTTGCGTACATTGTGACGTGGCGCCGGAGGTCGTGATCGGGCACACAACGTCCCCCTCACACAGGACGCCGTTTGCCCCGCACTCGGCGCCTTCGGTGCTGCTGAACTGAGCCTCGGTGCAGGTGCCGTCGACGCAGAGCATGTTCGAGTACATATCACAGCCCCCGATCAGGTCACCTCCGCCACCCTCACATGCCGAGCCCGCGCCCCCCGAATTGCGCTCTTCAACGCAGATGTTTTCCTCATCGCACTCGAGCCCGTCGGCGCAGCTGAGTTCCTCGCATGAGGCGCCAAGCTCGGCCTCTGGTTCGATCGGGAGCACCTCACAGACACCGCATTGGTCGTCGCTCGCCGTGCAGGAGCCTTCGCCGTCTCCGGCGGCACACTCTTCGTCGATAAAGCAGCCGCCGCCCGCCTCGACGGTGCCCTCAAAAAGGGTGTCACACGCTGAGAGCGATTCGTTGCAGGTCGCCGACGCGATCGCCTGCTCGCAGCGCTCAAAGCGCTCTTGGTCAAAGACGACCCGTTCGGCCTCGAGCGCATCTTTGATGCGGTCGATGTCCCCGCCAGCCGCCAGCGCAGTATCACGGCAGTTGCCGAGGTCCATGGCGTCCATGCTGTTCATCCGGGCGTACGCCTGCAAGAGCCGCGATGAGAAGCACCGTTCGGCGTAGGCGCAGTAAGCGTCCGCCATCGCCGAGGCGATCTGCGTCGGGGTGTTGAGCGCGCTGCCGCCGCCGCCACCGCCACCGCCGCCGCCACGACCACCACCACCGGCGGTGGGCGGTCCGCAAGCGATTGCGGTGAGACAGAGGAGAGACACAGTAAGCACTCGAGCCATGATCAGCCTCCTTAGCTGGTAGCTGAGTCTAGACCGAGAAGGTGGCCTCGCCAAGTTGTTGCGATCGCCCGTTTAGCGCAGCGTTCCGTATTTGGCTCGGAACGACTCGTAGTCACCGGGGTAGTCGATGAGCCCCTTGGACGTCAGCGCCCAAATTCGGGTCGCAAAGGCGCTGATCAGGTCTTGGTTGTGCGTCGCGACCAGACAGGTCCCCTTAAAAGCCGCCAAGCCCTCGCCGAGCGCGCTGATGCTCTCGAGGTCGAGGTGGTTCGTCGGCTCGTCGAGGAACAGGAGGTTGTGCTGCAGCAGCATGAGCTCAGAGAACAGCAGCCGGGCGCGCTCGCCACCGCTGAGGTGGTCGGTCTTCTTAAAACACTCTTCACGCCCAAAGAGCATCTGCCCGAGGTACCCACGCACCACCTCTTGGCTCTCCGCCGGGCGCTTATTGTGCAGCCACTCAAGCAGGCTTGAGCCCGGCTCGATGGCGCCGAAATTGTCCTGCGCATAGAAGCCCGAGGCGACGTTGTGACCGTGGGTGACGGTGCCCTGATCCGGCGCTAGCCGGCCCGCTACGAGGTTCAGGAGCGCGGTCTTACCGCTGCCGGATGGCCCGACCACGGCGATGCGCTCGTCGCGCCCGATGTGCAGGCTCGCTTGCTTGAGCACGGTGACCGCGGGTTCATGCGGCCCACGCTCGGGAAAGGCGAGGCTGGCTTCTTCGATGCGCACCACGTCCTTGCCGGGCTGCTGCTCAACCTTAAAGCGGATGAAGGGTTTCTGAATATTTGATTTTTTGAGCTCGGTCGGCGTGAGCTTCGAGACCTGACGCTCACGGCTCTTAACCTGGCTTGCGCGCGAGCCGGCGCGGAAGCGCTGAATGAAGTCGTTGAGCTGGCTGATCTTCTCGAGGCGCTGCTCGTGGTCTGCCTCGACGCGCCCACGCACCGCCATCTTGGCCTCGACCATGTCGTCGTAGTTGCCGGGGTAGGGGATGATCGTCTCGTAGTCGATGTCGGCGATGTGGGTGCAGACCTCGTTGAGGAAGTGACGGTCGTGGCTGATCACGATGAGGCTTCCTTGATAACGGCACAGGAAACGCTTGAGCCAGTCGATGCAGTCGAGATCGAGGTGGTTGGTCGGTTCATCGAGGAGCAGCACCTGAGGGTCGCCAAAAAGTGCCTGCGCCAGCAGCGCCCGGACCTTCATCGAGGCGGGCAGATCCGACATCATCGAGTAGTGGAGTTGGTCGCCCATGCCCAGCCCTGCGAGCAGCTCGCCGGCGTGCACCTCGGCCATGTAACCGTCCTCTTCAGCGACCACCATCTCGAGCTCGGCGAGGCGCTCGCCGTCGGCCTCGGTGAGCGCTTCACCCTTGGCGTAGAGCACCTCTTTTTCTTGGTTGACCGCCCAGAGCCGAGCGTTGCCTTGGATCACCGTGTCCATGACGGTGAATGCGTCAAAGGCGTGCTGGTCCTGGCGCAGGATCCCGACCTTATCAGGGAGACCGATGCGCCCGGAGTCTGCTAACTCTTCACCCGTTAGGATGCGCATAAAGGTCGACTTGCCGGCCCCGTTTGGCCCGGTCAGTCCGTAGCGCCTACCTGGGGAGAAGGTCATGTTGACCTTCTCGAAAAGCGTGGTGGCGCCAAAGCCTTTGCTCACGTCCGTCAGGTTGATCATGGTGCGCCTCCTTTGAGCCTCTGCGGGGGCGCCTAGCAAACCCTTGCTCGGCTTTCCACGAACAATTCTGCAGGCGACGCGGCTCAATGTTTTCAGTTGAGCCCAAACGGCGTTACAGTGAGCGCCGAGCCGAGGTGGCTCGTGGAGGCTGTATGCTGCGCGCCGTATGGATTCTGAGTCTTTGTGCTTGCGCAACTCCACAGGTGCAGCAGGCGCTCCCCGGTCGCTCGAGCCGCACCTTGCTGATCAACGGGATGCCGTTGTCGGTCACCCTCAACGAACCCACGCTCAGTCAAGCTGCCGTCGATAAGCTCTTTATGACCCTACAGAAAGAGGCGACCCGCATTGACAACACCTTCTTTGCGACTGGCTCGCTCGAGCTGATCAACAACCAGCTCGCCAAGGGGAAGGGGCCGGTTCGGATCGCCCCCGCGACCGGGCGCATGATCGCTGACGCCATGCGCGGCTATGAGATCACGGGCGGCGTGTTCGACCCGACGGTCGGGCCGATCGTTCAGGCTTGGATTGAGATGCGCGGCGAGCAGCCTGCCCCAAGCGCAATTCGAGAGGCCCTGACCAAGGTCGGCTCAGAGAAGCTGATCCTCAGCGCGGACTACAAGTCGCTGAGGACCCAAGTCGCCGGGATGCGGCTCGAGCCAGGCGGGCTACGCGATGGCTGGGTCGTCAAGCATATCGCTGGCGTATTGGCATCGCGAAGACTGGTGAACTACCTGATCAATTTCCGCGGCGCGTGCTGGTACGGTTCGGGTGTTGGGCCGAAGGAGCAGCCGTGGCGTGTGCTCGTGAACGACCACAAGACGCAACGCGCCGGTTTCGTCTCCTTGTCCAACCAGAGCCTATCGGTCTCGGTGAGTCTCGTGCCGCGCCCCGATGGGCGCCCGGGGCGTAAAGGGCACATCGTAGACCCTCGCAATGGCTTCTTGGTTAGCGAGAGCCGGAGCGTGGCAGCGATCGCGCCGAGCCCGCTCGACGCCGAGATCTTGTCCACAGCGACCGTCGTGCTGGGGTCGCAGGCGGAGTACGCCGTGAGCCGGATCGACGGTGGCAGCGTGCTCGTCTTTTACGGTGAGAGCCGTAAGCCGTTGATCATGGGGGTGTCGCCGAGCTTCACGCAGGTCCAGAGCCTCGATGAGGGGACCTACTTTAAGGCGGAGCGGGCGGCGTACAAGCGTCCGTGATCCGGCTGCCCCCTTGCGCTCCGGTCGCCGAGTTGCGAAGGGGCTGAGCATGCGAGCGGCCATCATTCTAGCAGCCGGCCAAGGGACGCGCATGAAGAGCGCCGTCCCGAAGGTCCTTCATCCCATCCTCAACCGCCCGATGGTCCAGTGGGTCGTCGACGCTGCGCGCCAGACCGGCGCCGAGGCGATCGTTCTGGTCGTCGGTCATGGCGCCGACGCGGTGCGCGCTCAGTTTGCAGGGCAGCCTGATGTCGCCTTCGCCGTGCAGGCGCAACAACTCGGGACCGGTGATGCGGTTCGAGCCGGGCTTGAGGCGCTCGGCGATGACGTCGAGTCGGTGTGGGTCCTGTGCGGCGATGTGCCGCTGATCCCCGTCGAAGAGCTTCAGACGCTCGCAGAGCTTCAATCGGGTTGTGCGCTGTCGGTCCTGACCTTTCGGGCGCCGCCGCCGCATGGCTATGGGCGGATGCTGCGTCGGGGTGATGAGCTGGTGGGGATCGTCGAAGCGAAAGACGCCACCGCTGCGCAGCTTGAGATCGACGAATGCAACTCGGGAACGTACTGCTTTGACGCTTCATTTTTGCGCCGTCACATCAGCAGCCTGACGACCGACAACGCCCAGGGCGAGCTCTACCTGACCGACCTCGTCGCAGCGGCTCAAGGTGCCGCCCGGGGGCTGGTCGCAGCCGACTCGGCTCGGCTCGCCGGCGCCAACGACCGAGTGGATCTCGCGGCGCTTACTAAGCGGGCGCAGCGGCTCGTCAATGAGGCGCTCATGCGTGAGGGGGTCACCTTCGAGGACCCAGACAACACCTGGGTCGACGCCGGGGTCTCGATCGGGCGCGACACGGTGCTTGAGACCGGGGTTCGGCTCGCCGGCGCTACACGCGTCGGCGCGGGCTGCCGGCTCGCCCAAGGGGTGGTCGTCACCGACTCGGTGATCGATGACGATGCGCAGATCCACGCCTACTCGGTGCTCGAATCCGCCCGCGTCTCGGGTGGGTGTTCGGTTGGCCCCTTTGCCCGTCTGCGCCCTGGGGCAGCGCTCGGCGAGGGTGCCCGTGTGGGCAACTACGTTGAGATCAAGAATGCGAGCCTCGGCGCAGGCGCCAAGGCGAACCATCTCGCTTACATCGGAGACGCTGAGGTGGGCTCGGGCGCCAACATCGGCGCCGGGACGATCACCTGCAATTACGACGGCGCCAACAAGCACCGGACGCACATCGGCCAGAACAGTTTTGTGGGTTCGAACTCCACTTTGGTGGCGCCGATCACCGTCGAGGACAACGCCTATGTTGGCGCTGGCTCGGTCGTGACCCGCCCGGTACCAGAAGGGGCGCTCGGTGTAGGCCGGGCAAAGCAACGCAACATCGAAGGGTGGGTTGCGCGCGCGGCGCCAAAGAAGGATCGCTAGAGTATGTGTGGAATCGTAGGTTATATCGGCGCCGAAGTCGCCGCAGACGTTTTGGTCGAGGGGCTCAAAACCCTTGAATATCGTGGCTATGACTCAGCCGGCGTGGCGGTGATCGGCGCGGAGGGGCTGGACCGACGTCGCGCCGAAGGAAAGCTCAAGAACTTGAGCAAGCGGCTGCGCGAGGCGCCGCTCGCTGGCTCACTTGGGATCGGACACACGCGCTGGGCGACGCACGGTCGACCCAACGAGACGAACGCTCACCCGCATCGCGCCGGCACGGTCGCCGTGGTGCACAATGGCATCATCGAGAACTACGCCGAGCTGCGCAGCGAGCTTCAAGCGCAAGGCGCTGTATTCCACTCCGAGACCGACACCGAGGTGGTCGCCCACCTCGTCGCCTCGCTGCGAGCCCAAGGGATGGACCTCCGAGCGGCTGTCGAGTCGGCGATCCAGCGGCTCGAGGGCGCCTACGCCATCGCCGTGGTCGATGAAGAGTATCCCGATGAATTCGTCGCTGCGCGGCTGGCGAGCCCGCTCGTTCTGGCGCTCGGTGACGGCGAGAACTTGGTCGCGAGCGATCTGCCGGCGGTGCTCCCCTACACGCGCGATGTGGTCTTCTTAGAAGAGGGCGACCTGGCGCATCTGCGCCGAGATGGTGTGACGATCTACAACCAGGGCGCCCCCGTCGAGCGCGCCAGTCAGCGCATCAACTGGTCCCCGGCGGCGGCGCAAAAGGGTGGCTACAAACACTTCATGCTCAAAGAGATCTTCGAGCAGCCGCGCGCCATCAGCGATACCTTGAGCGGTCGCCTTGGGCAAAACGGTGAGGTGCGCCTCGAGCATTTTGATCTGGCGCGGGTCGAGGGGGTTGAGCATATCTCTTTGGTCGCCTGCGGGACCTCCTGGCACGCCGCCTTGGTCGGGCGCGACCTGATCGAGAACATCGCCGGCATCCCGGTCAGCGTCGAGTACGCGCATGAGTACCGTTATCGCCGGCACCTGATGGGCGCAGGTGACCTGGTGATCGGCATCTCGCAAAGCGGAGAAACAGCGGACACGCTCGCTGCTTTGAGCGAGGTGAAGATGCAGGGCGTGCGCGTCGGTTGCATCACGAACGTGCTCGAGTCGGCGGTGGCGCGTCTCTGCGCCGACAGCCTCGGCGTGATCTACACGCATGCAGGCCCTGAGATCGGGGTCGCCTCGACCAAAGCCTTCACCACGCAGATGGTGAGCCTGCACCTGCTGGCGCTGGGGTTGGGGCGTCAGCTAGGGCGCATCAGCGCCGAGCAAGCCAAAGCCGAGATCGACGACTTGCGCCACCTGCCGCACTGGATGGAGAAGACGCTCGAGTCGGCAAAGAACATCGCTGAGCTCGCGCCCTTTGCGAGCGAGTTTGATAACTACCTCTTCTTGGGGCGCGGGACCCTCTTTCCGGTGGCGCTGGAGGGGGCGCTCAAGCTCAAAGAGATCAGCTACCTGCATGCCGAGGGCTACGCGTCCGGCGAGATGAAGCACGGACCGATCGCCTTGATTACCGAGCAGTTTCCGACGGTGGCGCTGGTCGGTGATGACATGCTCAAGGCGAAGGCGGTGAGCAACATCGAGGAGATCAAGGCGCGCGGCGGCCCCGTGATTTTGGTCGCGAGCGAAGGCAGCGAAGAGCTTGCGCGGGTGGCGGATCAGGTGGTGCTGGTCCCCAAAGTCCCCGAGCGTTTGCAGCCCGTGATCTACAGCCTGCCCATGCAGCTGCTCGCTTATCATGTGGCGGATCATTTGGGCACCGACGTGGACCAGCCAAGGAACTTAGCCAAGTCCGTCACGGTGGAGTGACTGCGTTAGGGTGCGAGGTTCCAACAGCCATCAGGTAGGCGTTGTAGCGAGTTGGGTTGGCTTCATGGTAGCCAGAGCACCCTAAAGGCAGGGAACCTCATATCCCGATGCGTCCCAGCAGGTCCGTGCACCAACTCGACGACCATCGTGCCACATTTCGACAAGTTCTTGGCCATTCGGGAGTCGAGTGATTTGTCGCCCATGTTGTTTCCCGTTTTTGTAATAATATTCCACTCGGTCTACCAACCGCCTGCGCAGTTTTCCTCTTTTGTAGTCCTCTTCGATGCCTAATGTGACAAACGTCCCGTTTTTTTCGCCGTGGGCATATTCGCCCTCTAGTTCGATGACTCCGCTTTCGTACCAGCTGAAGTACTTTCCGTGTAGCTTTCCATCCTTGTATTCGGCGTGTTCACGAGGTTGTCCGTTCGAGTGCCAACGGGCGTACTGTCCGTGTCGTGTACCGTCCTTTCTCTGGCAAAACTTTCGGTAGGCTTTGGGGGGCGCGCCACCGAATACCATCGTACCCGGTGGACACGTGATCTCTCCGATGGAGGGCATTTGACTTACGGCCTTTCTTGGCTCGGTACTCCACACGCAACGGTTGTCCGCACAAATGATCCATTTTTCCCCGGTGGCTATCCGAATTGCTCGATTCAGACAGTTCTTGCGGGGCCATGCCACCCGAGAAGCGCATGAGCCGATGATGTAGTCCGATTTCAACCTAATGATTTCATCTTTGAGTTGCTCCGAAACGGGTCCGATATAAGTTTGGCAACTATTCGGAGCGGTCCATTCACGACAGTCAAGATCTTGGCGACAGGCTCCGCCTCCACTCACGGGTGGACCGGATTTTTTCGGCGCCACTGCTTTCGACTGCGCATTCAGTTGGCGGATATGGTTTTCGAGTTCGGACTGAATCCGCCGACATTCTGCTTTATCTATCCTTGGGGGTAGCGGCGAGGATGGAGCCTCTGTGGAGTCCTTCGTTGCGACGTTCACGTGTTGTGTTTGGAGCTCGTCGTTTGCACACGCAGTGAGCGAGTGCGTTGAAAGCCAGGCAATTCCTAGTGTTAGCGCTCCATGCGCAGAGTTGAAGTGGTTCAAGTGACCGTTCCGACAGGCTCAATAACTGATGAACGGTCGCAAACAATTCGATTGCCGAAAAGATAGAAAGATCGACATCCGTTGAGCGGCGGGCATTTCGCACTCGAACGATGGCAACCCGTTACGGCGGGGTCGCTCATCGGGGCAGGGGATCGTCTTGCCTGCTTCATCCCAGCACGTGCGACCCCTGACCTGCGCACCTTCCATCCATGTGCTTTCGCTCGCCTTTTGACCGTTTGCGTCACGACAGCTGCGAACGGAGCGTTTGCGTTCGCAGGTAATCGGAGTTTCTCCCATAAACACTTATGGAGACACGAACGGGCATACCATCACGGAATTTGCCTCCGCCGAGAGCGCACCTCAAGCCCCCCGAAGGCGCCAATTCGTGATGCACTGTGTTACCCAGAAGCATCGTCCAATGGGGTTTTGGGAAGGACAACGGCGTTCAGCCGTTGGTCAGGTGTGAGCACACCTGCACGACGGAGAGTGAGCAGTTATGTTTGGATGGTTAAAATCGCTCGGCAGCTCGGACCCGCAAGCCAAGCTCAAGAAGGCGAAAGACAAGAAGTATGACGAAGCGATCCGGTTTCAACGCGCCGGCGACCTGCGCAGCTACGCCCGCTTGATGACCGAGATTGAAGCGCTGGACCGTGAGCTCGCAGCCAGCGAGCAGCCCTAGCCGGATCGACTGGCTTTTGGCGTTGGAGTCGGCGCACCGCGTGGTGTAAGAACAAACGGTGACGAGGGGGTCCAATGGTGCGGCTGCTTGGTGCGATCATCTGCCTTTTGCTTGCGCCGCAGGCGGCGCAAAGTGGCGACAGCCAATGCGGTGAGGCGCAGGGTGGCTGCGCCGACAGTGAGCAGGTGGGATCGCCGGCGCCGGCCGAGCGCAGCGTCGCCGACACCGAGCTCCAACTGTGCAGCCTCTCACCCCGTACGGGCTGGTTTCGCGACGGCTACTGCCGCACCAACGCTGCTGATACGGGGCGCCACACGGTCTGCGCCCAAGTGACGCAACAGTTTCTGACCTTTACCGCCGCACGAGGCAACGATCTGTCGAGCCCACGTGGGCGTTTTCCTGGGCTCAAACCGGGTGATCGCTGGTGTCTGTGTGCGGTGCGGTGGGCGGAGGCCTACAAGGCAGGTAAAGCGCCGCCCGTTGACCTCGAGGCGACGCACCAGCGAACCTTGCGCTATGTGAACTACGAGGCGCTCCGGAGCGTGGGGCGATCGCAGTGAATCAGGTCGCTGAGGATCACCGAGCGCGCTGCCCACACTGCGGCGCCGAGCGCGCCGCTCGGGACCGCGTCTGCGGGGCTTGCGGAAAGCCCCTGCCGCTGATGGAGGTGCGCTGGACGCGTCACCTGATCACGGCGGTGCTGATCTCGCTGATCCCGGCGGTGTTCGTGTTTCGCTACTCGTGGCAATACGCACAGGACCTGAACAGCCGCAGCACCGCAGTGGCTGCGGTGGCGTATGGCTTCTACGTCTTCGTCATCTTTTTCGCCGCCACCGCGAGCTTCTTTCTGGGCACGGATTGGCTGCGGATCAACCGCCGAGACGATTGAGCAGGCGCTAGAGTCGCCCGATGTAGGTGGCGATGATGACCGCCATAACGGCGGCGGCGAGGAGGGCGCGAACGATGGCCATCGGTGAGCTCCTAGCTTGATTTATGCCTACAAACCGTACGCGAAGGTGAGCCCGCCCTGATAGCCCCCGTCAAGGCTTTGAGCTCGCTTGGTGTTGCCCAGTCGCAGGCCGATCGTGGCCGCGCCTAGGCGATAAGCGACGTCATAATACAGGTTCGCCGCGTCCGGCGCATAGGCTTGCAGAGGGGTCGGCCAGTCGGTGAACTCGATCCCGAGCGCCATCGGCATATTGGGCACGGTGACCCAGGTGAAGCGCAGGTCGGTTCGGCTGCCGACGTTCCCGATGGTCTCGAGCTCCGCTGAGGCATGGGTGCCGGCGATGTCGCCGATGCGCGCGATGCCCGCTCCACCCATCGTGAAGCCGACCGTGTTGGCGCCGAGGATAAGCCGACCGCCGACGCTGAACCATCGGTGCAGTTCGAGGTTGATCTCGCTGTAGCCATAGTTGACCCCTGGGGCGTCATCCGCGTGGATCGGCGTCTGATTCACCGTTGGCCATTGACCCCGCATGACGCCAATCCCGAAGCGGAAGTCATGCAGCAGGTTGAGGGGGCGATAGCGGTACTCGAGCTGTGTCTTCCACAGGTTGTCGCTGCCGGCATCCGTGATGGGGAAGTCTCCGCCGAGATCGTTGGGGTCTTGATAGCGGCGTCCGTACCTGAGCGCCTGGGCGGCGATCGTGAACTGGCTGCGCTGTCCGCCGAAGCGGGCGAGCTGGCGCTTTTGCGTCACCGTTTGAGAGTAGCCGACGAGCGAGATCGGATGCGGGTCCTCGCGGCTGGCGAAGTGACTGCGCGTCACGCCCACTTCATCGAGCGAGAGGACCGCATAGGCCAGCCCGCGCTCCACCCATTCACCGGGAATCGTCGCCACCATGCCACTCTGGCGGCTGGTGATAAAATCGATCTCTTTGCTGCGGCCTTTCAGCGTCACCACGGCAAAGAGCCTCTTGACGCGCCAGTGCGCGGAGAGCGCCCCGCGTAAGCGGATGGGTTCGCCCGCTTGCGCGCTGATCGGTGGGACGTGCAAGAAGCTGATCTTTGTCTTGGCTCGAGCGCCTTCTTTCTTCGCTGGAGCGGTCTCTTCCTGGGATCGTCGATCTGGCTTCTTAGCGGCTTTTTTCGCCGCTTGCGGTAGGAGTAATGGGGCTGAGGCCGCAGCGCCTTGACCCTGAGCTTTGTCGTGAGCCGCCCGCTCTTTCGGCTCCTTTGTCGCCGCTTTCTCTTGGGATGGTGCCGGGCTCGAGTCTTGAGCGTGGGTTGCCCCTCCAAGCAAGGTCAGAGGGAGCATCAGGGCCAACATGCGATAGATGATCTTCATGGTTACCACTCCAGTCCGAGGCCACCGCCGACGGTGAAGCCAAAGTGATTAATGGTGCGCGCGTTCCAGCCCAAGAGACCCTGAACCGAGACCTTGTTGGTGATGCGGTAGCCGGCTTGAGCCGAGAGCTGCACGCCCCAGTCCTTGCTCTGAACGGGCAGGCTGGTCACGACAACGCCCGCCTTGAGCGGTATCTTCTCGAGAACGTCGATGTACGCATCGACAAAGCCTTTGCTGCCCAGGTCATCAAGGCTCGCGATGCCAACAACCAGGCGGGTTCGCTCCGCCTCTCCGATGCGTAAGCGCAGCTCAAAACCGTTCGACTCGCTCGCCGTGTTGCCGACGCCACCTTGATGGTTTCCGCCGGTTAGTCGCGCCGCTAAACCGAGCCACTGCCCCCCGAGCTCCGCTTCGGCGAAGGCGTAGTTCAAGCTGAGCGCTCGAGCCTCGCCTTCCGCTGGGTCGCTCGGTTCGTTGTCGAGGCATTCTTGGTTGCTGCCCAGCGTGCATCCGCCCGAGAGGCTGCCAACCCCAAAGGTTACTGCGCGCAGTTGGCGGTAGTTGACGGCATAGCTGATGCTGGTCTCGAACTGGTTGTAGCTGTCTTGAGCCGTTCCGGGTTGGTTGAAGTCGACCCTGCGTCCCATGAGCTCGACCCGGGTGCGCCCGGGTGCGCCTTCGCCTGGGGGCGTCGGCTTGATCTCGACAACGCCGGGTTGACGAGAGGACTTGTAGATCGGCTCAAAACTCGCATCGTCTCGAACCGCCTCGATATAATAGTCGAGCTTGCCGGCTTGGGCGGCGAATTTAGCCGGAAGCTGAGCCCGGTAGTAGAAGTCACCGTCTCGCTTCATCTCGACCGTCGTCCAGCCATCGGCCGCTGCAGGCTTGATCCGGCTGCCGTCTGCGCGCTGAGCGCTCGGTGCGACTAAGAGCGTGACCTTGGTGATCACCTCAGGTGACGTCACGGCCACCACGAGCTCGAGGTCTTCACCGACAAAGATCGGTTGCGGTTGGTCGGCTCTGGCTTTGATCTTTGGCTTCGTCGGCTTCGGTGCCTTTGCGCTGGGTTGGCTCGTTGGCGTGCGGATCTGCGCTTCGAAGCGTTGCATGGCGCGCACCTCGCGCCCGACTGCGTCGACGTGGGCGCTGTCGGGAAAAGCAGCGATGAACTGCTCGTAGGCGCGGATGCGGTCGGCGATGGGTTGACCGAGCACGCCCGCGAAAACCTTCTGCAGCGCCAGGCTGTCCGGCGGTAAGTTTTTGGTGTCACCCGCCGCCAGCAGCGGTTTGGGGGTGTCCGCTTTGGTGGGGAGCGGCGGTCGAAACACAGCGATGTCGCCGCGCTGGGGCGCTCGAGTCAGCTGATTCCATCGCGTCACGATGCTGAGCTTTTGACCGACCTCGGAGGGGGTCACGGAGCCGATCGGGAAGCGGTCGACGATCGGCTTGTTCGAGTAAGGGTGGGTCACGACCAAGCGCCGATACAGCTCGATGGAGCGCTTCGGCAGCAGCCCGTTCTCGCGGCCGAGGTTAATGATGAGTTCTTTTTTGTCGAGCGAGACGATGTAACCCTCAGCGGGTTCGGCGGCGTTGAGCGGCGCTGAACCGAGCGCGATGGACAGACAGCAAGTCGCCGCAGACAGCTGATAGAGGTTAGCGTTAAAGCTCATCAACAACTCCTTCACGTCGGAATGTGGACGAACCTATCATCACGCAGGTAAATGCATGCGTAAAGTTTTGTATTTTTGTGTATTTTGGGTGCCGAGCCGGTGGTGATACGGCTGAGCGCGCTACCAGAGGATGCGCCAACCAATCAGCCCAAAACTGTGTGAGCCCATGGTCGCGACCTGGCTGGTAATCTGTTGCCCAAAGATCATCGCTTGATGATGGATACGGATCAGCGTGCCGGCGAGCCCGAGCCGCAGGGTCTGGTCTCGCCAGCCCGTCCATGAGACCCCCGCCTCGGTCGCTAAAAGAAGGTCAAATACACCTAAAAGCGTCAAAGAGCGATCAATTGGGTGCGATACAAAGCTTTTGACACCAACAAGGGGGAGCGACAGGTCGCCCCGCCAGCGCCGTGAGGTGAGCTCGATCGCTAGACCACCGCGCGCCGTGAGGCGGCGGTCGAGCGCGCCGCCTCCGTCGAAGAGGACGCTCTGGATAAAGGGCGCAAGCGCAAAGCTCGGGTTGAGCGCTCGGCGGTAGCTCAGCCCACCGATCGCAAAGCGCTGATGCGGTAAGCCGGGCGCATGCCAACTGTGGGCGATCAAAGAGCCTGAGACCCGGTCGCCCAAGGGGGCGGTGAGCGCAGCTCGAACGAGCCCGAGCCCGCCTTGAGGGAAGGCGGCGTAGCCTACGCCGAGCTCGAGGCTGCTTGATTCTACCGCTTGCGCGTCGGGGAGCGCCCAGGTCGCGCCGCTCCCCAAGGCGGTTGCGCTGAACAGCGCCGCAAAGAGGCTAAGGCTGCGAATAGATAAAGAGCACATTGTCTTCATAGCCTGTCACCAGCAGTTCGTTGTCGCCGTCGCCGTCGAAGTCTTCGATGAGCATGCCGCCGGCCTGCCCGAGGTTCGTCTCGAGCGTGTGCTGGACAAATTCACCCGGGGCTGTCTGCTCGAACAAAAAGATGCGCGGGTCGCCGTCACCGGACACGACCAGGTCGATGTCTCCGTCGTTGTCGGCATCGCCGTAGCCAAAGATGCCCGGCGCTGCGACGCCGGTGCCCGGGCGCGAGATGATGTCGTCGCTGATGACCTGCTTCGTCCAAGGCGCCCGTAGATCAGAGCTCGGTGTGTAGACGGCGACCTCGGAGGCTGGGTCATCGGGGTTCGACGTGGTGTTGGTGTGGTTGCTGCCGACGCCGCGCGTCACGCCGTCACCGAAGAGGTCTTCGATCAGGGTAAACTGGATGCTCGGTCCGCTCTGATCATCGATTAGGTGGCGCACCCAGACACCCGCCGGCTGGTCGCTCGAGGGCGCCTCGACCTGCTCCATCCAGGTGTAGGAGGCGCCTAATCCGGCGAAGTATTCGCCGCTGATCAAGTCGACGTCACCGTCACCGTCGACGTCATGCGGCTCAACGAGGCTCCCGAGGCCGTCGCCGATCCGGTGGGGTTCCGTCGCAAATCGACCGGGCTCGAGGGCTTCGAACCAGATCACCTCCGCAGCATAATCGGTCCCAAACGGGGTCCTCATCGACTCAAGGACGCTGACCAAGTCGAGGTCACCATCTTGGTCGACGTCGACGGGCAGACCCTCATGGATAAAGCGTTCGTTCCCGGGTGAGATGACGTCATGCCGAACCCACCCGTCGGAGGTCTGCTCAAACCAGATGAGGCCGCCGCAAGGTGCGGTCCAAGGGACCAGCTGGCAGGTAAGAAAGCCGGTCCCGACGATCACGTCTTGGCGCCCATCTGCGTTGAGGTCGGCGACGCGTGTGGCGTTCGGCCACTTGATCGTATCCTCGGGCTCAAAGATCGCGCGTTGCGTCCAGTCGGTGAGGTCGGCGTTGAGCGTAAAGGCGCGCAGCGAGCCGTCAGGGACGGTGAAGCCGACCTGCTTATGAAAGTTCGACACGATTAACTCGGCCTCGCCGTTTGCCTGCAGCGCGCTTCGGCGCACGAACGCAGGGCCACAGATCCCTTGGGTAAAAGCACGCCGTTCAAGCGTGAGCGAGCCGACGGTGATACGCGTCGTCTCGCCGTGTGTGTAGGTCGAGCGGCAGGGGTCGGCGCATGCGCTGATCACGAGCGCGAGGAGGCAGACGATGAAAGGCTTCATGGTAAACTCGCTTGCGTCGGTGTCGGCCCATCGCATGAGGGCTCGAGGTTAAGCTCGATGGCGTAGCCAAAACCGTTGGGGCTGCTCAGTTCGATGGTTTTTGCGGACTCGATCGGTGTACCGGGCAAGCAATGCGCGCCGTCGCCGTTGGCGTCTTGCCAAGCGTACAAGCTCAGCCCCTCGCCAGCGTCGCTAGGTACCAGCACCGTCCAGTCGAGGGCGCCGGGAGCCTCTAACGTCCACGTCGAGATGATCGCCAGCGGTGTCTCGAGCAAGCCCTCACCGGCGCGGGTGTGCATCAACCAGAGCTCGATCGCTCCTTGCTGCGGCGAGCGCACCTCGCCCTGGAGCCGGACCTCGGTCATCGGCTCGGCGGGCAGACAGGCCGTCCCCAGCGCCATCAGTAAGAGGTACCTCATCGGCGGCTCCAGCGAAGCCCGAGCGAAGCGCCAGGGATGGCGAAGACGCCGTCGACCTCGCCAAATACCAAGCGCCCGGTGAGCGTCAGCGCGGGCGAGAGCGCCCGCTCAACGCCTAGGTGGCACAGCACGCTGTAGAGGGTCTGCGTGCGCCACTCGGTGCGGGCGCCTTGAGCGCTTGCGATGGACAGCTCCCGGAGGCTGATGAGTTGGCGGACATCGAGCAGCACGAACGGCGCGTAGCGTCGCTGGTAGCGAAGCCCCACTCGCCCAACCAGCTGCACGCCCTGTCGAGCGACTGACGGGGATTGGATCACCCACCCACCGGCCGCCTCGGTTTGTGCGGACCATCGAGGCGCCAGCGCAACGTGGCGCTGAACAAAGCCGCGCGCTTCAAAGCGCCGCGCCAGCGCCGTCTCGGCCTCAAGGCCCGCAGTTGACGCTGCGCCGATGGGCGCGCTCAGGCGGAGCCCTGACCACGGAAAGCCCAGGCTGAGCTCAGCGCTCGACGCGCTCGCAGCCGCTGCGAGCGCAACCGCCGCGATCATGGCGCCAGCCCAAAGACGCGCTCAAAATTGCCTTTGAAGACGGCTTGCGCCTCGGCCAGCGTGTAATCCGCCGCCAGCATCGCGTTGCGTGTGCGCTCCGCATAATCAGCGAGAAAGCCCGGGAATTGGGGTCCGTCACTGCCGTAGATCATGCGCTCGACCAAGCCCTCTTCTTTGGTGCGGCGCATCACCTTTTTGTACAGCGTTCCTTCGGGGTCCGATGCGCCTGAGCCGAGCGCGCTGGCTTCAAAGAAGACGTTTTCATAGCGCTTGCCGAGCTCGAGGCACTCCTCGAGGTTGCCCTCTGCCTTGTTGAGAAAATCAAAGCCCATATGACCCAAGATGAACTGCGTCTGCGGAAAGCGCCGGATCGAGTCCTCAAGATAGACGGGGTTCGTGTACGGAGGGTCGGCGAGCGTCCCGTTGAAAGGAGAAGGCCCCGTGTGCAGGTAGACGGGTTTGCCCAGCTCGCCCGCTAAGGCGTAGATCGGGTCGTATTGGGGGTCGTCGAAGCGGATGTGCATATGGGCGTGCGCCAGCTTGACCCCAATCATACGTGGGTGGCTCAGCGCCTCGCGCAAATTATCGAGCTGCGTCTGCGCCTCAAACGCCCAGTGATCGATCCTTAGACTCGCCATACCCCACAAGCGCTCTGGCTCCGCATCGAGCAGCTCGATCACCTCAGCGTTCGTCGCAATCCCCACGCTGTGCGGCGCGTAGACCGCGAACACGACCCCCGTCTCAAGTCCTGCGCGGTCGAGCTGTTCGACGATGCCGGCGGCCGAGAGCGTCTCCTCAGCCAGTGGCTCAGGGTTGAGGCTCAGCGGGAACGGGAAACGAGAGGCGAGATACTCTTGCGTCCCGGGCGGTATCTGATCCCACTCACCCGTGTGCAGGTGCATGTCGACCGCCGCCAGCAGCTCGCCTTGGTACTCGATCCCGCTGCCTTGGGAGCAGCCGGTGATCAGCAAGGCGGTGAGGAGGCGCAGGCGTCGCATGGTCGTTAGGGCAGGTTTGGCGAGATCAAGAGCGTGTAGTCGCCGCGACCAAACCAGCTGAAGTGGCTGATGCGCAGGCGATAGGTGCCGGGATCTAGGCTCTCAAAAGCCATGAGGCAGTTGCTGTTTTCGCCCGAGTCATCATCTTGCGCGGTCGCACGATCGCTGTCTCGAGTGATCTCGCAGCGGGTATCGGTCTCACCCGTGGTCCAGATGGTCAGCGGGCTCGCCTCCGTCAGCTCGAAGACGAACCAGTCAAAGTCTCGTGCGCCGCCGAGGCGGCCGAAGATGCGGCTGCTCGGCTGCACGCGCTGAGCTTGCTCGGCGCGGTTTGGAAAGTCTTGGCTCTCGCGCAGCTCCAGCACGCCCGGCTCTTGGGGCTCGGGGTCCGGCTCGTTTTCCGGTTCGGGTCGGTTCTCGGGCTCTTGCTCTGGTTCCGGCTCGGCGTCAGGTGTTTCCTGGCGCTCGGGCGGCGTCACCGGCGCGTCGGGCGAGCCGTTGTTGCCGTTCTCGGCTCGAGGCGGCGCAAACAAGACCATGAGCGGCGAGTTGCGCAGCGGGATGGTGAACGCGCGTTGACCGGTCCAGTCAGGGAAGTCGTCGGTTCGCCATGCGACCTGATAGCGCCCTGCAGCCAGGGCGTCGAGCTCGAGGTCGACCGGCAGGTCGGGGTTGTCCAGCGTCTCCGTCTGCAGCACCTCACCGTCTGCGGAGAGGATCACGATCTCGGCGTGCGATAAGCCGTCGCAGTTGCAACCGACGCGCACCGGAAGCGGCTCTTCAGTCGTCGGCGCTTCGAGCTGCTCGGGCGCGTCCGTAAGGGCGAGCTCGATCTGATTATCTTGTGGGTCGAGCATGAGCATGCCGGTGACGATCAGGTCCTCGGCGCCTGGGTTGATCCAGTCAAACGGGGCGCGATCGAGCACGGCGCGCACGGTGACCACTTGAGGCTCGAGACCCTCAAAGCGGACGCGCTCTGGAAAGGTCGGGTTGTCCCTTTCTTGGACGTCGAGGGTCCAGCCCCAGGCGTTTTCACCCGCGAACAAGGCGACGCTGAGGCGGCCGTCGGTGGGCTCGTCGGTGTTGACGACCACCGTAAGCCCTGCGCCGGAAGCTTCTGGCGTTTGCTCGGGTGCGGGTTCGGGCTCGGGCTGCGCGGCGCGCTCGGGCATGCGATTGGCTGGACGGAAGCTGTTGTCCGCGACGCTGTCGGTCGGTTCACCGCAGGCTGCAAGGAGGACGGCTAAGCCGAGGAGATGATGCGGCTGGGTCTTCATCGGACGGCCCCTTTCTAGTTGTTGGCGACGCTCTGGAAGTCGAATCCAAGCGTCATGTTTTCTTGGTTGCGGACCGAGCCGGCGAAGGCCGAGTAGGGCCGGAAGCCGAAGTCACGGTGGGTAATTCCGAGCTCGCCGCGCAGGTACAGGACGCCATCGATCAGGCGGTATTGCATGTTCATCTGGACCGCTTTGCTGACGCCGCGGATGGTCAGGCGACCGTCGATCGTCATGGTGCCGCGGTCGGCGTCTGCGCCACTGCAGCGCTCGCCCTCAAAGGTCATCGTCCGGTGGGCGTTAATGTTGAGCTGATTGTCGGCGAGCATGTGCCCGCGAATCTCGGCGCGTTGGTTGTCGCTGATCTCGTCGTTGTAGCCCACTCGGCGGCGCATCTGAGGTTCATCGACGACGAGCCCCTCGACGGGAAGCGTCAGGCTCACCCGGCAGTCGGTTCCGGCGCCGTTGCGCGTGAGCTCGCCGGTCCAGTTGGTCGAACGGATGGCGTGGTTGTGTGCGAAGCGCGCCCCGAGCGTGTTGTTGTCCTTGAAGACTTGGACGTACAGTAGGCTCTGCTCGTCGTTGAAGCGGTAGCTGCCTTGAACACCTGTGAGCGGCGGGTCTTCGGCCTCTGGCTCCGGCTCGGGTTCGGGCTCCGGTTCCGGCTCGGGGTCCTCGCTCGGTGGATCTCGCTCGTCATCGACGGGGTCAGCGGGCTCGGGCGCAGGTGTCTGCTCATCGCGACCCGGCTCAGGCGTCTCTTCGCGGCGCTCTGCTGAGGGCTCAGGGACATAGACGCGCCGACCGGTCGAGGTCGCCGATCGGTTCTCAGGGGCGGGTTCACTAGCGGGCGGATCCGTTGGCTCGTCGGCCCACGGGTCGATCTCACGGACACCAAAGCTCTCGTCGGTCGAAACAGGTTCGAC
This sequence comes from Myxococcota bacterium, assembly GCA_036338695.1. GTDB lineage: Bacteria > Myxococcota > UBA4151 > UBA4151 > UBA4151 > CACGMS01. The sequence goes on from JAYZBQ010000076.1 coordinate 117,467, forward strand.
CTGAGACGAGGGCGCCTCGCTACAAGCTGCAAAACACAGCGTCAACGCAAGCAGCCGAACGGAATGAGCGAAAATGGTCATCGGAGCCTCCAAGGTAACTAAATATCAACTCATAAGTAGATTATTGCTAAGTCCCTCTATATTCCTTTCGTCTCGGGGGTAAACGTCAATCGACCGATGGGGTGGATAAAAAACGATTTGGTCGTTTGTAAGGCGGCCGGAAGGAGCGGTTTTTCGGGGAGTTTGATGAACGCAAGGCCGGGCGGCCACGGGACTTAGACTCGACGAGTCACCGTGCGGTTCTTGGCGAATTTGTGGTGTGCGCAAGATTTTATAAGTGACGTACGCTGTGCCTGATCGCTGGGATCGGCGGCGCTGGCTGCGCGATCTGGGTAATGACGCCATCGCTCGATAATGGGTCGGCTCCTGTGAGCGATGCGCGGGTGCGGCAGGACGCTGCCAGGGCTGATTCGGCGGCCTTTGACAGCGTTGCGTTGCGTCGCTGAGAGCGTTGCGGGCGACGTCCTCGACGACGATGAGGACTCCGGTGCGGGTACAAACTGCCGCGTGCGCTTTGACCTGGCGCCCGGCGCCAAGGCGCGTCCTGCACATCAAGCCAAGACTGCTCCGGCGGTACCACCTGTCTGGCGGGACGCTGTCTGAGCCGGGAGCAGCAATGCGACTCAGGCGCTCAGAGCGTCTGTTGAGAGGCTTGACGGTGCAGTTTACTCAGTTGGGGGCTCGATCAAGGGGTGTGCGGTCTGCAGGAGCCCAACCCGGGCTCGGCAGGGGCGCCTTGCGATAAGAGCACGCAGTGTGTCGATGGGTCCATCTGCCTGACCTTGCGCCGGGGCGAGCAGCCGTCGACCTGTCACGCCTTATGCCGCCCGCTTGAGGGGGGCGGGGGCTGCCCACGCAACACCCGCTGCACGGGTTTGCCCGAATTATCGAACGGGCAAGTGGTCAGCGACTGGGGCTTGTGTGTTCCGGCGGTGCGCTAGCTCAAGGGCTGGGCGGGTCGCTCGACTCGTCGCAGTTCAAGGACTTGATCGGCTGGCCTAAGCACGAACCGGCTTCTGCGCCAAGAGGCTCACCGCGCACCGTCCAATAGGTTGCGCCCGGGCCGCGTTTGCCCTGCTGAAACGAGACCGCGCATCGCCGCTGACCGCTGTCGTACCACTCGGTCCATGGTCCTTCGCGCCGGCCCTGGTGGTACCTGCCCTTGGAGCGCAACTGACCGCTTGGAAACCAGGTTATCTGTTCGCCATGAAGGGCGCAGCCGATGTAGCCCTCCGTCTTTGAGCGGCGACCGTTTGGGTACCAGAACCGATGCGCCCCCATCGCTTTGCCGTTGGTGTAGGCCCCCTCCTGGCGTGGCGAGCCGCTCGCATACCATGTTTTCCACGGCCCGCTCTTGTTGCCTTGGACCATGCGACCCTGACTGCGGCGTCGCCCGTTGTCGTGCCAATAGGTCCAGACCCCCTCGGCCTCTCCGCGTTTAAAGCGTCCGTCGCTCCGGCGCTCACCGCTTTCATGCCAGGTGGTCCAGCGCCCGTGACGCAGACCGTCACGGAGCGCGCCGCGCTGCTTGAGCTGTCCGTTTGGGTGATAGCTTTGATGCTCGGCTTGCTGGGCGCACCCGAGCGTACAGGCCAGCGCCGCCGCTGCAAGAGCCCGTCTAGTCGTCATCATCCCAGCATTGTTGATATGCCTCCGGGCAGGCTCGCTGACCGCAGGCCATGTCGATGCAGCGGGCGTTCATCATGCACTGCGTCAGGATGGCTGCGTTCTCGGTGCTCTCTTCTCGGACGCGCTCGAGGCAGCCGTTGAAGCACATGGTGTTTGCGCCGCAGGCGTTCACGCATCGGATCATATCGGCGCAGGTGTAGCGCGCTCGTGTCGGCATGCCGGCGTCTCCAGTCGTTGGCGGAGGCGTCTCTCCGCCCGCTTCGCCGCACGCTCTCGCCTGCTCTTGGCAATTCATCATGACGCAGTTTGGGTCGACGCAGCCGTGCTCCCGTGAGCACGCCAGCGCAGCTTCGGTTACCTCGCGGTTGCGCGGCAGCGTCGCGTTGAGGCAGCCCTCAAAGCAGGGCTCATCGGTACATCCAAAGCTACACTGGAGCGCCTCAATGCAGCTCCCCGCTCCCCCGATCAACCCGGGGCCGCCCGCTTCAGGGGGCTCCACCTGAGCGTCGCGCAAGCCGCCTACGTCGGTAAAGCCTGCATCTCGATCGGCACCGTTCGTATCGGGCGTAGCAATGCCTGCGTCCGCAGCAGGCGCTGCGGACGCAGCATCGACTGGTTGAGCCGGCGGCTCAGGAGACTCAGCGCAGCCGATACACCAACTCACCACAAGGATCCAACCAACCGAGTAACCTGTCCGCATCACAAACCCTCCGCGTCGTCACCTCTGACTTTAGTACAAAAGCGGCGGGGAGTATATGTTTAGGTCGTATTTTTGATGATAAATCGACCTAATCGACCATTGAGATCACCAGTTTACCGACCGTACGCTGGCTGCGGCTACGCTCGAACGCCGCGCCGATGCGATCGAGCGGATAGACCTCCTCGATCACCGGATTCAGCGCGCCTTGATCGATCAACGTGCGCAGCTGCGCCAGGTCGGCCGCGCTTGGCGCAACGAAGACCGCGTGGCTCGTTTGGTGGCGCATCGGGTTGAACCAGCTGCTCACGCTCGTGCTGACCAGCTTGACGATGTTGAGGTAGACACCGCCACGCGCCATCTGGTGGCGGACGGTGCGCAGGCTGTGATGACCGACGACGTCGAACCAGACGTCGACCGTGAGGTCCTCGGCGAGCAGGTTGTGCGTTTGGTAGTCGATGACTTCATCGCAGCCCGCTTGGCGCGCGGCGCCTTGGTTGGCGGCGCTGCAGACCCCTACGACGTAGGCGCCGAGCGCCTTGGAAAGCTGAACAGCGATCAAGCCCACGCCGCCGGAGCAGCCGTTGACTAAGACGCGCTGTCCGGGCTTGAGCTGCGCGTGGTGTACCAGGCTCTGGTATGCTGTCAGCCCCACGAGCGGTAAACTCGCCGCCTCCTCGAAGCTGAGCTGCGCCGGCATGGCGTCGACGAGCTCGCTGGCGCAGCGCGTGACCTCGGCGTGGGCACCAGGTGTCCGGCGAAGTTTGCGGATCTCGGTCAGCCCCCAGACTCGGTCCCCAGGTCGAAAGTCACTGGACGGGTCCGACTCGAGCACGACCCCTGCGAAGTCGCCGCCTAGGATGGGCGGGGGCGTGCGACCGAACAAGATGCGCAGATCACCGCGCAGGATTTTCCAATCGACCGGGTTGATCGAGCTGGCGTGGACTTGGATCAGCAGCTCGCCGGGCTGCCGCTTAGGCCGCGCAGTCTGCCGAATGTCGAGCGCATCGGCGCCGCCGTAGCGCGTGCACAGGGAGGCTTTCATCATGTGCTCGTTCATGCGGTCTCCTGGCGGCGTAAGCGCATCGGAATCAGCACGAACCCCATACTCGCCCAGACCGCAAGGCTGAAGTAGAGGGACTGCCACACCATGGGATAACGCCAGCGCTCATAGGTCCCGGTGATCGTGACCTGTTGCAGGTCCCGGAGCCCGTCACTGAGGCTCAGATAGGAGGCGCCGGCCGCCTCCTTTGCTTGCCAGAGTCGATAGTAGTTCGGCACATCGATGAACCCCATGAACAGAATGTACGCCACGCATCCAGCGATGGTGAGGTCGAGCCACCGCCGGCTGCTTTGGCTCACGCCCTGGCGGCACAGCCACAGCCCACCGCTGAGCAGCAGCGCGCTGAGCGTCCACAGGCTCTCCTCGAGCGTTTGACCGATGTAGTTGGTGGTGAGCACGCCATACCACGCGCAGCACTGGGCGAGCGTGATCAACGGCAGGATCGGTGCGCTCAGCAGCCGCACGCTCGGCCGCTGTGCGCGCCGCCCAAAGTACACCAAAAGCAGAACCCACTGCGCCACGAAGGCGAGCTCGGCGACGGTGGCGATGGAGCGACCGATGAGGATGCTCGAGAGCCAGGAGTCGACGAGCCCAAAACGGGCGACGTCGCTGCGCGGGATCAGGCACCGTGAGGCGCAGCCTAGGGTGTAGATCGCGCACAAGCTCAGCGAGAGCCGCTCGAGCCGGTCCGGTTGCGCCGCCCGCACCCAGCGATGCAGCCGTAGCAGCAGGGCGATGTTAACCGCCGCGAGCGCGCACATGCCAACCCACCACCAAGCGACTATCGGCGCTGCATCTTGTGCCAGCATGATGCTCCTTGAAAGCAGCTAACCATGGCTCCGCCGCATCTTGCAATCGGGCGCCGCCTGAAGGATCCTAATCGCTGCGAAAGAGAGCGTCTCGTGAAGCGATCGATCATTGGCCTTGTGTTGTTGAGCGGCATCTCGGCGTGCCTGACCGAAGGGGCGCTGCCCGAGCTGCCGGCGCCGAGCGCCTCAGAGGCGCTCCCGAGCAGCCTTCAGATCCGTGTCTCGGACCCGGATCGCCCCTTTGATGAGGCCTGGGAGGTGACAGGGCAGACGCAGTGGGTGGAGCTTGAGGTGGAGGTGCGCGGCGCGGTGCCGGGTCAGACCGAGTCGCTGCTCGCCGACGAGACCATCAACTTTACCTTTGAGAACGCGCGCGCCGCCACGACGCGTGCTGTGGGCTTAGACCAAGGCAGCTCGTGCGTGAGCGACGACCAGGGGCGCTGCCGTCTGGCGGTTCGTGTGGGCACGGAGCCTGGCGATTGGGTGGTGCGCGCCACCGCTTTGCGTCAGCCCGACGTCTACGCTGAGCAGCACCTGATCGTGGGGCTGGGTGATCGGCGGCGGATCACGCTGGAGGCGCCTGGGCTGCCCTTGCGTTTATGGAACGGATCGCTGCCGCATCCGTGGCAGCGCGACGAGATCATCTTGGCGCAGAGCGAGCCGGACGGCGGCGACCTCACCCTGATGGTTCATGATCAATACGACAACCCGGTCGCTGATCTCGGCGTCACGCTCTCAGTGCGCGCGCTGGGCGCGCCGCGAAGCGACGACGCCGGACCTGGTATGGACGCAGGACCCGCTATGGACGCAGGCGCCGAGCCCCTGGATGCGGCCGTCGTCGACGCCACCGGCTCGGACGCTTCGGGTGCGCCAGAGGCTGGCGTGCGCGACGCAGGGCGGGTGGACGGCGGTGGGCCAGTTGGGCGCGACGGCTGCGTCTTTGCGGCTTGTCTTGGGCAGGGCGCGACGGCGAGCGTTCAAGGTGTCACCGACGGTGAGGGGCGCTTGAGCGTGCGCATTCAGCCCGGCGCATCCGCCGGGCGGTTTATCCTCGAGCTAAGGTTTGCCCCCCCTGAAGACGACGCCTCGCTCCCCGCCGTGAGCTTGAGCGGAAAGACCTACCAGCGTCTCGCTGCGGAGGTGCGAGCGGAAGGTGAGGCGATCTGTTTTCCAGCCGACACCGTGCGGGGTGCTCGCGTGCGCGTCCTCGACGCGCTCGTGTATGGGGTGCCGAACGTGCCGCTTCAGGTGATCGCCGAGGGGCTCTTCGCCGCCAGCGCAGCGCCGACCGATGACACCGGAGCGACGCAGGTGACGGCGCGGTGTCCGTCGCAGCCTCCCGGCGTCAACGAGGCGCTCACCTTGCGGGTCGTGCTCGTGGATCAGCCCGAGTTGCAGGTGGACTTAGAGGTCGGGTTCGATACAGCCGCTCCGGATCGCATCACCTATCTCCCGACCCGGGTCGGCGAGACCCAGATCGTGGCTGGGAGCGTCTCGCCGTTGCGCCTGCGCGTCACCGATCGAAACGACTTCCCCGTACCGGGGGCGCTGATCCGCGCCCAGCCTTTGAGCCCTTCGGATTTGGGGCGTTTATCCTTTCGAGACGGTGACCGGTTCGTCGTCACTCAAGATCTCGAGACCGACGCAGCTGGTGAGGTGATCGTGCAGGTCCGCCCGATGGGCGCGCGCACGCAGCCCGAGTATCCGGTGCAGCTGCGCGTGGCCGCTGCGCAATTCGACGAGGTGCGCACCGAGATCCCGATCCACGTGCTCGGTGGCACGCCGCAGCGGGTGCAGGTGGTCCGGGGTCAGGATATGCAGCTCTTGACCGGGCAAGGCGGGGCGCTGGTGACCGTGCGCGTGGACGACGGTCAGGACAACCCGATCGGCAACGTCCAGG
>JAYZBQ010000077.1:0-8288 GCA_036338695.1 Myxococcota bacterium
GGTGCTGAGGATGATGAGCAGAAGCGCAGCGCATCCTTGCGCTGCCTAGAAGGCTTTTTGGTTTTGTGTGGGTGACGGGGGTCCGATCGACAACATGGGCGAGACGATCAGTGCATATTGGATCGAATTGAAAAAGAGCACCACCATCATCAGGAGACCAAAGACACCGAACTGCTCTGGTCCAACGAGTCGTGCGATGAGTAAGCCGGTCAAGAAGGTCACACCGCTTGCGATCGCCTGATCGCCAAGCGCCCAGCCAGCCGATCCGGACTGGAGGCGTTTCCACTGTCGGTTGAGGCGTGAGATCATTTCGGCGGGCGCGCCTGATTCGACGGCAGGAAAATACAGGGGCTCAAAAGTGAAGTGACGACCCGGGCGTGTGTCCGGTCTACCAACCGACTCATCCCGATCACTTTAGGGCATCTGCGCATCGTACGCCTCCGATCAGACGCTGCGGTTCGGCGGAAGCTGGTCCGGACCGGCGATCAGCGCTCGACCGAGGCGCCGCGCAACCGCTTGCGCCAGCTCTTCGCCAAGCCGCTCGAGGTCGTGGTCGACGCCTAGGCTCTCAAGGCTGCACACCCCTTTATCGACGATCCCGCAGGGGACGATGAGCTTGAAGTCCTCTAAAATGGTCCGACCATTAAAGGCGATCCCATGGCTGGAGACCCAGCGCCCAAAACGGACCCCGATCGCGCCAATCTTTTGGTCCCCGATCCAGGTGCCCGTCTCCCCTTCGCTTCGCTGCGGCGTCAGGTTGTAGGCGCGGCAGACGTCCATCATCGCCTCTTCGAGGTTGCAGACGAAGCGCCTGATGTCGCGCTCACCCGGCTGAAGGTGGACGATGGGATACAGCACCCACTGCCCAGGCCCGTGGTAGGTGATGTTGCCGCCGCGCGTGGTTGTGGCGAGGGTCACGCCGAGCTCTTGGGCGCGCTCAGGGGTCACCAACAGGTTCGCCCACGCAGCCTCTTTACGCGGGACGGTGATCACGCGCTCATGCTGCAAGAGCCAGAGTTGATCCGGGAGCTCGCCCGTACGTACGAGCTCGACGGCGCGCTGCTGCGCCGCCTGGGTCGTCTCGTAGTCAAGCCCCGCCCCTAAGCGGCGCAGCTCGATCGGTCGCGTCATGAACCGAGCTACAGCGCGCTGCTGTCCATACCCTCAAGTTTCTCCTTGAAGGTCTTCATGAACAGGTCCGCATCAGAGCCATTTACCAAGCGGTGATCAAAGCTCAAGACGTAGTGGGCACGGGGGCGAATGGCGATCATGCCGTTGACGGCAACGACGCGCTCTTCCGTCCGACCGCAGCCGAGGATGGCGACGTTGGGTTGGTTGATCACCGGCGTGCCCCACTGCGAGCCGAAGACCCCTGGGTTGGTCACCGAGAAGGTCGAGGCTTCCAGATCAGCCATCGTGAGTTTCTTACTCCGCGCGCGCGCCGCGAGGTCTTCGAGCGCAATGGCGACGCCGCGCACGCTCAGGTGGTCCGCGTTCTTGATGACCGGGACCATCAAGCCGTCGGGTACGCTGACAGCGCAGCCGAGGTTGACGGCGCCGCGGTAGATGATCTGATCGCCGCTGATCGCCGCGTTGACCATGGGGTGCTCGCGCAAGGCGGCGGCCGTCGCCTTGAGGATGAACGCGGTGACGCTGAGCTTGACCCCTTGGGCTGCGTAGCGATCTTTGTGTTCCTTACGCAGCGCCATCACGTTGCCCATGTCGATCTCCCAACAGGTCTGGACGTGGGCGGCGATGTAGGTCGAGCGCGCCATGTGCTCGGCGATGCTTGCGCGCATCGGGCTCATCTTCTCGATGCGGTCTCCCGGGTACACGGGCACGTCGGGGAACTTCATCTCGGTCGGCGCGCCAGATGCACGAGTCAGCTCGGCGACGACGGCGCCCGGAGGGGTCACCGGGACCGCCGGCCCCGCGAAGACCGGGGCTTGAGGCATGGCGGCAGGCGCCGCTGCAGGAGCGACCGCAGCCGCTTGATGGGCACCCGAGGCGATGTATCCGAGGATGTCGGACTTGGTGACCCGTCCGTCGATCCCCGTACCGGGAACGGCGGCGATCTCGACCCCGTGCTCTTGCGCGATGTTGCGCACGACCGGGCTCGAGAGCGTGCGGCGTCGATGCGTCAACTCGTCGGTGCCAGCCGGTGCGGGGGTGGGAGCCGGCGCAGGCGTTGGCGCCGGAGCAGCCGCAACCGGCGCAGGCGCAGGGGCTGCCGCGGGCGCAGCTGCAGCGGGTTCAGGGGCCGGCGGCTCAGCAGCCGGCGCCGCGTCGCCGCTTGGAAGGCTCGCCGCAGCGTCCGTCTCAATGCGGGCAATAACGGTCTGGACCTCGACCGTCTCGCCTTCACCGAACAAGATCTCAGCGACGCGACCGCCTTTGACGCTCGGGATCTCGGCGTCGACCTTGTCGGTGCTCACCTCGAGCAGGGGTTCGTCTTCAGCGACGGTATCGCCGACCGCTTTGAGCCAGCGGGCGATGGTACCTTCGGCGATGGACTCGCCGAGTTGAGGCATCACAATATCGATGAGGGCCATGGGCTTCTCCTAGTAGGCGAGCAGTCGCTTCGCCTGAAAGACAATGTCAGCAGATTTCGGGAGGAAGTAATCCTCGAGCGGTGGTGAGTAGGGGACCGGTGAGTCGAGCGCGGCGACGCGCAGGATCGGGGCGTCGAGCCAATCGAAGAACTCTTCGGAGAGCCGAGCAGCCAGCTCGCCGCTCGGACCGCCGGTCAGGCAGGCCTCGTGAACGAGCATGCAGCGGTTGGTTTGACGCACCGACGCGTAGACCGTCTCCATATCGAGGGGCGCCAGCGTCCGCAGGTCGATCACCTCAGCCTGCGCGCCGGTCTGCTCGGCGATCACCTCGGCAGCCTCGAGCGCCTCAAAGACCATGGCGCCGTAGGTCACGATCGTGAAATCGGCGCCGGCGCGGCGGACCACGGCCTGTCCCAAGGGGATCGCCTCATTGGCAGGGACCTCTTCCTTGATCCGTCGATACAGGTATTTGTGCTCTAGAAAGAGCACCGGGTCGTCGTCTCGGATCGAGGAGAGCATCAACCCTTTGGCGTCGACGGCTGTCGCTGGCGCGACGATCTTGAGCCCGGGGATGTTCAGGAAGTAGGACTCGACGTTTTGGCTGTGAAATGGGCCGCCGCGCACCCCGCCGCCCGACGGTCCGCGGATCACCATCGGACAAGCCAGCCCCTGGCGGTAGCGGCTCTTGGCGGCGAAGTTCGTCACCATGTTAAAGGCGCAGGCGATGAAGTCGATAAACTGCATCTCGACGATCGGGCGCAGCCCCATGTACGCCATCCCGATCGCGTGACCAACGATCGCTGATTCGGCGATCGGTGTGTCGATGATTCGGTTCGGCCCAAAAGCCTCGAGGAAGCCCTTCGAGAGCTTAAACGCGCCGGCGTAATGACCGACGTCCTCGCCGATTAACAGCACGGAAGGGTCACGCTCCATCTCTTGTGCGATGGCCTCGCCGATCGCCTCGATGTAGGTGATCGTCATCGGCCTGCCCTCCGGGGGTCCGGTTCCCCGACCACATCGCCTGCGTAGACACCGCCCGTTGCGTGCAGCGCATCGGGCATGGCGCTGGCCAGCGCAAACTCGTAGTCGTCCTTGAGTTGGTCAAAAATCTTCTGCTCGAGGTTGTCGAGCTGGCGCGCCGATTTGACACCGTCCTCGATCAGGCGCGCTCGGAGGAGATCGATCGGGTCACGCGCCCGCCACGCCTCGACGAGGGCTTCGGGGACGTAGCTGGCGTCGTCGTGCTCGGCGTGACCGTTCATACGAAAGGTGATCGCCTCGATCAGCACGGGGCCTTTGCCTGCCCGCGCGTGGGCACAGGCTTTGGAGGTGGCGTGATACACCGCCTCGACGTCGTTACCGTCGACCTGCATCCCGAGCACCCCGTACGCAGGGGCGCGATCGACAAACCATTCGACGCCGCTTTGTGCCTCGACCGGGGTCGAGTAGGCGTAGCCGTTGTTCTCGATGATCAGCACGAGGGGCGAGTTCAGCGTCGCCGCCATGTTGAGCCCTTCGTGGAAGTCGCCGCAGGAGGCGCCGCCGTCGCCGATGTAGGTGATGCCGACCGGGTTGTTGCCTTGCTCCCGGCTCGCCCACGCCATGCCTGAGACGACCGGGATGAGTGCCCCTAACATCGAGATGGGCGCCGTAATACCGAGCTCATGGTCGCCAAAGTGGGTGTTGCAGTCGCGCCCGCCCGTCGGCCCATCAGCCCTCGCCATGTATTGGCAAAAGACATCGCGCGGCGGCACGCCGCGCACCATCATCGCGCCGAGATCTCGGATCATAGGACCGACGATGTCGCCCTCTTTGAGCGCCATCGCGGTACCGACTGAGATCCCTTCTTGACCTTCGCCGCGGTACAAGCCGCCGACCACTTTGCCTTGCCGGTACAAGGTGCCAAGGCGCGCCTCGACCTTGCGCGTCGTGACCATCCACTCGAACAAGCGCAGCCGCATCGCCTTGCTGAGCGGTTGCTCCAGCGTCGTCAACTCCGGCGCTCGCCGATCCCCTGTTCCGGGGAAGAGTTTTTCGTGTGCTTTAGCCATTCGATGTCTCGCTAAATGTGGATAGCGTGACCCATGAGCTGATGCAGGCTCTCTTGGACTGTCTCGCTCAAGGTGGGGTGGGCGTGCATGATCGATCCGTACCATTTCCCGGTGGCCTCGGCGCCGAGGGCGACGCAGGCTTCTGCGATCGCTTCGGTGGCGCGTGGTCCACAGATATGGACGCCTAAGATCTCGTCATACTCTTCGGCGGCGACGATTTTCACGAACCCAGCGGTGTCGCCTAGGATTTTAGCCTTGCCGATCGCCGAGAAGGGGAACTTGGAGGTTTTGACGGTGTAACCCGCCTCTTTCGCCGCAGCCTCGGTCAGCCCGACGCTGGCGACTTCTGGGCGGCAGTAGGTGCAGTTGGGTACGCGCTCATAGGCGACGCTCATGGTCTCGTGCCCAGCGATCCGCTCGGCGACCATGATGCCTTCAGCGCTCGCAACGTGCGCCAGCCACGGCGTCGGGATGATATCACCAATGGCGTAGACGCCCTGTGCGCCGGTCTCACACCATGCGTTCACCGGGATCAGGCCGCGCCCATCGGTGGCGAGCCCGACGCTCGCCAGCCCGAGGTCTCCCGTCACCGGCGCTCGACCGGCGGCGACTAAGACGACGTCAAAGGTCGCCTTCTCTTTGCTGCCGTCTTTGAGCTTCTCGATCTCGACGGTGACGGTCGCTCCCTTTCGCTTCGCCTCGTTCACCTTGTGACCGACCTTGACGTCGATCTTGCGTTTCTTGAACGCCTTAGCCAGCTCCTTGGAGCAGTCAGCGTCTTCGATCGGCACCAGCCGGTCCGCATATTCGACGAGCGTCACCTCAGACCCGTAGTCTTTGTACGCCGAGGCGAATTCCGTCCCGACCGCGCCAGCGCCGATCACCAGCACTCGTTTTGGGACGTAGTCGAGCTCGAGCATCTCATCGCTTGAGATGATGCGCTCGCCGTCAAAGCGAACGCCGGGCAAGTCGCGCACCGTCGAGCCGGTCGCTAAGATGACGTGCTTGCAGCTGAGCGTGGTGCTGCCTTGTTCGTCGCTGACGCTGACTTTACCCGGCCCCTTGAGCCGGCCGTAGCCCGTGTGGACGTCGATTTTGTTCTTCTTCATGAGGTAGGCGATACCGCCCGTGAGCTCGCCCACGATACGCTGGCGGTAGCTCTGCAGACCGGCCATATCCATCTCGGCGCTGCTCACCTTGACGCCGACTTTGGCGCCTTCTTGTGCTTCGTGCAGCACCTCCGCCGCGTGCAGCAGCGCTTTGGCTGGGATGCACCCCCGGTTCAGACAGGTGCCGCCAAGGCTCGGGTCCTTCTCGACGATAGCGGTTTTGAGCCCAAGTTGGCTGCAGCGGATCGCTGCGACGTAGCCTCCGGGGCCTGATCCAATGACGACGACATCATACTGAGCCAATTGGTCCTCCCAATCGCGTGCGTGCGCACCGCATTGTTTGCGGGCGGCACCATAGGGAGGCCTCGCATGAAAAATCAACAAGAGCGGCGCAGCCCGCGCCAGTTTACTCGGCGCAGTTGTGTTGAAGCTGCACCCCGGTCAGCCGGGGGGTGATGGCGCGATCTTCGCTAATGAAGTGGATTTCGAGCATCGCGTGTGCATCTCGCTCGATCTCACCGGGATCGACGGGGAACTCGTCTTGCTCGCTGTCTTGGCGCCAAGGCCCGTAGCGCAGCGCCTGGCCACTCATGAGCTGGTCTTCGGCATCTGCGATGCTCAGCCGAACCTCAATCGCAGTGCCTTGCGGCGTCTCGGCTTCGATATCGATCGGCCCCCAGATCGTCTCGTATTTGCACGCGCTCTGGTAGGCTAGACGATAAATGCCGACGGGCGCAGCGAAGGTGCGCAGCGCTTGTCCTGTCATATCCGAGTAGGTGTAGGGCGCGCGGCCGACGTTGTAGTGACCGACGATGACGCCATCGGAGCTCATCTTCGAGGCGCGCTGGCTGTTGCGCGCCACCGTCCAGACGAAGTCTTCGTCATCAAGGGCGATGCCGATCACGCCGCTTTGACCGACGTCGTAGATGCCTAGGGTCTCGCCGGTCGCCCCGTCAAACTTATAGACCTTGTTGGTGGTATCGACTGCGACAAAGACCTCACCTGCTGCGTTCGCAGCCATCCCGCGTGAGTTGCCGCGGCCGACCGAAAAGCGCGCCCAGGTCTCCGTGCGAGGGTCAAAGCGCAGCACATCTTTGCAGCTGTAGTTGCCGAGCCAGACGTGACCGTAGCGATCCACGGCGATACCGTACAGGCTCGCACAGCCGGGCACTCGCCACAGACCCGTGCGTTGACGGGTGGCGATGTCAATGCGCGACAGCGTCGAGCCGCCCCGGTTCGAACTGTAGAGGGTTTTTCCGTACATCGCCGCGCCATAAGGGTTGCCGCCTGCCTCCACGCGTCCGAGAATCTCACCCGTTTCGCCGTGGACGACGGTGTAGTTTGATCGGTCCCAGCTGCCCGCCCAGACGTTGCCGTTGGCGTCCACGGCGGCCGCTCGTGCCACCGAACCCCCGATAGCGACGCGCATGAGCACGCACTCGTCGGTGTTGCGCGGCAGCAGCTCGGCGCCATCGATCTGGCCGTTCTGGTTGAGATCCCGGCTCGTCTCGATGCTGCCGTTGTTGTTAGTGTCTCGACAGGCTCGCTCAGCGGCGGCGATTTTCACGATGGAGCCGCCCTGGCGACAGCCGACCCAGACGTTGCCCTCGATGTCGACGGTTGTCCGAGAGGGATCTCCGCAGCCATCGGGCATTCGGTACCGACCCTCTTCTTGCCCTGTGTCCGTTGAGAGTTTGCTGACCGTGTTCTCGCCTGAGTTGGCGATCCAGATGTGATCGAAGCGGATGTTGCGCACGTCGAGGCGCAGCGCGCCGTCCTCGTCGAGCGTCAAGGCGCTGCCTTCTTCAGGCGGCGTAAAGGTTCCACCATAGCTCGGGCCGTTCGCATCTTGTTGGCAGGACAGATCGCAGGTCCCGCACTCGCTGCGCAGGCCTTCGTCCACGCGCCCGTCGCAGTTGTTGTCGAGGTTATCGCAGACCTCTCGCTCGGGCAGGACCGCCCCCTCGCAATTGCTCCAGACACCGTCGTTGCAGGTCATGGTGCCGGCGCGGCAGTTGCCTCGGTCGCGTGTGAGCGGATCGGCGTCGTAGCACGAGCGGGGAGGAACACCTAGGTCGCAGGCGCAGCCGGGCTGCAGCGGGTTGACTTCGCAGGGTTGCAGCGTCGAGTCAGGCGTGCTCGGGCAGTCGCTCGAGAGGCTCGGGTCGGTGTCGTTGCAGTCCGGCCCGCGGGCGCAGCCCTGGCCGTAGCCATCGTGGTCTGCATCGATGCAGCCGACTGGGTCATCGCAGCCGCTGCAGCCGCTGATCGCCAGCGCAACAACACCCACTATCCACCATCTAAGCACGTTGTGTTCTCCACGCTTGAGACCGCCGCATAGACGGTATCGGTCGTTTGCAGCGGCTAATGCGACGAGTCAGCCGATTGATCGACAGGACCCATCGTCACGGCTCTATTCCTCGATTTGGCACTGAAAGCGCACGTCGACGCCGCGCAGGATCGGGGTCGCTTCGCGATCGGTCGAGACCAAGAAGAGCTCGAGCTCCATGAACCGACCGCCTGGGAGCTCAGCCAGATCCGCTGGCAGCTCATTGACGCCATCGGCGGACATGGTC